>CAMDJP010000032.1 GCA_945900775.1 Akkermansia muciniphila | reverse complement strand
TCTCGACCGGGGCCGACATTTTCGGGTCGAAGGTCTCGATGTGCGGCGGCCCGCCATGCAGGAAGAGCATGACGATCGACTTATCCTTCAGGAAGTGATTTCCCGTCTCCGCTGCACGCGCCTTGGCGCCCAGCAAATTGGCCAGCGTCAACCCGCCCGCGCCCATGGCTCCGATGCGGAGAAAATCACGGCGCGTGTAGCCTTGGCAGGTATGGCTTGGTCCGGTATCCGTCAGCGTGATCATGGGTGAGTCTTCCGCAAGTAATTGATAGGAAATTGTTTTTGTCCCAAGTTTATATCCTGTTTGGATGGATTGGCTTGCATAAATATTCGTCTGAATAGCACTTTTTGCAATTAATCGGTCCCGACAAAAAACCCCGCCGCTCGGCTTTCGCAACCTCCATCCTGTTCTGCGCCTCCTCGGAAAGGTCTGTGTAGAAATCGAGGCCAGTCTGCCGTTCAATCTCTCGCACACCGTCAGCATTGACGGTTTACTAGGCTAGATTTACCGTTGCGCGTATGAAGACCATCCTGTTCCTCGCGAGGTGCCTCCCGCAGGCCCGGTTTGCCTGCACACCGCCGATTTGCGATTCCTTATTGAACTAAACTGTTGGTGTTTATTTATGAAACGAACCTATTTCTGGAAATTGACTTTGCTGGCCGCCTTGGAATGCGTCGCGTTGAATTCCTTTGCTGCCGAAGCGCCGTCGTCGCCCACGAACAGCGTCACGCTCGACCTGCTCGTGGAGGAGGCGCTGCTGAAGAACCCCGAGCTCAGGTTTTACGAGGCTGAAATCATCGCCGCGAAGGCTGGGCGCAAGACGGCCGGCCTGCTTCCCAACCCCGAAGTGAGCAGCAGCGTCGGCCAGAAGACGGCGCGCGACGCTGGCCTGCGCAGCGAAGGAGTCGCCTGGTCGGTCTCCGTGGTGCAGCCGTTTGAGTGGCCCGGGCGCATCGGCTTGCGCAAGGCCATTGCGAATTACGATATCGAATTGGCGGAGTTGGGCTACGCGCGCTTCAAGCTCGCGCTCGCCGGTCGCGTGCGGACGCTGGCCTACGGATTGTTCGCCGCGCAGGAAAAGGCTGACGCCGCGAGCGAAGTGGCCAGCCGGTTCCATGCATTGCGTGAAGTGCTCGTGCAGCGTGATCCCGCGGGCCTGACACCGCTGCTCGAGATGCGCGTCATCGAGGCGACGGAGTTGAACGCGCAGCGCAAGGCGAGTGAGGCGCTGCTGGCCGCGCAGTCGGCCTCGCTGGAGTTGAACCAACTGCGCGGCGTTGCGGCGGGGGTACGCCTGTCCATCGCCCCTCCCGATTTGCTCTTCCGGCCGGCGGAGAAGGCCGAGGCCCTCATCGCGCTGGCGCGAACGAACAGCTTCGAGCTGCGTGTGCGTGCGGCGGAGTTGGCGCAACAGGGTTTCCGCGTGGATCTGGCGAAGAACGAACGTTATCCCACCATCAGCATCGGCCCCATCCTCTCTGAGGAACGCAACGGGAACAACCGCGAGCGCATCATCGGTGTGGGTCTCTCGGTGCCGGTGCCGCTGTGGAATCAGAACAAGGGGAACATCGAGGTCGCCGCGGCGCGTCGAATGCAGGCGGAGGTCTCGTTTAGCGTCACTGAGCGCGAGATCCAGCGGAAGGTTCTCGAAGCTGCACTGACTTACGAGGCGAAGCTTCGTGAGATGACGAAATGGAAACCCGATGCCGTGCGGCACTTCAAGGAAGCCGCGGAAGTCGCCGACCGGCATTATCGGCTCGGCGCTGTGCCCATTGCTACCTACGTCGAACTCCAGAAACAATGCCTCGAAGCGGCGCAGGGATTGTTAGATACCAAAAAAGAGGCACTGGAAGCAGTGATTCAGTTGGAGCAACTCACCGGCGTATCGCTGCTGTTGGTCAATACGGGCACGGTCGAGAAGGATAAATGACCTCCATAATTATCAAGCTTGGGCTCTCGGCTGCCGTACTGGTGGCCGTCTCTGAAATCCCGAAGCAGAGCTCGTTCGCCGGCGATCTCCTCGTGTCATTATCGCTCACATCCCTGTTGATCTTCGTCTGGCTCTGGCATCACACGCGGGACGTGGGCAAGGCGAGCTGCCCTCTCGGCGAGCATCTTCTGCGTCGTACTGGCGTCGCTGCGCGTATTCCTCATACTGCCCACACTGCTGAAACGAGCCGTGGTTTTCTATCCGACGCTCGGCGTCTCGGTGGGAATCATGCTGGTATGTTATGGGGGCATGGTGTTCGCGCTCGGTAAAATCTGCATCAAGCTCTGACACCGCGTTATGCTTTCCGGCATCCTTGAATTTTCGATTCGCCAGCGCGCTGTCGTCTTCCTCGGCGCCGTCGCGCTGCTCGGCGTGGGGCTTTGGTCCGCCCTTCACCTGCCCATTGATGCCGTGCCGGACATCACGGGCATCCAAGTTCAAATTAATACCGAGGTCCCCGCGCTCGCCGCCGAGGAGTCGGAAAAGCTCGTTACCCAGCCCATCGAGCTGGAAATGGCCGGGCTCCCCGGTGTCGAGGAGATGCGCTCCATCACCAAGTTCGGCCTCTCGCAAGTCACCCTCCAGTTCAAGGACGGCACCGATATTTACCGTTCTCGCCAGCTCGTAGCCGAGCGGTTGCAGGGCGTGCTGGAACGGTTGCCAGCCGGGGTGCTACCCAAGCTCGCGCCCATCTCGACCGGTCTCGGGGAAATTCTCTACTACAGTGTCAGCTACCGCGCCGACGCCACGAACAAGCCCGCGACGGAGCTGGAGCAACTCCTCGCGCTGAGCGAAATCCAGCAATACACCATCAAGCCGCTGCTGCGCACCGTACCGGGTATCGCGGAAATCAACGAGACTGGCGGGTATGAGAAGCAGTTCGTCATCCAGCCAAAGCCCGACAGGCTCACGGAGGTGAATCTCACCTTCAGCGAACTCGCCGACCTCATTGCGCAGAACGTGGAGAACTCCGGCGGTGGTATTATCACCCGGGGCGGCGAGCAACTCACCATCCGAGCCGTGAGTCGCGTGCGGTCGGTGGAGGATATTGCGAACCTTCCAATCAAGTTCGGCGCCGGGGTCAAGCCACTGCTCGTCAAGGATGTGGCGGAGGTGAAGCTCGGCACGAAGTTCCGCACCGGCGCGGCCACGCTCGACGGTAAGGAGACAGTCATCGGCACCACGATGATGTTGGCGGGCGAGAACAGCCGTGAAGTGGTCGAGCGCGTCAAGAAGCGCATCGCGGAAATCCAGACCAAGCTTCCGGCTGGCATCGAGATCCAGATTCAGTACGACCGCTCAGAGCTGATCGCCCGCACCCTGTGGACGGTGGAGAAGAACCTCTTCGAGGGGGCGGTGCTGGTGGTTGTAGTGCTCCTTCTCCTGCTTGGCAACTGGCGCGCGGCGCTCATCGTTTCCGCCGCCATCCCGCTCTCATTACTTTTTGCGCTCACCGGCATGAGACACTTCGGCATCTCCGGCAACCTGATGAGCCTCGGCGCGATTGATTTCGGCCTCATCATCGATGGCGCGGTCGTCATCGTGGAAAACATCGTCCGCCAACTCGGACAAAGGCAGCAGAAGCTTGGTCGCGCCCTCACCGTCGAGGAACGCGCCCACACCGTCCTTGCCGCGAGCCAGCAGGTGGCCAGCCCGATGTTCTTCGGCGTGCTCATCATCACCGTCGTCTTTGTCCCAATCCTCGCGCTCACGGGTATCGAGGGGAAAATGTTCTACCCAATGGCGCTCACCGTGATGCTCGCGCTGGGCGGTTCGCTGGTATTGGCGGTGACGCTCATGCCTTCGCTGTGCTCCCTCGTGTTACGGGGGAACATCCACGAGGGCGACAATCGTCTCATACGCTTCGCCAAGCGCCTCTACGAGCCGATGCTGCACAGGGCGTTCAAAGGCCGCCCTCTCATCATCGTTGCCGTCGCGATCCTATTCGCGGGTTCGCTCTGGCTCTTCACCCGCCTCGGCACCGAGTTCGTACCCAAGCTCGACGAAGGCTCCATCACCTCCATGCTCTACAAACCCGTGGGCATGAGCATGGAGGAATCGCTGCGGTCCGACATCGAGGTGACAACGAAGCTCCGCGCGGAGTTCCCAGAGATTACCCGCATCTTCACGCGCATCGGCACGAGTGCCATCGCCTCCGACCCCATGCCACCGAACGAGAGCGACGTTTACATCTTTTACAAGCCCATCGCCGAATGGCCGCGCACGGTGGGCCGTCCGCGGACGAAGGCGGAACTGAACGAACAGATTGAAAAGGAGCTCAAGAAAATCAACCCCAGCTACGACGTCCTCTCCGCTCAGCCCATCGAGATGCGCTTCAACGAAATGCTCGAAGGCACCAAGGCCGAGCTAGCGGTGAAAATCTTTGGCAATGACTACGACGTGCTCGAACCCCTCGCCGAGCAAATTAAGATTATTCTCGAAAATACAGACGGCGTCGCCGAGGTCGAATATGAGACCGAGGGGCGCACACCGCAGTTGCAGATGAACATTCGCCGCGAAGTGTTGCGCGACTACAGCGTGCAGGCTGGCGAGGTTAACAAGGCTGTCCATACCGCGCTCGCGGGTCAGGTCGTCGGTCAACTCATCGAGGGCAATCGTCGCTTCGATATTGTGGTGAGGCTGCCGGAGGAGTTGCGGGCCAATGAGGAGCAGATGAAACGGATTCCCCTGCGTGTCGGCGCCTCGGGCATACTGCCGCTCGGCAAAGTGGCGGATTTCACCACAAACAAGACTGTGGAACCCATCCAGCGCGACGACGGTCAGCGCCGCGCTGCACTCATGGTCAACCTTAAGACCCGCGATATCGAAGGCTATGTCCGTGCCGCTGAGCAAACCATCCGGGAACAGGTCAAACTGCCGGACGGATACCTCATTCAATTCGGCGGACAATTCGAGAATCTTCAGCAAGCACGCACGCGGCTGGCGGTGGTGGTGCCCTCAGCGCTGGCACTCATCTTTGTCCTCATCTTCATGGCATTCGGTTCGCTGCGGCAGGCGTTGCTCGTCTATTCCGGTATTCCGCTCGCGGCGATGGGCGGAGTAGCAGCGCTATGGCTTCGGGAGATGCCCTTCAGCATCACAGCAGCGGTGGGGTTCATCGCTCTAAGCGGCGTGGCCGTCCTCAACGGGTTGGTGATGATTGCCTACTTCAACCAGTCACGCGAGCAGGGCAAGGATCTTCGAACCGCTGTCGTGGAAGGTTCGCTGACCCGCTTACGCCCCGTGCTCATGACAGCCCTCGTTGCCTCACTTGGCTTCGTGCCCATGGCAATCGCTACCGGCGCGGGTGCCGAGGTGCAGCGACCCCTCGCCACCGTTGTCATCGGCGGCATCATTTCTTCGACCTTCCTCACCTTGCTTCTGCTTCCAGTGCTTTACGAGTGGATGGAGAAACGCTTTGGGTCCACCGCCGCTCGCGGCGAGACCTCATCAGGACCAACCAACGCTCTCGCAAAAAGCAAGCCGACGGAAACCAGCCACTAAGAAAACACGACCATAAACTACTCCCCCTCGTGGTCGCCTTTGGCGCGGCTCTCACCCCCACCGCCTGTAAGAAGGATGAACACGCCAGCCGCAACCCCAGCCTCGGCGACCGTCACAACCCCGGCTCCGGAAAGAAAGCTGACGGCAAGACGGAGCATAAGCAGCTCACGGCGGGGAAGGAGGGCAGAATCTTTGACATTGAGGCGAACCATTTCGAGCTCGTTGTCGAAAAAGACCGCACCACCCCGACCTTCCCCGAAGGCCCGCCTATCCGATTATCCTCACCTAACATGATTACTTTACAGTGTCACAGTAGAAGCTATCAGCCCGATGTCGCGTCGGTCGTGCTCGGTGGTGTTGCCGTGATTGCCCACAAAAATCCGGATGCGGGCAAGCACAGCGGCTTGCCTTGCCTGAGGGTCGTGGGTAAAAGTTCTGCCACTGCATGAAGACAACCGTTCTCCGTTCCGCCGCTCTCGCAGCCGCAATGATGCTGCTTCTGGCGGTTCTTGCCGCCGAGCCGCCGAAGAAGGCTCCCGCAAAACCGCTCGCACCCGCTGATGCAGCCAAGCTCCTCCAGCTTCCGGACGGCTTCCGCGCCACGCTCTTCGCTGGCGAGCCGGACGTCGCCCAGCCGATTGGCATCACGTTCGACGACCGTGGCCGACTCTGGGTTGCTGAGTGCCACACCTACGACGACAACAAGATTAATTTCAACATGAATCAGTACGACCGCATCGTGATTCTCGAGGACACAGACGGCGACGGGCGCTTCGATAAGCGGAAAGTTTTCTGGGACAAGGCGCAGAAGCTTACGAGCGTCGTAGTCGGCTTCGGCGGCGTCTGGGCGCTCGCCGCGCCGGATTTACTCTTCATCCCCGACGCCAACGGCGACGACATCCCCGACAGCCCGCCGCAGGTGATTCTCGATGGTTGGGATGGAGGCAAGATTCGACACAACATCGTCAACGGCCTCAAGTGGGGACCGGACGGCTGGCTCTACGGACGGCATGGCATTCAGGCGACCTCGGTTGTCGGTAAGCCTGGCACGCCGGTCGACCAGCGCACGAAGCTCAATTGCAGCGTCTGGCGCTACCATCCGACGAGCCAGGCTTTCGAGGTCGTCGCTCACGGCACGACGAACCCGTGGGGCCATGATTGGGACGCCCACGGCCAACTCTTCCTCATCAACACCGTCATCGGTCACCTCTGGCACATCGTGCCGGGCGCGTATTACCGCCGGATGTACGGCGAGCATTTCAAGACGAACACCTATCAGCTCATGGAGCAGACCGCCGACCATTTCCACTGGGATACCGGGGAGAAATGGGGCGACGTGAAGAAGGGCGTCAGCCCCAGCACCGACCAAGCCGGCGGCGGCCACGCGCACTCAGGCCTGATGATTTATCAGGGCGATAACTGGCCGGAGAAATACCGCGACCTGCTCTTCACAATCAATCTGCACGGCCTGCGCATCAACAGCGATAGACTCGAGCGCCACCGCAGTGGCTATGTCGCCAAGCATGGTCCGGACTTCGCGAAGACGACGGACGTCTGGTTCCGCGCGGTCGAGCTCGACTACGGCCCGGACGGCGGCGTGTACATCGCCGACTGGTCGGATATCGGCGAATGCCATGAGAACGACGCCGACGGTGTCCACCGCGAAACCGGCCGCATCTACAAAATCACCCACGGCATGCCGAAGTTCGCCGGCGCGCTTAATCTCGCCAAGCTCAGCGACGCGGATCTGGTAAAACTTCTAACGCACCGCAACGAATGGTTCCCACGCCACGCCCAGCGGCTGCTTCAGGAACGCGCCGTCGCCGGCAAACTCGCCGCCACAACGCGCCTGGCGCTGCAGAAGTTCTTCGAACAGGCGCCGAGCGAGCCGCACAAACTTCGCGCACTCTGGTCGATGCGTGTCACCGGCGCGCTCGATGCCAGCGCGCTCGAGAAACTTCTCGCCCATCCGAGCGAGCACGTCCGCTGGTGGACTATCCAGTTCCTCGCTGATGACAAGGCCGTTACACCTGCCGTGCTGGCGAAGTTCGGCGCGTTAGCGCGCGACGAGAAGTCCGCGTTCGTCCGACTCGCCCTCGCTTCGGCACTACAGAAACTTCCTGTGCCAGACCGCTGGGCCGTCGCCGAACCTCTCCTTGCGCACGCGGAAGACGCCGCAGATACGAATCTGTCGCTGATGATTTGGTACGGCCTCGAACCAGCCGTCGCGGTGGACAAGGCGCGTGCCGCGCAACTCATCGCCAAGAGCCAGTTGCCTGAAGTGCGCAAATTAATCACGCGCCGACTGACCGCCCTATGAGTGGCCGCCCCATTGCCAGAGGAGAGGGTTGCCGGCCCATGAGGCTTCGAATTAAATGCTGTCTTTATGCGTCGTTTTTCCGCAGAACTAAAACCCTATGAAACTAATCCCGCTCATCGCCATCGCCGCATTCACCCTCGCCACTCAGCTTCGTGCAGCCGCTCCACACGGCGACACTCACGGCCATGCCAACGCGTGGACCGGTGTGAAGCAGCTCGTTGCCGTGATGCAACCGACCGCCGGCAACAAGTGCAAAGGCACCGTGCGCTTCATCCAAGAGGGCCAGAAAATCAAGATCGTAGCCGAGATTGAAGGCCTCACGCCGAATCAGAAACACGCCATCCACATCCACGAGTTCGGCGACGCCACGTCCGCCGATGGCGCGAGCGCTGGTGGCCATTACAATCCGGAGAAGCATGATCACGGCCTGCCGAACGGTGGCAAGCGCCACGCGGGTGATCTCGGCAATCTGCAGGCCGACGCGAACGGCAAGGCCAAGTACGAGATGGTCGTAGACAACATCACGCTGGCTGGCCTGAAGAATCCTGTCATTGGTCGCGGCGTGATCGTGCACGCCAAGCCCGACGACGGTGGTCAACCAGTCGGCAACGCCGGCCCGCGAATCGCCTGCGGCGTGATTGGCATCGCGCAGGTCGTCTCCGCGCCTGCGCCCACCAAGAAGTAATCGTCCGAAGCCGCTCGATGAAGTTTCCCGCCGCGCTTTGGTTCGCGTCTGCCGCGGCATTCAATCTCGCTGCGGCAGACAGCCCTCTCACGCCTGAGCAAGCGCGCAAGTCATTCCAGATTGAGGAAGGACTGCGCGTCGAATTGGTTGCGGCTGAGCCGGAAACCGCCTCGCCCGTTGCGATCGCGTTCGACGAGCGCGGTCGACTCTTCGTGGCCGAGAGCCGCGGCTATCCGCACTTCGGCAAGACGCCCCCGCCCACGCATGGTGTCATCGCGTTGTTGGAGGATGCAGATAACGACGGCCGTTTCGAGAAACGCACCGTCTTCGCTGCCGGCTTCACATTTCCGAGTGGTGTGCTGCCGTGGCGCGGCGGCCTGTTCGTCACCTGCGCACCGGATATCTTCTATCTGAAGGACACCGACGGCGACGGCCGTGCTGACCTACGGAAGGTCGTCCTCACCGGTTTCGGAACGAACAGCACCGAGCAGCTCCGCGTGAGTCATCCGATGCTGGGGTTGGACGGCTGGGTTTACCTCACCAGCGGCCTCGTCGGTGGGCAGATCACCTCGCCGCTGCACCCAGACCGATCGCCCGTGCCGTTCACGAAGAACGATTCGCGTTTTCACCCAGACACGTTTGCCTTCGAAGTGCTCGGCGGACAGGCGCAGTTCGGACTGGCCTTTGACGCCGCTGGCCGACGCTTCGTCTGCTCGAATCGCAATCCTCTTCAGCACGTGGTACTCGAGCCGCGGCACGCAGCGCGTAATTCTCACTTTGCTCTCACCGAGTTCGTGCACGAGGCCGCCGCGCCCGGAGCCACTGCGAAGGTCTGGCCACTCAGCGCGGACACCACCACGGCGGGCTTCATGCCGAGCCTGCTCGCCGCACCTCATGCGGGCACGTTCACCTCCGCCTGCGGCATCACGATCTTCGGCGGTGACGCACTCGCGCCCGCGCATGTCGGCAACGCCTTCGTCTGTGAACCGGCGCAGAACCTTGTGCAGCGGCAAATCCTCTCGCCCAATGGCGCCACCTTCACCGCGCGCGTCGCCGCGCCGGGCCGCGAATTTCTCGCCACGCGGGACACGTGGTTTCGCCCCGTCTTCACGGCCAACGGCCCTGATGGCGCTCTCTATGTCTGCGACATGTACCGCAAGACGATTGATCACCCGCAGTACCTGCCCGAGGCGGTGCGCGCCACGACCGACTTCGAAAGCGGCAAGGACAGGGGCCGTATCTGGCGCATCGTATCTTCCAAAACCTCGTCGGGTAGGAAGCTGGTGAACTTCTCCAAGAGCGCGCCCGATGAGCTGGTAAAAGAGCTCGGCGCAGCCAACGTCTGGGACCGCACCACCGCACATCGGCTGTTAATCGAATCACAAAACCCGCCGATGAAGTTGCTGCAGACAGGCACATCCAGCGGCGTGAATGAACAGGTCCGCCTCCATGTATTGCACCTGCTAGCCGCACGCGGCCTGCTTGATGCGAAGCAACTGGTATCCGCCTTCGACGACAAGCATTCGCTTGTGCGCGAAACGGCCCTCCGCCTCGCGGAGCCGCTCTTGCCTGCGAACCCGGCGCTCGCCCAAGCCGCTATCGCGCGAGCCAGCGATCCCGATCCGAGGGTCCGTTTCCAGTGCGCACTCATGCTCACCAACGCGTCGGAGACCGCACAATTATCCGCGCTCGTGGAAATCCTCGCACGCGCGGGTGACGACCGTTGGACGCGCGCGGCGGTATTCGTGGCCGTGGGCACGAACTCTGTTGCCCTCCTAGAAACGGCCTCGGCTCGACTTCACGTTCAGGAACATTCCCCGGCACTGCATGAATTGGGCCGGATGATTGCCGCACGTCAGCAAACGAATACAGTCGCGCGGGTCATTGAACGCCATTTGACAGCGGCGCTCTCTGAACCAGCGCAGATTGCACTGCTCACCGGGCTAGGCGAAGGTTTCCGCCAGAACACCGACGCCAAGGGAATTCGCCTGTATGATTCGCTGCCGGCCGCGGCTCGCACACAGATGGACCGGCTCTTCGCTGCCGCGGTAAAACAGGCAAGCGACCGACAGCAGCCGATAGCCGCGCGGTTGGATGCCATCCAACTTCTGGCGCACGCGCCATCGGCACGAGCCGGCGACACGCTCGCCGGCCTACTTCGACTTGAGGAACCGGCAGAGATACAGCTCCCCGCTGTCCGGTCCTTGGCACAGCTACGTGATGTGCAACGCATCACCGCACTGCTGGAACGCTCACGTTGGCGAGGTCATTCGCCGCCGGTGCGGGAGGCGGTGTTGAGTGCGGTGTTCGAGCAGTCAACAGCGTGGCCGGCGTTGTTGGATGCAATCGATGCCGGCACGGTGCCTCTCTTCGCGGTCACGCCGCAGCGGCGGGCGCAGTTAGGTAAATCGGCGAACAAGGATGTAGTTGCGCGGGCAACGAAGCTGTTCGGGGCCGTTCAGTCAGGCGATCGGATGAAGGCTTTCGAGGAGCACAAGCCAGTGCTGGCGATGAAGGCCGACGCGGCGGCGGGCAAGGCGGCCTATCTCCGCACCTGCGCGGCCTGCCATACGCATGGGAGCGAAGGTGCGGCGGTCGGTCCCGATCTCACGGGCGTGCGTAATCAACCGGCCGAGGCATTGTTGCTGCACATCCTCGTACCTGACCTCGAAGTGTTGCCGGGCTTCACGAGCTATGACGTGGAAACGCGCGACAACCGTAGCCTGACCGGCATCATCGTGAGCGAATCGCCCGAGGCGGTGCTGCTGCGGCGCACCGGCGGGGTGACGGAGAGCATCCCGCGCCGCCTGATTGCACGGCTGGAGGCATCATCCCTCTCGCTCATGCCGCAGGGGCTGGAGACCACAATGACGCGACAAGAACTGGCAGACCTGCTTGCGTTTCTGAAGAAGTAGATTTCTCGCACGCTTGCCTTCGCTGCTGTCGTTTGTCACAAGAACGCGGATGGATGACACGCCGATTTGGTTCGTGGCCCACACGCGGCCCCGTTGCGAGAAGAAACTCTGCGCCTACTGCGAGCGCGAAGGTCTGCCGACCACGCTGGTCACCTATCGCAGCGTGAAGAATTACCGCGGCAAGACGGCCACGTTCGAGAAGCCGCTTTTTCCCGGCTACGTTTTTCTCAAGATGCCGCCCTTGGGCCGGCAGAAGATCTTCCAAAGCGATTACGTGGCGAACCTGCTCGAGGTGAGCGACCAGGCGCTGTTTGAATTCCAGCTCGAAGAGATCCTCGCGGCGGTGGAGACGAATGTGGAGATTCAGCTTGTGCCGGAGATCGGCGTGGGGCGCAAGGTGCTGATCAAGTCAGGACCTCTGCGCGGGCAGGAGGGCTGGGTGGAGGAGCGCTACGGCATGACCACCGTGCTGCTGAGGCTCGACTTCATAGGCAAAGCCGCCGCGGTGAAGGTCGAGGCCAGCCAGTTGGAGCTGGCCTGAGCCGCGTAGCCAAATGGAGTCTTGAATTATCGCCCTTCGAGGTTATCTTCGCCGCGCCTCCGGATTTATGAAATCAATCACCCTCCGCTGCGGCAGCATTGTCGCCGCGCTTCTCCTCGCCCCACTTTTTGCCATCGCGCAGTCGCCGGATCTCAAGGCGCTCAAGACGCGTGCTGAGAAGGGCGAGGCGGAGGCGCAGTACCTCCTCGGTGAACGTCACGCGACTGGGCGCGGCGCGGCGCAGAACTTCATCGAAGCCTTTCACTGGAGCGGCAAGGCCGCCGTACAGGGTCATGTGAAAGCGCAGTACCGCCAAGCGGCACTCTATTTCGAAGGACAGGGGGCGCAACGCGACCTGCCGAAGGCGACGGACCTCTTCAAGAAGGCGGCCGCTGGGCTTAGCAAGATGGCCGAGAAGGGCGACGCGGATGCGCAGATGAAACTTGGCACGCTGCACTACCGCGGCCTTGGCGTAGCACAAAATCCGAAGGAGGCGTTCAAGTGGCTCAAGCTTGCCACCGATCAGAAGAACGTGGATGCCCAGTCGAACCTCGGCGCGATGTATCTCCAAGGCATCGGTGTCGAGAAGGACGTGGCGGAGGGACTCAAGTGGACGCGGTCCGCCGCGGAGGCGGGCGATTCCGGCGCGCAAGCTAACCTCGGGATGCTTTTCCGCGACGGCACTGGCGTCACGCGCAATCTGCTTGAGGCGGCAAAATGGTTCCGCAAGGCGGGCGAAGCGGGCGACATGAAGTCGCAGTTTTTCCTTGGCGCGCTTTATCAGGTCGGCGGCGATGGGGTGGGGCGGGACCTCGCCGAGGCGGCCAGCTGGTACGCGAAAGCTGCCAGCCAAGGACACGTGAAGGCGCAATCCGAGCTCGGCGCGATGTACCTGCTCGGTGTCGGCGTGGCCAAGGACTTGAAGAATGGTTTGAACTGGACGCGCAAAGCAGCCGAGGCCGGTGACGCACAAGCACAGGATAACCTTGGTATCGTGTATCGCGACGGACTCGGTGTGGAGAAGAACGCGGCCGAGGCCGTGAAGTGGATTGAGCTGTCGGCAGCACAGGCTTTTCCTCCAGGGATGCTCAACTATGGCATTCTCTGCTTCAAAGGAGATGGAGTGAAGAAGGATGGCGCCGAGGCGTACAAGTGGCTCACGCTCGCCATCCGCCGCGGCGAACCACGAGCGGTGAGCGTGCGCGACGAGGTCTCCAAGCAGCTCGCACCGGAAGATATCTTCGAGGGTCTGCAACGCGTCCAGAAGTTCACTGCCACGGCCGCCGAGACGCAGAACGGCCTCTCGCCGAAATGAGGCGCACCAGCCTTTCGCCCCCGAAAACAAAGGCTTGTCTTCATCATCTGTTCCGCTATCGTGACCAACCCGTTTACCGTCCTGTCAACGGGAGAGCGGAATTAATTTATGGCAATAACAGCAACTGAATTACGCCGCGGCACCGCCGTGGTGATGAATGGCGAAGTCTCCGTGGTGCTCGAGTGCCAACATCGTACGCCGGGTAACCTGCGCGCCTTCGTGCAGGTCACTCTTCGAAGCATCCGCACCGGCAAGTCTGCCGACGTGCGTTTCAGCACTGCCGAGAAAATCGAAACCGTGCCGCTGATTACCAAGAAGATGGAGTTCAGCTACAAGGACGGCGACGATTACGTCTTCTCCGATCCCGAAACCTACGAAACAGTGAACGTGAACCCGGACATCCTCGGCGATGGCAAGAATTACCTCATCGAGAACGGTGTGGTCACCGTGACCTCCGTTCAGGAGAAGGTCGTGATGGTGGAGGTGCCGTCCAGCGTGGTGCTCACGGTGACCGACGCGCCCGAAGGAATTCGCGGTGACTCAGCCAACAACATGCAGAAAACGGTCACGCTCCAGACCGGCATCAGCATGCAAGCCCCGCTTTTCATCAAGACCGGCGAGAAAATCAAGGTGGACACACGCACGGGCAAATACATGGAACGCGCGTAACCCTAGCGTTCAGCAATCCTTTAAACAGCAAAGCCCGCCATCACTGGTGGGTTTTGTCGTTCAAGCCACTTCGCAATTGCGCGTCAGCACTCCGGCGTCAGTCCGCGGCGCGGTTTGTATTTCTTGGCCAGCGCCAGCACGGTGCTGAGCGGCTTCATCCCCGCGGTGCATGTCGGATCAGCTAGAGAGGCCGCAGCGGCGCAGACGGCCGTGAGCAGGCATTTCTGCATTTCCCAGCCCTCATGTAACCCGAGCAACACACCGGCGCAGAAGGCGTCCCCCGCGCCGGCTGTGCCCCCGATGTACTTGGTCGGTAGATTGAGCGATGCCTGCCACGTGTCTTCGCCGTCCCGCGTGCGGGCGAAGCCCCCCTCGGGGAAATGAATCACCACCACCTCGCGCACGCCCATTTGCAGCAAGGCACCGGCGGCGTGGCGCAGCGCCGTGGTGTCCAACTCGCCGTCGGGCAGGCGTATCTTGAATCCCGCGGTCTTGCCCGCTTCGATTTCGTTGAGGATCGCGTAGTCGGCGTGCCGGAGTGCAGGGGTGACAATGCGGCTGAAGCGGTCACTGTCCTCGCTCACCACATCCACGCTCGTCTTCATGCCAGCCTTTTGCGCAGCGGCAAGAAGCGCAGCGGCCTTGGTGCCGTAATTCTTGTCCGGCGCATCCAGCGCATCCAGCAGCAGCAGGTAACCTAGGTGGAAGATGCGCGCCTTGGAGCGAGCGAAATTCAGCTCACTGCCGTCCCAGAGGGCATTCGCGCCCCTGTTGTGGAAGAAAGTGCGGCGACGTCCCTGTTCCTCCGTCATCACGTCGGTGTAGGAAGTGGGGGCGGCCGATGTGACACGGATCTGGCGCGCATCGATTTTGTTGCGCCGGCAATCATCCAGAATGTATTGGCCAAACGCGTCCTTGCCTACCAGACCCGCCCCGTGAATCGGGAAGCGCGCGCCCAGCTTGGCGAGGTTGATCGCCACGTTGTAAGGCGAGCCGCCGGTGCCCTCGTACTGGCTGCGGATGTTTGCGAGCCTTTCGCGCTGCGGATAGACGTCAACAATCTTGACTTGGTCCACAATCCAATTGCCGCCGGCGAGAAGTCCCTTTCGAGAGGAAGGAGTGGGTTTCATAGAGAGCTAAAAACTGAGCTTAAAGCCGAAGGCATTTAAGCACGTCGCTGCTAGCTGTCGAGATGTAAGTGTCCACCAACCCCTTGCCTCCAGAGCCAACCAATGGCAGGAATGGCGCGTGGATACTTGTCCTGCCGAACTTCCCGCACTTCTCGAGCAGCTCTGGCAACGGCTCGAAGCCGCTGCGAGCACTGCGAATGATCCCTTCCGTACGCCTGCTCTCGCGACGGCCGACAACGGCCAATCTGCCACCCGCATCATCGTCCTCCGCGAGGCCAGCGCCGCTTCGCACACGCTTACCGCCTATTCCGATGCTCGCGCCCCCAAGGTGCAGCAACTCCGGCGGGACCCACGCGCCCAGTGGCTCTTCTTCGATCCGCGGACGCGCGTCCAGATACGCGCTAGCGGCACCACCGCCATCCATCACGGCGACGACCTCGCCCGCAAGACGTGGGAAAAGGTCGCGCCTGCCAACCGCGCCAACTACGCCGCCTCCCTCCCGCCCGGCTCCGAAATCGCCAAGCCGATTTTCGCCCTGCCGATGCCGCCCGATCACGACGCCGGCCGCAATCACTTCGCTCTCATTCGCGCCACGATCGACAATCTCGACTGGCTCGAATTGGGCGAACCGCATCATCGCCGCGCTGGCTTCAAGTGGAACGGCCAAGCGTGGTCCGGCCACTGGCTCGTGCCGTGAGGCGTCGCCGCTGGACTCCGCTTCGCCGCTCCGTTAAGTTCGTCCCGTGTTCCGGCCGTGCATTGACCTTCACGAAGGCAAGGTGAAGCAGATTGTCGGCGGCTCGCTGACTGACAGCGGCGCTGGCCTGCGCACCAACTTCGTCTCCGAGCGGCCCGCGAGTTGGTATGCCGAGCTGTACAAAAAGGATGGCCTCAAAGGTGGGCATGTCATCCAGCTCGGGTCCGGCAACGAAGCGGCTGCACGCGCAGCGCTCGCAGCGTTCCCCGGCGGACTGCACTTGGGCGGCGGCGTGAATCTGGACAACGCCAATGGTTGGCTCGATGCCGGCGCGTCCCATGTCATCGTCACTTCGTGGGTCTTCCGCGACGGGAAGCTTGATTTCGATCGCGTGCGTGCGCTCGTCGCCGCCATCGGCAAGGAACGCCTCGTCCTTGATCTTTCCTGCCGCGTGCGCGACGGCAAATACTGGGTCGTCACGGATCGCTGGCAGAAGTTCACCGAGTTGGAGGTGAACCGGCACGAGCTCGAACGGCTCGCGGCGTTCTGCGACGAGTTCCTCATTCACGCAGCCGACGTGGAAGGATTGTGTGGCGGCGTGGATTTGGAATTGGTGCAGCGACTGGCGGAAGGTTCGCCCATCCCGACGACGTACGCCGGTGGCGCGCGTTCGGCGCTGGATTTGGAAGAGGTGACACGTGAGGGCGGCGGCAAAATTGACCTCACCATCGGCTCGGCGCTCGACATCTTTGGCGGCAACGGCGTGCGTTACGAAGATTGCGTCGCGTTCAATCGGCGGCTAGCCTCGCCGACATGAACCGCCTTCTTTTCTGCGCCAGCCTGCTGGTGCCGTTTATGCTTTTTGCTCAACCACTGAAACTGCATCCGCGCGTGCAGACGCTCAATGCCGTCAATGGCGGCAAGTACGAGCCGGTCGTGCGCGAGGCGCAGTGGGATCCGAAGAAGACTGCCGTCATCGTCTGCGACATGTGGGACGATCACTGGTGCAAAGGGGCCGCTGCGCGCGTTGATGAGATGACGCCGCGCATGGACGAAGTGCTGCGTGCGATGCGCCAGCGCGGTGTGTTCATCGTGCACGCGCCCAGCACCGTCACGGATTTTTACAAGGACACCCCGCAGCGCAAACGCGCGCAGGCTGCGTCGACTGTCAAACCGCCCGTGCCGTTGGAGAGCAAGCACGAGCGTTGGGGCACCTGCTGGCTTTATCCCGATCCAGACCGCGAGACGGCGTTTCCCATCGACGACACCGACATGGGTTGCGACTGCAAAGTGAAATGCAAGATTGTGCCGCCGTGGAAACGGCAGATCGCCGGTCTTTCCATCGGTCCCGACGACGCCATTACCGACAACGGCGCGGAGCTGTGGAATCTTCTAGCTGCGCGCGGCATCACGCAGATTCTTTTTCTCGGTGTGCACACCAACATGTGTGTGCTCGGCCGGCCGTTTGCCATCCGCCAACTCGTCAAGCTAGGTCTCAATGTCGTCCTCGTGCGGGATCTCACTGACACGATGTACAACTCGCAGATGCGCCCCTTCGTCAGCCATTACGAAGGCACCGACCTCGTCGTGCAGCACATCGAGAAGTATTGGTGCGCCACCATCACCAGCACCGACCTCATCGGCAAGCCGGCCTTTCGTTTCAAAGAAGACCCGCGGCGTTAATCTCCATCCGTAAAATATTTCGTTGCCATCTGTTTTTGGCAGCTTTTCCGCCGCTATCCATCGCACGTCCAAGGCGACTTGTTAAGCTTGGGAGACTTCTCAGCAAATCTATTGGGACAAGACGGCCGCCGCGGGTAATTTCATTCTCCTGCACTGAGCTGGACGGTATTTTCCAATCCGACGGACGGCTGTCAATCGCGTTGCGAATTTACTGTCGGTCAATTTGACGCGGCCTTAATCGGCGCGGCGAATTCGAGGATCTGTCCGCTGAGCAGCAGCACGTAGAGTTCTCCATCGGCATCTTCGGCGAAGCTAGCGACGGTGCGCACAGGGTTCGGTTTCACAATCTGGCCGTTGGCGGTGACTTTCTTGCCGTCGTAGCGCAGGGCCCAGATTGTCCCCGACTTGTAGTCGCCGTACACGTAGGCGCCTTGTAGTGCGGGGATTTTCTTGCCGCGGTAGACGTAGCCGCCGGTGATGCTCAGGCCGGGGCTGTGCTCGGAGAAGGAGGTTTCCTTCATCAAAGCCAGCGTGTGGGCGTACTCGAGGACAGGGTCGAGATAGGGGCTGTGCTTGTGAGCAGACTCCTTCCACGGATGAAACCCTTCGCGGACCTTCCAGCCGTAGTTGCCGCCCTTCGCGATGAGGTTAATCTCCTCCCACTTGTCCTGTCCGACGTCGGCGGCCCACAGTCCGCCAGTCTCGCGGTCAAAGCTCATGCGCCAGACGTTGCGCAGGCCGAAAGCCCAGATCTCGCCGCGCGTGCCGGTGCGTCCGGCGAAGGGGTTGTCCTTCGGGATGCCGTAGGCGAGGGGTCCGGTGCGTGAATCGACGTCGATGCGGAGAATTTTTCCGAGGAGCGTGGTGAGGTTCTGTGCGTTGTCATTCGGGTCGTCGCGCTGGCCGCCGTCGCCGTGACTAATGTAGAGGTAACCGTCCTTGCCGAAGAGCAGCGCGCCGCCGTCGTGGTTCCAGAAGGGTCGCTCGATGGTGAGCAGGATGCGCTCGCTGGCGGGGTCGGCCTTGTTCGGATCGTTCTTGGACACGGTGAACTCGCTTACTACGCTGCGCAGCGGCTCTTGCTGGGAGTAGAAGACGTAGAACTTGCCGTTGGCCTTGAACTTCGGGTGGAAGGCGAGTCCGAGCAGTCCTTCCTCATCCTTCACGTATGTCTTGCGCGCGGTGATGTCGAAGAAGGTGAGAGTGTTCGTTGCGGCTCGATTCTTGGGCAGGATGAGAATGCGGCCGACCTGCTCAGCGAGGAAGAGGCGACCCGAGCCATCCGGTGCCGGCTCGAGCGCGAGCGGTCGGGCGACTTTGAGGTTCGGCCACGCGGGACGAAGTTCAAGCGTCGGAATCGCTTCGGCGGCGATGAGAACGAACGGGAGGAACAAGCTGGCGGCGATGGAGAGCGAACGGGGAAGTATACGGTTCATCGAGCCGAGTAAAGGCTCGTCTAAGGCGAAAGTCAAACTCGTGGCGGCAGATGGGAATAGAGATTGAAGTCCCGCAAAGGCAGGTGATAATCAGAGCGGATTTTCCGCGCGACGCGCGCGGCATGATTTTTTTTTGCGATGATTGATTGGAACATTCAGTCCCGAGCCCATGCCTGCCAAGCGTGCGAACAGCGCTTCGCCGACAAGCAGGCGTACCACACCGTCCTCGTTGACCATCGGCACGAGTATCAGAGACTCGACCTGTGCGAGAAATGCTGGACAGAGAAGCACGGTGGCGCGACGGGCGAGCCGAAAGGCTTCGTCTCGCACTGGCAGGGCGTGTATCTGGCACCGCCGCTGGCGCCGCCGGAGCCGATTCAGAAGGAGACGGCTGAGACGCTGCTGCGCAAGCTCGTCGAGCAGGACGACCCGCATTATCACGCCGCCAGTTACATCCTTGCGGTGATGCTTGAGCGCAAGCGCCTGCTGAAGGTGAAGGAGCAACTGCGTCGGGAAGGCCGGCGAATCTTCGTGTATGAGCACCCGAAGACGGGCGATCTTTTCACGATTCCCGATCCTGATTTGCAGCTCACGCAGCTTGAGGAAGTGCAGCGGCAGGTGGCGCAGTTGATGGAACACGGTCCGAGCCCCGTATCCGCCGCAAGCCCCGCAGCGGAAACCTCTGCCGAACCAATCATCGAGCCGCAAGCCACCGCACAGCGAGCCGCGGACTGACGCGGGACTTTCCATCGTGGCCGATCTCGATTTATTTCAAATACGACTCGGCTACACTTTTCATTCCCTCGCACTCTTGCGGCAGGCCTTGACGCATGCATCCGCCGTCGCGGAGCCGAACGGTCCGCGCGAGCATAATCAGAGGCTCGAATTTCTTGGCGACGCGGTGTTGCAGCTGTCATTGAGCGGGGCGCTCTATGCCGCTCATCCCATGTTCGACGAGGGCGCGCTTACGAAGACGCGCGCTCGGCTGGTGAACGAGGCGGCCTTGGCGGACCGGGCGCGGGAGCTCGGGCTCGGCGGGCATCTGATGCTGAGCCGCGGCGAAATGACGAACGGCGGGCGTGACCGGGCCTCGATTCTGGCCGATGCGTTCGAGGCATTACTTGGGGCGATTTATTTGGACGGCGGTTTCGAGGCAGTGCAGGCGTTCGTGCTGCGCGAGTTCGCCGAGGGCTTGGCCGACTTCGAGAGCGACCCTGCGGCGGACAATCCGAAGGGCGAATTGCAGGAGCTATTGCAGGCGCGTTCGCCCGAGCCGATCGAGTACCGGTTGCTGAGTGCCAGCGGGCCGGACCACGACCGTGTGTTCGAGTGCGCGGTGTGGCACGGCGGCATGGAATTGGGGCAGGGACGTGGTCGAAGCAAGAAAGTGGCCGAGACAGCGGCGGCGCGGGCTGCCCTCACGCGGGAACGTGCCTGATGAGTGGTAGATGGAACGCAGTGAACAATCTCCCGCTCGCCAGTTTCTCAAACCCGCTAAGTTGTGGTAGAATAACCTGTCACGGGGTCACCCCACGATGGTTTGCTTGACGCG
This sequence comes from Akkermansia muciniphila, assembly GCA_945900775.1. Taxonomy (GTDB): domain Bacteria; phylum Verrucomicrobiota; class Verrucomicrobiia; order Limisphaerales; family SIAT01; genus SIAT01. The sequence goes on along the minus strand of CAMDJP010000032.1, from coordinate 15,027 downwards.
GCGACGTCAACTCACTTACGTTGCGCGAATTGAAAAAACAAGTTATGTCCGGATTTCCAATCCCTTACGTCGTTGAACAAACTGGGCGCGGCGAGCGCGGGTATGACATTTACTCGCGTCTGCTAGTGGATCGTATCGTCTTCCTCGGCACGCCGGTGGACGACATGGTGGCGAATGTAATCGTCGCGCAGCTGCTTTTCCTGCAGATGTCCGATCCGAAGAAGGACATCCACCTCTACATCAACTCACCCGGTGGCAGCGTCACGGCGGGTCTCGCCATCTACGACACGATGCAGTTCATCACCTGCGACGTGAATACCTATTGCATCGGCCAAGCCGCCTCGATGGGCGCGGTGCTCCTGTCCGCTGGCGCGAAAGGCAAACGCTTCTCCCTGCCGAACGCGAACATCATGATTCATCAAGTGCTCGGCGGCGCCGAGGGGGCTGCTAGCGACGTGGAGATCCGCGTGAAGTACATGCTCAAGCTGAAGCAGCGCTTGAACTCTGTCATCGCTAAGCACACCGGCCAGCCGGAAGATGTGGTCGAGAAGGCCTGCGACCGCGATAATTTTATGAGCGCCGAAGAAGCCAAGGCGTTCGGTCTTGTGGACGAGGTGGTAGTTTCTCGTAAAGAAGTTCCCGGATTGCCCGATAAGAGTAGTGTGCCACCGTAATGGCACCAAAGCATTGGAGCGACAACGATGGCCCGGCCGACCAACCTGACCTTGTGCAGCTTCTGCGGCAAATCGCACGCGGAAGTGCGTAAGCTCATCTCCGGCCCCGGCGTCTACATCTGCGACAACTGCATCACCGTCTGCAAGAGCGTCCTCGATAAGGAGCTTCAGGCCGATCAGCGCAAGTCCCTTCCCAAGCTCAAGGTGCCCAAGCCCTCCGAGATCAAGCGCCAGCTCGACCTCGCGTGTATCGGTCAGGACCATGCCAAGAAGACCTTGGCCGTCGCGGTTCACAATCATTACAAGCGAATCCTTCACGACAAGGCCCACACTGAGAACATCGGCATCGATACCACGCCGCACCACGACGTGGTCATTGAGAAGAGCAACATACTGCTCATCGGCCCCACCGGCTCGGGCAAGACGTTGCTGGCCCGTTCGCTTGCGAAGGTTCTCGATGTGCCCTTCGCCATCGCCGATGCCACCACTCTCACCGAGGCTGGCTACGTGGGCGAAGACGTGGAGAACATCGTCTTGCGGTTGCTCCAAAACGCTGAGTACGACGTGAAGCGCGCGCAGATGGGCATCGTGTACATTGACGAAATCGACAAGATAGCGCGCAAGACCGAGAACGTTTCCATCACACGCGACGTCTCCGGCGAGGGTGTACAGCAGGCGCTGCTGAAGATTTTGGAAGGGACCATCTGCAACGTTCCACCGCAAGGCGGTCGCAAGCATCCGCAGCAGGAGTACATCAAGGTGGACACCCACAACATCCTGTTCATCTGCGGCGGCGCGTTTGTCGGGCTGGATAGCATTATCCAGCGTCGACTCGGCAGCCGCACGCTCGGCTTCGGGGCCCCGGCGCAGGGGGAGGACTCCAGTCCCATCGAGAAGTGCGAGGCGCTTGCCAAGGTCGAGCCGGAAGATCTGCTCGGTTTCGGGTTCATCCCCGAGTTCATCGGCCGTTTGCCGATGTTCACCGTGCTCGCCGAGTTGAGCGAGGCGCAGTTGATTTCCGTCCTCACTGAGACCAAGAACGCTCTCACCAAGCAGTACTCAAAGCTGCTGTGGATGGAGGGCGTGGAGCTGGAGTTCACTTCCGACGCCTTGCACGCACTGGCCGGGTCGGCCCATAAGAAGGGCACTGGCGCGCGCGCGCTGCGCAGCCTGCTCGAGAAGCTGATGCTCGAGGTGATGTACGAGATTCCCAGCAGCGAGGACATCGTCGCTGTCCAGGTGACCAAGGAAGTCGTCACCAACCACGCCAAGCCCATTCTCCGGCGCAAAGAAGACGCCGCTGCAGCCTAACCTTTCCCGCCCGGTGAGCTTCGAAGCTTGCTGGGTGGGCTCTTTTTTTCTACTTTCCCTCGCTCAATGGCAACGCCGTTCCAACCAAACCAGAGCATCGCGAGCCACGTCCGCGCCATTCCGCGCTCGGGGATTCGCGAGTTCTTCGATCTTGTTCAAGGTCAGAAGGACATCATCTCGCTCGGTGTGGGTGAGCCGGACTTTGTCACACCTTGGAACATTCGCGAGGCGGCTATCTACGCGCTGGAACGGGGCAAGACCGGTTACACATCGAACCTTGGGCTGCTCACCTTGCGCGAGGCTATCAGCGAGCACCTCGTGCAGCATTTCGGGGTCCGCTACGACGCCAAGACGCAGATTCTGATCGCCGTCGGCGTGAGCGAGGCGCTCGATCTGGCGCTACGCGCCGTTATTAATCCCGGTGACGAGATTCTCCATCACGAGCCGTGCTACGTGAGCTATTCGCCGAGCATCGCGCTCGCGCACGGCACGCCGGTCGCCGTGGAGTGTACCGCTGCGAACGGCTTCGCCGTCACCGCCGAGGCCATCGAGAAGGCCATCACACCGCGGACCAAGGCGTTGATGCTGAATTTCCCGACCAACCCTACTGGCGGCACGATGACGCGGCTGGAGTTGGAGAAGATTGCTGCCGTGGTCCAGCGCCACAACCTCGTCGTGCTCACGGACGAGATTTACGCAGAGCTGACTTTCGAGGGCGAGCACGTCTCCATCGCGTCGCTGCCCGGCATGGCTGAGCGCACGATTTTCCTGCACGGCTTCAGTAAGGCCTATGCGATGACCGGCTTCCGCATCGGCTACGCCTGCGGCCCGGCGGAGTTTATCGAAGCGATGATGCGCATCCACCAGTACTCGATGCTCTGCGCCAGCATCATCAGCCAGGAAGCCGCGCTCGAGGCGATCCAGCACGGTGCCGCTGCCTGCGCCGAGATGCGCGAGCAGTACAAGCTGCGCCGCAACTTCATCGTGAAGGCGTTCAACGCCATGGGCCTTACGTGTCATCTGCCGCGTGGCTCCTTCTACGCGTTTCCGTCCATCAAGAGCACTGGATTGACCTCGAAAGAATTCGCCGTGCGCCTGTTGCAGGAGGAGAAGGTGGCCGCCGTGCCCGGCAGCGCCTTCGGGCCGAGTGGTGAGGGCTACATGCGCTGCTGCTTCGCCACCTCGCTTGAGCAGATCCAGACCGCTACCGAGCGAATGGCACGGTTCGTCGCCCGCGTGCGGAAGTGAGCGATGGGCCACGCCCGCGTTTGCGTCCGATTGTTTCCGCCCCGTCACCAATCTGCCGTTGACGCTCCCGCGGCCTTGCTCGCATTATCCTCGACGTGCCGGATTGCGGCGCGTTCCCTGAACTGGACTTGAAGTGACCTTGTTATGAACCACGACGAACTTTACGCAAAACTGCTGGTCAAGACCCCCGTTAAGATGGCCCTCGTGGTGCTCGACGGCCTCGGCGACATCGCCACGCCCGCGCAGGGCAATCTCACCCCACTCGAAGCGGCGACGACGCCCAACCTCGATCGGCTCGTGAAGAACGGCTGCGCGCAGGGGCGAATGACGCCCGTCGCGCCCGGCATCACACCAGGCAGCGGCCCCGGGCACCTCGCCCTTTTCGGCTATGACCCGCTCGAGTTCGAAGTCGGTCGCGGGGTGATTGAGGCGCTCGGGTTGGGTCTCGAGTTGAATGCCGGCGACGTCGCCGCGCGCGCGAACTTCTGCACGCTCGACGCCAAGGGCCTCGTCACCGACCGCCGCGCCGGCCGTATCGCCACCGAGATTTGCGAAGAGCTCTGCGCGGTGCTCTCGAGCAAGATTAAGAAGATTGGCAACACTGAGGTGACCATCAAGGCGGGCAAGGAGCACCGCTTCGTCGTCATCTTCCACGGCAAAGGATTGGAAGGACCGCTGACCGACACCGACCCGAACCGCGAAGGGCTGCCCATCGCCTCCGCCAAGCCGGTCAACGCCAAGAGCGCGAAGCAGAAGAAGATGGCCAAGCTCATCAGCGACTTTTACAAAGCCGCCCTGCCGCTGCTCAAGGGTCGCCAACCGGCCAACGGTTTCCTTATGCGCGGCGTCGCGCACCAGCCGGCCATCCCGCTCTTCGCCGACCGCTACGCGATGCGCCCCGCGGCAATCGCGGTCTATCCGATGTATAAAGGACTCGCCCAGCTCGTCGGCATGGCTAAGATTGAGGGGCCGCAGACCATCGCCGAGCAGTTCGAGCGTTATCGAGCCGAGTACGACAACTACGACTTCTTCTTCATCCACTATAAGTACACGGACAAGGCCGGCGAGGATGGCAACTTCGATGCGAAGGTGAAGGCGATTCAGGATTTCGACGCCGCGCTGCCGATTCTGCTCAAGAAGAAGCCGGACGTGCTCGTCATCACCGGCGACCACTCGACACCGTGTGCCATGCGTGGCCACTCGTGGCATCCGCAGCCAGTGCTGCTTCACTCAGCGGTGAGCGGCTCAGACAAGCTCGAACGCTTCAGTGAGACCGGCGCCAATCAAGGTTCGCTCGGCGTCTTCGAGGCCAAGTACCTCATCCGCCTCATGCAGGCGAACGGAAAGATGTTCGACAAGTTCGGGGCGTGATACCACTCGCCGAAAAGCCGCAGAGAATCAATGGGCCAACTTCAATCCTGTATGAACTCCCCGCTCTTTGCGTCTCCGTGGCGATAATCAGGCAATGAAAGCCGTCATTCTTGCCGCAGGGAAGGGCACGCGCATGCGTGAGCTCACGGCCGAGCTGCCGAAGCCGATGCTCTGCGTGCACGGCAAGCCAATTCTCGAACACATCGTCGAGGGCTTGAAAGCCGCGGGAATCCGCGAGTTTTGCATCATCACCGGCTGGCGTGCGGAGGTGGTGGAGGACCACTTTGGCGACGGCTCGCAGTGGGGCGTCCACATCCAGTACGCTCGGCAGCTCGTGCAGGACGGCACCGGCAAGGCTCCGGAGCTGGCCAAGGAGTTCATCAGCGCGTCGCCTTTCGTCCTCACCTACGGGGACATTCTCGTGAAGCCCGAGACCTACGCACGGATGATCCATCGTTACAACGAGGGCCACTTCTCCGGCGTGGTGACGGTGACCGGCAGCGAGGATGTGACCAAGGGCGGACTGTTTTTCTTCGACGAGAAGTTCGAACTGGCGCATCTCGTCGAGAAACCTTCGCCGACGCAGCTCGAGGAACTGGGCGCGCAGGGTTGGCTGAAATCGGGCGAGACCGCATGGTACAATGCCGGCATCTACATCTTCCGTCCGTCGCTTTTCGAACACACGGAGCGGTTGGAGAAATCGCCCCGTGACGAGTACGAGCTGACGGATGCCATCGCCGCGCTCATCAAAACTCATCATCCACTGGCCGGCCTGAAGATCGAGGGCCGCTGGGTGGACGTGCGCGACCCCGAAGTGCTCGCGAAGCTGGAGACGGAGCAGGAGTCATGAAGCGGCGCACCCCAGAACCGTAATCCTGCGACGGAGTGGCTTTCGAGGTCCCCCGTTCCCTTCGGGAATGACCCTGTCTCTCTAGGGGCGTTCTCGGGTCCTGCACTCAGCCCTCCCCGCGCGGAAGTTTCTTGAAACCCGCGCGCCGTCCCCGCACAAATAAGGGGATGCAAAAGGTCACAGACCTTCGGATCGTCTCCTCGGAGGCGTTGCCCAGCCCGCTGGAACTGCGCCAACTCGTCCCGCGCACGAACGCGCAGACCGAGCTGGTCGCCCGCGTGCGGCGCGAGATTCACGAGATTATCCACGGGCGCGACCCGCGCCTGCTGGTAGTGGTCGGCCCCTGCTCGATCCACGACGTGGAAGCAGGTGTGGAATATGCGAAGCGGCTTCTTCCTTTGTCGAACGAGTTAAGCGACCGCCTGCTCGTCGTGATGCGCGTCTATTTTGAGAAGCCCCGGACCACCACCGGCTGGAAGGGTCTGATCATGGATCCGCACCTGAACGAGACGTGCGACATCCCCGGCGGTCTCCGGCTCGCTCGCGAATTCCTGGGTCGCGTGCTCGATCTCGGGATGCCCACCGCTACCGAGTTGCTCGATCCCATCACGCCGCAGTACATCTCCGACTCGGTCTGCTGGGCGGCCATCGGCGCACGCACGGTCGAGTCGCAGCCGCACCGGCAGATGGCGTCGGGCCTCTCGATGCCGGTCGGTTTTAAGAACGGCACCAGCGGTGACCTGCAGGTGGCGGTGAACGCCATCCTTGCCGCCGGTCAACCGCAGACGTTCCTCGGCATCACGCCCGAAGGCCGCGCCTCAGCCGTCAGCACCACGGGCAACCCCGATTGCCAGCTCGTTCTGCGCGGTGGCAGTGGTGGGCCGAATTATTCCGTCGCGCACGTGGCCGATGCGGTCGCGCTGATGCAGAAGCAGAAGCTGGTGCCCTCCCTGATGGTGGATTGCAGCCACGCCAATAGTAGCAAAGCCCCCGAGCGCCAACCCGAGGTGCTCGACGCTGTGCTCGAACAGGTGGCTGCTGGCTCGCGCCACATCCATTCGGTGATGATTGAGAGTAATCTGCACGGCGGCGCGCAGGTGCTCACGAAGGATCACAGCCAGCTCAAGTACGGCGTTTCGATTACCGATGGTTGCATCGGCTGGGAGACGACCGAGGTCGCTCTGCGCCGCGCCCATGCGGTGCTCAAGGCGCGTTTCTAAACTCTGCCGGACAAAAGCAAAAGCCACGGGGTTCACCCGTGGCTTTCTTATTTCTGTATAGTCTTTTAATCAGATTGCCGCGGGGGAAACCTCTTCGACCGTGGCCTCTTTGAGCAGGAAGTCGACAACCTTGGCGATGAGGAGCTGCTCGTGGATCTCGCCGAAGCCGTCGCGCTTCTGGAGTTCCTTGATGAACTTACCCGGCTCCATCTGGTATTGCTGGGCGAGCACGAGCACGCGGCGGGTGATCTCTTCCTGCGTGACCTTGAGCGACTCCTTCTCGGCGAGACGGCGGGCGAGGAAGTTCAGCTTCACCCGTTCCTTCGCAGTCGTCGCAGCGCTCTGGTAGATTTCGTCCTTCTGCTTTTCGAGAATCTCGCGCGGCACGCCGCGTTGCTGATTCTCGGCGACGATGTTGTACACCACGCTGCGCGTCTCCGTCTGCACGACCGTCTCGGGCAGTTCGAAGGTGACGCGGGCAAGCAACTCGCGCACGACCTGATCGCGCGTGGCGCGTTCGGCACGGAATGCGCGGTCGTTCTGCAAATCAATCTGGACGCCCTCGCGGAGCTTCTCAAGGCTCTCGGCACCGAAACCCTTGGCCAACTCCTCGGTCAACTCAGGCAGCACCTTCTCCTTCAGCTGCACGATCTCGACGCTGTAGACGCCTTCCTTGCCCTGCAACGGCGCGGAGACGAAATCAGTCGGAAAGGTGACCTTGACCTCGCGCGTTTCGCCCTTCTTCGCACCGATGAGCTGAGGCGTGAAGCCGGGGATGAAATGGTCCTTCTCGATGCGCAGCCAGTAGCCATCCTGCTTGGTGAGGCCGCGGGCGGTCGGGGCGAGGTCGGTGAGCGGCTTGCCATCGCAGGTCGCGGCGTAGTTCACGACGGCGTAATCGCCCTCGCGCAGTTCGCGCTCGATGTCCTTGTACTCGGCCCGCTGCTCGCGGAGCACGTCGAGTGCCTTGACTACGTCGGCGTCGGTGATGGTGACCTTCTCGCGCTTCACCGGCAGGCACTTGTACTCAGGCAACTCGAACTCGGGCGCCGTCTCGAGCGTGGCGGCGAACTGCAGACTCTGGCCGCGGCCGAACTGGATTTCCTCGATGTCGGGATAGACGACCGGGCTAAGTTTTTGGTCGGCGACGGCTTTTTGGTAATGCTCGTTGATGAGCTTGCGCTTGACCTCTTCTTCGATCCGCGGGCCGTAGGCGCGTTCCACCGCCGACTTGGGGGCCTTGCCGGGCCGGAAGCCGGGGAGTTGCGCTTGCTTCTGAAAGTCGCTGGTCACCGACGCGAACACCGCGTCCACTGCCGCCGCTTCCACTTCCACGCGCAGGAGTTTCTTGCACGGGGCCAAATTCTCAACCGTCACATTCACAGTCAGACCTTTCGTTTTCGCTGCGCCAGAGGCTTGTTCGCCGGATGGCGCGAAGGTCGGGCAGCGTAGGTGGGAAGCAAGGTCGCGTCAAGCCCGCGCGTGTCGTGTGGCTACCTTTTCCGCTGAATGCGTTGGCGACAGGCGATGTCAAAGAAACCACTCGCGTCTCTCACGCCGTTTCAAAGCTGGACGCGACCTCCGTAAACCTGACAAAATCACTGAATGATGAAGACTGCACTCGTGTTCCAAACCGCCGTGGCGCTGGCTGTGGCGGGCGTCGTGACCGCTAGCGCGCAAACCGCGCCGACCAAGATGAGTTGGAAAGACTCGAAGTCCAAGCTTATCCAGGCTGACTTCCCGATCACCACCGCCTGTATCGGCGCGAAGTTTCCCGCGGGCAACAAGGCGAACAAGGGAATGGCCATGATTGTTGGCGAGAACGCCTTCATGAGCTTCGACACCGACCTGCTCCGTTTCTCCGCCGGCTGGATTTCGGCCACGGTTTCCGAAAAGGGGAAGAACTTCGCCGGGTTCATTAGCGATAAGGGTGTGACCTTCAATGGCAGCCACGGCGGTCACCCCGAGATTCTCGGCGAACAGAAGTTCGGTGCGAAGAACGGTCCCGGTTGGGCGGACGCCACGGGCTCGTTTGCGGATCCGCGCAAGGAGCCGTTCGGTCCGCTGCCGAAATCATGGTGCCGCTGGGATGGTCACTATGTCGTCGGCGACAACGTTGTGCTCGCCTACACCGTCCACGGCACGAAGATTCACGAGCAACCCGGCAGCGTGGAAAAGAACGGCCAGACGGCCTTCCTGCGCACAATCAAGCTTGAGACCGCAAAGGCCGACCTCTCCGCGCTCATCCTCGACGGCGAAGGCGCTGCGAAGATTGAGAACGGCGCGGTGTTGGTCGATTGCGGCAACGGCGCGGTCGCCCGCATCGAAATTGTCGGTGCGCCGAAGGGTGCCGCGCTCGCCGTGGCGGATAACAACCGCGTGGTACTAAAGATTGCCAAGGGCACCGCCGGCCTGTTCAGCGTCGTGATCTGGAAAGGCGCGAATGCCGACGAGGCCCAGTTCGCCGCACTCGCGGCCGTGAAGCCGGCGATGGCGGATTTGGCCAAGGGCGGCAAGCCGCACTGGAGCGAGCCGGTCATTACGAAGGGCGTGCTCGAGAGTAACAAGACGCCCGACGGCGCGTTTGCGACCGACGTGCTCACCGCCCCGGACAAGAACCCGTGGAACCGCCGGGTACGTTTCGGTGGCATGGACTTCTTCAGCGACGGCAAACGCGCGGCCCTCAGCACGTGGGACGGCGACATCTGGATCGTCAGCGGCATCGACGAGAAGCTTGAGAACCTCGAATGGCGGCGGTTCGCTTCGGGCGGCTTCGAGACGCTCGGGCTCAAGATTGTGGACGGCGTGATTTACACAAGCGGCCGCGACCAGATTACCCGTTACCATGATTTGAACGGCGACGGCGCGGCTGATCACTACGAGAATTTCAACAACGAGATTACCAGCTCGCCCGGTTTCCACGAGTTCGTCTTTGACCTGCACACCGATAAGGCAGGCAACTTCTATACAGCCAAGGCCGGCCCAGTGAGGGGCGGGGGACGCGGCTTCGGTGGCGGCGGCGGCAATGGCGATATTTCCGCCCACGCCGGCTGCGTGCTCAAGATCAGCAAGGACGGCTCGAAGCTCGAGGTGTACGCCACTGGCGTGCGCGCGCCCAACGGCATCGGTGTCGGCCCCGACGGCCAAGTGACCACCGGCGACAATGAAGGCAGCTGGGTTCCAAGCTGCCCGGTGAATTGGGTGAAGCCCGGCTCGTTCCTCGGCGTTGAGGACCTCAACCACGGCCGCGACAAAGCTAGCTTCCAGCAGCCGCTCATGTGGCTCAGCAAATCGTGGGACAACTCCGGCGGCGGCCAAGTCTGGGTCACGAGCGACAAGTGGGGACCGTTCAAGGGCGAGTTGCTGCATTGTTCCTATGGCCAGTCGTCGCTCTACCTCATCATGAAGCAGGAGGTCGGCGGTCAGATGCAGGGCGGCGCCGTGAAGATTCCCGTGAAGTTCACCTCGTCGGCGATGCGCCCGCGTTTTAACCCAGTCGACGGCCAACTCTACAACGCCGGCCTGCGCGGCTGGCAAAGCAACGCTGCCAAGGAAACCGGTTTCGACCGTGTGCGCTACACCGGCAAGCCCGTCCAGTCCGTCGCCGGTCTGAAGGTGGACCGTTACGGCGTGCACCTCACCTTCACCCAACCGCTGGAGAAGTCTTCGGCGGAGGACGTGCAGAACTACAGCGGCGAGCGCTGGAACTACCAGCGCACCTCCAACTACGGTTCGCCCGAGATCTCCGTGGAGGATCCGAAGAAGAAGGGCCACGACAAGCTCGAGATCAAGTCAGCCAAGTTGAGCGCAGACGGCAAGACCGTCACGCTCGACGTCGTCGACCTCAAGCTGGCGATGCAGCAACTCATCACCTTCAACAACATCAAGGCCAAGGATGGCTCCCAAATCAGCCAGCGCGTACTCCACACTATTAATGCCATGCCTTGAGTCGCCCTGACCATCAGGTTAAAAGAACGGGGGCGGGCAACCGTCCCCGTTTTGATTTGAACCGATGAACCCAGCCGGACTGCGGCTCGTCGAAACAAAGCACTTGAAGATGTTCACAAACTTCTCCCTCGCCCTCGCGCTGCTCGCCGCGTGGCCGGTCGCGCTGCTCGCCCAAGCCCCAGCCAAGCCTGCGGCTGGCCTCTCTATCACCTTCAAGGTCGGCACGGCGAGTGACACCGCGACCGTGCCGAACGTCTGGCTCTACGTTCAAGCGGGTCAACCTGCGACGCCGTTTGTCCCCACTGGTCCGTTCACCGCCGAATGGCAAGGCATCGTGAATGCGGATTTGCGCGGCGACTACGCCTTCGAGGCTGAGCTGAACGGCGCGGTCAAGGTCGAGGTCAATGGCGTGGTCGTTCTCGAGGGTGCGACCAAGAACGGTGTGACGCCCCGATCCAAGGCCGTCCGTCTTAGTAAGGGCGCGAACGCGCTGAAGGTCACCTTTACCAACCCCCCGCAGGGCGACGCCTATCTACGTCTCCATTGGACTGATAAACCAGACAAGCCGCTGCCTGCGGAACCGATTCCTTCCGCGCAACTCGGTCACATGCCTAGTCTCGAGACCGCGCGCGGCACACAGCTACGCCTCGGCCGCGAGCTATTCCTCGAGCATCGCTGTGCTGCGTGCCACACGTCGCCTTCGTCCGGGCAGGTCGCGCCCGAGTTGGCGATGGATGCGCCGACCTTCGAGGGTATTGGTGGCCGCCGCCACTTCGCTTGGCTCAAGCAATGGATTCTCGACCCGCAGACGCAGCGCCCCAGTGCGCAGATGCCGAAGGTGTTTCATGGCGCGACCGCTGAAGGGGATGCCGAGTCCACGGCGGCTTACCTCGCGTCGCTCACCTCGGGTGGCTCGATATCATCGTTCCTCCAACCTTTTAAGCCTGTCGCCGCGGTGGCGAACGCAGCTGAAAGTCCCGCCGCTCAGCAGGACGAAGGCAAAAACCTGCTCGAGAAGCTGCACTGCAATGCCTGCCACAATCTCCACGGCGCGCCGGCTGATCCGAAGAAACTTTCACTCGACCATCTCTCTCGGAAGTTCCCGGGGGGCAAACTGGCCGAGTTCCTGCGCGCGCCCGAGCGCCATTATGCGTGGACCCAGATGCCGAACTTCCGCCTCACGCCGGAGGAGGCAAACGAGCTGGCCAAGCTGCTTTTGGAAAAGTTGCCTACGTTCAAGCTCCCCGGTCCGCCGACGGATCCGGCGATCCTCGCGCGTGGCAAGAAGCTTGTGACAAGTGCCGGCTGCCTCAATTGCCACGCGCTGCCACACACGAAGAGCGAGCTCGCCGCCGCGCCGCTCACGCAATTGGCCCCTGCAAAATGGAATGGCGGGTGCCTTGCGGAAAAGCCGACCGCGGAATCGAAGGCGCCGCAGTTCCGTTTCACCGCCGAGAATCGCGCAGCGCTGGTCGCCTTTGCCGCGACCGACCGCAAATCGCTCCAGCGACATGCGCCCGCTGAGTTCGCTGCGCGTCAGGTGCACACGCTGAACTGTGCCGGCTGCCACGGACAGGTCGAGGGTTTCCCTGGGGTTGACATCGTCGGCGGCAAGCTCAAGCCGGAGTGGACGCATGACCTGCTTTCCGGTGCGCTGATGGACCGTCCCCGTCCGTGGCTGGCCGCGCGCATGCCGGCCTTCTCACGCCGCGCGGAGTTCCTTGCGCCCGGACTCGCGCAATTCCACGGCCTGCCACCGCGGACGCCTGCGGAGCCGCCGCTGGATATGGAGTTGACGAAGCATGGCCAGAAGCTCGCCGGCGTGGACGGCGGATTCTCGTGTATATCATGCCACGGCGCGGCGGGACTCGCGGCGACCCAGGTCTTCGAGGCGCCGGGTATCAACCTCGCGCTCAGCGCGGCACGACTGCAGCCGGCCTATTACCGTCGCTGGCTGCTGAATCCGCAGCGGATCGATCCGCAGACGAAGATGCCGGTCTATTTTGATGAGGAGGGCAAAAGCCCGCTGCCCGAGGTGCTCGGCGGCGACGCGGCCAAGCAGATCGACGCCCTCTGGCATTACCTGCGCCTCGGCGAGAAGATGCCACCGCCAGCGACGCAGTGACCTAATAATCGGTGGCATTGTAACTTTCGCGGGGCAGATGTAGTCTGTTTACCCACGGGCTCTGCATATGAAAACTTCCGCGATCCGATTCCTCGCAGCACTCATTTACGTCCAAATAATTTTCGCCGGATCGCTCGTTGTCGCCGCCGAGAAGAAGGGGCCCAGCGCGGCGGAATTGAAGAAGCGCGAGGATGAGTTGCGTAAACGCGAGATGGAGCTTCGCAAAAAGCAAGAGGCCGATCAGCGTAAAGAGGCGGTGGAACGCCAGAAGGCCGCTGAGAAGAATTTTGCCGAGCAGCGGAAGAAGTTCGTTGAGCAGCAGAAAAAGGCCCTGGCAGCCCAGAAGAAAGCTTACGAGGCTGAGCAGCAGCGCTTGGGCGAGATGGCGAAAAAAAAGGAGAAAGAAGACGCCAAACGCGCCGCTGCTGAGAAGAAGAAAAAGCAGGAGACCGCGAAGCCGAATCCGGCCCCGAAATCCACGCCGACTGCCACGGCCAAAACGCCACCCGTCGCACCTCCGAAAGCTTCTTCAGCAAAGCCCCCCGCACGTGCGCCGGTCGTGAGTCGCCCGGTGACTTCCCCTACACCTGCTGTTGCGGTCAGCACAGAGCCGCAGTGGTCCACTCTCTTCGATGGTAAGTCTACCGCGTTCTTTCGCGGCAGCGCTGGTGATTCGTTTCCCAAGGAAAGCTGGGCGGTGGAGGGCGGCGCGTTGAAATCCGTGCCCGGCGCGGAGAAGGCTGACCTCCTTTCGCGCCTCGAGTACGAGAATTTTGAGATGGAGTTCGAGTGGAAAGTCAAACCGGGCGGCAAGAGCGCGTTGGTGTATCGCACGAAGGAAGCCGATGGTGCTAGTCACGTCGGTCCGGCGATGGCACTGGTGAACGCCGGCGCAGACCCAAGGCTGGCGCCCGGCGCGCTGGCGGGCTTGCTTGCCCCGAGCGGCAGCGTGGAAATGAAGCCCGATGGCGAGTTCAACAAGGGCAAGCTCGTCGTGCGCGGCGACCGCGTGGAGCATTGGATCAACGACCAGAAGGTGCTGGAATACGACTGGGCTAGCCCCGACCTGAAAAAGGCGGTCGGCGAGAGCAAGTTCGCGGGCAACGATGAGTTTATGTCGCGCAAGAACGGCTACCTGGCGTTCCAGCACGGCGGCGACGAGGCGTGGTTCCGTAACGTAAGACTCCGTCGGCTCTCGCTGAAGTGACCCAGCCCCCCTAGGTTTTCACTGCACGCGTAGACTTGTCTTCGTACTAGCAACCGTTATAACCGTCACTCACGTTTATGAAACTACACCGCTCCATCCTCACGACCGCTTTTGTCGCGGCGCTTCTCGCATCTAATGTCCTGTCCGCCGGCGCTGGCGAATGGGTCGTGCTATTCGATGGCAAGGCTGTGAACGGCCTGCGCGGCTACAACCAGAAGGATTTCCCCGCCAAGTCGTGGAAGATCGAGGACGGCGCGCTCAAGACGGTCACCAAGGCGCAGGGCGGCCAGCCAACGGATCTTGCCACGGCGGAGAAGTTCACCGACTTCGAGTTCGAGTTCGAGTGGAAGGTCTCGCCGGGCGGCAACAGCGGCGTGATGTACCGCGTGAAGGAAATCCCCGGGAAAGCGGCCTATGCGACCGGTCCGGAGATGCAGGTGCTCGATGACGAGCGGCATTCGGACGGCAAGGCGAATTTCCCGAAGCGCACCGCCGGTTCGCTCTACGACCTCATCGGCAAGGGGATGAAAGAGAAGAAGTACAACCCCGCTGGCGAATGGAACAACGCCCGCATCGTCTGCAAGAACAACGCGATCGAGCACTGGCTCAATGGCGAGAAGCTGCTCGAGTACAAGTGGGGCAGCGCCGAAATCAAGGCGATGCTGGATAAGAGCAAGTTCAAGGGTTGGCAAGGCTTCATGGAGCAGCCAGAGGGCCACGTCGTGATCCAGCATCACGGCGAGGAGGTCTGGTACCGCAACATCCGCGTCCGCAAACCCTGATCTGAATATGGAAAAAATCGCTTTCGCACTCCTAGTTGCCACGGCTTCTGTCACGGCGCTCTTCGCCGCCGACAACGAGCTGTCCGTCGATGAAAAGGCTGCCGGTTGGAAGTTGCTCTTCGATGGTAAAACTGCCGCCGGCTGGCGCGGTTACAAACAGAAGACCGTTCCCGCCAAGGGATGGAAGGTCGAGAATGGGGTTCTCGAAAAGATTGCCGGCGAACGCGGCGGCGACATCGTCACCGAGCAGACGTTTCTCGATTTCGAATTCGCATGGGAATGGAAGCTCGC
>CAMDJP010000031.1 GCA_945900775.1 Akkermansia muciniphila | reverse complement strand
ACGGCACCGTGCTCTGGAGCGCGCTCGTCCTCGCGGGCTACGTCACCGGCCTGAGCTACGTCGCCAAGCGCGAGAGTACAGCGGGCGTAATCCGCTTCTGGCCCTGCGTTCTGCTCACCCTGCCGATTCCGCTGGCCCTGCTGGTGAATGACGGGAGCGTTGTCATCCTCTCCGCTGTGCTCGCACTCTGGATCATCCGCTCTCTGCGCCACACATTCTGGAGCGCCGAGCGGAACGTCGGCGCCACCGTCTCCGGCCTGTTGGCCGGCATCGTCTGGGTGGATCTCTTGGCCGTCTGCTTCGTTCCTCCACCAGTCGGGCTCGCGTTCGTCGCCCTCTTCCTCCTCGCTCAGCTCGCCCAGCGCTTCGTCCCGGCCACCTGACTCTTCAGCGCCTGGGTTTTTATTTGCAACCGCCCATTGAACGAAAGACGAACCGTGGCTAGTTTGTGTTAGGCATTGTCTGGGGCTGCGTACTAGAGCCCTAGGTCTCGTATGAAACTTATGAAACGACTGAGCAACGGGCAGATCAATTACCTAAAGGAGTTGGCGCAAAAGACCGACCCCAACGTGCGCGTCGGTAAGGCCGGCGTGAGCGAGGCGTTCCTGAAGGGGCTCGATGAGGCGCTCTCGAGCCAGGAACTCGTGAAGGTGCGCTTCTCCGAGTTCAAGGACCAAAGGCAGACGCTCGCGCCGCAGATGGCCGAGAAGACGAATAGCGATCTGATTTGGATCATCGGCCACATGGCTGTCTTCTACCGAGAGAACCCCAATCAGGCCAAACGCAAGATTTCGTTCCCAATGGCGCGGCGCCCTGAGGACCCGCCTCCCGACGGTTCATCGTTCCGCTGAGCGGAGAAAAATTTTCCCAAGCCGCGACCGTGGACTAGGCTCGCGCTGACCACTGTCCGCCCGCCGAAATCGTGTTCCCTTGCGCGCGGGTGGCACAAACATCACCGCCATCAAACCAGGCCTCGAGGTCGAAATGCAGGCCATCCAAGTCGGCCCAGTCGTCTTCGTCAATAACCCCGCCAAGTACTTCGTCCAGTACGGCCTCAAAAAGGGCGGCTAGTTCCCCGCCACCTTCCCCATCGAACCGGCTAACGGCTGCGCCGGTTACCTCCCCACCGAGGAGGCCTTTGGCCCGAAGGGCGGCGGCCACGAAAAGCGCCTGACCAGCTGCAGCAAGCTCGAAATCACCCTCGATCAGCAGATCGTCAACGCCGGTATCGCTCTGGCGAATCAGATGACGCCCGGCCCGCTCTTCGACCGCCCCAAGTCACCCGTCAGCAAGCCGTGGAGCTATGGTAACGTCGCGCCAGAGCTAAAGTAACCCGCAGGTTCACCCGAATGGTAGGCGGAGCTGGATAATCATGGCTCCGTCCAGTCCGCTCACCGAAAGCCCAAGCAACCGCAGCGGGCGGTGCACCAACCGTTCGCGCGCAAGGAGGTGGCATGCGAGTCGATATATTTCCTTCGCCTCAGCCACTGGGTCCTCCACCGAGAGTTGGCGGGTGAGGGTGCTGAAGTCGCCATAGCGCACCTTCACCTGCACGGTATGCGCCGCCAATCGGCGCCGCTGTAGCCGGCGTGCGATCTCCCCGGCCTGCTCGCGTAGGCAGGCCCGCAGCTCTGGGCGATTCTCGGTGTCTCGGGAGAAGGTGTTCTCGCTGCCAATGCTCTTGATCTCGTCGCCGAACTCCAACGGACGGTCGTCCTCGCCGAAGGCGAACCGGCGCAGCGTCGCCGCGAACGAGCCGACGAGGGCGCGCAGGTCGCCGGTGTGGTCCTGCAAATCGCCAATCGTGCGAATGCCGACCTGGTTCAACGCCTCGCCCGTCACCTTGCCGACGCCATGAATTGCGCCGACAGGTAGCGGACGCAGGAACTGCACCTTGTCGCGCTCAGGGATAAGTGTGAGGCAATCGGGTTTCTGAAAATCGCTGCCGAGCTTGCCAAGGAGCTTGTTCCCAGCGATGCCGATGCTGGCGGTGAGGCCGCGTTCGGCGCGGATGCGTTCCTTCAACCCGCGCGCCAGTGGCAGGGCTAGCAGCAGGCTCGCATCCGCATCTTCGCCTTGGCAGAGGGCGGAGCAGTCGATGTACGCCTCGTCCACCGAGACCTGTTCGATGAGCGCGCCAGACCGGGCGACGATGCCCATCACCGCGTTTGATTCCTCGCGGTAGCGGTCCATCCGCGGTCTCAGAAAAATGCCGTCTGGACAAAGCCGGCCCGCCGTGACACTCGGCATCGCGGAGCGAACGCCGTACCGGCGTGCCTCGTAGCTCGCCGCACAGACCACGCCGCGCTCCGTCGGCGAGGAACCGACGATCACCGGTCGCCCGAGCAACTCCGGCCGGTCACGCTGCTCGACCGACGCGTAGAAGGCATCCATGTCGAGATGGAGAATGACGCGGAACATCAGCTTACCTTGGATCAAATAACGCGAACCACGGGACTGCACTGCGGTGCCGCTGTCAAGCGCACGCGTTGCTTGTCCAAGTGCTTCGGCCACGCGATAGTCGCGCCATGAGATTCTCCATCGGAATGTATCTCGCGATGCTTGTGGCCGACGTGGCGCTAGCCGCAGCGGCACCGGAGTTCCCGCCTTTCACCGCTGGGCGCAGCGTGGTGCAGTTCAAGGAATCCGCGCCGCAATCCCATCCGTTGGAGGTGAAGCTGCGGTTCAGCGCGCGCGAAACTCCGCCAGCCTACGACGTGGCGAAGGAGAAGTTCACGCAACTCGTGCCACAGACCTACCGGAAAGAGGCGGGCTGGGGCCTGCTCGTCTGGATTAACGCCGGGGACGCACCGGACATCCCCGCCGCTTGGGAGGGGTCTTTGGCGAAGCACAAGCTCCTCTTCGTCGGCGCGCACAAGTCCGGCAACCCACGCAACATCTTCGACCGTTTCCGACTCGCGCTCGACGCGCAGCATAATCTCCGCGCACGTTTCTCTATCGAGCCGCGCCGAGTGTATGTCGGCGGCTTCTCGGGCGGCGGGCGCGTGGCGAGCATGGTCGCCGTGGCCTACGCGGATGTCTTTGCCGGCGCCGCGCCGTTCATGGGCGTGAACTTCTATCAGGACGTGAAGGCCGACGACGGCAAGGTCTATGCCCTGAATTATCTACCCGACGACCAAATCCTCGGCATTGCAAAGAAGCGGGGCCATTACGCGCTCGTGACCGGCGAGAAGGATTTCAACCGGGCCAACACGAAGGCCGTCCACGCGGCCTTCGTGCGCGAGAAGTTCACCCACGCCCATTACATCCAAGTGCCGAACCTCGGCCACGCGCTCCCCGCCACCGAGTGGCTCGAGAAGGCATTGCTCGCGCTCGATGGCAAGCCCGAGCGCTGAACGCGGCGCGACGGTTGAATCCTGATTCGGCTTCCGCTACAACTTCCACATGGGTGCTCAATGGAAACAAGCCCTGCGCGAAGTCAACGCGCAGAAAAAGGGCAAGATTACCGGCAAGCTCGTCCGCGAAATCATGGTAGCCGCCAAGTTGGGCGGGCCAGATCCCGCGCTCAATGCCCGCCTCTACGCCGCGCTTGAAGCCGCGCGTAAAGCTTCTGTCACGCGTGACACCATCGATCGCGCAGTGAAGAAAGGCTCCGGCCAGCTTGATGAAAAGGTCACCTACGAAAGCATCACTTTCGAAGGCTTCGGGCCCCATCGCGTGCCGGTTGTGGTGGAATGCCTCACCGACAATCGCAACCGCACCGCGCCCGAAATTCGGGTGTTGTTCAAAGAAGGCCAACTCGGTCAACCCGGCAGCATGGCCTTTCTCTTCGATCACCTGGGCGTCGTTGAGGCGAGCCATTCCGACAAGACACGTGACGCGGAGAGTGACGCCATCGAGGCTGGTGCCGACAATGTGACCGCGCTCACCGGCGAAGACGTGCCAGAAGGCCATCAAGGTGCGACCTTCACTTGCGCTACCACGGTGCTCGATGCTGTTTCCAAAGTGCTCGTGAAGACGGGTTGGAAAACCATCGCCAGCGAAATGCGCTACCTCGTGAAGACCCCAATCGCGCTGCCTGAATCGCAGCGCAAGGAGGTTGTGGATTTCCTCAACGCCATCGACGATAACGACGACGTCCACCGAGTGTACGCGGGCCTGAAATAGGCGACTCGCCGTCACTCCCCCTGGAGGAAGTCGTGCGGCAGGTTTGAGAGCGGCGCGTTCTTGTTGGTCTCGGCAAAATAGTGCGAGGACCACTCGTTGGAGAAAAGCGCCACGGGCTTGTTCGCGGAATCGTAGGCGATCCGCGCGCCGGTCGGCAAAGAGAGCGCGTCCAATTCCTCGCGTTTCAACTCCGGCGGCAGCCAGCGCACCACGGTCCACGGCGCCTGTTCTAAACGCGATTCCGCCCCGTATTCCGTCTCCAGACGATATTGGACAACTTCGAATTGCAGCGGGCCGACCGCCGCGAGCAACGGCACCTTCGCGAGCGAATCCTTCAGGTGCATCACTTGCACGACGCCTTCCTGCAGGAGTTGGTCAATTCCCTGCCGGAACTGCTTGAACTTCGCCGTGTTCGGGTTGTGCAGGTAGGCGAAGCATTCCGGCGTGAAGCGCGGAATCTCCCGATACTCGATGCCTCCATCCGTCGTGAGGGTGTCGCCGATGCCGAAGCCATCGTGCCCGACGAGACCAATGATGTCACCGGCGTACGCTTCGTCCACCGTTTCGCGCTCCTGACCGAAGAGCTTGTGTGAGCTCGAGAGGCGCACCTTCCGCCCCGTGCGCGTGTGCGTCACCGTCATGTCGCGCTCGAATTTGCCCGTGCAGACGCGCAGGAAAGCAATGCGGTCCCGATGGCGCGGGTCCATATTCGCCTGAATCTTAAAGATAAACCCGCTGAACTCCGAGTGCTCCGGTGACAGGGTGCGTTCGCCAGCGCGCCGTCCCTGCGGCTCCGCGCTATGGCCCAGGAAACCGTCGAGAAGAAGTTGCACGCCGAAGTTGTTCGAGGCGCTGCCGAAGAACACCGGCGTCACCTTGCCCGCCAACACCGCGGCTTGATCGAACTCCGCGCCAGCCATATCGAGCATCTCCAGCTCCTCACGCACCTTGCTGAAAGTCGCCTCGTCCACGCGCTCGCGCACGAATGGATCATCGAACCCGCCGGTGGCCACCGGCGCGCGGAACATCCCGCCCACCGTCCGTTCGAAGAGATGCACCTGCCGATCGCGTCGGTCGTACACGCCCTTGAAATCAAGGCCGTTGCCGATGGGAAAGTTAATCGGAAACGCACTGATACCGAGCACACGTTCCAGCTCGTCCAGCAGGTCGAGCGGCTCGCGCGACGGCCGGTCGCACTTGTTTATGAAGGTGAAGATGGGGATACCGCGCTGACGACAGACCTCGAAAAGCTTGCGCGTCTGGGCCTCGATGCCCTTGCCAGCGTCAATCACCATCACCACCGAGTCCACCGCCGTGAGAACGCGGTAGGTGTCCTCGGAAAAATCCTTGTGGCCGGGCGTGTCGAGCAGGTTGATACGGTAGTCACCGTAGTCGAACTGTAGCACCGTCGAGCTTATGGAGATGCCGCGCTTCTTCTCCAACTCCATCCAATCGCTCGTCGTGGCCCGCTGGTTCTTGCGCGCTGTGACGCTGCCGGCGAGTTGCACCGCGCCCCCGTAGAGCAGCAACTTCTCGGTCAGCGTCGTCTTACCTGCGTCGGGGTGCGAGATGATGGCAAACGTACGGCGACGGGCAATTTCACTGCGAATGTCCACAAGAGAGGCGACTGTAGCAACGACGGCTGCAGGGACAAGAAAGAAGCATTCTCTTCAAGTGCATCGTTGAAATAAAACTCGAAATCGCACGTCCAACAGAGCAGATTGATTTGAGCATGTCGCATATCGAACGCACCATCAGCGTCAGCTTCCGGCACCAGATTCACTTTACCCAAGGTGTCTTTGCCTTGGGAAATACCATGCTGCGCGACGTGCTGGTGAACGACGAACTTCGCGACCCGCGCAAAACGCTCGTGGTGCTGGATGAGGCGTTGGCGCACGCCCAACCGGAACTCCTAAAGCAGATTGAATCGTATTTTACTGCTCATGCGGACACTCTCCGACTCGTCACGCCGCCCATGATTATCGAGGGTGGCGAGCGCGTGAAGAACTCCTACTTCCACGTCTCAGAAATCCAATCCCAAATCGAGCGTCACCACATCGACCGCCACAGCTACGTCATCTGCGTCGGCGGCGGCGCACTGCTGGACATGGTCGGCCTCGCTGCGACCACCGCCCACCGCGGTATGCGCCATGTGCGGATTCCAACCACGACCCTCAGCCAGGACGATTCAGGCGTCGGCGTGAAAAACGGCATCAACGCCTTCGGGAAAAAGAATTTCATCGGTACCTTCGCGCCGCCTTTCGCCGTCATAAATGATTTCCAACTCCTCGCTACCCTCTCGCCGCGCGATAAACGGGGTGGCTACGTCGAGGCTGTGAAGGTCGCCTGTATTCGCGATCGTGAGTTCTTTGAGGCAATGGAGCGTGATTCAACTGCGCTCGCCGCCTTCGAGCCGACCGCGATGCAACGTCTCATTTACCGCTGCGCCGAACTACACGTGAACCACATCGCCACCAGCGGCGACCCGTTCGAGTTCGGTTCCGCGCGTCCGCTCGACTTCGGCCACTGGGCCGCGCACAAGCTAGAGCAACTCTCTGAATACCGGATCCGCCACGGCGAAGCGGTCGCCGTCGGCATCGCCCTCGACGTCGTTTATGCCCGCCGCATCGGCCTCTTGGACTCCACCAGCGCCGAACGCGTGTTAACCCTTTTAGAAAATCTCGGCTTCGAGTTGTGGGCCAGCGAACTGCTTCACGTGGATGACGCGGATGAATCGCTCGTCATCATCAACGGTCTCGAGGAATTTCGCGAACATCTCGGCGGTCGACTGACCATCACCCTCATTGAAGCCATCGGCCACGGCATCGAGGTGAATGCGATGAATCTCCCCAAGGTCATCGAGGCCATCTACGAACTCGAGGAGCGTCACCGCAAGCGCAGCAAGAAAATCATTCCCGCGCACGGCTGAGCGTGGCCAGACTCTGCTCGTGAACCGCACCGCTGTTCTCAACGTCGTCGGTCTCACCGAGTCGCTCCTCGGGCCGCATACGCCGCGCATCAATGCCTTCCGGCAACGCGGCACACTCGCTCACGTCGCGCCCGCTTTTCCCGCTGTCACCTGTGCCGCGCAGTCGAACTACATCACCGGCCAAACGCCCGGAACCCACGGCATAGTCGCCAACGGTTGGTACAATCGCGAGCAGTCCGAGGTGCAGTTTTGGAAACAATCCAACCACCTCGTCACCGCACCGAAAATCTGGGACGACCTGCACGCCGCAGATTCCACATTCACCTGCGCAAAGATGTTTTGGTGGTACAACATGTATTCCACCGCCGACTGGTCGATGACACCCCGTCCGATGTACCCCGCCGACGGACGCAAATTCTTCGACGTTTATTCCTGGCCGTACGACGTGCGCGTGGAAATGAAACTCGACCTCGGTGAGTTCCCGTTTCCCGGATTCTGGGGCCCAGTTGCCGGCTTGGACTCTCCACAAGGAAAAGCTGACTGTGCCACGCGCTGGATTGCCGAGTCGGCCAAATGGATTGAGGAGAAGAAACAACCGACGCTCAACCTCGTCTATCTACCGCACCTCGATTACAACCTGCAACGGCTCGGCCCGAACGACCCTCGTATCGCGAAAGATCTGCGCGAGATCGACGCCATCGTCGGCGATCTCATCGAGTTCTTTGCGAAACGCGACGTGCGTGTCTTGCTCCTCTCGGAGTACGGCATCACGCCCGTCGACACGCCGCTTCACCTCAACCGTCTCTTTCGCCAGCAAGGTTGGATCACCGTGAAGGAAGAACTCGGTCTCGAGTTGCTCGACTGCGGCAACTCGCGTGCCTTTGCCGTCGCCGATCATCAAGTCGCTCACATCTACATCAACGACCGCGGTATCGAGAATAAAGTCCGCGCGCTACTCGAGCAGACACCCGGCGTGACGCAAGTGATGGGCCCAGCCGAAAAGAAGGCCGCCGGCATCGACCATGCTCGCGCGGGCGACCTCATCGCTGTCGCCGCTGAGAACGCTTGGTTCACCTATTACTACTGGCTGGACGACGCACGCGCGCCCGACTTCGCCCGCTGCGTGGACATCCACCGCAAGCCTGGCTACGACCCCGTGGAACTCTTCCTCGATCCCGCGATTCCCGCCGTAAAGATCCGCATTCTCTGGCGTCTGCTCCAGAAACAACTCGGGTTCCGGATGCTGATGAATGTCATTCCGCTCGATGCCACGCTGGTGAAGGGCTCCCACGGCTGTCGCCCGAAGAGCCGCAGCGACTGGCCGCTACTCATCTCCGAATCCCCCGCCCTGCTCTCTCAAACGCAGCTCGATTCGACTGAAGTTTACACCATCATCAAACGTCTGGTACTCACGTGAACACTCAAATGAAAATCGCACTCTCTATCCGCTCTCATTTCTTTGCCTGCCTGCTGCCGTTGCTCACTCTGCCCGTCGCGATTCACGCGGAGAACTGGCCGGGTTGGCGCGGACCGCGCGGCGACGGGACAAGCCTTGAGAAGACTGTTCCATCGAAGTGGAGCGGCACTGAAAATGTCTTGTGGAAGATGCCGCTGGCTGGAGGTCACGCCTCGGTTATCACTTGGGGCGATCGACTCTTCACCGTCGGTGCAGTGGCGGAGACGGAAGGCCGCACCCTCATTTGCCTCGATAAGAACAGCGGCAAGATTCTCTGGGAACAGGTCGTCGTAAAATCTCCCTTTGAAAAGAAGCACCGCGAGAATAGCCATGCATCCAGCACGCCCGCCACGGACGGGAAACTCGTCTACGTGACCTTTCTCGATGTGCAGGACATGGTCGTCGCAGCCTATGACTTCACTGGTCAGCAGCAATGGATTGTCCGCCCAGGCGTGTTCAAGAGCGTCCACGGTTTCTGCACCTCGCCCGTTCTGCACAATGACAAACTCATCGTGAACGGCGATCACGACGGTCAGAGCTACATCGCGGCACTCGACAAGGCGACTGGTAAAACTCTCTGGAAAGTACCGCGGGCGAACAAGACCCGTAGCTATTGCGTTCCAATCATCCGCCAACTCTCCGGGCGCACACAGATGATTGTGGCCGGTGACAAATCAACCGCGAGCTACGACCCCGATACCGGCAAGGTCCATTGGTATCTTAAAGGCCCCACGGAGCAGTACGTCGCGTCGCTCGTTTACAACGAACGCGCCGACCTGCTCTTCCTCACAGCGGGATTTCCGCAGCACCATCTGCTTGGCCTGCGCCACACGGGCAGCGGAGACCTCGGCGACATTTACCATCAGGCGGAGTTCACCCACCCGCAAATCGCATGGCATCACACCAAGGCGAGCATGGTTTCCTATGTGCCATCGCCCATCAGTGAAGGCGATTACTTCCTCATTGTCGGAGACACAGGCATGGCGAACTGCCTTCTGGCGAAGACAGGCGAGCTTCTCTGGCAGGAGAAAATCGGCCGCAGCCACGCCTCACTCGTCTCCGCAAACGGCTTGGTCTATTTCCTGAACGACGATGGCGTAACCTACGTCGTCCGCCCGGGAAAAACCTACGAACTCGTCGCTCAAAATAAACTTGGCGAACCCACCTACGCATCGCCGGCAATCAGTGACGGGAAGCTCTACCTGCGCGGCGACAAACACCTCTTCTGCATCGGCGGCGCCAAGCAAACCGCGGCGAGTCGGTAACGGGTGGAAATCAGCGGCGGCGGCGGACAGAGGGGCCGAAGTAGTAACCACCGCGAACGCGCACGGCCTTCACCTTGCGCTCGTGTGGCGAGAGGGCGCCCGGCTTTCCTTCGTCGAAGATAGCGGTGTACTTGTAATCGAATCCCTCAATCTTCTCGCGCAGGATTTTCTGCCCGATGTATCGCTCGATGGCGAAGACGTGCGTGGCGTCCTCGGCGACCATAATCGTAAGCGCATCGCCGGTCGCCTGAGCGCGACCAGTACGGCCGATTCGGTGCACGTAATCCTCGGGATGCTGCGGGACATCGTAGTTCACCACGTGGCTTACGTCGGCGATGTCGAGACCGCGCGCGGCAATGTCCGTTGCCACCAGCACCTCGTGTTTGCCGTCGCGAAAACCCTGCAATGCCTCTTCACGCTCGCGCTGTGTGCGGTTCGAATGGAGCACGGCCACGGCGTGGTTGTGGCGTTGGAGAAGGCTCGCAATGCGGTCGGCGCCGTGCTTTGTGCGGCAGAAAATGATGACTGAATCGTAGTTCACCCGGTTGAGTAGTTCGAGCATCAGGTCCGACTTCTGCGATTCGGCGACGGGATAGAGCGCGTGCTTGACGGTCTCTGCCGGCGAACGACGGGCACCAATCTCGATTGTCTCGGGAGTCCGCATCGCCCATTGAATCAGCGTCTCGATCTGCACAGGAACGGTCGCCGAGAAAAGTGAGGTGTGACGGTCGCGCGGGCATTTCTCGACGATGCGGCGCACGTCGGGCAGAAAGCCCATGTCGAGCATCCGATCAGCTTCGTCGAGTACGAGATATTGAATGTGATTCAGGCGACAGGCCCCTTGCTCGATGTGGTCAAGTAATCGACCCGGCGTCGCGACGAGAACGTCCACGCCTTCCTTGAGCGCGTCAATCTGCTTGCCGTAACCTACGCCACCGTACATCACGGCCACCCGTAGATTAGTGAAACGCGCAAAGTCACGGAACGCCGTCTCCACCTGCGCGGCCAATTCACGCGTCGGTTCGAGGATAAGCACACGCGGCGCTGGCTGGTGGCTGCCGATTTTGGAGAGGATTGGCAGGCCGAACGCCGCGGTTTTGCCCGTGCCCGTCTGGGCACTGCCGATCACATCCGTGCCCGCGAGGACGAGTGGAATCGCGCGAAGCTGAATGGGGGTCGGGTCCACATAACCCATCGCCTTCACGCCATCGACAATCGGTTGAGATAGGCCAAGTTTACTAAACGCCATGACCCAACTTAACCTCATCTCAACACTAAACGGAAGTGTTAATGCGCGGAAAACCTTGCCGTGGGGCTCGTAGCGTGAAAGATTCAGTTCAGCACGGAGCGTAGCTCAGCCCGGTAGAGTACTTGCTTTGGGAGCAAGGTGTCGCAGGTTCAAATCCTGTCGCTCCGACCATTTTATGATCCACGTTGGAATCGGTTACGATGTCCACCCGCTGGCCACTGGGCGCAAGCTCATCCTCGGCGGCGTCGAAATCCCTCACACGAAAGGCCTCGATGGCCATTCCGATGCCGACGCGCTAATGCACGCAATCTGTGACGCCGTGCTCGGCACCATCGGCGCAGGCGACATCGGCCAGTTCTTCCCCAATACCGACCCGCGTTGGAAAGGCGCCCCAAGCCGTATCTTTCTCGAGGAAGCTGCGAAGCAGGTGAAAGCCCGCGGTGGCCGCATCGTGAACATCGACGCCACAATTATCGCCCAAGCGCCGAAAGTACTGCCGCACGCCGCTGCCATGAAGGCCAACATCGCCACCGCGCTCAGCATCCCAGCCACCAAGGTCGGTATCAAGGCCACGACCAACGAGCACCTCGGTTTCATCGGACGCGAAGAAGGCATTGCAGCAATGGCCGTCGCCAGCGTCGATTTGCCGGAGTGATATGGGGGCAAAAGCAGAAATCGGCTGGACGCGGCGTACCGAGGAGGGAGTGAAACTCGACGTGTACGCCCAGCATGTGGGCAAACAATGGATTTTCTACCAACGCCAGAAACGCAACGAGCAATGGGAACTCATCAAAGACCCGCCGCTTGAGGATTGGCTGGAGCTGCTGGACTCCGTCCAGCGCCGCATTCAACGCCGCCTGCAGCGCCCCGAGGAGGAAAACAACGTCAAGAAAGCCATCCGCGAACGTTTCCCTGAGGCGAAGGTGTGATATGAAAAACGCGCCGCTGATCCTCGTCACCCCCAGTACGCAAAAAAGGGGCGAGGAATTCAGCGACGCTTCACTCAGCCTTTCTAACCGGTACGCCTTCGCCGTCACCGTCAGCGGTGGCCTTCCGTGGGTTTTGCCGGTCACTGACGCTGCCCCGCTAATAGCCGAGGCCGTCCGCCGCAGCGACGGCGTGATGCTGACCGGCGGCGACGATGTCCAACCCGATCTCTACGACAAGTCGATGCCCGAAAGCCTGCGCAAAAAAGTGCTGGGTATCGACCGCCAGCGCGACCTCTTCGAGTTGATGCTAATCGATGAAGCGCTCCGCCAGCAGAAGCCGCTGCTCGCCATCTGCCGCGGACATCAGGTGCTGAACGTCGCCCTAGGCGGCACGCTCATCGCCGATATTCCCACGCAGGTGCCCGGCGCACTCGACCATCGCCGCAGCGACGCAAAGAATGAACTCGTCCACGACGTGAGCGTTGCTTTCGGTTCACTGCTCGAGCTCATCGCCGGCACGAACCGATTGGGTGCGAATACCTCGCACCATCAAGCCGCTGGAAAAGTCGCGCCGACTCTCCGCGTCACCGCCACGAGCGAGGATGGCGTTATCGAAGCGCTTGAACCGGCTGAGGCAGGCCTGTCTCCTTTCCTACTCGGGGTGCAGTTTCATCCTGAGCGGCTCTGCGACAGGTATGCGGAGCATTTGCAGATTTTCAAAAGCTTCATCGCCGCCAGTCGGCCACGACGCAGGAAGAAGTAACTTCAGCCAGCTGCAAGAATCTGCCGGCGCAGCTTACCATTGTGAGCGATGATTTCGTAACTGTGCTCGCCCTCTACGGCGCGGCGCCAGAACTCGCCTCCCGCGCGTTCGACAATCAAGCCGCCCGCGGCGATGTCCCACAACCGCACGCCGCGCTCGCGATAGGCATCCATTCGACCGTTGGCCACCCACACCATCGAGAGCGCAGCAGCACCGAGAATGCGGACCTTGCGCACGCGGTGGACGAGCTGGTTCAGCACCGGGATGGTTGCTACTAATGTCTCGCGATATTTGGCGAAACCCATCGCGATAATCGTTTCGCTCAATCGCTTTCTTGAGCTCACGCGAATCGGTTTGCCGTTGAGGCGGGATGGCTGGCTGCGAGTTGCCGTCCAGAGTTCGTCGAGAAAAGGATCATAAACAACCCCGACCACCGTCTCGTAAGCATCGGGGTAATCGATGCCCAGCTTGCATCGAGCCCTTTTGGTGGATTTCAACTGTAGCGCAATCGAGACACACGCATGCGGAATGCCGTAGGCGAAGTTCACCGTACCATCAATCGGGTCCACCACCCAGCGCGCATCTGCGTGCGTATCTCCCCACATACCCTCCTCTCCAAGAATGGCTACAGCGGGGAAAGTTGTGCGCAGCATTCGCTCGATGAGCTTCTGACAGCGGACGTCGAGCTCGAGCTTGATGTCGTGTTGGGAAATCTCATTGACCCGCTTGGGCGTCGCAAGATGGCGCCGCATAAGCGCGCCAGCGGCACGCGCAGCCTTTGCGGCTATCGATAGCGCACGCGAAAGGTCACTTCGATTCATCGGTTTCTTTGCAACAACTCTCCTCGGACTTAATCCATCCGCGCGCGCGATAATACCACCAACCGATGATCTCGTGGCAATAGACAGCGAAATCGTGCAGTTTCCCGGGTGTGGGTACGATGGGCCATGCGTTGAGTAGGCGTCCCTCTCCGATAGGATAGGCGCTAAAATCGCACGCCACAGGGGTTACGGACACGCCGGCGGTACGAAAGACCGCCTCCGATCGTCGCATGTGCCACGCCGAGGTGACGAGCAGCACGCTTTTCCAGCCACGCTCCTTCATCAAATTCGCCAGCGCGGCGGCCTCGTCACGCGTATTAGTACAGACCGGCAAGCGCACAATCGGGGCACTTACCAGATTCCAGCGCTGAAGCCAGGGCTCAACAGCATCAGCTTCGGTTTGGACACGTCCCTCAACAATATTTGCTCCACCACCTATCACGAGATGTTTCGCCTTGCCGCGGCG
This sequence comes from Akkermansia muciniphila, assembly GCA_945900775.1. Lineage (GTDB taxonomy): Bacteria > Verrucomicrobiota > Verrucomicrobiia > Limisphaerales > SIAT01 > SIAT01. The sequence continues at coordinate 22,306 of CAMDJP010000031.1, read as the reverse complement.
AACCAATTCAACGCCAGCCATAATCCGATCACTAGCATCACTGAAATCAAAGCCCGCCGGCTCGTGGTGCCCGTTGCTCAGATATCCTCCGAGCACTAGCACGGCATCGGCTTCGGGGAACATATCCATGTTTTGTTTTGCATACGGTCGCTCCAGCGTTTGCAGGAGCAGCTTCGGTAGTGGTGTCCCACCAGCGATGGAGAAGAGCGCCGCCACAGCGAACGTCGCCCACGCCCAGCGGCGCAAGCGTGCTCGCCATTGCAAGACGCCCAGGACGAGGAGGAGCAGCCAGATGATACCGGCCGGCTGGAGTGATTGGTCGAGGAACTGTACGAGAGCGCTTTTCACGGGAGAGCCTACACAGATTCGAGCGCGGCGAGGGACGTGCGGGCTTGTTGCGCCTTGGTCTGCCAGTCGGCGAGGCGCTGCTGATGCTCGGCGAGGACAGTGGGTGGCACTTTTTCTGCAAAGCCGGGGTTGGCGAGCTTGCTCTGCACCTTCTCGATCTCACCGGTAATTTTTTCCAGCTCTTTACCGAGGCGCGCGCGTTCCGCCGCAAAGTCCACCAGCCCGGACAACGGCATGAAAAGTTCACCCAACGCGTTGCGCACGGTGGGCGTGCCTTTGGCAGGCGCGCCAGCAATGCACTCCAGTTTCTCCGCACCGAGCAGCAGACGCAAAACTTCCAGTTCGTGCGGCGGCAACGTGCCTGCGGGGCGGAACTGAAAATTCACGCGCTTCGACGCAAGATTGAACTGCGCTTTGAGGTTGCGCCCGAGTGTGACGAGTTCGTGTTTGGTCACGACAAATTGCACGTCACTTTCGTCCAGCCCGTAGTTGTCCTTAAACTCAGCGCCTAGCGGCTTGGGCCAGTGCGCGGTCATGATGGTTTTGCCGCCTTGCTCTGGTGGCATATCGGCAGCGAAACCCATCCCGTGCCACAGTTCCTCAGTGATGAACGGCAGGAACGGATGGAAGAGGCGCAGCGTGTGGCCGAGCACGAAATCAATCACGGCAATCGTGTTGGCTTTGTGCGCGGCGTCGCTACCTTGCAGCACGGCTTTGCTCGCTTCCACATACCAGTCGCAATACTCGCTCCAGAAAAACCGGTAGAGTACAGCGGTGGCTTCGCTGAACTTGTAATCGGCAAAAGCCGCGGTCACTTCCACGATGGCTTGATCCAATCGCAGCAGGATCCACTTGTCGTCGCTGGTCAACAATGCGGGGCTGATTTCGCCTTCGGTCTCGCCGCCTTGCATCTGCCGGAAGCGGCAGGCGTTCCACAGCTTGTTGCAAAAGTTGCGACCCAGTTCCACGTCCTTCTCGTCGAAGAGCACATCCTGCCCGAGCGGCGCGCTGCGCATCGTGCCGAAGCGCAGAGCGTCGGCGCCGTATTTGGCGATGAGCTCGAGCGGGTCGGGTGAGTTGCCGAGCGTCTTCGACATCTTGCGGCCCTGCTTGTCGCGGATGATGCCGGTGAAATAGACATTACGAAACGGCATCTCGCCCATGAACTCGTAGCCCGCCATGATCATGCGGGCGACCCAGAAGAAAATGATGTCCGGTCCGGTGACGAGATCGGTCGTGGGATAAAACTTGCGCAGCGTGTCGGTCTTTTCGGGCCAGCCCATCGTGGCGAACGGCCAAAGCCACGAACTGAACCACGTATCGAGAACGTCGGGGTCTTGCGCCCAATCTGCGCCCGGCGATTCGATCTGGCACTTCACTTCATCGCCGCGATACCACACCGGCACGCGATGTCCCCACCACAGTTGTCGGCTGATGCACCAATCCTGAATGTTCGTTAGCCAGTGATCGTAAACCTTCGCCCAGCGGTCGGGATAGAACTTCATCCGTCCGTCCACCACACAAGCTTGGCTCGCTGGCACGCTTGGATACTTGAGGAACCATTGTTCGCTCAGGCGCGGCTCGATGGGCACATCCGCGCGCTGGCTGAAGCCGACGCTGTTTTCGTAAGGCTTTTCCTCCACGAGCGCACCTTGTTCGGTCAGCAATTCCACCGCGAGCTTGCGCGCCTTGAATCGATCCAGTCCTGCCATTGGCCCACCCGCAAGCGTGTTCATCGTGCCGTCAGCATTGATGACTTCAAGCACGGGCAGTTTGTGGCGCTGACCGATGTCAAAATCCGCTTTGTCATGCGCAGGCGTAACTTTGAGCACGCCCGTGCCGAACTCGAAATCCACATGCGCGTCGCCGATGATGGGGATGAGCTTCTGTTCGCGTGGCAATTCGGCCGGCAACGGTCGCACGATGTGTTTGCCGATGAAATGCGCGTAACGCGGGTCTTTCGGATTCACCGCGACCGCCGTGTCGCCGGGAATCGTTTCTGGCCGCGTCGTGGCAATGGTGAGCCATGTGCCGGGCAACTCCGCCACTTCCACCTTGAAGTGATACATGAAACCTTTCTGCGGTTTCATCTCCACTTCCTCGTCGGACAGCGCGGTGAGCGAGGCAGGGCACCAGTTCACCATCCGCTTGCCGCGATAAATCATGCCCTTTCGGTAAAGCTCCACGAAGACCTGCTGCACGCAGCGCGAATACTCGGCGTCCATCGTGAAGCGCTCGCGCGTCCAGTCACACGAGCAGCCGAGCTTCTTGAGTTGGTTGATGATGATGCCGCCGTGCTTCTCCTTCCACGTCCAGACGCGCTTGAGAAATTCCTCGCGGCCGAGGTCGTGCTTGGTCTTCCGCTCCTCCTTCTTCAACGCCTTCTCCACCTGCACCTGCGTGGCGATGCCCGCGTGATCCGTGCCCGGGAGCCACAGGACTTCTTTGCCATCCATGCGCGCTTTTCGGCTGAGAATGTCTTGGATGGTGTTGTTGAGCACGTGCCCCATGTGGAGCATGCCCGTGACATTCGGCGGCGGGATGACGATGGAGAACGCAGGGCGGTTCTCGGAAACGCGGGCGGGATCGGCCGTGAAGCAGCCCGCCTTCAGCCAGAAGTCATACCATTTGTCCTCCACGGACTGCGGCTCGTAGGCTTTGGGAATCTCGGTCATTAGAAACTTTATTTACCCGGGGATGAAACGCAAACGGACGTGCGAGAAAAAGTATCTGTAGCTCAAAACATTACTTCTTCAGCAACGGGCGGCCCACCGAATCCAGCCTTCGCGCGTCCCATCTCGTTGAACCGTATTACGAAAATCACTTCAACTCGTGGTCGGACGGCTTCACGCCCTTTTTGTACCCCTTGAAGGAGTACATCGAGGGCTTGTACTCGCCGATGTAGTCGACGTTCGCCTTGGCGGGGACTTCGAGTCCGAGACCCCAGAAGACGCTATTTACTACGAGACGACGAGTGCCCTCGCTCTGGAGATCGGTGGCGGCCCCCATGGTAGTGGTGAAGATTTTGTTCACCTTGCCGGCTTCGTTTTTGACTTCACGCGTCCAAGCGACGGGCATCATGGGATCGTTGACGCCCTGCTCCATCTTATCATTGGCGCGCTTCTTCTTGTAATCGGCCGGCAGGTCGGTGGGCTTCATGCCTTTGAGCACCTGACCTCGCACGAGGATTTTCGCGTCGGCAGGGGGGTAGGCTTCATAGGTATCGGAGTCGGCGAAGATCTGGCCGGCGCCTTTGAGAATAGCGTGATTCTCCGCGCCTGGTTCAACGACCCCCAACATGGCCTCGACCTTGTGCCGACCCCAGTGCGAAACCCAAGTTTCGCCCAGCACCTGCTTACCGAAGCCACCTTTGTTGCCCCAGTTCCACTTCTCGTAAGGCCCCTTAAGCCCGCTGAAGGCGTGCGTGCTGGTCCGCAGCGCGATGAGTGGCACGCCCCGGTTCACGGCGGCTTCGAACTTCTTGTTCGCGTCGTCGTTCCAGTGGCGGAAGCGCAGGAGCATCACGATGGCATCCGCGGAATCGAGCGCGGCGGGATTTGTAAGACTACCGCCGGCGTCGGGGTTGATGATCCCCTCGGCATCAACCGAGAAGAGCACGGTGCATTTGAAACCGTGTCGTTGGCTGAGAATCTTGGCGAGCTGCGGCAGACCCTCTTCGCTGCGGTATTCCTCATCACCGGCGAGGAAGACGATGTGCTTGCCCTTGCCCGCGCCTTCCTTGCCTTCATAGACGACCCAATCAGCGGCGGTGGCGGTGAGCGCGAACAGTGCGGCGAACAAGACGAACGAGCGGATCCAGTTTTTCATAGGTTGTGCGGGAGTTGAGTTTACTTGCGGGTCAAAGCGTATTCCATCGAGTCCACCAGCGCCTGCAATGAGGCTTCGATAATGTTCTCGCTCACACCCACCGTGCCCCACTCACGCTGACCGTTCGTCGATTGGATCAGGACGCGCGTCTTTGCAGCGGTGCCAGTGGAGGAGTTGATGATGCGCACCTTGTAATCGGTGAGACGGATGTTCTGCAGCTTGGGGAAAAACTTCACCAACGCCGTGCGCAACGCACCATCGAGCGCGTTCACGGGGCCGTCGCCCTCCGCAACCGTGTGCGAAATCTCATCGCCCACGCGCACCTTCACGGTCGCTTCGCAGACGGTACCCAAGCCATTGCCGCGCATCGAGACGTGATAGCCCTCCACACGGAAGGGCAGTTCATTATGCTCAAGAATACGCTTGATGAGAAGCGCGAGCGACCCTTCTGCCGCCTCGAACTCGTATCCAGCGTGCTCGAGTTCCTTTATGCGCGCGAGGATAGGCTTTAGCTCCGGCGTGTCGTTCTCAATCTTGAAACCAAGGGACTGCGCCTTGAGCACGATGTTACTTCGACCCGCGAGATCGCTGATGAGCACGTTGCGGACATTGCCCACGGCCGCAGGTTCGATGTGCTCATAACTACGGGCGACTTTCTGTACAGCGTTCACGTGCGTGCCACCCTTGTGTGCGAAACACGCCGAACCGACCCACGGCTGGCGAACATCGTGGCGAATGTTGGCGATTTCGTCGACGAACTGCGAAAGTTCTTTGAGCTTGGCGAGTGACGATTCGGGCACACAGCGCTTCTTCATCTTGAAGGCCACGCAGGGAATGATGCTCGTGAGATTGCAGTTACCCGTGCGCTCACCGTAGCCATTCACCGTGCCCTGCACGTGCGTCGAACCGGACTCGATGGCCGCAAGCGCATTCGCAACACCGAGGCCGATGTCGTTGTGCGTGTGAATGCCGACTTTGCAATTGAGTCTGCCAATCGCTGCCGCAGTAATACGCGCCACCTCGCTCGGCAGGCAACCGCCGTTGGTGTCACAAAGAGTCACGATGTCCGCGCCGGCCTTTTCAGCGGCCATCCACGTCGCAAGCGCATACTCGGGATCGTCCTTGTAACCGTCAAAGCCGTGTTCGCAATCGTAGATGACGAACTTGCCGTGGTCCTTCAAGAAACGCACGGTGTCACCAATCATCCCCAAGTTCTCTTCCGGCGTGCAGCGCAACACCTCTTTCACGTGCAGCAACCACGTTTTCCCGTAGATGGTCACGACCGGCGTCTCCGCCTCGATGAGCAGGCGCACCTGCGCATCAGATTCCACCGACATGCCTTTGCGGCGAGTGGAACCGAACGAAGCGAGCCGCGCGCGCTTGAACTTGCGCCGCTTGGCCTCGGCGAAGAATTCGATGTCCTTCGGATTGGAGCCAGGCCAACCGCCCTCGATGTAATGCACGCCGAAGGCATCGAGTTTCTCAGCAATGCGAAGCTTGTCCGCCACTGAGAAATTGATGCCCTCGCCCTGACTGCCGTCGCGCAGGGTCGTGTCGTAGATTTCGACTTGCGGTTTCATCGCCTCCGCCGAAGCGGAAAGGGACTTTTACGCCATTTGCAGCTAGATTGCCAACCTGAAACCAGCAAAGAAAATGAAACCGCTTGCAGCTCCTTCGGACTAGTGAAAGTCTGATTACGGAAATTTCATAAAAGCCATGCGTCACCTTTTATTTTCTCTCCTCAGCTTCACCCTTGCTGTGACGACAGCCCGCGCTGCGATAACCAACCTCAACGGTCACGCCTTCACACTGCCCGACGGCTTCACGGTCGAGCTGGTCGCTCGCGCGCCACTCGTCAACCGCCCCATCTCCATCAGCTTCGATGAGCGGGGCCGGCTCTACGCGACTGACTCCTCCGGTTCGAATGAGAAAGGTCCGACGCAATACGAACGCAAGGATCACCGTATCGTCCGCCTCGAAGACACGGATGGTGACGGGCGCTTCGACAAGTCCGTGGTGTTCGCCGACAAGATGATGTTCCCCGAGGGCGCGATGTTCTACGAAGGCTCGCTCTACGTCGCCGCGCCGCCACAAATCTGGAAGCTCACCGATACCGACGGCGACGGTGTTGCAGACAAACGCGAGGTCTGGCACGACGGCAAGACGCTTACCGGCTGCGCGAACGATTTGCACGGCCCCTATCTTGGTCCCGACGGCTGGATTTACTGGACGAAGGGCGCGTTCGCCGAACAGCGCTACACGCTCCCGAATGGAAAACCTTTCGTCACACGCGCCTCGCACATCTTCCGCGCGCGGCCGGACGGCTCGGGCCTCGAACCCGTGCTCACCGGCGGTATGGATAATCCGGTTGGTGTCGCGTTTCACTCGACCGGCGAGCGGTTTTTGAGCTGCACGTTCGTCCAACCCGGCGGCGGCAGGCGCGACGGTTTGCTCCACGCCATCTATGGCGGCGTGTATGGCAAGGAGCAATCCGCCCTCGACGGGCATCCGCGCACCGGCGACCTGATGCCCGTGATGCATCACTCCGGCGCATCCGCCCCGTGCGGGCTAACCACCTATCGCTCGCGAGTCTTCGGCGCGGACTGGTCCGACAATCTGCTCGCCTGCTACTTCAACCTCCGCAAAGTCGTCCGCCACGAACTCATTCCCGATGGTGCGACCTTCAAGACGAAGGACACCGACCTTCTCGCCAGCGACCATGTGGACTTCCACCCGACCGACGTGCTCGAAGACGCCGACGGAAGTATCCTCATCGTGGACACGGGCGGCTGGTATAAAATCTGTTGCCCCACATCGCAACTGGCCAAGCCCGACGTGCTCGGCGGCATTTACCGGCTGCGCAAAGTGGGAATGCCCAAGACCACTGACCCGCGAGGCCTCAAGATTAACTGGCCCGCGCTCAAGCCCGCCGACCTCACAAAACTTCTCTCCGACGATCGCCTTTACGTCCGCCAACGCGTCATTCACGAGTTGGGCAAGAGTGGTGAACCTGCTGTGCCTCTGTTGCGCGAAGCTGTGATGAGAGGAAGTTCTTCGGAAACTCGGCGCGACGCCGTGTGGTCTCTCTCTCGCATCGCCGGACTCGCTGCCCGCGAGGCCGTCCGCACTGCGCTCAACGACACGGACGCGTCCGTTCGCCATGCAGCGATTCACGTCGTGAGCGCGTGGCGGGACACGAATGCGGTCGGGCGCATACAAACTTTTCTCACCTCAATCGAAACCAGCGCCGCCACCCGACGGGTAGCAGCGGAAGCGCTCGGCCGCATCGGTAGCGCTTCGGCCGTGCCTGCGCTCATCAGCGGCGCGGAGCAGCTTGCAAAACTTCCTGAAGGCGACGGTCGCCGCACGCTGGAACATTCGCTGACAGCCGCGCTCATTGAAATTGGTGTCCCATCGGAAGCAACCGCTGGTTTGACTTCAGCGAATCCGGCTGTGAAGCGGGTCGCGTTGCTTGCGCTCGACCAGATGCCGAACAACGCTGTGAAGCCGGACGAAGTCTGGCGCTTGTGCTACTCCAAGGAGCCAATCCTCCGGCAGACGGCATGGTGGATTGTCGGGCACCGGCCGGAGTTGGGCGAAAAGCTCGCCCGCCAATTTCATAGCGACCTGTTTTTCTACGGGAAGAATCTGCCGACTCCCGACCCCGTGGAGACCAGCCTACGCCTCGCACAACTGGCAAAGTCCCCCGCGATTCAGCGAACGATGGTGGAACTCACCAGCGACCGAGCCGTGGCTGTGGAAGCGAAGCTGATTGTCCTACGCGCGATGACCGCATCGGGCCTCAAAGAGACCCCGGTTGACTGGATGAAAGTCGTCACGGACTTGCTTTCCGAATCCAACGAAATGTTGGTCCGCCAAGCCGTCGTGACCGCGCGAACCTTCTCCGTTCCCAAGCAAGGAAACAAAGCGTTGATCACGGCGCTTCAGAACTTGGGAGAGAGTTCCTTGCAGCAAGCAGACATCCGTTTGGATGCACTTGTAACGGCGGGGAACACCTCCGCTGTGCCTGACACTTTGTTCCATTTCCTGCGTATCAATCTCGCCTCAGCGAACCCAATGCTCACGCGCAGCGCGGCGGCAGCCGTTTTGGTGAAGGCGAAGTTGACTGTCGAGCAGCAGTTCGCGCTCGTGGAAACGATGAAGGAGATTTCCCCGCTGGATGCGCCGAGGTTGCTGCCGGTGTTTGAGAAGTTGCCGAGGGAGGCGCTGGGCTTGAAGCTCGTCGCGGCACTGAAGAATTCGACTGGGCTCCGCGGGTTGCGCGTGGATTTGCTCAAGCCGCTGCTCGCGAAATATCCGAAGTCCGTGCAGGACGCGGGCGCGGACTTGCTCACGCTCTTGAACGCGGATGCGGGCAAGCAGCGCGCGCATCTGGAGACGCTGCTGCTCACGCTCAAGGACGGCGATGTGGGGCGCGGACACCAAATCTTCAAGAGCCAGAAGTCCGCGTGCGCGACGTGCCACGCCATCGGCTACCTCGGCGGCAAGCTAGGGCCGGACCTCACGCGCATCGGGCAGGTGCGGACGGAGATGGATTTGCTGGAGAGCATCATTTACCCGAGCGCGAGCTTCGTGCGGAGCTACGAGCCTTTCACGGTCGCGGTCAAAGATGGTGAAGACGTCACCGGCATCGTGCGCAAAGACGCGCCGGATGAAGTCGTCTTGGCGAATGGCCCCGAGACCGAAGCGCGCATCGCCCGCGCGGACGTGGTCGAGATGCGCCCCGGCAAAGTGTCACTGATGCCGGATGGATTGGAACAGGTGCTGACGAAACAGGACCTGGCAGACCTTCTCGCCTTTCTCAAAGCCGCGAAGTGATCTTCGCGAAACGATCCGACACGCGCGCCCTCGCAAAGTCCGCTTTGCAAACCGGTCACGTTCGTCTCTACTAGCAACATCATGATGCGCACGTTTACACGTCTCCTGCTCACCGCCCTTGTCGCCTCCAGTCTCGCTGCAACCGCCGCGCAGTTTGATGCCCCCGTCGGATTGCAAATCTATAGCCTGCGCGGTATCGCCACGCAGAACCCTCCCAAAGCCGTCAAGCAGGCAGCGGACTTCGGCTTCAAGCAGATCGAGTCTGCCGGCACGTACAATCTGACCCCGGAGAAATACAAGGCGCTCCTCGCCGAACACGGGCTCAAGGCTGTCAGCGGCCATTTCCCGTACGGCCGTTTCAAGAACGAGCCCGAGAAGGTCATCGCCGAGGCCAAGGCCATCGGCCTGCAATACGCCGGTTGCGCGTGGATTTCCCACAAGCCTCCGTTCAGCGAAGCCGCCGCGCGCGAGGCCGCCGCCGTCTTGAACAAGGCTGGCGAAATCGGCGCCCGAGAAGGCGTGCGCGTCTTCTACCATTGCCACGGCTACGAGTTCCACAAGCACGGCGACGGCACGCTGATGGATCTTCTGATGAAGGAGACCAACCCGAAACACGTGACCTTTGAAATGGACGTGCTCTGGGTCGTTTTTCCGGGCGAGGATCCGGTGAAGTGGCTCAAGAAATATCCCGGCCGCTGGGATTTGATGCACCTCAAGGACCTCAAGAAAGGGGTGAAGACCGGCGACCTCGGCGGTAAGACCGACGTGACCAATGACGTGCCGCTCGGCACCGGCCAGATGGACTGGCCCGCCACTCTGAAGGCCGCGAAGGAAAGCGGCGTGAAACACTACTTCATCGAAGACGAGTCCCCGACCGTCGTGGAGCAGATTCCGCAGAGCTTGAAGTATCTACGCGAAGTGAAGTGGTAAGCCCTCCGCGACAGAACTTCCCCTTGCCGCGTCTCAGAGCAAATTCGACTGCCGGCCGACCAGCGGTTTCAGGCCGAGTTTCTTGTAGCTCAACTCCGTCGCGACGCGGCCTTGCGGGGTGCGGTTGAGGTAGCCTTCCATGATGAGGTACGGCTCGTAAACTTCCTCGATGGTGTCGGGTTCTTCGCCGACGGCAACGGCGAGGGAACTCACACCGACAGGTCCGCCGCCGAACTTCACGATGATTGCCTCGAGAATGCGCTTGTCCATCTCGTCGAGCCCGTTCTCGTCAATCTCGAGCATCGCTAGGGCGCGGTTGGCGATCTCTTCGCTGATGTGCCCATCGCCTTTCACCTGCGCGTAGTCGCGCACGCGGCGGAGGAGGTTGTTCGAGATTCGCGGCGTGCCGCGACTGCGCCTCGCGATTTCCTGCGCGCCAGCGGGATCAATGCGCACGTTCAAAAGGCCAGCCGAGCGGGTGACGATGCGGTGCATCTGGTCGGTCTGATAATAATCGAGCCGCTCGCGAATGCCGAAGCGCGTGAGTAGCGGGCTGGTGAGCAGGCCGCTCCGCGTGGTCGCACCGATGAGCGTGAAGCGCGGCAGGTTCAACCGCACGCTACGCGCGTTCGGCCCTTGGTCGATGATGATGTCGAGTTTGAAATCCTCCATCGCCGGGTAGAGGTATTCCTCGACCACTTTCTGGAGGCGATGGATTTCATCAATAAAGAGGACATCGCCTTCCTCGAGATTGGTGAGAAGCCCCGCGAGGTCGGCGGCCTTCTCGATGGTCGGGCCGCTGGTGGCGCGGAGATTGGCGCCCATCGCCTTGGCAAGGATGTTGGCAATCGTGGTTTTGCCGAGACCGGGCGGGCCGGAAAGGAGGACGTGGTCGAGCGGTTCGCCTCGCTGCTTGGCAGCAGTGACGGCAATCTCGAGGCGCTCCTTCACCTTCGGCTGACCGGTGAAGTCGGCAAAGGCCGCCGGCCGCAGCGTATGCTCCAGCGCGGCTTCGGGCTTGGTCAACACGTCGGAAATCATCCTCTCAGCCACGCGCGCAGGATGAGCAATGCGCCGAGGTGGGGCAAGGGGAAAGCAGTATCAGAACACGCACTCCAGCGCCGCGGCTTTCTTCAACCGGCGCAGGTATTCAGCGCGCGAAATCTCGATCGCCCCGAGCGCGACGGTCGTATCTGTGACCATCTGGATGTCGAGTAGCGCGAAGCCACGCGCGCGCAGATGTTCGACCAAGTGATGCAACGCGACCTTCGAGGCGTCGCTCACACGGTGGAACATGGACTCGCCTGCGAAAGCCCCTCCCACCGCGACGCCGTAGATGCCGCCGACCAGCTCCTTGCCTTGCCAGCACTCGACGCTGTGGGCATGGCCGGCCTCGTGCAATCGCGTGTAGGCCTCGATGAATTCCGGCGCAATCCAGGTTCCTTCTTCGCGCGCCCCGCAACCTTCCATCACGCGGCGGAAAGCCTTGTCGCGCGTAATCTCGAAAGGCTTCTTCCGCAACGTCCGCGCGAGACTGCGCGGCACATGGAACTTCTCCCATTCGAAGACGCCGCGACGCTCGGGCGACCACCATGTAATCGGCTCCACGCTCCACGGGAAAATGCCGCTGCGATAGGCGAGCAGCAGCCGCTCGATGGAGAGGTCGCCGCCAGCAGCCACGAGCCCCGTGAACTCGCCTTTGGCAATGGCCTTGCGCGCATCGGGGAACCAGAGCTGTTCTGTAAGAATCTTAGCCATCCGATCGATGTGAAAGCATGAAACCGTCCGGGACGCGCGTCATCCTTGATTCACGTTCATCGCCGCAAGCAGGACGGATTGGAACGCCCCGGCCATCTCACGTGCCCAGAAATGCACCGCGTTCCCCTCCGTCACCTGCAACGCCTTCTCCGCGTCGTAATCGGGGCTGCCGAGCTTCATCCAGCTGCCCACGCGCACGTCGTTGAGCACCTGCAGCAGGAACTCCACCTCCGCCGTGCCGAGGATGAGGCGTGTGTAGCTCTTGGTGGTGTGAACGCGTTCGGGGTCGGTGAGAAACTTTGCGAGCTGCTTCCGCGTCGCCTCGCGGCCTTCGGCCAGGGCGTCGTCCAGCAGTTGCTGGCTCTCGTCGAGCTGGAGGGAGCCGACGTGCCGGGTGAGCTTGCGCGCGTCCGCGGGAATGAGCGGATAAAGCCCGAGCACTTCGACGAACAGTTGCTGCTCGCGCGGCGTGAGCTGGAAAACGAGCCGAGCGCCGCCGTGCTTCACGAGCTTCATTCGTCCCGCTCCATCGTGGCGCTCAAAGCGTACCGGTGGAGCTGATGAACGTAATGTTCCGCCTTCTCGAAACCTTCACGCGCCAGAACGCTCTTCCCCTGCTTGTGCACCTGCATCATGTGCTGCTCGGCCCGCTGCCGGTCCCAGCCGAACACGGCTTGGAAGACGTGCGTCACGTAGTCCATCAAGTTCACCGGATCATCCCAGCAGACGACCAACCAGCTCGACTCGTGGGTTGTCTTCGTCGCCGAATCGACAACGGGCAGGACCAAGGGTTCAGCACTTTCAGACACAAGGAGAGCTTAACGGACAACGAGAAGCTTTTCAACGGGATGGGGCACTGGCTCAGATCTGGTAATCGGAGGGCTTGCCCTTGGGCGGCTTCTGGAGGACGCGCATGTCGAGACCGTCGTAGATCACGAGCGAACCCGGGGCGACGCTCTGCATGATGAAGACGTTGCCGCCGATGGTGCTGCCGGCGCCAATCACCGTCTCGCCGCCGAGGATGGTCGCGCCCGGATAGATGGTCACGTGGTCCTCGATGGTCGGGTGGCGTTTCTTGCCCTTGAGCTGCTGTCCGCCAGAGGTGGAGCGCGCCCCGAGGGTGACGCCGTGATAGATTTTCACGTGAGTGCCGATGACGCAGGTTTCACCGATGACGGTACCGGTGCCGTGGTCGATGAAGAAGTGCGAGCCGATGGTCGCGCCAGGGTGGAGGTCTGTGCCGGTGCGGCCGTGGGCCCACTCAGTCATAATGCGCGGGATGAGGGCGACCTGCCGGCGATACAACTCGTGGGCAAGGCGCTGCACCGCGATGCTCTCGATGAAGGGATAGGCGACGATGATCTCCTCCTTGCTCGCCGCCGCGGGGTCACCGGCGTAGGCGGCCTCGACGTCCGTCTGTAGAATCTCGCGTAGGTCCGGCAGGCTGGCCAGGAATTCGCGCGTGAGCGCAGCGGCGGCCTTGCGCGGGGCGCGCTTGGCAGCGTCGTCCGGCGGCTGATATTCGATCGCCTTGCAAACCTCGTCCTCGAGTCGGCCGAGCACGGCGTCCATCCGCGTGGCGGTCTCAACCTTCAGCTCGGAGGAGTGGATTACCTTCGCATCGAAGAACCCGGGAAAGAGTAGCCGGACCAGTTCCATCGTGATGCCAGCGATGGCGGACTTTGAGGGGAGGTTCCTCCCGTCGAGGTAGTTGATGCCGCCAACGCGGGCGTAGGAAGCGATTAGCTGATCGGTGAGCTGCGTGACGTTCACTTCTCAAGAATGCCGCAAACGACAGGGAAAGGCAAGGTGCGCGGGGGACGCGTCATCTGACGGCGCGCAGCATCACCTCGGCCACCGACTCGACGGCGATGCCTTTCATGCAGCGAAAATCCACTGGGCACTCGCGCCGAAAACAGGGTGAACACGGCGCATCAGCGCGAAGGAGTTGGTGGCGCGTATCGCCCGGCAGACCGGGCCCGGTCAGCTCCGGCGACGTGCTGCCGAACGGGACGACCACTCGCGTGCCAACGGCGGCGGCGAGGTGCATCGGGCCGGTGTCGTTCGTCAACACCACGCGACAAATCCGCAGCACCGCACACAACTCGCGCAGCGAGGTGCGCCCAGCGAGGTTCACACAATCCGTTCCAAGCTCCATCATCAGATCGCCTGCGAAACCGACATCGCCGCTCCCACCAAGCAACACCCAGCGGCAATTCGTGTGGCGACGGATCTCGGCCGCAACCGCGGCGAAGCGTTCCAGCGGCCAACGTTTTGCGGGACCGTACTCGGCGCCGGGATTGAGGCCGATAATAGGCCGCGTATCCGAAGGCAGACCGAACTTCATCCGCGCGGCCGCTGTTTCCGCTTCGCTCACGGCAATGTGCGGCGCGATTAATTCAGCGCGCGCGCCGAACGTGGCGGCAAGGTGCAGGTAATGATTCAGATGATGCGCCGCGGTGGGATGAATCGGCGGCTTCAGGTCCGGCCGCTCGAGAAGGTACCGGATTTCTGAGAGTGGTCGCTTGCGCATCGGCACCGCCTCACGGCGTGGCGCGACAGGACGCGTGAGCAGCCAACCGCGCAGATTCGCCTCGTAACCGACGCGGTGCGGGATGCGCGCGAGCCAGACTTCGAGCGCGGTACGAAACGAGTTCGGAAAGATGAGCGCGGTGGTGAACTGCCGCGCACGTAGTCGGCGAGCAAGCGCGAACACGCCCTCGTCCGGCTCGAAGGCGATGATGTCGTTTAGCGCCGGATGGTTCGCCCAAAGCCCAGCGAGTTTCGCCGGCGTGAGCAGTGTGATGCGCGCGGTGGCCTTGGCCTCGCGCAACTGCAACAGGGCGGCCGTCGTCATCACGGCGTCGCCGAGCCAGTTCACGCCACGGATCAGGATGGATTCACGAGCGCTCACATCAGGCTCGATTCTTGAGCGGCCGCCAATGGTTGTGAACCCAGAACCAGTTCACTGGATTACGACGGATCGCCGGCTTGAGGGCGCGCTGAACATCGCACGTGATCTCCTCGACGGAATACAGCTTGCCTTCGTGATGCCTTAGAATCGGGGCGCTGTATTTGACGCGGCAGCGACCAAGCGCAGTGCGAAGACAGATGTGGACGTGCAGCGGACAGTCGTAGCGTAAGCCTAACGTACCGGCGCGGCACTGACTGGGCAGGCGTGACCGATGAAGGACGCGCGCACGCCGGTGTCGGCGGAATGCTGGTCGGCGAGCAGTCCGATTATCACGGAAGACCAGATAGAGGAGGCCATCGAGCATCAGCGGAAGCAGATTTGGCGGACGCAGTCGTGAAAATCCTTCGCGCCCGCGAGAATGTTAATCTCGACGCGCATGAAGTAGATTGGGAGATCACGCCGGTCAATCTTCGGGAAGCGCACGGCGTCCTTCTGAGTCGTGATGATGATCTCGGCCTGACGTTTCTTGCCGCGGTTGATGACGTTAATAATCTCCTGCTGAGTGAAGCGGTGGTGGTCGGCGAAGCGCTTCGTGTACACCAACTCGGCGCCCTGCGTAACGAGGCTCTTCTCGAAGCTCTCGGGCTGCGCGATGCCGGAGAGAGCGGCGATTTTGCGGCCTTTGATGAAATCAAGCCCACGGCGATTATCGGGATCGAAGGCGTCCTCCAAGTAAAGAGGTTGATGGACGCACTCAATCACGCTGGCCTTGGGATTGTGCTTGGCGATACGGGCACGGAGCGCGGCGGTGTTGCCATCGCTCTTGGTGAGGAAGATGACACTGGCGCGGGAGAGGTGTGAATGCGGCTCACGCAACGTGCCGCGCGGGAGCAGATGCTCGTTGCCGAAGGGCTGCTGGCAATCCACCAGCACTATGTCGCGCCGACGCCCGGCGAGCTTCCAGTACTGGAACCCGTCGTCGAGCAGTAGCGTGTCGCACCCAAACTTCTCGATGGCGTAGCGGCCGGCTTTCACGCGGTCCTTGTCCACCAGTACGACGACGTCCTTGAGATTCGAGGCGAGCATGTACGGCTCGTCGCCAGCCTCCTCGGAGTTGAGCAGAAGCGAGCGACCGTCGGAGACGATGCGCGGCGGCGTAAAATCGTCGTGCAAGAGCAGCTTGTTCAGCAGGCGCTTGGAAAGCGGCGGCGGCTTGGAACGGTAACCTCGCGAGAGGATGGCGACCTTGCGTCCGGCATCCTGCAATTCGCGGGCGAACTTCTCGACGACGGGCGTCTTGCCAGTGCCGCCGACGGTGAGGTTGCCGACGGTAATGACCTGCACGCCAAGCGTCGAATCGCGGATGATGCGATGTTCGTAAAGAAACCGGCGCACCTTGACGCCAACCGCGAAAACTTTCGAGAGGACGAGCAGCACGAAACGGAGCAGCGCCGCGGTTTTACCACGGCGTTGCTCGAAAATGACCTCAAGAATGAATGTCTCGAGATGTTCTATATAAACTCGGAACGTCTCCCGCATCGTGCGGAGTCTGCCAATACGCTCGTCGCAGGGCAAGCGTGTGCGTTCTTGCCGCCCCGTTTTTCCTGCGTTATCGTCCCGATATGAAAGTGTGGTTCTTCATCGTTGCGTTGCTCTCCTCGTTTCTCCTGCCGGCAGCCGAGCCATCCATCGGCGTGACGCCGACCAAGGTGTACGTGCTGCCCGTGCGCGAGGGCGTGGATACGCCACTCGCCTACCTCGTGCGGCGCGGCGTGAAGGAGGCCGTGAAGGCGCAGGCTAGTGTCCTCATCCTAGACATGGAAACTAAGGGCGGGCGGGTCGATGTGTGCATGGAGATCATCGATATCCTCGGCCAATTCAAGGGACAAACCATTACCTACGTGAACCGTGAGGCCTACTCAGCCGGCGCCTTCATCGCCGTGGCCACGCAGAAGATCTACATGGCGCCCGAAAGCGTCATCGGTGCGGCCGCACCAATCATGCTCAGCCCGGGCGGCGGCGGTCCGCAGGCGATGCCCGACACGATGGAGGCCAAGATGGTCTCGGCCATCAGCGCTAAGGTCCGCACGCAGGCCGAGAAGAACGGCCACAACAAGGAGGTCGTGCAGGCGATGGTGGACAAGACAACTGAACTACTCGTGGACGGCCAAGTCATCAATAAAAAAGGTAATATCCTCACCCTCACGGATGTCGAGGCGGCGAAAACTTATGGAACGCCGCAGAAGCCGCTGCTCTCGCTCGGGACAATCGCTTCGCTTGAAGAGCTTCTGAAAAAGCTCGGGTTGGCACAAGCCACCGTCATCCACGTCAAGCCCACCGGCGCGGAACGGCTGGCCTCGTGGCTCAATGTCATCGCGCCGCTACTCCTCATCGTCGGCATCGCCGGCGTGTATCTCGAGATGAAGACGCCCGGCTTCGGCGCACCGGGCATTATCGGCATTACCGGCTTCTCACTCTACTTTCTCGGCGGCTATATCGCGGGCCTGTCGGGGATGGAATGGATGCTCGTGTTCGCCATCGGACTGATTCTCGTCATCGTCGAAATCTTCGTCTTCCCCGGCACCATCGTGCCCGGCTTGATTGGCGTAGGGATGATTCTAACCGCGCTGGTGATGGCAATGGTGGACCGCTGGCCCGGCATGCCTGCGCTGCCGACTCTGCCGCAGTTAGGTCTGCCGCTCACCAACCTGCTCATCGCGTTCGGCGGCGGCGGTGTAATGGTTTGGCTGATGAGTCGGTGGCTACCTCACACGGATTTATTCCGGAAGATGATTCCCGTCTCGGCCAGCGGCGTCACGTCGGTCGTGGCCCAAGAAACGGCGCACGCTGCGCAAGTGGGGCAGGTCGGTGTGGCACAATCGGTTCTCAGACCGGGCGGCAAGGCGCAGTTCGGCGAGGAGATCCTCGACGTGATAACACAGGGAGAAATGATCGCGAAGGGCGAAAAGGTCCGCATCATCAGCCACAGCGGCACCGAAGCAGTCGTCGCGCAGGCCGATTAATCCTTCTTCGGCTCGGGCGCAGTCGTGGAACCATTGGCAGACGGGCTATTGGTGGATGACACAGGCCGCTTCTCTTTCGGGAATTTCTTGAAGAAGTTGGTCGTGTTAGTGCCGCCACGGGAAGGGAACGCTGCGCGCCAACGCTGCGGCAGCGCATCAAACTTCTTCACTTGATCGGGGGTCAACTCGGCGCGGATCTGCTCATTCACCTTCTCCCCTTCCTCGCGCATCTTCGTAAATAACGGCTCTGCCATGGCGCGCGAACGCTTGTAACTCTCCGCGAGGATGGCGCCGACCTTCTGACGCTGCTCGGAATTGAGGACAAGATCCTTCTCGAGGCGAGTAATCGACTCGGTGCGCACCGGCCCTTCCCACGGCATCGGCCGCTTGGGTTCAGACTTTTCGCTGCGTTTCAAGGGGGTTGGCGCCTTGAGGAGGAGGCTACCAGCAAAGACACCGCTGCCGAAGATGAACAACGTGGCGAAGATGACCTTCCACTGTGACATCAAAAAACAATGGCAGAGTCTTCAACCGCGACGAGAATCGCGTTCTCGAAATCCATCGTAATCTGATCAGCGGGCGCCATCGGCTCGGCTGAGAAATGAAGCCACGCGGCGAGGCAGACCACCGCCACCGCGTATGGAATCGCCGCACGCCAGAGCGAGCGGGCCCAGAGTGCCCACGCATCCACGGTTGGCAAGGCGGCGATGTGAGCCATCACGCGCTTTTCGAAGGCGTACGGCACACGGTCACTCGGCCGGTCCGCACGGGCCGCGGCCAGCAGACGCTTCTCTAACTCGGTCACTTTCATAAATTCAATTCTCCAGACGACCGCCCTCGTGCGCAAGTTACAAATACTTTTCCTGCTGCATCTTCCCCAGCAGTTTCCGCATCTGCGCACGGGCACGGAAGGCGCGCACCTTCACCAACGTCTCCGACCACCCGGTCATCTGTGCGATTTCCCTTACGCTCCGCTCCTCGATTTCGAGCAGCGTAATCACCAGCCGCGCGTCCGGCGAGAGCTGCTCCAACAGACGCCCGACCAACTGCTTCGCCGCCGAAGCATCCGGAGAGGCGTCGCCCTTCGCGCCGAGCCGGTCCAACCATTCACTTTCATCGTCCGAGAGGTCGGTGAAGCGCATCTCGCGGTTACGCTGGTGCCGACGCAGGAAATCAAAACAGACCCGCACCGCTATCCGCATCAGCCAATGCTCGAACGGCGCCTCCGCACGATAGGATCCGAGCTTCTGGAAAGCCTTCACGAAGACCTCCTGCACGACATCCTCGACCTCCTCCTCGCGCCGTGCATAACGGCGAGCGGTGGCGAAGACACGCGGTTGATAGCGCACCACCAACGGTTCAAAGCTGGCTTGGTCGCCGCGCAATACCGCAGCAATCAATTCCGGATCCGTCGGTTCCATCCGGGTGATCTATGAACAACGCATGCCCCGCGAAAACGGCGAAGTGCCCTCCATCAGCGGTTGCCCTCGGGTCGACTCTCCGGCACGCGGCGCTTCGGCTCGACACTCTGATTGCGATCGAGACGACGTGGGGCATCACCGCGGATTTGTTCCGCCGCACCCTTCGTATTTTCCCAAATCACCCGCTCACCATCCCACACCGCAGTGAACTGTGCTCCTTCGAAGTTCATAGATTTCGAGGAGACACGACCGGTCGTCTCGCCCTCGAAAACCTTTTTGCCGTTGATGTTCACAACGGTACGGCCGTTGACAGTCGAAACCGCGACCGTTTGCGAGTGAACATTAGTCCGCACTTCGGCACCTTCACCCTTCGATTCACGCGAACGATCTCCACCGAATTCAGTGCGGCGGCCATCCGGCTTCACATCGCGCTCAACATGGTCGCCAGCGGGACGTTCCCCTTGCGGTTTGCGCAGCTCACCTTCACCACGCGGTTTGCTCTCAGAGTTGGCTCCCGGACGACGCCCCAGCGGACGCTCTTCCCCTTCGCGAGGGCGCGCTTCTCCTTCACGCGGCGGACGATCTCCACCGCCGGGCGGGCGAACCTGCCCTTGGCCCGGCGCTTGGAAACCGGGTCGGCCTTCACCTCCACCGAATCCGCCACTCGGCATCAGCATTCCGAAACTGAAGGGCGACTTCTTCATCTCCTCAATCTGCCCAGGCTTCAGTGAGGAGCGTACCTTTGCGAAGACGCGCTGGCGGATGATTGCCATACCCGCCTCAGCCTCCCCAAGCTTGGCGGCCGCCTTGCGGATCGTCTCGGCGTCGGCCTTTTCCGAGAAGACGACCTCATTCAATTCGCGGCGCGCGGCCATCATCTTTTGGCCAAGGTCGCGCATATCCTCGCGAACGGAATCCCACGCGTCACGCACAGCTTCGCGCTGCGCCTCGCTCAGTTCGATGGGCTGAGGAGGCTGGAACCGCTGCCCCTCTGGCCGGCGCTCGCCATCGCGAATCGGTTCGCGGCGTTCGCCCGGCGGCTGATCCGGGCGACCCTGCTCTCGGCGCGGTTCACCGGGCACATAGCCATCGGGTCGCGGACGCGGTTCTTCGCGACGCTCTTGGGCGGAAAGGAGATTGAGGCTGAAACCGAGTGTGAGAAACGCTACGGCAAAATTCGGGGCGGAGATGTTTGGTTTCATATTCGCTGGTTCTGTAACGACAGACTGTTTCGATTCTTCTTCGGACGGCTTGCTTCCTTGGAAAGTTACACCGGCAGGCTATTTAAGCGAGTGTCTTTTAGCCAACCCCACGCCAGTTTCCGAGGTTGACACCGGATGACGTCTCACTTAGCCTCGCAGCCCCTGATTTTTGACGACCAAGGCCCGCTCAAGCGTGCGGCGGCGTCCAGGCCTGAAGGGAAGTGAATTAATTTGACCGAGATCAAACTGAAAAAAGGCGAACCCGTGGATCGCGCCCTGCGCCGTCTGAAGAAGCGCGTGGACCGCGAAGGCACCCTCAAAGAGGTCCGCAACCACCGGCATTTCGAAAAGCCGAGCGCGAAGAACCGGCGCAAGATGAAAGTCGCCCGTTTCAACGCGATGCTCTCCGCTCGTCACGCCGATCAGTAATCGCCCTCCCTTCCAAGCCGGGCGCGGAATCTCCGCCCCGGCTTTTTCATTTCCAAAAGCCGTTCCCGCGGCACGGGCAATTCGCCGCTCGAATTTTCCCCTGCCCCGTCCTAAAATCCGGCCGATGCGCGCCACCGCCACCGAGATTGTCCGCCGCCTGCAAGTCGCAGGTCACGCCGCTTTCTGGGTCGGTGGTTGTGTGCGCGACCGTCTGCTCGGCAAGAACCCCCAGGATTTCGACATCGCCACCGATGCCCGCCCCGAGCAGATCGAGGCGATCTTCGCCAAGACCATCCCCGTTGGACGCCAGTTCGGCGTGATGGTGGTCATCGAAGTCGGCCATCAGTTCCAAGTCGCCACCTTCCGCGCCGAGGCTGAGTACAGCGACGGACGCCGGCCCAACAAGGTGACCTTCTGCGATGCGCGGGCCGATGCGCTTCGGCGCGACTTCACGGTGAACGGCCTCTTCTTCGACCCCGTGAAGGAAGAGTTGCACGACTGGATCAACGGTCGCGCGGATCTCGAAAAGAAAATCCTCCGCACCATCGGCGACCCGCACGAACGCTTTGGCGAAGATCACCTGCGCCTGTTGCGCGCGGTACGCTTTGCGGCGCAGCTCGGCTTTGACGTCGATCCGGCCACGTTCGCGGCCGTGCAATCGCTTGCGCCCAAAATCAGCTGCATCAGTGCCGAGCGAATCCGTGACGAGCTCCTCAAGCTCTTCCAGCCACCGCACGCCGCGCGGGGTCTCGATTTGCTGCGCGAGAGCGGTCTGCTGGCTCATGTGCTGCCCGAGTTGGTACCGACTATCGGCTGTGAGCAATCGCCCACGTTCCATCCCGAGGGCGACGTCTATACCCACATCCGGCTGTTGCTCGCGAACCTGCCGGCGGACGCCCATCTCGCGCTGCCGTGGACCGCTCTGTTGCACGACATCGCCAAACCCGCCACCGCCGTGCGTCAGCCCGACGGTCGTATCACGTTTTACGGCCACGAGAAAATTGGCGCGGAGATGGCCGAGGCGCTCCTCACGCGGTTGCGTTTTCCACGGAAACAAATCGAGGAGATCTCCTTCGTCGTGCTGCACCACATGCAGTTCAAGGACGCGCCGAAGATGCGCAAGGCCACGCTGCGCCGGATGCTCCTGCGCGAGACTTTCCCATTGGAACTCGCGCAGCACCGGCTCGATTGTCTCGCCTCGCACGGTCAGCTCGACATCTATGATTTCTTGCAGCACGAGGCGGCCGAGTTGGCGAAGCTGCCGCAACTGGCGCCGCCGCTCGTCACCGGCGAGGACCTCCTCGCCCTCGGTTTGAAACCGGGGCCGGCCCTTGGGGAGTTGCTGCACGAAATCCGCGACAGGCAACTGGCCGAAGAGCTGCTCTCTCGCGACGCGGCGCTGGCGTGGGCGAAAGAAAAGGCTGGCATTTGATTCGCCGCCGTTGTTTGTTCGCCACGTGGCCGTCGCCACACGATTTCCAACACAATGGACAAGCTGCTATTGATTGATGACGAAGCCGACGTGCGCTATTCGTTCCAGCGCATCTTCGACTCGCCAAGCCTCGAACTCGCCACGGCCGCCAGTGGCGAGGAAGGTCTCAAGCTCATCCCCAA
>CAMDJP010000030.1 GCA_945900775.1 Akkermansia muciniphila | reverse complement strand
ACGACCGGCTCGGTGCCGCTGGCGCGGAAGGCGACCCACTCGCGGTTCGGCAGGAGGAATTTGAAGCCGTCGGTGGTGATGAACTGCTCGACCTTGAAGCTGCCGACGGTCTTGAGTCCGCCGGCGAGTTTCTTGAGGAGAGCCTCCTTCTTCTCGGGGGCAATCTTAACGTTGATGCGCGTGGTGTGGAACTGACCAGTCTGTTTCTCGAGCGACTTGAGAATCTGGCCGAGGGATTTGCGTTCGGTGGCGACGAGCTCGGCCATGAGCAGACAGGCGAGGACGCCGTCTTTCTCGGGGACGTGGCCCTTCACAGAAAGACCACCGGACTCTTCGCCGCCGACGATGATCGGCTCGGATTCCATGAGCGCGCCGATGTATTTGAAGCCGACAGGCGTCTCGTGGAGTTTCACGCCGAGCAGTTCGGCCACGGCATCCACTTGATGGCTCGTGGGCACGGTGCGGACGGCGGCGCCGGTCCATCCGCGGTTCTTTTTCAGGTGATAAAGCGTGAGGGCGAGAATCTGGTTCGGCGTGAGCCAAGTGCCGTCCTTGTCGGTGATGCCGAAGCGGTCGGCGTCGCCGTCGAGGCCGAGGCCGAGCTGGGCCTTGCCGCTGCGGACGAGCTTCGAAACCTCCGTCATGCCTTCGGCGTTCGGCTCGGGATGATGACCGCCGAAGAGCGGGTTGGGCTCGTCGTGGAAGCGGGTAATCTTTGCGCCGCCGTCTTTCTCGAGCAGCGTGTCGAGGTAGCCGCGGCCGGTGCCGTACATCAGTTCGACGGCGAGCTTGAGCTTCGCTTTTCGGATGGTGCTGAAATCAATGAGCTTCTTGATCTGCTTAAAATAATCGGGCTGCGGATCGATCGTCTTGCACGTGTAGGTGCCGATGATTGCGCCGTCGAACCGCCAGTCGTCGGTCTGGCGCCGGGCGATGGCGGTCTCGATCTGTTTGGTGACCTCGGGCGTGGCGGGTGCGCCGTTGAAGGTGGAGAACTTGAGGCCCTGCCATTCGGCGGGGTTGTGGCTGGCGGTCATGTTGATGCCGCCGATGGCTTTGCGGACGCGGATGGTGTGGGCGATGACGGGCGTGGGGGCGTCGCGTTGACAGAGCAGGGGGATGAGATCGTTGGCGGCGAGGACCTCGGCGGCGGCGAGGCTGAACTCGCGTCCGAGGAAACGGGTGTCGTGGCCGAGGATGACGACGGGCTTGCGGCCGAAGATAGCGGAGCGAGGGTTGCGCAACTCGGAATTGAGATAGTCGGCGATGCCCTGCGCAGCGATGCGGACTGCGTCGAAGGTAAAGTCACGCGCGATGAGGCCGCGCCAACCGGAGGTGCCGAACTTGATGGTCGTCATAGGTAGTTGTGAACGGCTTCAGGAGAGACAGGGTCGTGGAATTGTCCTCAGCCAACAGGGTGTCCTGCGGCGCTTCGTGCTGGGCCGTTCAGCCCTTCCAGTCGAACGCCTTCTTCTTCACCGCGTAGATGTAGCCGACGAACAGGATGCCGAGGAAGGAAATCATCGAACCGAAGATGAGGCTCGCGTTGGTCGAGAGCATTTCCTTATACACGACCGCCCACGGGTAGAGGAAGACGACCTCGATATCGAACAGGATGAAGAGCATCGCCACGAGGTAGAACTTCACCGAGAGACGAGAGCTACCTTCGCCAATGGGAAGCATACCGCATTCGTACGCGGAATCCTTGACCTGCGTGATCCGGCCACGCTTGCCGAGCATGACGGAAAGGATGAGATTGCCAGCCGCGAAACCGGCGGCGACGAGGAAAAGGATGAGAACGGCGAGGTACTCTTGCAGTTGCGACTCCACGCGGCGAAGCTAGGCGCGAGGCTCGTCATTGGCAAGTGGAAAGCCTGCGGATGAGTGCGTGTGCGCCGTGAGGTGGATGGGATTTCATGCTTGCCGCAGGCGGGAGACTTCCTAAAGAATCCGTCCGTTATGGATTCTCCTAAATTGCAGCCCATTCCGGTTGAAGTTCAGTCCAGTCCGGCGCTCGATTTTCTGACGTGGCTGGAAGTGAACAAGAGCCGACTCATCCAAGTGGGCGTCGGTGCACTCGTCGTCCTTCTGGCCGCTTACATCTGGATTTACCAACGCGACCAGGCCGAGACTGATGCGAGCGACGCCCTCTTCGGTGTGCAGGTGCCGGCTGCCGGAGCCGGCAGCAAGCCGGTAACCGCGAGCGATTTGCGGCGCGTGGCGTCGCAGCACAAGGACACGGCGGCGGGCGAACGTGCCGCGTTGCTCGGTGCGTCGGTGTTGTTTGCAGAGGGCAAGTTCAACGAGGCGAAGGCGGACTTCGAGAAGTTCCTCGTCGACTATCCCAACAGTCTCCTTAGCGCGACGGCGTCCCTCGGCGTAGCGACTTCGCTCGACTCCCTCAATGAGGGCGATAACGCCATAGCCCAGTATCGCAAGGTAATCGTCAACTATCCGAACGACCTTGTCGCGGCGCAGGCGCGGTTGGCGCAGGCGGCGCTCCACGAATCCAAAGGCCAGATTGAAGAGGCTCGCAAACTGTACGACCAACTCACTGGCGTCGCGCAGGCAGGGTTCTGGCGCGAGGAAGCCGTGAGTCGCCGCGAGGCGCTGCCGGCCAAGCCGCTGTTGCCGCTAGCTCCGTTTCCATCCGATAATTCCAAAACACAACCAAAGAAATAATAAGTCAGCATGCCTTCGCTAGCCAAACAACTCGTGGCCGAATTCATCGGCACGTTCGCTCTCGTGTTCGTCGGCGTTGCCGTGACCAGTTTCAACCCCGGTGACATCCTCTCGGTTTCGTTGGCGCAAGGCCTGACCATCGCCGCGCTCGCCTCGGCGCTGATGGCGATTTCCGGTGCGCACTTTAATCCAGCGGTGACACTGGGGATGCTCGTGGGCGGTCGTATCGAAGTGCCGCGCGCGCTGATGTTCATACTCGCGCAGTTGTTGGCCGGTTTTGTCGCGGCCGGTCTGTTGGCGTTTCTGGTTAGCGGTACCGAACTGGCGCCCAAGGGTAGCGGCACCGAGAGCAAGGGGGCTACCGAGGCAATAGCTATTGCCGTCCCACTGTTCGCCGGCTGGTCAAAGCTGGTGATGGCGAGCAAGGGGGCTACCGAGGCAATAGCTATTGCCGTGCCGAAGATTCCGAACAGGATAATCAACAGCGTGCCGTCGGACGAACCACGTATCAATACCCTGCAAGGCGTCGTGGTTGAGGCCACGTTAACTTTCCTGCTGGTGGTGACTTATTTCGGCACGATGGCTGATGGGCGCGGGCCGCGTATGGGGGCACTGGCTGTTGGGCTAGCGATGGGATCGGGTGTATTGGTTGGTTACGTTTTAACAGGCGGTGCGCTGAATCCAGCGCGCGTGTTCGGTCCGGCGGCGATTTCGGGCACGTGGTTGAACCACTGGATCTACTGGGTCGGCCCGCTCGCTGGCGGCGCTCTCGCGGGATTAATCTACGGACGCTTTCTTCTCGAGGAAACGGAACAGCCAGTCAAAGGGATCTAGCCCCATTCTCAGCGCCTTCCGCATCAGCCAATGAAACTCTGCATCATCGGGACCGGCTACGTTGGGCTGGTCACGGGTGCCTGCTTCGCCGAGGTGGGTCACCACGTTATCTGCGTGGACAACGACGTGGCGAAGGTGAACCTACTCCGTGGCGGTGGCATTCCGATTTTCGAGCCGGGGCTCGAGGAGTTAGTTCGGAAGAACACCACTGCCGGCCGTCTGCACTTCACGGACAGCATCAAGGAAGGGGTCGAGAAATCGGACGTCATTTTCATTTGCGTGCCGACGCCGCGACAGCCCGATGGCTCGGTTGACTTAAGTTTTATCGAGAAGGTCGCACGCGAAATCGCCAGCGCGATTGATGGTGGCTACAAGATCGTAGTGGATAAATCCACCGTGCCGGTGAAGACGGGCGAGAAGGTGGCCGAGACCATCAAGCGCTACTGCAAGGCCCAAGCTGAGGTCGACGTGGTGAGCAATCCTGAGTTCCTGCGCGAGGGCTTCGCCATCGAGGACCTGATGAAACCCGACCGCGTCGTGATCGGCGTGACGAGCCAGCGTCCGGTGGCTCCGCTGCGGGAGATTTACGCGCCGTTCAACGCCCCGTTCATCGTTACGGATATCAACTCCGCCGAGTTGATCAAGCACGCGGCCAATTCTTTCCTCGCCCTCAAGATTTCCTACATCAACGCTGTCGCGGCCATCTGCGAAGCCAGCGGCGCGAACGTGGAGGAGGTCGCCACCGGCATCGGCCTCGACGCGCGCATCGGCCGGCGCTTCCTGAACGCGGGCCTCGGATTCGGCGGGAGCTGCTTCCCGAAAGACCTCTCGGCCTTCATCAAAATCAGCGAGCAACTTGGCTACGATTTCCAGCTGCTCAAGGAGGTGGAACGCATCAACGCCGACCAGATGGAGCGCTTTCTCAAGAAAATCACCGACACGCTCTGGGTGCTGAAGGAGAAAAAGATTGGCGTGCTTGGCCTCGCTTTCAAGCAGAACACCGACGACGTCCGGATGTCTCCAGCCCTCGACCTTTGCCTGCGGCTGCAGAAGGAGGGCGCCGCGTTGCGCGTCCACGATCCACGTGCGATGGAGAAGGCCAAAGCCGTGCTCAAGAATGTGACCTATGTGGACGACATGAACGCCGTAGCTGATGGCTGTGACGCGTTGGTGATTGCCACCGAGTGGCCGGAGTTCAAGCGCGTGGACCTCGAGCGCGCGAAGCGCGAGATGTCGCACCCGATTATCTTCGACGGCCGCAATCTGCTCGATCCAGCCGAGATGGCTCGGCTCGGCTTCGTGTACAAGAGCATCGGTCGCTGATATCGGAGCCGCAGGACGAAGACTGGCCGCTTAAAGACGCATGGCAGATGCCCGTGTCATCCAAGTTTCCGCCGCCATCGCGTTTCGCGACGGCAAACTACTCATCACCCAGCGCCGTCCCAATGACCATCTGGGCGGGTTATGGGAGTTCCCCGGTGGCAAACGCGAGCCGGCAGAGACCTTTGAGGAATGCCTTCGCCGCGAATTGCGCGAGGAGCTGGGTGCCGAATTCGAGGTCGGCGCGCTGTTCGACGAGGTGACTCACGCCTATCCCGAAAAGACCGTGCATTTGAAGTTTTACCTCTGCCACTGGCAGGCGAATGAGCCGCAGCCGCTGCACTGTCACGCCGTCGCGTGGATTAAGCCCGATGAGTTGGGCTGTTACGCGTTTCCTGCCGCTGATGCGATGTTAGTGAAAAAGCTGCGTGCCGATGTCACGTTGTGGCGGTGAGGGAAGATGGTCGGGGCGGTGAGATTCGAACTCACGACCTCTTGTACCCGAAACAAGCGCGCTACCAGGCTACGCTACGCCCCGAACCAAGGGGGGAGATTGTTGCCGATTGCCGATTTGGAATGCAACGCTCTTTTTATAGCGCAACTGCTCCCCTTAAAACCCGCGCTGGCTTCCAGCGTCGTCTTCGTTACTATCCTGCGACCATGAAATTCTACATCGGTCTAGTCCTTGTTGCCGCCGCGCTTTCCATCTCCGCCGTTGCCCAAGAATCGAAGCCGTCCGCGAAACCCGCCCAATCTGGGTCGAAGAAGGCACCGACTACCATCCCTGGCGTCACCTCGCTGCGTGATGTCGCCTATGTGACTAACGGGCATGAGCGGCAGAAGCTGGATATTTTCCTGCCCGAGAAGGGCGAGAACCTGCCCCTCATCGTCTGGATCCATGGCGGCGGATGGGTCGGTGGCAGTAAAGACGGCTGCCCTGCGTTTCGTTTCCTCGATACCGGCTACGCGGTTGCCAGCATCAATTACCGCTTCAGTCAGCACGCGCTTTATCCGGCGCAGATCGAGGATTGCAAAGCTGCCATCCGCTGGCTTCGCGCCAACGCCGCCAAGCACCGTATCAACCCCGACAAGATCGGTGTCTGGGGCGCCTCAGCCGGCGGCCATCTTGTGGCGCTGCTCGGCACGACCGGGGACGTGAAAGAGTTCGATAAGGGCGAGCATCTCGACCAGTCCAGCCGCGTTCAGGCGGTGTGCGACTGGTTCGGTCCGACCGATCTTCTTGAGTATTATAAGTACGAGCAGACCAAGTTAGTCGTCTCCGCCGTTGTGCCAGATGATTCGAGGTCGCTGCTCTACCGGCTCGTCGGTGGCAAGCTCTCCGAGAAGAAGGATCTCGTCGCCAAGGCGAATCCCATCAACTACATCACCAAGGACGATGCGCCTTTTCTAATCATGCACGGCGACAAGGATCCGCTGGTGCCCCACCACCAGAGCGAAATCTTGGAGAAGGCGCTGAAGAAGGCTAACGTGCCCGCGACGCTCTACATCGAGAAAGGCTCGGGCCATTTCGTCCGCGGCCCCGAGGTCAGCAAGATGATCATCGCCTTCTTCCACAAGCATCTCAAGACGAACGGAGAAACCGCCGCGGGCAAGTGACCGCTCTCCGTCACTGATTGGAACAATGAACAAGCCCGCCACAGTCTCGCGCCGCGATGCACTCCGTCTCGGAGCGGGCGGCCTGCTTGCTGCGGGTCTTTGGCCGGGCGCGCTTCGTGCGGCGGGAAACGGCAAGGGCGACGAGTTCACCTTCATCGTCGTCAATGACCTGCACTACCTCAACGAGAACTGCGGGCCGTGGTTCGAGAAGATGGTCGTGCAGATGAAGGCGTCTAAACCAGAGCTTTGCCTTGTGGTGGGCGACTGGACGGAGCACGGACGCGCCAATCAACTCGAGCCGGTGCGTGATGTCTTCAAGCCTCTCGGCGTGCCGGTCCACGGCGTCATCGGCAATCACGACTATCTCGGAATAAAGGATTGTACCGCGTACGAAAAGGCGTTCCCCAATCGGATTAATTACCATTTTGAGCATCGCGATTGGCAGTTCGTTGCGATCGATTCCTCTGCCGGTCAGTTGCCCGGCGGATTCCCCATCCAATCGCAGACGCTGGTTTGGCTCGATGAGCATTTGCCTAAACTCGACAAGCGCAAGCCGCTGGTCCTGTACACGCACTTCCCGCTCGGGCCGAATCACCCATCGCGTCCGCTGAACGCCGATGCGGTGTTGGAGCGGTTCAAGGCCTATAATCTCAAGACCGTGTTCAACGGTCACTTGCACAGCCTCACCGAACGCAAGGTGGGTGAGCTTGTTCTCACCACGAACCGCTGCTGCTCCTTCTCGAGAAGAAACCACGACGGCGCCAAGGAGAAGGGATATTTCCTCTGCCGCGCAAAGGAAGGGAAGGTCGTGCGCGAGTTCGTCGAGATGAAACTCGATTGATTCAGTGGCGCGTGGCGCGTTCGCGCAACAGTCGTTCGTAGAGCGCGAACAACTCGTCCACCATTCGCTCTGTCGGAAACCGTTCCTTCACGAACGCTTGCCCGCGCTCTCCGAGAAGCTGACGGAGTGCGGCGTCCTCGGCCAATTTTCCTAACGCGACCGCCAGGCCATTTTGGTCGCCCAGCTTGAGCAGAAAGCCTGTTTCGCCATCGAGGCAAACCTCGCGCGCCCCGTCGCAGTCGAATGCGACAACCGGCTTGCCTGCCGCTAGCGCCTGCGGCAACACGCGCGGCAGTCCTTCGCGGCGTGAGAGATGAACGAGTGCATCCATGACGCCAACATAGCGCGGCACTTCGGACGGCGGCACGAGGCCGGTGAAAATGAAATGCTTCTCCAGTCCGAGATCGCCTGACATCTGTTCGAAACGTTCGCGCCACGGGCCGTTGCCCACGAGCAAGAATTTAATCCGTGGACACCGCCGCACGAGCTCCGGCGCGGCGGCGAAGAGGTCGTCGTGTCCTTTCAACTCGAAGAGGCGCGCGATTTTGCCAACGACGAAGTCGTCCGGTTCCAGCCCGAGTTGCGCACGCAAGGTCGAATCGTTCTGTGCTGCGAGGAATGGCGCGAGATTGAACCCGCTAAAAACGCGCGTGTACTGCTGCGGCCGGCCGATGCCGGCGGCGAGGTATTGGTCACGCATCGAGTCAGCGACGGTCACGAAGTGGTCGGTGCAATCTGCCGCAACCCGTTCGGCGGTGGTGAAGGCGAGATTGGTTAGCGCACCTTGGAACGGGCCGAACGACGGGCCGTGGATGGTATGGATGATGACCGGCACATTCGCGCGGCGCGCGGCCAACCGACCGAGCAAGCCGGCCTTGCCGCTGTGAGTGTGGACAATGTCCGGCCGTTGGTCGCGGAAGATTTTTGTAAGCGCGAGCTGGGCGCGAAGGTCGAGCCATGGTCGCACGGGGCGAACCAGCGTAGGGACGAGGGTGAGCAGGCTAGGGATTTCGCTGACGAGCGGTTCAATAGTTCCCTCGGGGCCGGTGGTCGGTCCCGAAATGAGCGTACACTCCACGCCGTGGCGGGCGCGCAGGCCGAGCACGCTGGACACGGTGTTCTCCTGCGCACCGCCGATGATCAACCGCGTGATGACATGTGAAACGCGCATCGGGAGGTCATGGGTTCAGTCGCAGGTCGGCGACGCACTCGACGTGCTGGGTCTGCGGGAACATGTCGAGCGGAATGACTTTCGCGAGCTGATAGACGCCGCTGGCGCAGAGAAGATGAAGGTCACGAGCGAGCGTGGCGGGATGACAGGAGACGTAGATAATCTGCGCCGGGCGAACCTCGCGAAGCAGTTGTAGGCTCTCGGGTGGGCAGCCGGTGCGGGGCGGATCGAGGACAACGCTGGTGCGACCGGCATGGAACTTCGCGAGCAGTTGCGGCAGCAACTCCTCTGTGCGGCCGGCGAGGAACTCGCCGTTGGCGCGGCCGCGGTCGGCGGCGTTTTTGCGCGCAGCCTTGATGGCCGGGATGTCCACTTCAACGCCGACGAAGGAGTCAACGAGGTCGGCCAGTTCCACGCTGAAGAAACCGACGCCACAATAGGCGTCCACGAGATGGCGCGCGCCGCTGTCGCGCAGGCGTTCACGCACGGCTTCGATCATCCGTGGCAGGAGGAAGAAGTTGTTCTGGAAAAACGAATCGCGCGGCACCTCCCAGCCCTCGGGCGCGACGCGGAGCACGACCTTGAGGCCGCCCTTGTGCGGTGGATTCGCGCGCACGTGGCGGATCTGCTCGTTGAGCGCCGGCTCGGCGATCTTGCATTCGTCGATGTCAACTACTAGCCGGTCGGCGTGGCGTATGTAGCCGATGTTGAGGCGTTGCTCGGGCTTGTTCCACTGGCTGCGGATCATGATGCGGTTCCGATAGCCGTATGGCTTCGGGCAGGGCACGACGGGATCAATCACGGCGGCGGGGAAACCACCGATGCGCTGGAAGAGGTCGGCGATCTGCTTATGCTTGAGATGGAGCTGGGCCTCGTAGGCGATGTGTTGATATTGGCAGCCGCCGCATTCGCCGAAGTAGCGGCATTCTGGCTCGACCCGCTCGGCCGAAGGACGAAGCATGCGCAGCAGCTTCGCTCGGCCGAACTGCTTCTTCACCTCTGCCAGTTCGACCTCGACCTCCTCGCCTAGCGCAACGAAGGGGATGAACACGACGAAGCTCCCAGCGCGTGCGACACCCTCGCCGCCGAAGGCGATGTCGGTCACGGTGAGCGTGAGCCGCTGGCCCACGGTGAAGACCGGTGGAGTGGGGGCGATATCGCTCACGGCACGGGATCCGTTGGCGGAAACTCGCAGACGTTACTTCTTCGGGTGCGCTTGGTCGTAGTGTTTCTTCAGGATGTCACCGCCGAAGTCATTCTGGAAATCGCGCCAGACAGCGTGGACGTGGTTCGCGTCGTTCTGCGTGTTGTCGTATTCGAGCAAGAAGCCGGTGCCCTGTACGCGATAGTAATGTCCGTCGCCTTTCTCAAGGCCGCCGGCCCATGCGAAGTGGACGCTATCCCAGCCAGCCTTCTCGATTTTGGCGAGCTCCAGCTTGGCGAGATCCGGTCGGGCGCGACCGGCGTACTCGGCTACGATGCGCTTGAGCAACTTCTTCTGTGCGTCGGTCAGCTTGCCGAAGGAAAGGCCCTCGGGCTTGAGCGGCTTGGCCACGCGGTCGGCGCCGGTGATGACATCCTTCGGAGCAACCTTATCGTAGATAGCGAGGGTACGCTGGTCGGCGTTGAGCGACTTCACCAACTCTCGAGCGAGGTCTTCTTCCTCGCCAAGTACGCGCAGGCCCTTCTTCGGCCCTTGGCGGACCTCGGCTGGATTGGTGCCCATGAAAGTGGGAGTCACGGCGAAAATCTCGCCGTCCACCACCGTGAAGCTGAGCGAGAGGTGGTGTCCCTCGTAACGCCACGCCCACGTGCCCTTCGCCTCTGGCTTGCCGTAGATGCTCACGAAGTAGAGGTCCGAATTACGGTCCACCTTCGGGTTCTTCTCGAACTGCTTCAGCACTGCCTCGAGGCTCATGATGCTCGTCACCTTCGCATAGCCCGCCTCGCTCACGCCGGTGCTCAAGAGCTTCATCGCCAGTGCGCGCTGGTCGGCTGACATTTCCTTTAGCGGAAGCCCCTTCCGGCCGAAGCTCACCATCTCCGTCGGGATGAAATGCCACTGGTGCCGCGCCTCGGCCTTCAAATCTGCGTAATGCGCCTTGGCCTTTTGCTCCGGCTTGAGCGTGGCGAGAAACTTGTTGGCCGCCGCTGCCATCTCCTCGGCGGCGGGATGCGCCCGCAACGATGGCGTGGCGGAGAGAAGCAGGGTGGCGACGAGGGCGACGACCGTAGACAAGCGTTTCATGCGGGCGAAAGTATCGCCAACCCACGCCGCACGACAAGCAGATTGAACGGAGCCAAAACGTCGGCTATGGTCGCGGCTCGTGAAGCTCCTTTTCATTGGCGATATCGTGGGTGAGCCGGGCCGGCGTGCGGTCACGCAGTTGGTCCCCCTCTTGCGGCAGCGCCACGGGATTGATGTCGTCATCGCCAATGGCGAGAACTCCGCCGGCGGCTCGGGCATCACGCCGGACACAGCAGCGGATATCTTCGCTGCGGGGGTGGACATCATCACCAGCGGCGACCATCTCTGGGACCAAAAGGAGGTCGCGCAACTCCTCGATGGCGAGCCGCGCTTCCTGCGCCCTCTTAATTACCCGGCCGGCACGGCGGGGCAGGGCAGCACGGTGTTGCAGAAGGAGGGGATGCCCGCGGTGGCGATCATCAATTTGCAGGGGCGCACCTTCATGCAGCCGCCGCTCGAGAACCCTTTTACCGCGGTGCAGATGGAGGTGAAGAAGGTGCGTTCGCTTGCACCAGTCATCTTTGTGGACATGCACGCCGAGGCGACGAGCGAGAAGATCGCGCTCGCGCGGATGCTCGATGGCCAGGTGAGCGCGGTAATCGGTACGCACACGCACGTGCAGACGGCCGATGAGCAGATCTTCCCCGGCGGCACGGCGTTCCTGTGTGATGCGGGTTTCACCGGGCCGCACGAGAGCTGCCTCGGGCGCGAGTTCGAGCCGGTCATCCGGCGTTTCCTCACCAGCTCGCCGCAGCGGTTTGCCGTGGCCAAGGGCCGCGTGCTTTTGCAAGGTGCGCTAATCGAGGTCGATTCGATGAGCGGCCACGCGGTGTCCATCCAGCGTATCTCCGAGCCGCTGCCGGAGAAACAGAGTTAATGACGCGGCCGTGTGGTGACCGCTTTCCAGCTTCCCTTGTGGGCTCATTTCCGAGCATTATTTGAGATTATGAAATCAATGACCGGATGCGGGCGTGGCGAGTGTGCCCGGGACGGATTTAAGGTGACCATCGAGGTCAATTCGGTAAACCGCAAGCAGTCGGAAATCGCCGTCGGGCTGCCGCGCGATCTCGAGCCGCTCGAGCCGCGTATGCGCGACGAGATTAATCGGCATGTCTCGCGCGGCCGACTCAACGTGCGCGTGGCCTTGCAGTCGGCAGGGGCGAAAGCGAAGGGCGCGGCGCGATTCGATCTCGAGGTGGCCAAGGCCTACGGCCGCGAGTTCTCCCGCCTTGCGAAGGCGCTCAAGCTTTCTGACGCGGTCACGCTCGACCTCGTTGCGCGCGCGCCGGGCGTGATGCAAACGGCCGAGCCGGAACTGGACGCCGAGGCGCTCTGGCCGGTGGTGGAGAAGGCGTTGAAGCAATCGCTCGCCGCGCTGGTGAAGATGCGCGAGCGCGAGGGTGCGCATCTGAAGAAGGATTTGCAGGCGCGCATCGGGACGATTCGCAAGGCGGTGACGGCGGTGGCGCAGCACGCGCCGGAATCCCAGCGGCGTTACCGCGAACAACTGTTCGAGCGCGTGAAGACTGCCGGTCTCAGTCTGCCCGTCGACGACGAGCGGCTGCTCAAAGAGGTTGTGCTCTTCGCCGACCGCTCCGACATCTCGGAGGAGATGACTCGGTTACAGAGCCATTTCCAGCAGTTCGAGGATTGCGTGAAGTCGGCCGAACCGGTGGGGCGCACGCTCGATTTCCTTACGCAGGAGATGAACCGCGAGGTGAACACTATCGGCTCGAAGGCGAACGACGCGGCCATCTCGCGTGAGGTGGTGTTGATGAAGACGGAACTGGAGAAGTTCCGTGAACAGGTGCAGAACGTCGAGTGAACACGACTGAGAACAACGCCCGACTCATCGTCCTCTCCGCGCCGTCGGGCGGCGGTAAGACGACGCTGTGCAAGCAGCTTCTGGCGGCGAACGTCAACGTGGTCCGAGCCGTCACATGCACGACGCGTGCACCGCGCGGCGGCGAGCGTGATGGCGCGGACTATTTTTTCCTCACGAAAGAAGTCTTCCAGCAAAAGGTCGCGGCGGGCGAGTTTCTCGAGCACGCGGATGTGTACGGGAACTTTTACGGCACGCTGAAGGGCGAGGTCCTGACGAAGTTGCGCTCGGGCCGGGATGTGTTGCTGGCTATCGACGTGCAAGGCGCGGCGAGTGTTCGTGGCATCGCCGAGCAGGACGAGGAGTTGCATCGTGCGCTGCTCACCGTTTTTCTCACGCCTGAAAGCGCGGCAGTGCTCGAGCAGCGCCTTCGGGAGCGTGGCGAGGATTCGCCCGAGGCGGTCCAGAAACGGCTCGGCAACGCACGGCAGGAAGTCACGCAGTGGGTCCATTTCGATTATCTGATTTACAGTACGAGCGTCGCAGAAGATTTGCGCCGGATGCAGACGGTGCTTGATGCGGAGAAGATGCGGCGCAGGCATGTGGTGGCACCGAACTTTTGAACCTGTGGCTAAAAAATCGAATATTGTCCTTGGGGTGACCGGCTCAATCGCGGCGCATAAGGCGGCGGATTTGGCGAGTCTTCTGACCAAGGCCGGTGCGAATGTGAGCGTGGTGATGACGGCTGATGCGCAGCGGTTCATCACGCCGCTGCCATTCAAGACGCTCACGCGCAACCCCGTCGTGACCAGCCTCTATGACGAGGAGGAAGGCTGGCAGCCAGCGCATGTTCGCTTGGCGGACGAGGCGGATTTACTGCTCGTCGCGCCGGCGACGGCTCACACTCTTGCCAAACTCGCGCTCGGTTTGGCGGATGACGCGCTGACGTGCATCGCGCTGGCGCTGAATCCGAAGGCACGTTTGCTGATTGCGCCTGCAATGAACGGTAAGATGTGGCAGCACGGAGCGACGCAGGCGCACGTGATGACACTGAAGAAACGAGGGGCGAAATTTATCGGGCCTGACAAGGGGTTGCTCGCCTGCGGTTACGAGGGACTCGGCCGGCTCTGGTCGGTGGAGGCGATTGCAGAGCACGCCTTGCGGTTGGCTGTTCGAAAGAGATAGATCATGGCTCTCTCGCAGAATTTCAAGCGGTTCTTCCGGCTGATGGTGACCTCGGCTGTGGACGCGGAGGATCGCCGCGACCGGCTGCGGTTCATGGAACAGAACCTCGGCGTGCCGACGAAGATTGCGGTGCTAGGGATGCTCGCCTACTTGCTTTTCTTCTCCGACTGGTTCCGCGGTCTTTCGGTCATCGGCACTGTGGCGTTGCCGACGGTCAAGATGTTCTTTATCGCCTATCTCATCATTAACGCCGGGGCGATCGCTTTCTGCCTCTTCATCGTGCGCTGGCCTCTGGCCTTGGCCCAGTCCATTACATTGATGGTGGCCGTGGTGGATACATTGTTCGTCTCAGCTCTGGTGGTGGTGACGGGCGGTATCGAGAGCGTCGTGTACTGGGTTTTCATCGGACTGATTATCCGCAATGCCATCAGCAATCCGGTGCCAGTGGCGCAGATTTCGATGAACCTCCTGGCCATCGGAGGTTATCTCGGTGCCGTGTATATCCACCGTGGTCTAGTGGCGCTTGACCCGGACTCGCCAGAATTTCTCGACCCGGCGGAGTTGATGGCGGAACAGATTCTCAGCCGGCAGGCGGATGAGTTACTTTTCGTGCGCATGTCGTTCCTGCTGCTGATGAGCGCTTGTTGCTATGGCGTGCAGGTGTTGTTCGATCGTGACCGGCTCGCGGAATTCGAGGCGCGCGAGTTTGTGATGCGTCAGGAACAGTTGCGCTCGGCTGGACGTTTGGCGGCGGAGATTGCGCATCAGCTCAAGAACCCCTTGGCTATCATCAATAACGCTGCGTGGTCGCTGCAGCGTCAGGCGTCGAAGGACGGGAATACGTCGCTCGGACCACAGGTTCAGATAATCCGCGACGAAGTGGATCGCTCCGATCATATCCTGACTGAGTTGTTGGGTTACGCTCGCCTCTCCGAAGGGCGTGTCGAGAAGTTGGACCTGGCCACTGAGTTGGACGAGGCAGTCAAGCAGGTCTTCCCGCCCGAATCCGATTTCAAAGTGAAGGTGGAACGGGAGGTAGCGAAGAATCTTCCGTCGCTCTTGATGCAGCGTGTGCATTTACGCGAGGTGCTCGTGAACCTGTTGGTGAACGCGCGAGATGCGACGCGCGCCAACTTCCAGAACGGCCATGTGTGGGTGAGAGCTAAACTGGACGGCGATGACCGTTCGGTGGTGTTCACCGTGCTCGATGACGGCCCGGGCATCCCAGCTGATCAGGTGGAACGCGTGTTCGAACCGTACTTCACAACGAAGACGAAGGGGACAGGGCTTGGACTCGCCATCGTGAAGCACAACACCGAGCTATACGGTGGCACGGTGCGCGCGGAATCGGAGCTTGGAAAGGGCGCGCGATTCATCGTAAAGTTTTCTTCTAGAGCACTCCTGACCCAATGAGCACACCGCTTTTGCCACCCATCCTAGTTGTGGATGACGAGCCGAATATGCGCGTCACCGTCCGCACCATTCTCACTGGCGAGGATTACCGGGTGGATCTCGCGGAGTCGGCCGAGCAGGCGCTGGAGATGCTGCCGAACAAGGACTATCTGATGGTGATCACCGACGCCCGGCTCGGGGGGATGACTGGCTATGAGTTGTTGCGCCAGATCAAGCAAAAGCACGCAGCACTGCCCACGCTGATGATCACCGCCTTCGCGACACCTAGGCTCGCGGTCGAGGCGTTGCAGGCCGGCGCGATGGACTATCTTTCAAAGCCCTTCGCGCCCGAGGAACTGCTCCACGCGGTGGGCCGCTGTGTCGAGCGTTTCCAGCTCCTGCGCGAGAACGCCTCGCTCAAGTCCCGTTCCAGCGAGATTTATCAGGTCAATCAGATTGTCGGCGATTGTCCGAAGCTCAAGGAGTTGCGCCAGTTCATCGCCACTGTCGCTCCCACCAATGCCACCGTGCTCATCCTCGGCGAGAGTGGTACCGGCAAAGAGCTGGTCGCTGGCTCGATTCACTCACTCAGCCAGCGCCGGGAGAAGAATTACGTTCGCATCAACTGCGCGGCTATTCCCGAGGCGCTGCTCGAGAGCGAGCTCTTTGGTCACGAGAAGGGGGCTTTCACTGGCGCGCTCCGCCAGAAGAGGGGTCGTGTCGAGGAGGCTGACGGTGGGAGCATCTTCCTCGACGAGATTGGCGATATGAGCCGCCCGTTGCAGGCCAAGTTGCTCCGTTTCCTGGAGGACGGCTCCTTCTCTCGCGTCGGTGGCAATGAGGAGCTGCGCGTGGACGTTCGCATCATCGCCGCCACCAACCGCGACATCGTTAAGGCGATTCAAGAAAACGAGTTCCGCGAGGATCTCTTTCACCGCCTGAACGTGATGCAGTTCCGCCCGCCCGCGCTGCGCGAACGCGGCAATGACATTTTGATACTTGCCGAGCATTTCCTGAAACATTTCAGCAAGTCGCTCGGCCGCTCTATTAAAGGTATCGCGCCCGTCGCGCAGAAGAAACTTCTCAGCCACTGCTGGCCCGGAAACGTCCGCGAGCTACGGAACGTCCTTGAGCGCGCCGTCATTCTGGAGACCGGTCAGACGATTCAGGAGTCAAGCCTCCCGGATTTTCGGGTCGAGGCCAGGCTGCGTCCTGCCGAGGAAGTCGATCTACTTACCCCTGGCCACGGCCACCATCAGCTTATGGTCGATTACGAAAAGCGGATTATCACCGCCGCCCTCGACCGTCAGGAGCAGAGCATCCATAAGGCTGCCGAGTTGCTCAAGATGACTCGCCACGCGCTCCGTTACCGCATGCAGCGGCTCAACATGGTCAGCGACGAAACGGTCTCGGCGGGCGAGAAGGAATAATCCTCGCGCACGCCTCGCCATGCAAGCCAGCGAGACCATCACCCGCAAGAGCGCCTCGAACCTCGCGCTGGCATTCTGTCTGTTGCCACGGGAAAAGCGCCTCGCGATGACCGCACTCTACGCCTTCTGCCGTGAAGTGGATGATGTGGCTGATGAGGAGACGCGTCCCGTTGCCGAACGCTGCGCTGCTCTCTCGGAATGGCGCGTCGATGTGCGCGCCGCCTGCGATGGTGGTGAACCGCGGTTCGTCGTAAACCGGGAGTTGCAGCCGGTCATCCGCCGCCACGGTCTGCGGTTTGAGTTGTTCGACGAGCTGATCCGAGGCTGCGAGATGGACCTCGACACCTTCCGCTACGCTGACCAAGAGCAACTCGATCTCTACTGCCATCGCGTCGCCTCAGTCGTCGGTTTGCTCAGCATCGAGATTTTCGGCTACACCAATCCGCGCTGCCGCGACTACGCCATTCATCTCGGCAAGGCACTCCAGCTCACGAACATCTTGCGCGACGTGCACAACGACGCCGGGCGCGGTCGCATCTATCTGCCGCAGGACGCTCTGGTGCTGCATGGCGTGAAGGAAGAGGAAATTCTGCGCGGTCAATACACGGCACGATTCCAAGCGCTCGCAGAAGGCGTGGCCGCTCGTGCCCGTGACCATTACGCCCAAGCCCGCGAATTGCTGCCCGCCGCCGATCGCCGCGCGATGGTGGCCGCCGAGTTGATGGGTTCGGTCTACTGGCGGCTCTTGCGCAAGCTCGAACAGCAGCGATTCGATGTCTTTCGCCCGCGGCTCACGCGCTTGAGCAAGGCGCAAAAACTTCTACTTATCGGCCGCACATGGTTCCGTCTCACGGCCGGTATTTCCACGCCCAACTATGGCGTCGCCTCAAACGCCGCGACGGTTGATCGTCAACGCCGACGATTTTGGCCGGTCGCATTCGATTAATACCGCCGTTATTCGGGCCCATCGCGAAGGCATTCTCACCACTGCGAGCCTGATGGTGAACGGCGAGGCGTGTGACGAGGCCGTGGCGCTGGCGCGGGAGAATCCCCGTCTCGGTGTGGGGCTGCACCTCACCCTAGTGATGGGACGGTCGACGCTGCCACCGGCGGAGATTCCCGGGTTGGTCAACGCGCGCGGCGAGTTCAGCGACAATCCCGTGTTTAGCGGCTTTCGCTACTTCGCAAGTCGCGGATTGCGCGACCCGCTCCGGCGTGAGATCGCGGCGCAGCTCGCCAAGTTCCGTGCGACCGGATTGCCACTCGACCACGTGAATGGCCATCTGAACATGCACCTGCACCCAATCGTCTTCGGCCTGCTGATGGAGTGTGCTGAGAAATCGTGCATTCGCCGGATGCGCCTCACGAATGATTCTTTTTGGTTGAACGCGTGTCTCGCCAGCGGGCAGTGGCTGTATCGCGCGAGCCACGCCATCATCTTCCGCCTACTATCATGGCGGGCACGTGGCGAGTTGGCCCGGCGCGGTATCCGGCACACAGTCCGTGTTTTCGGCTTGTTACAGAACGCGCGCGTGGACGAGGAGTTCACGGCGCGTTTGCTGTCCCCCTTGCCTGCTGGCGATTCAGAGCTTTACTCGCATCCATCGCTCGATGAATTTAAGTCCGAACTGGACGCGCTCATCAGCTCCCGGGTGAAGGCGCTTGTGAGTCACCAGCGCATCCAACTCATCCGTTACCAAGATTTGTGATATGGCCAAAATCCTTGTCCTGCTCCTCGTCGGGTTGACTTTTGAATCCATCGGCATCGTCTTCCTCAAGAAAGGGCTGACGCAAATCGGTGAGGTGAAGCTCACGTCGGCGCGCGAACTGGGCCGTGTTATCAAGGCGGGCGCGACGAATCCACAACTCCTGCTCGGTGTGTTCTTCGAGGCGTTATTCTTCGCCATCCTCTTGCTGTTGCTTTCGAAGAGCGACGTGACCTTCCTCTGGCCGCTCACCTCGCTGACGTTCGTCTTCAGCACCATCGCGGCGATTCTCTACCTCAAGGAGCAGGTAGGTGTGATGCGTTGGATTGGCATCGCGCTCATAGTGCTGGGCGCGGGACTCATCTCGTGGAGCGAGAAGCAGAAGGAAAAAGCGACGTCGCCCGCTGTCGAGCAGCCTGTGCCGCAGAAGGGCTGAATCGCCGCCATCTTCACGCGACGGTCCGGCAACATTTATCCAACACCTCGGCCAAGCGCTCGGCAGCGCGGCTGATTCGTCTCTGGAAGCGAATCAATTCGCCAATTATGTGCGGCTGCCGCAGTAGCGCCAGCGCGAAGGATAGAGGCTTCGGCCGGCCTTCCGGCGTCACCAGCGCATTGAAATCGACCGGCAGATCTTCGGCCGCTGTGTCGGAGATTACGCGCACAGTGGCGGAGGGAATCCCTCGCTCACGGCAGAGTGAGCGGATTACGGCTGATTCCATCTCGACAGCATCCGCGCCAGTGGAGGTCCTGAACGCCTGCTTTTCAGCCGCCGTGATTGCGATGCGTTCGGCACAATGAAATCGCCCCAGTTGTGCGCCGACGCTGAAGAGTTGGTTGACGCGTGGGAATGTCGGGTCTACCTCAAACAGCACCGAACCGTGTGTGAGCACGGGATCGAGCCCGCCTGCGAAGCCCGCGGTGATGAGCAGGTCCGGTCGCGCGGCGTCGAGTACGCGGCGCGTGATTCGTTCGGCGTTTTGCCGGCCCATTCCTGTGACGAGCGTGCAGATATGCGAGGCGTTGGCTAGGCGGTGCTGGAAGGGCCTCGCCTCTTCCTTCACTGCAAACGTGACGAGGATGGAAGGCGGCGTCAGCATCGGAGTGTCACGTACTCGGCGGTTGTTCGCGGCGAACGCGGATATCGTCGCGTAGTTCGATGCAGACACTGGCGACGCCGAGCGGCAGCAAGACCAAGGCCACGCCGCTCAGCACATTTGTGAGATTAGCCAGCCAACTCAGGACGTCAGGCAGGGAAGGGCTGTCGGCCCATTTACCGTCCTGCATACGTGAGATGGTGTTCGGGATGGGCATCCCGAGAATCTTTGTGGCGGCGTTCGGTTGATAAGCGAAATGGGACCCGAACCAATAGCCGACGCCGAGTCCGGCAGCGCACAGCAGGCCAAAAAGAATCCACCAGCGGCGACCGGCACCAACGAGTCGCAGTCGGCGGAAGGTGCCAACGATGACGGCAATCGCGATGGCGGTAACGGGCAGAATGAAGAGAAGGCCCATAGATGGTGTGCAGAATCAGTGCGCGGCGGCGGCGAGGCTTGAGGCGACCTTGTTCATGTGGCCGTTCAACTGACCGTTGGCCGTGGCGCTTTTACGGGCGAGCACCTTTTCGTACGTGGCCAAGGCGAGTAGAGGCCACGTGTTCCGGTAGATGTCGTACTTGAGATAGAAGACGGAAGGGAAACCGGTGCCGGTGGTTTCGGCTTCGGTCCACGAACCATCGGCGTTTTGCGTGCGGACAAGGTATTCGATGCCGCGCTGGATGCTCGGCAGGTCAGGGTTGTCGAAGGCGAGCAGGCCCATCACAGCCCAGGCCGTCTGCGAGGCGGTGCTGGGTCCCTGACCTTTATAGATGGGGTCGTCGTAAGTGTTGCAGTGCTCGCCCCAGCCGCCGTCGCCGAGTTGCACGCTTTCCAGCCAGTCGCGGCCTTTGAGCAACCATGGCTCATGCATCGGATGATTTATTTCGCGCAGGCCGCGGAGTACCTGCCATGTGCCGTAAATATAATTCACGCCCCAACGTCCGTACCACGAGCCATCGGCCTCCTGTTGCATGCGGAGGTACTGGAGCGCCTTGCGCACCTGCGGATGATCGAGCGAATACCCTTCCTGACCGAGTAGTTCGAGGATGCGCGCGGTGATGTCGGCACACTCGGGGTCGAGCATCGCGTTGTGATCGGCGAAAGGAACTTTCTCAAGAATACTCTTGGTGCAGTCCTTGTCGAACGCAGCCCAGCCACCGTCTTTACATTGAAAGGCCATCATCCAATTCAGGCCACGCTGGTAGCATTCATCGCGTCGTCGTCGGTTGTCGGTCGGCACGCGACGCAGCGCCATCAGCACCATCGCGGTGTCGTCCACGTCCGGATTCCATTTGTTGTTGTGTTCGAAGACCCAGCCGCTTGGTTCGACGTCCACCGGGTTCTTGTGAAACCAGTCGCCGCGGAAACGGATCTCCTTTTCGATGAGCCACTCGGTCGATTTCTTGAGCTGCGGGTGGTCGGTGGGCACGCCGGATTCGTGCAGACAGATATTGACGATGGCGGTATCCCACACGGGCGAGAAGCACGGCTCGATGCGCACACTATGGGCGGTCTCGTGCTCGAGTTTCTTGAGCTCGCGCTCGGCGCGTTTCACCTCCGGATGATCATTGGCGTAACCGAGGGCCTTGAGCGCGATCAGCGCGTTGAGCATCGCGGGGAAAATGGCGGCGAGTCCGTCGGAACCCTCAAATCGCTCGAGCATCCATTGCTCGCATTTCCTCAGTGCCGTTTTGCGAAAAGGGTGGACGCCGCCACGGACCCACAGCTCGGCGAACTTGTGCAATTTATCGAGCGCGAAGAAGAAGTTGCGCCACGTGAACAGGGTCGGATCGCGCGGCAACTGGCAATCGCGTTCGTGGAAGCCATCGGGGTAAAGCTCGTTCAACTCCACTTTGCACCGTCGTGTGGGCTTGTAGTGGTTGATGATTGCCAGCGGCACGAGCATGGCGCGCGACCAGTTGCTCATGTCCCAGAAGTTCACGTGAAACCACTTGCCGAGCAGCAGCACCTCGCAGGGAATCGTGGGCAAGTGCTTCCACTGCCAGAGCCCGAGCAACGCGAGGTAAAGCTTCGAGAAGGTGTTCATCCGCGGCACGCCGCCGAGGTTGCGGGCCATTTCCCGCGCGCGGAGCATCTGCGGATCCTTCGCCGAGACGCCGACGAGCTTGAGCGCGAGGTAGGCCTTGATGGTAGCGTTCACCTCGGCAGGGCCGCCGTGATAGATGTTCCAGCCGCCGTCGGTCAGCTGCATCGAGAGGATGTGGTTGGCCGCCTTGCGTTCCCATTCCTTGTCCACGTCGCCGGCCCAGTGATGGTAAGCGATGGTGTCGGAGACGAGCGTGGAATCGACCATCAACTCGCCGACCCAGTAGCCCTCGCGCCGTTGGCTGCCAAGCAGGTACGCTTGGGACCGATGGATG
This sequence comes from Akkermansia muciniphila, assembly GCA_945900775.1. Taxonomy (GTDB): domain Bacteria; phylum Verrucomicrobiota; class Verrucomicrobiia; order Limisphaerales; family SIAT01; genus SIAT01. The sequence continues at coordinate 14,849 of CAMDJP010000030.1, read as the reverse complement.
GCGGTCTCCGTTGGGCTCTGGCGATATGTGCTACCCCTTGGTTGTGCCGGCGGATAGGAAACTCGATCCGCCGGGGGAACGCTCTCGGACACGCCCTAATAAAGCCGACGGCTCTTTCCGGTGTAAAGCCGATTCATAAAGTATGCCGCGGCGTGTAGCCGTCCACTTTCCCCTTTGAACTTCGGCGCCGCGACGTTACTTTTTGCCGGTTATGACCTTGAATTTTGTGAAGATGAACGGGGCGGGGAACGACTTCGTTCTGCTGGACAACCGGGCGAACCAGATCCGCCTCACGCGTGAGCAGGTCGTGCGGCTCTGCGATCGCCAGCGCGGTGTGGGGGCGGACGGACTGATGCTCCTCGTGCCGTGCACCTCGGGCAAGGCCAACTGGGCATGGGATTTCTACAACAGCGACGGCTCGACGGCGGAGATGTGCGCGAATGGCGCGCGTTGTTTCGCGCGTTATATCGAGCGTGTGACTGGGGCGAAGGAGCGACTGACCTTCGAAACCATCGCCGGTGTCATCAGCGCGGAATTTAAAGGTGAGCGCGTCTCCATCGGTCTCACGCCGCCGCATGGCCTGCGGCTCAACGAGCAAGTACCGCTCTCGGGCGGGGTGCAGGCGGTCCACTCGCTCAACACCGGCGTGCCGCACGCGGTGCTGTTCGTGGAAGACGCCGATAAGGCGATGGTTCAGCCGCTGGGGAACGAGATTCGCTTCCACAAGCACTTCGCGCCGAAAGGGACGAACGTGAACTTCGCGCAGGTCCTCGGCCCGAGCCGCCTGCGGGTGCGGACCTACGAGCGTGGCGTGGAAGGGGAGACGCTTGCCTGCGGTACGGGCGTGACGGCTTCGGCGTTGATTGCCTCGCGGCTCCACGGGTTCCTCTCGCCGGTGCAGGTACAGGTGCAGGGAGGCGACCTGATGGAGGTCGGATTCCGGCGCGAGGGCGACGGCTTCGCCGACGTGCGACTGACGGGCCCGGCGGACTTCGCCTTTGAGGGGCAAGTATCGGTGTAAAAACAGGCTGGCTAAACCGCCGCGGTTCCTAGATTTTAAGCTTTAATTTTATGTTCACAGGAACCTACACAGCCATCGTCACTCCGTTCAAAAATGGCAAGATCGACGAGGTTGCGCTCGAGCGACTCATCAAGCTGCAGATTAAAGGCGGCGTCGATGGCATCGTGCCGGTCGGCACCACAGGCGAATCGCCGACGCTCGATTGCGAGGAACACATTCATGTGATTGAACTGGCGGTGAAGTTCGCCGCCGGCAAGGTCAAGGTGCTCGCCGGTACGGGCGGCAATTCGACCAGCGAAGCGATGCTTCTCACCAAGGCCGCGGAGGAAGTTGGTGCTGATGGCTCGCTGCAGGTTGCGCCTTATTACAACAAGCCGACGCAGGAAGGGCTTTTCCAGCATTTCCATGCCATCGCCCGCTCCACCCGCTTGCCAATCGTGCTCTACAGCATCCCCGGCCGTTGCGGCATCGAAATCTCCGTGGACACGGTGAACCGCCTCGCGCACGACAGCGTGAACATCGTCGGTATCAAAGAAGCCAGCGGCAACGCCGATCGCGTGAGCCAGCTCCGCGCCGTGCTCGGGCCGAAGTTCAACATTCTTTCCGGGGACGATTCGCTCACGCTGCCGTTCATGAGCGTCGGCGCCGACGGCGTGATTAGCGTTGCCTCGAACATCATTCCGAAGGAGGTCAGCCACATGGTTCGCGCCTTCGCGATGGGCAAGCCGGCCATTGCACTGAAGCTGCACGCCAAGTTCTACCCGATCTTCAAGGACCTGTTCATTGAGACGAATCCTATCCCTGTGAAGGCTGCGCTCGCTATGATGGATGTCGTCGAGGAGACCTATCGACTGCCGCTCGTGCCGATGGCTGGGAAGAATCGTGAGACGCTGAAGAAGACGCTCCGCACTTGTGGCGTGTTGAAGTAAGAGTGATTTCCGTTGCGACGTTTTGGAGAGCGGAAGAGTGCTCTCCACGTCTTTGCTCTTCTGCGGTCAGTGAAAGTTATGACGACAAAAATCATCATCACCGGTTCGAAAGGTCGTATGGGCCAAGCGCTCATCGCCTGCGCCCCACGCATTCCGGGGGTTGAAATCGCTGGCCAAGTGGATCAAGGCGACAATCTCGCTGACGTCATTAGTCAGGGCGATATCGTCATTGATTTCAGTTTTCACGACGCCACCGCAGGCGTCGCCACGCTGTGTGCGAAACACCGCAAGGCGCTCATCATCGGCACCACTGGGCACAAGGAAGAGGAGAAGGCCGCCATCCGCGCGCACGCGGCAACGATTCCGATGGTGTGGGCCTCGAATTATTCCACGGGCGTCAACACGCTCTTCTGGCTCACGCGCAAAGCCGCCGAGATCCTCGGGCCGGACTTCGACTTGGAAGTGGTGGAGATGCATCATCGCCTCAAGAAAGATGCGCCCAGCGGCACCGCCGCTACGTTGCTGGAGATTCTTGGCGACGCGCGCAAGTTGCAGCTCAAAGAAGCTCTGCGCCACGGACGCGAAGGCATCGTGGGCGAACGCACCCATTCGGAGATTGGCATCCACGCCATTCGCGGCGGTGATGTAGTGGGCGATCACACCGTCATCTTCGCCGCCAACGGCGAGCGCGTGGAGCTGACCCACAAGGCTTCTAGCCGCGACACTTTCGCCAACGGTGCATTGCGTGCCGCGCAGTGGGTCGTGAAACAGAAGCCCGGCCTCTACGACATGCAGCACGTGCTCGGCCTCAAGTGAGCCCAGATTCCAGAGCTTCAGAAGTGGCGTCCGCCCGTTTAGCTGTCGTTGCACTCGGTTCGAACTTAGGCGACTCCGCCCGAATGCTCCGTGAGGCGATGCTGCGCCTCGAGGCCCTTTCGGATGGACCGCTGCTCAAGTCCTCCCTCTGGCGAACGGAGCCGGTGGACTGCCCGCCCGGCTCGCCGCCTTTCCTGAACGCGGTCGTCGGCCTTGTGCCGCATGCCTCTGAGACGCCTGAGTCGCTGCTCGCTCGACTGCAGTTGCTGGAAATGGAGTTCGGCCGGCAACCCAAACAGGTGTTGAACGCACCGCGCCCACTGGACTTAGACCTCATCGCTTTCGCTGACGAGACACGCGCCACATCGCAACTCATCCTCCCACATCCACGCGCCCATCTGCGCCGATTTGTGCTGGCACCACTGGCGGAGATTGCGCCGGGATGCGTCTTGCCTGGGCAGACGAAGACGGTTACGGAACTTCTGGATGCTGCGGCGAGCGACGGTGCTGCTCTCGTAGTCTAATAGTCCTGCTGCTGCTCCCCGTCCCCCTACAGGAGGTTCTGGTACGAGAGCCAGAGAGAGCGGTAGTACCTCATCACGCGCACTGGGTCGGTGCTGGGCGGGATTTCGGCGAGGCAGAATCCGGTGAAGCCGATGCCGTTGAGCCGGGTGAAGAGTTTGCGAAAGGGATAATCTTCGAGGTAGAGGTCCCGAAGGTGAACGATGAAGAGCTTATCCTTCACAAGGTCGAAGTTCGAGTCGAAGCCGGCGCCGTCGAGGTCGGTCGGGTTTGAATTCCAGCAGACGCCGACCTGCTTATGGTCCGCCACGTCCATGATGCGCTTGATGATCGGCAATGCCGAGGTTCCCGGGCCGTGCACTTCCACTCGAATCTCCTGGCCGTGGTTCTTCGCAAACTCCCCCAACTCGCGCAGTGAGCGGCCGATTTGCTCGACGGTCTTCTCCACCGGTACATCCTTGGGTAAACCGTTCGGGCGGACCTTCACGCCGGTAGCGCCTACGTCGGCGGCGAGCGCGATGTATTCCTTGGTGGCGGCGATGTCCTTCTTGAGTTTGGCTTGATCGGTGGTGTGATAATCAAAGGCACTGCCGAGGCTCCAAAGCTTCACGGGTGAATCGGCGAAGCGCTTCTTCACCTCCGCGCGCTGCTCCTTGCTGAGACTTACTTCGACGCCGTGCTTGTGCGTGGTGCGGAGCTCGACCCCTTCAAACTTTGTCTCGGTACAGTTCTTGATGATGGTGGCAATGTCCCAGTCCATCGCGAGGTTGTAGGTCACCGTGCCGAGGTGCATCCGCAAGGGCTTACTGAGAATCGGCAATGGGGTAGGCTGTGTCGGGACGGCGGATTTTGGTTTTGGATCGGCGGCGAAAGCGGGGGTGGCGGCGATGGTGCTGGCGGCGAGCGCGGCGGTTTGGAGGAACTGACGTCGGGTGGGGAGGTTGCTTTTCATGTGGGCACGCTAGCAAAGAAACTGCGGCGGGGAAGCCATTTCGTTTGACCCTGATGCGGCTTCCCGTTAGCAATGCCGGCCATGACAGACAACGCCCCCAGCCGTTCGCGCCGTCAGATGCTTACCCTCACGGCGGCCTTTCTCGGCTGGATGTTCGACGGCTTCGAGATGGGGCTCTTCCCGCTCATCGGTCAACCGGCGCTCACGGACCTGCTCGGGGCCGAAGGCTCCAAGAACGCGGGCATGTGGTTCGGCATCATCATCGCGGTGTTCCTGGTGGGCGCGGCGACGGGAGGCGTCCTCTTCGGCTGGCTGGGCGACAAGATCGGCCGCGTGCGCGCAATGTCGTTGAGCATCTTCACCTACGCAATCTTCACGGGTCTGTGCGGGTTTGCGACGGAGGCTTGGCACATCGCGGTATTGCGTTTCATCGCGTCGTTGGGGATGGGCGGCGAGTGGTCGCTCGGCGTGGCTCTGGTGAATGAAATCTGGCCGGGCAAATCGCGCGCGTTCATTGCGGGACTCATTGGCGCGGCGGCGAACGTAGGATTCCTACTAGTCGCGTTGTTGAGCATGGGGTTGAGCGGTTTCATCGGCGGGGTGGAAGGGTTGCTCAAGAGCATCGGTTTCTCGGACGCGACGACGGCAAACCTGCTCGCGAACTCCGCGTGGCGCTTTCTCATGATAAGCGGAGCGTTTCCGGCGCTGCTGATTTTCTTCATCCGCATATTCGTGCCGGAATCGGAGAAGTGGAAGGAAGAGAAGGCCAAGGGAGCGACCTCGCACTGGAGCAACGGGGATTTGATTGGCGTGTTAATCGGGTGCGTCGCGGCACTGGCTATTGTTTACGTATGGTCTCCGGCAGCGGCTAACATCAGCGGCGCAGTAGCCACGTTGGTTACGCTCCTCGGGTTGGTGGTGGCACTGTTCAGCTTCCTTTATCCAGTGCGGCAGTATCTGAGTCGTGCGCGCGCAGCGGGTTCGCTGAAACCGGAATCGCAGAAAGCCGTCATGAAAAGCATGTTGCTGGGTGCTAGTCTCGCATCGGTGGCACTGCTCGGGACCTGGGGTTCCATCCAATGGGCGCCCCGCTGGGCTGGCCAGCTGCAGCCGGACACGAAGGAAGTTAAATACTATGCGAAGGAAAAAACCCAAATCGCCACCGCGCTCGGGGCCATCCTCGGGACCATCGTGGCGGCGGTCGCTGCGGGTCGCTTTGGCCGGCGCATCACCTACACGGTCATGTGCGTCGGCTCCATTGCGTCGGCCCTCTGGTTTTATCAGGGCAACTCCACCTTCGGCACGGGCTTCCTCGTCGCGGCATTTCTTGCGGGCGGGCTCACTGCGTCGTTCTACGGATTCTTCCCGCTCTATTTTCCTGAACTTTTTCCAACGGCAGTACGCGCAACAGGGCAGGGGTTCGCCTTCAACTTCGGCCGCATCATTGCGGCTATCGGCGGACTGCAGACCGCCACGCTAATGGGTTTCTTCAACGGTAGCTTTCCGAAGGCCGGTTCTGTCATGGCAGCCATTTACCTTGTCGGCGTTTTCATCATCTGGCTCGGGCCGGAGACCAAAGGGCAGGAATTGCCGGAGTAAACCGTAGGCGCTGGAGTTCGCGCTTGGCGTTGGGGCTTTCCCAGTGAATGCTTTTGTCGTGACACCCACCAAGGTCACTACCGAGATGATTCGCCAGATGAAAGGTCGCGAGAAAATCGCGGCGCTGACGGCGTATGATTTCCCGATGGCGCGCTTGCTCGATAACTGCGGCGTGCCGTTAATCCTTGTGGGCGATTCGCTGGGCATGGTCGTGCTGGGCTATCCAGATACGACACACGTGACGATGGACGAGATGCTCCATCACACCCGCGCTGTGGCGCGCGCGAAGCCCAATGCGCTGCTCGTGGCCGATTTGCCTTTTCGCAGTTACGAGACGCCCGCGCAGGCGGTGGCTAATGCCATGCGTTTCGTTGAAGCGGGTGCGGAAGCGGTGAAGGCCGAGGGCGGCCGCGCCATCCTCGAATCCGTTCGCGCGATCATCGCGGCGGGCATCCCGTTCCTCGGCCATCTGGGCATGTTGCCACAACAGGTGTTGGAAGAGGGCGGCTATCACATCAAAGGCAAAATTGAGGCGGAGCACGCTGGCTTGCTTGCCGATGCCGCGGCGCTCTGCGATGCCGGTGCGTTTGCCATCGTGCTGGAATTGGTCACGCCGCCGGTCGCGCGGGAGTTGACGCAGCGCGTGCCTGTGCCAACCATCGGCATCGGGTCGGGACCGGACTGTGATGGGCAGATTCTTGTGACGACCGATTTGTTCGGTACGTCGCCCGGCCGTATTCCGAAGCATGTAAAACCTGCGACGCTCGGCGACGCGATGCGCGCGGCGGTGACAACGTGGAAAGCAGCACTGTGACCGCAGCCAATTAATTTTATGGCAGAGCTATCACATATTGACGACGAAGGCCGCGCAGCGATGGTGAATGTCTCCGCCAAACCCGCGCAGTGGCGCGAGGCGGTGGCGAGCGGGCACATCGAATTGCAGCAGGAGACGATTTCGCTAATCCAGCAGAGCCAAATCACCAAAGGCGACGTGCTGGCCACGGCGCGACTGGCAGGGATCATGGCCGCGAAAAAGACGGCCGATCTCATCCCGCTTTGTCATCCGCTGGCCCTGACACATGTGGCGGTCGATTTCGAATGGCTCGACGAGCCGCCTGCATTGCACATCCGCGGCACGGCCCGCACGCAAGGTCCCACGGGCGTCGAGATGGAAGCACTTACAGCGGTGAGTATCGCCGCATTGACCATCTACGACATGTGCAAAGCTGTGGACAAACAGATGCGCATCACGGAAGTGCAATTGCTCTCGAAGACAAAACAGTGACCATGCAAATCCACACCGGCATCATCACCATTTCCGATCGCGCATCGAAGGGGCTTTACGACGATTTGGGCGGTCCGGCGCTTCGCAAAGCTGCTGAAGGATACGGCTGGAAAATCGTCGCCGAAGCGCTCGTGCCCGATGAGAAGCGCGACATCCAGCGCGCCATCCGCGAGCACATCGCCAAAGGTTGCGCGCTCATCCTCACGACCGGCGGTACGGGCGTGGCGCTGCGTGATGTGACGCCCGAAGCGGTGCGCGAAATCGCCGTGCGCGAGTTGCCCGGCTTTGGCGAAGTGATGCGAATTGAATCCATGAAGATTACGAAGAACGCGATTCTCTCTCGCAACCTCGCCGCGGTGGTTGATCAGGCGCTCGTCATTTGTCTGCCGGGCAAACCGATCGGCGCGGTCGAGTGCCTCGGGTTCGTCGTCGGCGCCATTCCGCATTGTGTGGAAGTGTTGCAGGAAGTGCCCACCAGTTGCTAAGCGCGCATGCACGACGCGCCCATCCAATTCTTCAATCGTTACACAAGCTCGATCGAGACCGAGCAGATTTATGGCGAGTCGTGGCTACGCTGGATTTACGGCACGCCCACGGGCCGCCTCGCTCTCTGGGCCGTGGCTCGCCGCGCTTGGTTCTCCCACTGGTACGGTTGGCGAATGGACCAGCCCGCGAGTCGCGCGAAGATCGCACCCTTTCTCGCCCGCTACGGCATCACTCCCGACGATTTCACCAAGCGTCCCGAAGAGTTTACCTCCTTCAACGACTTCTTTTACCGTACGCTAAAGCACGGCGCGCGGCCGGTGGACTCCGCTGAGGACTCAGTCGTCTTCCCGGCGGACGGCCGCCACCTCGGCTTCCAGAATCCGGCTCAGATCGCCGGCGTCTTCGTGAAGGGTCAGTCCTTCGACCTTCCCGCGCTGCTTGGTGACGCCGCCTTGGCGGAGCGTTATCAGGGGGGCGCACTCGTCTTCTCACGACTGTGCCCCGTGGACTATCATCGCTTCCATTTCCCGCTCGCTGGCGTTCCCTCCGAACCTCGCCTCATCGACGGTTTGCTCGAATCCGTCAACCCGATTGCCCTCCGCCGCCGGCTCTCGATTCTCTGGGAGAACAAGCGCGTGCTCACGCGGTTGGAGACCGAGCGTTTCGGCACGGTACTGCTCCTCGAAATTGGCGCGACCAACGTCGGCGGTATTGTGCAGACCTATCGGCCGAGCGCGGCCGTGGAGAAAGGGGCCGAGAAGGGTTACTTCCGCTTTGGCGGCTCCTCTACCATCACTTTCTTCGAGCCGGGCCGCGTGCGTTTGGCTGAAGACTTGGTCGAGAATTCCCGCCACTGCGGCGAACTCTACGCCCGCGTCGGCGATCGGATGGCTGTCGCACTGTGAACTCGGCTACTTTGGCCAACATTTCGTTGAAAGCGCTTTGACGACTGCTCATAGTCCGGCCGATTTATCATGAGAAATTTCATCGCTATCCTTGCTGTCACCATTCTCTCCGTCGTGTTCATCCGCGCCGCTGACAATTACCCGCTCACCGCCGACTCGAAGAAGCAGGACGGTCTGCCGCGCGGGGAGTTGGTGGCGATGCCGGCCTTCAACAGCAGCACGAATTATCCGGGCACGACGCGCGACTGGTCGGTGTACGTGCCGCGCCAGTACGATGCGAAGAAACCGGTGTGCCTGATGGTATTCTTCGATGGCAGCGGCTACGCGGGCACCAACGGCTCATTCCGCGTGCCGGTAGTGTTCGACAATCTGATCCACAAAAAGGAAATGCCGGTGACGATTGGCGTGTTCATCAGTCCGGGAAATATTCCCGGCGCTGAGCCGGGGGCGAAGGGCCGCAGCAACCGGAGTTACGAATACGATTCGACGGGCGACCGCAATGCGCGCTTTCTCATTGAGGAGTTGTTGCCTGCGGTAGAGAAGCGTTGGAACATCACGAAGGATCCGGCGGGGAGAGCCGTGGTGGGGATTAGTTCGAGCGGGATTGCGGCGTTCACGGTCGCTTGGGAACGCCCGGACCAATTCGGGAAAGTCATCAGCCACATCGGCAGCTTCACCAACATCCGCGGGGGGTACGGGTATGCCGCCCTGGTCCGCCAGTCGAAGGAGAAGCCGAAGGCGATCCGCATTTTTCTTCAGGAGGGGAGCAACGACCTGGACAATCTGCACGGGCACTGGCCGTTGGCGAACCAAGATCTCGCGGCGGCGTTCAAGTTCGCCGGGTACGACCACAAGTTTGTGATGGGGACCGAGGGGCACAGCGGCAAACAAGGCGGGGCGATCCTCCCGGAATCGCTCAAGTGGCTCTGGCGGGATTACCCGAGGGATTGACCGCTCACTTTGGCTTCCAAACTTATGCGCTACCCAACCTTGTTCGCGATAGTTTCGCTCGCCTTCACCCTCTCGGGCTTTGGGGCGGATGATTATCAGCCCGGTCCCGATTCAAAGAAGCAGTCCGGTGTGCCGGAGGGAACGCTCACGAAGTATTCGTGGAGCAACAGCAAGATCTTCCCGGACACTGTGCGCGATTACTGGGTCTATGTGCCTAAGCAGTACGACGGCTCCAAACCTGCCTGCGTCTTTGTCTGTCAAGATGGGCAGATGTACAGCGCGCCGCTGGTTTTCGACAATCTCATCCACAAGAAGGAGATTCCGGTGACAATCGGAATCTTCATCCGGCCGGGCGATAAGCCGCTCAAGCCGGGTGAAGTGCCGCGCAAGCGGCCCGACGGCAGGCCCGCGCCGGCATCCAACCGCAGCTTCGAGTACGACACGTTGAGCGACGCTTACGCGAGGTTTCTACTCGAGGAGATCCTACCCGAAGTGGCGAAGAAGTATAAGCTGACGTCGAACCCAGAGGGGCGAGCAATCGGCGGGAGCAGTTCGGGGGGCATCTGCGCCTTCACGGTGGCGTGGCAGAGGCCCGATGCCTTCCGCAAGGTGTTCAGCACGGTCGGCAGTTTCACGAACATCCGCGGCGGCGGAAAATATCCCGAGCTGGTTCGCGCGGCGGAGAAGAAGCCAATTCGTATCTTCATGCAGGATGGCTCGGGAGACCTCGTCAATCAGTTCGGCTCGTGGCCCGAGGCGAATAAGGCGATGCACGCAGCGTTGAAGGAGAAGAACTACACGGTGCGCTTCGAGTTTGGCGATGGCGCCCACAACACCAAGCACGGCACGATGCTCTTCCCGGACGCAATCCGGTTCTTGCTGGGGGATTTCAAGGAGAAATAGAAACGCGGGACATCGTCCAACACACCGACAAACCCGATCCGATTTATGAACAAGACTTCGATTCTCTCACTCGTTGCCGTCGTCTTTGCGATGGCCTTTGCCGCGCACGGCGCGGATACATTCAAGCCCACGCCGTACCACGAGGTGCAGCCGGGCGTGCCGCAGGGAAAGCTTATCCACTACACCAACTGGGTGAGCAAGGTCTTCACCAACACGGTGCGAGACTGGTGGGTGTATGTGCCGGCGCAGTACAAGGACGAGAAGCCGGCCGCGGTGATGGTCTTCCAGGACGGACACGATTACGTGAATCTGAAGGGCAGTTGGCGTGTACCGACGGTCTTCGACAACCTCATCGCGAAGGGCGAGATGCCGGTGACGATCGCCATCCTGCTGAACCCGGGTCACGATCCGGCAAAGCCGCGCGACAAAAGCCCGTGGCGTTCGAGCAATCGCAGCTTCGAGTACGATTCGCTCGGGGATCGTTACGCGCGGTTTCTCACCGAGGAGATGCTTCCGGAGGTGGCGAAGTCGTACAACCTCTCCACGAACGCTGCTGACCGCGCCATCAGCGGCGCAAGCTCGGGCGGCATCTGCTCGTTCACCGTCGCGTGGGAACGGCCGGAGCAATTCGGCAAAGTGCTTTCGACCATCGGCAGCTTCACGAATCTGCGCGGCGGCCATGTGTATCCCTCCATCATTCGCAAGACCGAGCGCAAACCAATCCGTGTTTACTTGGAGGACTGCGGTGGCGATTTGGATAATTTTGCGGGAAGCTGGCCACTAGCGAATCAGCAGATGGCCGCCGCGCTGAAATACATGGGCTACGACACGCGTTTTGATTATGTCGAAGGCTACGCGCACAACTCCATGCACGGCGGCTCGGTTTTCCCCGAGGCGCTCAAGTGGCTTTGGCGTTCCGAAAAGCCTGCGCCCGTTGTCAACACGAAGGGCGATCTCGGCGGCGATCTCACGCTGCTCCGGTTGCTGATTGAGAAGGAAGGTTGGCAGCTCGTGGCGGATGGGCTTGGCTTCGCCGACGGTCCGTGCGCGGATGCGCAGGGGAACTTCTACTTTTGTGACATGCGCTCTACGCCGCCCGTTGTCTGGAAAGTTGCGACCGACGGCACAAAATCGAAGCTCATCGAAGGCACGTCGTGTAGCGGGTTGAAGTTCGGTCCGGACGGTCGTCTGTATGCCTGCGTTGGCAAGGAGAAGCAGCTCGTGGCCTTTGAGTTGCCGAGCGGTAAGAAGAGCGTGATTGCCACAGACGTCCAACCCAATGACCTCGTCGTCTCGCGCAAGGGGCACATCTATTTTACCGAGACGGGCAAGAAGCAGATCACATTCGTGAACGCGAAGACCGGCGAGAAGAAGGTGGCCGACGTGGGCATCACCGCCCCAAACGGCATCACGCTCTCGCCGGATCAAGGCACGCTGGCGATCTCCGACTATCGCGGCGAGTACGTGTGGGCCTTCCGCGTGGAGGCTAACGGTGCTTTGTCCGCCAAGGCGCCGTACATGACGATGCGCACGGCGGTGGACATTAACGGCAAGAGCGCCGATGGCCGGAGTCCGGTGTACAAAACCGTCAGCGGCGGCGATGGGATGACTGCGGACACGATCGGCCGCTACTACGTGGCGACGGAGTTGGGCGTGCAGGTGTTCGACCCGACCGGCCGGATGTGCGGCGTGCTGACGAAACCATCGGATAAGGCGATGACCAGTTGCGGCTTCGGTGGTGAGAAGATGGATTGGCTATACGTCACCTGCGGCGACAAAATCTTCCGCCGAAAAGTGCAGGCGACCGGCGCGTTGTTCTTTCAGGCGCAAGCCAAGGAACCGGGGAAAAAGTAGGAGAAGTGGTGCATCCGCATGGAGTTGAACCATGAACCTTCTGATCCGTAGTAGTTAAAAAACCAACGAATCGTTGGCGTTTTTATGCGTTTTTTAGCGCAACACTATTTCTCCACTACTAAAGATAAGTGGCGCGCGTCCAGTTTTGTGCCATGGTTTCCACGCATGCGCTTCCCCTCTCCAACCATAGCACTCTTGGCGGTCGCTGTCGCGCTGCACCAAACTGGCGGGCTTGCCACGACAGATGCGATTTATCGCAAGGGGTTGGAGTACCTCCTATCGTAGCAACGCCCCGACGGTTCGTGGCTGGTGACCACGCGCAGCAAGCCGATCCCAATCCACTACGAGTCCGGCTATCCGCACGGTACGAACCAGTTCATCTCCATCAGCGCCGCCGGTTGGGCCACCACTGCGTTGACGCTCGCGCTGCCACCGGCGGCTGGAATCAAGCGCCCGTGAAGTTTGCCTGCGCCACGCGTAGGACATTTTCACCGAGAATCTTTCGGGTAGTCGCGGCGAGGCTGTGCAGCGATCATGGATTGAGTCCTGCAGCGGTGGCGGCGTGTTCCTTCTTGGGCGGCTCGATGAAAAAGATGAGGAAGAGTGCCAGCACCCCGATCGCGAGGAGGGCGGGAGTCATCCAAATCTGTTGCCAGTGGTGACCGGTCACTTGTCCTGCCGCGTCGGTGATGGCGTTCATGGCGAGCACCTTGCCGGCAAGCATCGTACCTACAAACGCTCCAACGCCCCAGAGGATGAACGCAATGAAACCTTGGCACGCGCCGCGCATCCGTTCGTTGGCTTGGTCATCCACATAAAGCTGGCCAGCGATGAAAAGGAAATCGTAGCAGACGCCGTGCAACAGTATGGCGCCGAAGATGAGCGCGGCGGACATCCCAGCGAAATCCACACTGCCCGCCAGAAACAAGTAGCGCAGCACCCACGCGAGGATGCCGAGGAAGATGGTTTTCTTGTAGCCCAGCTTTTTCAACATGACCGGCAGCATGAACATGAAGACCACGTCGGAAACCTGCGCCAGACTCATTTTGAGATTGGGATAGGTCCACTTGAGCTCCGTGAGGTAGATGCCCATCATCACAAAATAGAAGTACAGCGGGATGCAGATGAGGAACATGCACAGGATGAAGATGGCGAAAGAGCGTTTCTTGAGCAACGCCAGCGCGTCGAAGCCGAGCAGTTCGCCGAGGCTGATGTTCGCACCGACTTTCTTTGGCGGCGTGTGCGGCAGCGCTAGTGCAAACAGGCCGAGTAGAATGGAAACGCCGCCCGCGAGATACCACTGGATGGAAGATTGCTCGCCCTTGAGTAGGCTGAGCGTTGCGCTGCCGCCAATCCAACCGATAGCTGACCAGAGCTTGATGCGCGGATAGTCGGTCTTGGCATCAGCCAGATGATGCAGCGCGAGCGAGTTGCCCAGCGCGAGTGTCGGCGCGTAAAGAGCGCAGTACAGGATGAGCGCGGGATAGAATGTGCCAAAGGTGTTCACCTGTGGCATCACACACATCACCGCGCCGCCAATAATGCCCAGTACCGCCAGCAACTTTTCCGAGGCGAAATAACGGTCGGCAATCAAGCCGACGAAGAAAGGCGAAATCATCGAACCGATGGCGAAGGCGCCATACGCCGCGCCGACCTCCTGTCCGCTGAACTTCAGCACGCCGACCAAGTACGCGCCCAAGCTCACGTACCAAGCGCCCCAGATGTAGTACTGGAGGAAATTGAAGATGGAGAGTTTGACCTTGAGCGTGGTTTGCATGGCCATGAGTGGAGGGACGAGACGAAACTACGCGTACTCGGCTCATTGGTGAAGCACAATTCACCCGGCACCGGCGGCTTGCTCTTCATCAGCTACCGGATGAGAAGAGTCCCAACAGTCGCGCGCCGCAGGCGTGCCACAATTCCGCGCCCGCCGCAATCGGCGCCACGCCGTCTAACGTGCTCTTCCGAGGGAAGACAAATTCCCGCCCACGTCGCTTGTCGACTATGCCGGAGAAGCTCTATCATCGCCGTGCCCGGCTTTTCTTTACGCTACAATCTGGGTTCGAGTCCCGCCACTCCCGCCACTTTTCCCTATATAAATCCAATTACTGTTGATTCTGATGACAGATTGATGACAACTTGTGGGCATGAAAGCCCCTGTCATCAAACCGGTCCAGATCAAGAAGGGGAGTGTCATTGCCCGCATCTATCCCACACCTCGGGATGGGTATGACGCCTTCACGTTGGTCTTCTACCGGGATGGTAAGCGGGTCCGGAAGGTCTTCCCCACACTGGAGCAAGCCAAGAGAGAGGGGCAATCGGTGGTCGATGCCCTCAGCCGAGGTGAGATTGCCGGCTCCAGCCTGACCGGAGACCAAAGAGCCTCCTATCGTCGTGCTGTAGATCTTCTCCCACACGGTGTCTCCTTGGAGCTAGCAGCAGCAGAGTATGCGGGAGCCAAGAAGATGCTGGGAGAGGTTCCATTCTCTCCGCCAACTTTCCCCATCGCTTAATATCTGGACTTCGAGGGACGCTTCCCACTACCGTCCGTGAATGCACGCTGGCCTCGCAAATCCATCTGACTGGCCCAATCACGCAGCCTCAGATTTTCCCCGCTCTACTATCG
>CAMDJP010000029.1 GCA_945900775.1 Akkermansia muciniphila | reverse complement strand
CCGAGCGCGGTCCACGCGAGATAATATTCCGCCCACCCACGATAATATTCCACCGCAGCGGCGGGCGTGGCTGGCGCTTTCGTGCCGCTCAACCCCACCAGTGCACGCGCGCCGGAACCTTGTTCCGGCCCCGTTTTGGGTGCGTTGCGCGGAGCGGAAATCGCGGCGGAGACCTGCGTGAGCGCCTTGCGCGCGCCGGCGAAATCGTTCGCGTCCAGCCGCAACCGGCCGATTTCGACGAGCGCGTGCGGCAGGTGCGCGCTGGCTGGATGCTCTCGCGCGAGACGATCGAGTGCCGCGGCGGATTTCTCGCGCGCACCATTTCGGTCATGCGCCAGCGCCACCTTGAGCAACGCCGTATCCGCATCAGGATTCTTCGGCTGCGAGGCCACGAAACGATTCAACGCGATAATCGCATCAGCCCACTTCTCCAACTGGAAGAGAGAGTCGCCAATGAGGAACTCGACCTGCGCGAAGAGCGGCTCGCCCTTTTGCAACTTCGCGAGCGGCTCCAACTCCTTCACCGCGTCAGCCCACTTCTGCTGCTGATATAGCGCCTGCCCCACACGGAGCTGCGCAGCGGCGCGCTGCGGGTGAGCGACGTGCGCGCCGATGAACTTGCGGTAGGCCGGCAGCGCGGTGTCGAACTTCTCTTGGAAGAAAAGATTTTCCGCCTGAAGAAATGTAATCTCCGCCGTGGCCGGCGAAGCGGCGTGCTTGGCGAGGAACTCGCCGCAGAGATCGGCGCTGGCGGCGAACTGTCCAGCGCGATGCAGGCAGAGCGCACGCAGACGAAGCGCGTCGATTGCTTGCGGGAACTTAGGGAACTCGGCGTTGATCCGCGCGAAGGGCTTGGCCGCGTCGGCGAACTTTCCGGCGCCGAGCAGCGCGTTGCCTTGATCGAAGAGAAGATCCGACAGCAACGGGTCCTTCGCGTGGCGCGTCGTCGCCTTCGCGAGCACCTCGGAGGCCTCGGTGTACTTCTGCTGACGCGAGAACGCTCGCGCCTGCCAGAGCGCGATGTCCGCGCCGGCAGTAGGCTCGGCAGCGAGTTGCGACAATGTGGCCTCGGCGGATTGGAAGTCGCGGTTCTCAAGCTGGGCGCGACCGAGATATAGCGCAGCAGACTTGGCAGCGGGATGTTCCTTGTGTTTGGCGCGCAACTCGGCGAAATCATCCGCGGCCGCGGCGAACTTCTTCTGCTGGAAACGGACGAAGCCAAGGCGGAAGAGGGCCTCAGGAGTGAACTGTCCACCGAACTTGCGCGTGGCATCATACTGCGCCTCCGCAGCGGCGAGGTCGCCCAGTTCGCGTTTGCACTCGGCGAGGAGGAAAAGCGTCTGCTGCGCGAATGGCTGGTCTTTCGCGCCAGTCGCCAGCTCGCCCAGTAATCCGGCGGCTTCTTTGTACTCCTTCAACTCGTAGCGGGCGACGGCGCCCTGGAACTTCGCGCGAGGGGTGTAGGCGGTCTTTGCCTTGGCAAGTTCGTCACCACGCGTGATGACCTCTTTCCATTTCTGCTGCTGGAAAAGCGCCTCGAGGAGACCGGCTAGCGCATTGTCGCGCAGCAGAGCTTTCTCGAGCTTGAGCACCTTGGCGAAGGCTTCTTCCGCCTTCGCGGCCTTGTTAAGCATCAGGAGCGATTGGCCCCACACGAGATTCACCTGCTCGGGCTCGGGCGACTTCGGATTCGCCGCGAGGTCGGCCAGCACCGGCTCAGCTTCGCCGTGGCGACCGAGGTTGAAGAGGCTCAGAGCGAGGCCGAGTTTCGCATTCGGCGCCTTCTCATGCTTGGAATGCTTGGCGAGGAAGCTCTTGTAATCAGCCGCGGCCAAATCGTAGAGCTTACG
Organism: Akkermansia muciniphila; assembly: GCA_945900775.1. Lineage (GTDB taxonomy): Bacteria > Verrucomicrobiota > Verrucomicrobiia > Limisphaerales > SIAT01 > SIAT01. Next base: position 35,052 of record CAMDJP010000029.1, on the reverse strand, counting down.
GTTGTAGAGGGCGTTGGCGCTGAAGTAGAGCTCAAGGCCGGGGTCGTTCTGCTGCGCGAAAACGGCTGGCGTAAACTGTGCCGCGAGCAGGAGCGCGGCCAATGCCAGACTATGCCGGAACAAACGAGTCATCATAGCAATCAAACCTCCCGAGCCGATTGAAAAACGCGTTGGGTTGCTGCGCGTAATAAACCCCAAAAGCTACACCGCTGTTATCGCCTAATTCGACCCGAACCGCAACCAAATATTCAGTGAACGACGATTTCCCTTCAACCCGCTTTCCGTGCTGCGATCACACTCCGGTCAGCGGCCGTTAGCGCAAAGGTCACTTCGGAGAAACCGGCCGCTACCAACCACGTCTCCATTTCCGCCACGGAATAGCAGCGACCTTCCGTCACCGCCATCAGAATGGCCGAGTAACTTGCGACCGGCAGCGGCCCAGTCTTGTCGGCGTTCAAGTGCATATCGTGGATGATCAATCGCCCGCCCGCCGGCAGTGCCACATGCGATTTTGCCAATAATGCGCGCACCGTCGTCGCGTCCCAATCGTGCAGCACGTTCGAGTAGAGATGGGCGTCAAATCCAGTCGGCAACGGACCAGCGAAGAAATCACCCGTCAGCACTTCGACACGCTCAGCCAGACCGCGCTCGCCGATTTTCGCCCGGGCAATGGCGTCCACCGGCGCACGTTCCAGAACCGCCGCGCGCAGGTTGGCATGCCGCGCCGCAATCGCGCAGGCATAAATCCCGGAACCACCACCGATGTCGAGCAGGCGCGTGCTGCCGGAGAGATTCACCGTCTGCGCCAATTTCTGGCCGAGATAGACACCGCGGCAATCCATCGCTGCCGTGAAGCCGCGGGCGAACTCCTCGTCCTCCATCGCCTTCGCCCATTCCTGTTCGTCCTTGTAGCTTCCCCAGTTGGCAGGCTTGTCCGTGCGGAGGATGGTGACGAAATCGCGACAGACCGGTCGTTCTTTGAGCGAGCCGAAGTACGGGCCGAGATTCCACTGCGAGCCTGCGACGAGGTGCTCACGCGCCATCAGCGAGACGCGGAATACGCCGTCACATTTCTCCACAAGACCCATCGCACAAAAGAGCGAAAGCATCACGTCTACCGGCCGCTCATGGAAACTGAACGCCCGGCAGATTCCGGCGAGGTCGGACGGGTTTTTGTGGAGCCACGTGAAGAAGTCGAGATGCGCCACGGCCGCGCCGAGCAAGTCGGTCGCGTAAATACCGTCGCGCTGGCGGAAGATTGGCAGCGGATCGGTCTGAGGCAGTTGGGCAAGGTCTGTCATTTGCCAAACTCACCCACCGCCATCGGCAGGTCGCGGCGAATCTCTTCTACGCGATAACCAAAGCCCGAACCGCGCAATGTCGCAAGGTCCACGCAGCCGTCCCGCCGTGCGTAGAGGCCCGGATGCACCTGTGCCTCGGCCGCGGAAGCTTCGGGATAGAACTGCATCGCATTCGTCTCCACTCCTTGAATCGTACCGGTGTGCGCCGCGAGCAGGCAGTGCGGAATCTGCGCAAGCATCGGGTTCGTGAGGTCCTGCACCATCAAGGTCATCCCGTGCGCCTTCGCCCAGCAAGCGGATAGCAGCGCACCGGTCTGCGTTTTGCACGTCTTGAGCGCCACGCCGGTCCAACCTAGTTCGCGGCCGAGGCGCACGTGCTCCCAGTCATGCGCGCTCTCGTCCAGGAAAAGCGGCTTGCGCGCAGCGACGCTGCGCACGTCGATCCGATGCTTCTCCAGCTCGTACGGAAACGGCTGCTCGACGTAGAGCAACATGGCGTACAAGCGCGGATGTTCGTCACGCAGTCGGTCGAGAATCTCATTCACGTAAGCCGGCTCGATGACAGTGCAGTTGAAGTCGGCGGTGAGCCACTCTACATCGTTGGCCAGGGCAATCCCGCCAATCTTCACCGTGCGCGCGTAATCCCACACCGCGTCATTGCCGCGCAATTTGATTTTGAGGCACTTCAACCCGTCGCGATGAATCCAGTCCGCGAGCAACACGGGGTAGCCGTCCCTCGGCTCGTTGCCTTTCAGTTCTGATTCGTCGAGCGGGTCGAGGCCGCCAACCAAATGCCACGCGCGCAACCGCTGCGGCGCAGGCGCGACGAAGAAGTCGCACGGGAACTTGCCAGCAAAGGAAACCGCGGTGCCAGCGGCGGGCGAGAGAAAGTCGCCGAGCGAACGGCTCATCCATTCCGCGTTGTAGGTCTCGTACACGGGGCGACCGTGGAGGTTGCCGTAGGCGTCGTGCACCGCGAGATCGAGCACCGAGCAGCAGACGAGCGCCGCCAGCCACGGCATCGGCTCGCGACCTGCGCGCGCGGCATTCGACTCGGCGAGTAGCCGCGGCAGAATCTGCTTCTGGAAATCGTGACCCAGTTCGATTGGGTGACCGCTGGCGGCAAACTCCGCCCACGCACGCGCCAACTGCAGCGTGAAATCCTTCAATGCCGCGTGGCGTTCCTCATACGGCAGCGAACTGGGCCAGACCCACGTAACCGAGAGCGGAGTCTCACCCCAACCCTCGGCGGTACGACCCCTCGCATCAGCTACACGCACGCGAGCGCGGGCGCAGGTGACATAGGTAACCGTCTCCAGGCCGAACTTAAGGGGCATTCGCATGTGCACGGGCAGCAAATGGAGTGCGCTGGCGATGCAACGGACGTCGGTCGGCTTGGACATGGGCAGCGAGCGGAAGCGGCGTGGAGAAACGCGGATTACTCTTGTTTCGTCTCTTTCGTCGCGTTCCCCTGCTCTTTTTCCTTCAGCGCAGGCTTCGTAACAGGCTTCGTAACAGGCTTCGGTACAGGTTTCGTAGCAGCTTTCGGTACGGCGATTGGTTCCTTCTGGATATAGTCGACGTGGACGCGCGCGACGTCAGCCATGTAGCCGAACTTCTCGGTCTTATCCGCTGCGCGACGCAGGTAAACCAAAGCAAGATCCCGCTTGCCGGTGATGTCGTAGTACAGGCCGAGATAAAGGTGGGCGTGGAACAGGCGGTGCTCGAGTTCGGCGGGCGCCGAGGCCCCAGCCTTGGCGGCGGAAATCACCTCACTTGGCCGGAGCTTGTTGGCGAAAAGTTTGTGAACCTCCATCATCGGCACGCGCTTATCGCCCTCGATGGGGATGATTTTCTCGCGCGCCTTCTCGATTCCGTCCTTGCGTGCCACGCAGAGGAAGTGCCACACGGCGTTCTCCACGTCGTTGTGGTTCACCGTCTGGTGCCAGTCAAACTGCTTGCGGCCTTCCTCGTAACGCTTGGCGTAGTAATAGGAAATACCGCGCTGCCAGTGGTAGGGCTCCTGCTTCGGCTGCAACTGGATGAAGGTGTCGAAATCGGCGATGGACTCCTTGAACCGCCCGAGCTTGAACTGGCAGCTGCCGCGCAGTTGGTAGACCTTGGCCTGTGAAGCGTCGATGCGCAGCGCGAGACTGAGGTCCTGTACCGCCTCGTCGTTCATCCGCAGCGCCTCGTGCAACTCGCCGCGGAAAAGGTGGCCGTAGAAATTCTGCGGCGCGTTGGCGATAGCCTTGGTCGCAAAGCCGATCGCCTCCTTGTGCTTGCCATCGCGGAATAACTCGCGCGACTGACGCATGAACATCTCCTGCTCAGCAGTCGGCGGAGGAGTCTTTGGTGCGGGTGCTTTCGATACCGGCGTTTGCGCGTGCAACGCGAACCCTGTCGCGCCAATCAACCCTGCGAGAATAAAATTCCGTGTCATTGGTCTCATCCTACGCAGTTTCTACTGCGCCTCAACCAATTCTTGTTCCCTTTATTCACACCAACCAAGCGACGATTAATTCATTGAGCCACATCTACCGGAATTCTGCGGGCCAGCGTTTATTTGCTGACAACAAGGCTCGGCGCGACTAACAACTTCGCCTCGTGCTCGGCGCTATTCTCGCCACCATCTTGTTTTCCTGTTCCGCCGTCTCCGGCCGCCAGTTGGTCAAGTGGCTGCCCGGCACGGAGGTGAACTTCTGGCGACTCACACTGGCCTCGCTGCTGCTCGGCACGTGGGCGCACACGATGAGCGAAGGTCTCGGTGGCGGGGCGTTGGCGGTCTTTCTCATCAGCGGCGCGATCGGATTCGGTCTTGGCGACATCGCCCTCTTCCAGACTTATCCGCGGCTCGGCACCCGATTAACAATCATGATGGTGAACTGTCTCGCCGCACCGTTCGCCGCGTTGACTGAATGGCTCTGGCTCGGCAATTCGCTCAGCGCGACCGAAATCGCCTGTGGCGCAGCAATCCTCGGCGGTGTGGGAATGGCACTCGCGCCCGGCGAAAATCCGCACATCGATCGCCGTACTATTACGGCCGGCATCGCCTTCGGCACCCTGGCTGCACTCGGCCAAGGCCTCGGTGCAGTGCTCAGTCGTAAAGCTTACGCCGTCGCCGAAGCCGCAGGCCAACCCGTAGACGGCATTACCGCGGCGTATCAGCGTATCCTTGGCGGGTTATTCGTCACCGGATTGTTCCTTCTTTTCCTGCGGTGGAAGAAAATATTCGCCGGAAAAGATGAAGCCATTTCGCCGACACCAACGTTGACGACGAAAGAGAAGTGGCGCACGGCTGGCCCGTGGCTCGCTTTCAACGCCCTCGTCGGACCGACGCTCGGCGTAAGCTGCTATCAGTGGGCGTTGCTCACCAAGGGCACCGGCGTGGTGCTCCCGATTGTAGCCATCACGCCGCTCACCGTGATCCCTTTCGCGATTTGGATGGGCGAAGAGCGCCCGAGTCGGCGCGCACTCATCGGCGGCATGATTGCGGTGGCGGGCGCGATTGCGCTGGTGCTCGTGAGCCGCTGACAGGCAAATGTGCACGAAGCGCAGTTGACAGCGCGACGTGAAACTGGTTTCTGTAGCCATCGCATGATGAAATTGGACGCTAAAGCCAATTACTCTTTCCGCCGCGAATAACCCTTCGCGGTTCGCCGCCTTTTGCTTTCCCCATCGCCACTGACCAATCCTTTTATTTTCCAATGAGCGTTGCTCTCAAATCCATCCTCGGCGCCATCGTCGCCCCGCGCGGTTTTCTCACCGCCGGCGTCTTCTGCGACATCAAACGGCTTGGCACCGGAAAGGGCTCAGCCAAGGGGAAGAAGCGCGACCTCGCGCTGATCGTCTCCGAGGTGCCCGCTGCCGTGGCGGGGATGTTCACGACCAACCAAATCTGCGCCGCGCCGGTGAAGGTTTGCGCCGAGCGCATGAAGGGCGGCGTCGCGCAGGCCGTCGTCGTCAATTCCGGCAACGCCAATGCCTGTACCGGCAAGCAGGGTTTGAAGGACGCGCTCGCGATGAGCGACCTCGTCGCCAAGCAGTTCCACCTACCGGCCGAGCACATCTTCGTCGCCTCCACGGGCCGGATTGGCGTGAACCTGCCGATGGCCAACGTGAAGAACGGCATCCTCGAGTGCGCCGAACTTTTGGGCGACGGCCCTGAACACGCCGCCGAGACGGCCGAGGCAATCATGACGAGCGACACGCGGCCGAAACAGGTCGCGATCGAATTCAAACTCGGCCGTAAATCCGTCCGCATCGGCGGCATCTGCAAAGGCGCGGGCATGATCCAGCCCGGCATGAGCGCCACCGGCGCGCGTCCGGCCGCTGTGCCGCAGGGAGTTCACGCCACGATGCTCTGCTTCATCACAACTGACACTGCCATCGAGGCGAAGGTGCTGCAGACCGCGCTGCAGGAAGCCGTCGCCCACAGTTTCAACTGCATCACGGTGGACGGCGATATGAGCACCAATGACACTGTGCTCGTGCTGGCAAATGGATTGGCGGAGAACGCGAAGATTTCGTCAGCAAAGCACAAAGACTTCGCCGCGTTCCAAGCCGCCCTCAAACACGTCTGCCTCGAACTGGCGAAGATGATCGTGCGCGACGGCGAGGGTGTGACGCGTTTCGTCACCGTCCACGTGAGTGGAGCGAAAACCTTCGCGGACGCCGACGCCGCGGCGCGTGCCGTGGCGAACAGTACGCTCGTAAAGACGAGCTGGTTCGGTGGCGACCCGAATTGGGGCCGCATCATTGATGCACTCGGTTACTCGCCAGCCACAATCGTCGAGGAGAAGGTGGACATCGCGTACAGTACACCCACATCGAAGAAACGATTTCACTCGCTCAAGAAAGGCCAGCCGACGAAGACGCCCTTCAAGACACTCTGCGCAGCCGTGGCAGCGAAAGAGTTTGATCTCCATATCAACCTGAACCTCGGCAAATCTGCCGCGGTGATGTACACTTGCGATCTCACCGAAGAGTATGTGGACTTCAACAAAGGCGACGTGAGCGACCCAACGACGCTCGGCGGCTAATCTCTTTCGACAATGCACGAACTCATCACAAAAGCTGCGACACTGATCGAAGCGTTGCCGTATATCCAGCGGTTCAGCGGCACGACGTTTGTGGTGAAGTACGGCGGCAGTTTCATGGATTCGCCTGACGCAGCCGTGCGCAACGGCGTGGCGCGCGACATCGTTTTTCTTGAAGCGGTGGAGATCAATCCCGTGGTTGTCCACGGCGGTGGCAAGGCGATTACCCGCGCGATGGAGAAAGCCGGCCTCGCGGCGAATTTCATTCAAGGCCAGCGCGTCACTGACGAGGCGACGGTCGTGGTCGTAGATCAAGTGCTCTCGCGGGAGATTAACCCCGAGATCGTCGCTACCATCAATTCACTCGGCGGCAAGGCCCGCGGCTTTGCCGGCACCGACATCTTCACCTGCCGCAAGCTCTGGCTTGACGACAAGGAAAAGCCCGGCACAAAGATCGACATCGGTTACGTCGGCGAAGTAATCGCGGTGAATACCGCGCCACTCATCGCGTGCATCGCAGAAGGCATCACGCCAGTCATCAGTCCCACCGCGCGCGGCGAGAACGGCAAGGTTTACAACTGCAACGCCGACGTCGCAGCGGCGCAGGTCGCCATCGCGTTGAAGGCTCGGCGGCTCGTTTTCATGAGCGACGTGCCCGGCTTGATGCGCGATCCTAAAAATCCGACTACACTTATCGCGCACCTGCAAATCAGCGAGGTGCCCGCGCTCAAAGAGACCGGCATCGTGGACAAAGGAATGATCCCGAAAGTGGACAGTGCTGTGGCGGCCATCAAGTCTGGTATCGAGAAGGTGTCGTTCGTAGACGGCCGCGCGCCGCATTCGGTGTTGCTCGAGATTTTCACAGACGCCGGCGTCGGCACTGAGGTGGTACCATGAAGGAGATTGTCCCCCAGCCGCCCATCGTCCAGAACGACCAGCGCGCGATTCAGGAACTGTTTCAGAAGCATGTCGTGCCGAGCTACGGCCGGTTCGACCTCGTCTTCAAGGGTGGCGCGGGCAGTCACTTGTGGGACGTGAACGGCAAACGCTACCTCGACCTGGGCGGCGGCATCGCCGTCTGCTCGCTCGGTCATGCGCACCCGGAAATCACCGAGGCACTCGTCCAGCAGTCCAAGCAACTTGTTCACGTCTCGAACCTCTACTACCACGAACCGCAGGGGCGCCTCGCCGAGAAGCTCGCGAGCCTCATCGGGCTGGGCAAGATCTTCTTCTGCAACTCGGGCGCGGAGGCGAACGAAGGCCTCTACAAACTCGCTCGTAAATTCGGCCACGACGAGGGCCGATTCGAGATTATCACCGCCACGAACTCCTTCCACGGACGGACGCTCGCCGGCATCGCCGCTACCGGGCAGGAGAAGATAAAGAAGGGCTTCGAGCCAATGGTGAGAGGCTTCAAGCATGCTCTCTACAACGACCTCGAGGCCGTGCGCGCGGCAATTTCGCCTGCGACCGCCGCGGTACTCATCGAGGGAATTCAAGGTGAAGGCGGCATCACCGCCGCGACGCCGGACTACCTGCTCGGCCTGCGGCGGTTGTGCGATGAGAAGAAACTGCTGCTGCTCATGGACGCGGTCCAGTGCGGCCACTTTCGCACCGGACGCTTTCTGGCCTCTCAACGCATCCTCGAAGGCGTTACTGGCGCGGAAGATTTCCACGTGGACGGCGTCGCGATGGCGAAATCGCTCGGCGGCGGTTTCCCCATCGGCGCGATTTGGATCCGGCAGCCGTTCGCCGACCTGCTCGGGCCGGGCACACACGGTACGACCTACGGTGGCACGCCGCTCGGCTGCGCCGTAGCGCTCCGGATTCTCCAAGTCATCGAACGCGAGGGTCTCGCCGACAACGCACGGCAGACCGGCGAGTTTCTGAAAAGCGAACTGAACCGCATCGCTGCGCAGTATCCTCAAATTATAAAAGCCGTGCGCGGACTCGGCATGATGATCGGTTTCGAATTGGCGGAGAAGGAACAGATTCCCGCCTTTGTCACGAGCGAAAAGGCGGCCAGCGTGCAGTTTGTTAATGACCTGCACGAGGCGGGCGTGCTCACCATCCCGAGCGGCAACCAAGTCGTGCGGCTCCTGCCCGCGCTGAACCTGCGACCGGACGAGGCCTCCGAAGGGATCCGAATCATCGAGTCGGTCGTCGCCAAACTTACCCAAACTGTTACGCGATGACTCCCGACGTACTCCAGCAACTGACTTCCAGCGACGCCGTCTTAGGTCGCCTCATCCATGAAGTCGGCCCCTGCACGCTGAAGCCGGAGACGCGCCGGCCACCGTTCCAGTCGCTCGTCCTCGCCGTCGCCCATCAGCAACTGAATGGAATCGCGGCGAACACCATCCTTCGTCGGTTCATCAAGCTGTTCCCCGGACGACGTTTCCCTCGTCCAGAAGACTTGGACAGCGTTTCGGATGAGACATTACGCAGCGCCGGTTTTTCGCGGGCGAAAGTGGCGTCTATCCGAGACATCGCCGCAAAGTCCTTGGCCGGCATTGTCCCCACCTCGCGTCAAATTGTGCACCTGAGCGATGACGAAATCATCACCCGACTCACCGAGATTCGCGGTGTTGGTCGGTGGACGGCAGAGATGCTTTTGATATTCCAGCTTGGACGGCCCGACGTATTGCCGGCGGACGATTTCGGTGTGCGCAACGGTTTCCGGATTGTCTATCGTCGCCGCAAGATGCCGACCGCCAATCAACTGCTCGCGCACGGGGAGCTCTGGCGCCCTTCCCGCACCACCGCCGCGTGGTATCTTTGGCGGGCAGCCGACCGTGCCAAGAAAACCGCGTGACGATGCCCAGAAGAATCCCGTAATAATAACCTCTTTCTTCCATTGTACAGAATCCTATTTGGCTTATGAAACATCTCTTGAGCTTGGAAAGCATGTCCCGGAAGGACATGGAAGCCGTTCTGCAAAACGCCGTTGTCTTCAAAGCGCAGCGCAAAGACAATCGGCAACATCCGCTGGCGGGGCAGACGTGGGCGCTCATCTTTTCGAAATCCTCCACGCGCACGCGTGTCTCGTTCGAGGTCGGCATCCACGAACTGGGCGGTCAACCGCTCTTCCTTAACGCGAACGACATCCAACTCGGGCGCGGCGAACCAATCAAGGATACCGCGCGCGTGCTCGGTCGGATGATTCACGGGGCGGTCATCCGGACTTTCGCGCAGAGCGACGTGGAGGAGTTCGCCCAGTTCTCGGGCATTCCGACCATCAACGCGCTCACCGACCACGAGCATCCGTGCCAGATTCTCAGTGACATCTTCACCTACCAAGAGAAACGCGGGCCGATTCAGGGCAAGGTCGTGACGTTCGTCGGCGACGGGGCGTGCAACGTGCCGATTTCGTGGATCTTCGCTGCCGCCAAGCTCGGCTTCGAACTACGCATCGCCGCTCCAAAAAACTACCAACCGCCGCTCGCGTTGCTGGAACGCGCCGGCGCGAGCCATGTTCACACTGAGGCGCGACCGGAGGGCGAGATCATCCGCGCAGACTTTCGATCGAGCGGTGGAAAAGTTGTTCTCACTTCCGATTTAACCTTCGCTGCCGGTGGCGCTGACCTGCTTTACACCGACGTGTGGGTTTCGATGGGTAAAGAAGCCGAGGCGGTCCAACGCATCAAAGACCTCTCCGGTTATCAAATCAACGCGGCGCTCATGAAACTCGCCAAACCTGACGTGCTGGTGATGCACTGCCTGCCTGCCTATCGCGGCAAAGAGATTGACGAGCAGACCTTCGAGGCCAGCGCGCCAACCATCTTCGATGAAGCCGAGAACCGTCTGCACGTACAGAAGGCCATCCTCAGTTGGCTCGTCCCATGAGCTGGTTTTGCACTCGACGGCTCCGTCGCCGGCGCTAGAGTTAAATTTGCTATGTCAACACCAGCGCCAAGTGCTCCGCAGAAGGTCAATCTCCGGCGGCCGGACGTGATGGAAGCCGTGCAGGCGCAGGTACTGAGGCATTACCGGAGCGATTTGGTGGAGCGGATGCGCGCCATCGGACAAGTCTCCTCGACCGACGGCTTGCTCACGGTGAAGCTGGCCAAGGAATTTGGCTTTTGCTACGGCGTCGAACGAGCAATCGACCTCGCCTATGCGGCGCGCAATGTTTTCCCTCCGCCCACGCGGATCTTCCTTCTTGGCGAAATTATCCACAACCCGGAGGTCAACGACCAGATTCGCGCCATGGGTATCGTGAGCATCTCACCCAAGCCGTCGGACGCTGAGATTGAGAACCTAAACCTCACAGCGAAGGATGTCCTCATTATTCCCGCTTTCGGAACAGAGGTGTCCACGCGACGGAAGCTAGAAGCCATCGGCTGCCAAACTGTGGATACGACGTGCGGCGACGTGATGAGCGTCTGGAAACGCGTCCGCCAGTACTCAAAGGAATCGGTCACAAGCATCATTCACGGCAAAGCCAAGCACGAAGAGACGAAGGCAACGACCTCCCAAGCCACGGCCTACGGTACCGGCCATTATCTCGTCGTGTACAACCTTAGCGAGGCCGATTACGTTTGCGACTACATCACTCGCGGTGGAAATAAGAATGAGTTCCTCGAGCAGTTCCAAGGCGCCTACTCCCCCGGCTTCGATCCCGACCTCCACCTACAGGCCGTCGGCGTGGCGAACCAGACCACCATGATGCGCGGCGAGACCGAGGAAGTGCAGCGCCGCATCAAGGCGGCCATCGAGAAACGCCACGGCACGGCGAACCTCGCCCAGCATTTCCGTTTCTTCGATACCATCTGCGGCGCCACCCAAGACCGGCAGGACGCATTGGGCAAGTTGCTTAAGGAACCGCTCGACCTACTCATTGTCATCGGCGGTTACAACTCCTCCAACACCACGCACCTCGCGGAGATGGGCGAGGAGAAGCTACCCACTTATTTTATCAAGAATGCCAGCATGATGGCTTCGACAGCTAGCATCAAGCATTACAACATTCATCAGCACCGTGAGGTGGAATCGAGGAAATGGCTTCCCAGCGGCAAAATTGTCGTGGGTGTCACCGCCGGCGCCTCCTGCCCAAACAACCTGATAGAGGATGTGATGCGGCGACTGTTCGAGTTGAAGGGACAGCCAATCGAGGAGTTGCTGGCCAATAGCTAGCCCTTTGCCGACGATGCCCCGCACGCGCGAAGAGCTCGAGCAGATCGAGAAGCAGGTTCTCGCTCCATACGCACAGTTCTCCGCGGACACCCGCGGTCGTAAGCACAGGGAAACGCCGGCCGATTGGCGCACCGAATACCAGCGCGACCGCGACCGCGTCATCCACTCCCGCGCCTTCCGCCGACTCGAGTATAAGACGCAGGTCTTCCTGAACGGTACCGGCGACCACCTCCGCACCCGCCTCACCCACACGATGGAGGTAGCGGCCACGGCCCGCAGCATCGCCCGTGCGCTGCGCCTGAACGAGGATCTCGCCGAGACGATCGCACTGGCACACGACCTCGGTCACTCGCCCTTCGGCCACAAGGGCGAAGCGGCGCTGAACAAGTTGATGCGCGGTCACGGCGGCTTTGAGCACAACAGCCAGAGCCTCCGCATCGTCGAAGAGTTGGAGCAGAAGTACCCCAGCTTTCACGGCTTGAACCTCACGTGGGAAACGCGCGAAGGGTTGGCGAAACACTACACCGCCTACGATCATCCGAGCCGCCGGCGTGGCTTCGCTGCGAAACATTCTTCACTCGAAGCGCAGGTCGCCAACCTCGCTGACGAGATCACCTATTACAACCACGACCTCGACGACGGCCTCGACACTGGGCTTCTCGACGAGCGAAAGCTCGCACGCGAAGTCACTCTCTGGGGCAGCGCTGCGAGGCGCATCCGCAAGAAGCACGGCGCGTTGGCCGACGAATGCCGCCGCTACTTCATTATCCGCTGCCTGATTGATGAGCAGGTGAAGGATGTGGTGACCACCACGGAACATCTGCTGAAGGAGGCTGGAGTGAAGTCAGCCGACGAGGTGCGCCTGCATAAGCAACCGCTCGTCCAGTATAGTGAAGCGCGGCGGAAGTTGAACGCGGATCTACGCGAATATCTTTACACCAATCTCTATTTCAACCCAGTCGTCCACGAGCCGAACATGCGCGCCGTGCGACTGATGGAGGAGCTGTTCCAGCACTTCCTTGCGCACCCGCAGCAACTCGGCTCGCAAGCGCGCCAGCGGCTCCGCAAGGTCGGCAAACACCGTGCCATCTGTGATTATCTCGCGGGGATGACCGACCGCTACCTCGTGCTCGAACACGAGCGGTTAGTTGCAACGAAGAGCTGACCGGTTCAGTTCGCTGCTCCGTTGAAGGGATACCAATAGACCTTCCGCGACGTGGCCCACTCCGCCGCGGAGCTGTTGTCCTCAGCGGCAGTCCGGCGGAAGTCGGCATCCAGAAGCGGCGCTGCACTTCCATCAACGAAAACAAGATTCGCACGCCCATTGTGACGGGCTAGCGTGTAGAGGCCGGAGCTGGTAGGGAAATTTGCCTCACTGTTCTCTGTAAAAACAACGGTTGCCGACGTAGTCGTGACTTGGTCCCGCACGAAAAACCGATTGTTGACCCCCGTTACCGTGTCGTTTGGATCCATCCGATTGTTGAAGCCATACATGAACAGAGCGGTGGTAAGGGTGGGAAGTGTTGTCGGGTTCGCAATTGTACTGGGACAGGCAAAAATTGATTTAGTCCGAGACAACGGCGGATTGCCCGCAATATATAAATCTTTCAGGGCCGCTTGGTCAGCTAACCGAGGCATTTGATTGAACCATGCAGAGAGGTTTTTGGCTGTGCTGATGTCGCCCTGATTCCCTTCGTGAGGAAATACATCGAACGAATCATTCATGTACATGGCAATGGTCGTCCCCCATTGGCGCATATTTGAAAGGCACACCGTCGCGTGCGCTCCCTTTTTGGCTTTAGCAAGCGCCGGCAGCAGCATACTGGCGAGAATGCCGATGATGGCGATGACCACAAGCAGCTCGATGAGCGTGAAGGCGCGCGATGAAAGAATTTGCTGTGGCTGATGTTGGTTAGAGCCCATAACGGTGGGACTTTTTAGTCTTTAGACTGACAGTAGCTTTCACCGAAAAAAAAGCAAGCAACAGCCATGTGACGTCTGATCAACAATTCAACCCGCCAAGACCACCGCATGACGCAATCCACGCGCGCTGACACGCAATTTTGCGATGCGCAACTGCTCCAGCACCGCTTCGTAGATGGTCGCCCCGAAAAGCATCACATCTGCTCGATTCGCGGGCAGGCCGACCACCTCCCGGCGGCGGGCCAACGGGAGCCTCCAGAGCTCCTCCACTCGCGCGCGCACCTGTGCCGGAGTGAGCAATGTTCCCTCGATCCGCTGTCGGTCATGCACGACCAACCGCTTTTCCATCCGGGCAAGAATCGTTGAAGTTCCACCAGTGCCGATGAGGCATCCGGGGCGGCGACCCAGCGAATTCCAGGCAACCGTTAGCAAGGGCTCGACCTCCTTCGCGATGAACTCGCGCAAGTCCGCGCGGCAGCTCTCCAATTCAGCCGCGATGGGCGGATCGCTTGGCGGCATCCGCTCCAGCCATCGCACGGTGCCGAGCTTCACGCTACACCGCGTCGCCTGGTGACCGCCGTGACCGAGGATGAATTCCGTGCTACCACCACCCAGATCCATCACGAGAAAGAGATCGTCGCCCGCCTCCAACCCTTGCATCGCTCCCTGATAAACCCACTCAGCCTCCTGGTCGCCGGAGATGACCTCGGTGTGCAAGCCGACGATTTGCTGAATCGCCGCCAGCAGTTCCTCGGCGTTCACCGCCTCGCGTGCGGCGCTGGTGGCAATGACTCGCGGCGTTCTACTCCCCTGCTCTTGGGCCAGCGAGGCGAACTCTGCTACCACGCGCGCAGTGGCCGCGATGTTCTCCGTACGCAACCGGTAATCGGTGTAGAAGCCCGAACCCAGCCTCGTCTGCTCGCTCCGTTCCAGCACCGTTTCGACGCGACCACCTACCACGTCGGCCACGAGCAGCTTCACGGAGTTGGTGCCGATATCGATCACCGCACGGCGCACGACCCCGGAGGCTGGCGGCACGACGGGATTCATCTCTCAGAAACCGCGGATTGGTGGCAGTGCGAAGGCAGTGAAGAAAAATCGATCGCAGAGCACGAGGCATCCTGCGCGCAGCAGCGGCACGAGTTGGCGCTCATAGCGGTCTGCGAAGTCCGTGGCGTGGATGAGGCTGAACGTGGTGGGTGTCAGCAGGGTCATCTTCTTACCTTTACTGGTGGCGGACTTGACCAGCTCGGAGGAGTTCCATTCGCTGAAGAAGACTTTCAAGCCGCGCAGCTCCAGCCAGCGTTTGAGCAGGTAGATTTGCGTGGACTTGCCGGAGCCGTCCAAACCCTCAACCGCAATCAGGAGACCGAGAAAACCAAGTTCAGCGAAGGTCTTCATCATGTCGGGCGAGGGAAGATTCGACGGCAGGGCAGGCGAACACAATGCATTTTCATGTCAACGGAGGCCGAGCACGGTGGCCATAAGGGCGAACGTGCTAACGGTCACAAAGGCCAGCGCCTCGCGCACGCCGGGGATGTTAATGGCGACGATGACAATGATGAAGCCATATTGGCAGAGCTTCCAGTAGGTTTCGTGGCTCATGCCGATGGCGTTTTTGAGCACGTGCGAGCCGTCTAGCGGCGGGATTGGTAGTAGGTTGAAAAAGCAGAGGAACAGGCTCAACCTCGCGGCGCGTTCACCTACATCCTCGAAGCCGGATAGGCCGGCGAGCAAACCCAGCTTGACCAGCGCGAGTAGTGCGAAAGCCAGCACTAGATTGATGGCCGGACCGGCGAGCGCCACCAGCGTGTCGTCCCGCCGGGGGTTTCGCAGATTTGAGATATTCACCGGAACGGGCCGTCCCCAGCCGATGATAAAGCCAGCGAGCGCGTTGTTGCTGAGGGACAGGAAAATGCCCAAGAGGGGCAGCACTACCGTGCCGATGAGCTCCATGTGGGCGATGGGATTGAGCGTCACGCGGCCCTGCATACGTGCAGTGTCATCGCCGCATTTCCAGGCCACCCACGCGTGCGCCCACTCGTGAAAAGTGAGCAACGGGATGAACAACAAATACATTAGAAGCCCGTCAAGTATTGCCGATTGCGTCATGGCACGCGGAGCATAGCAACTCGGCGCGGCGGTCGGAAGTCTTTTGCGGCCTGCTTAAGGCTATATATCGGATCTACAGGACTCACTGTTTACCGATCGACAAGCACTTCACGCAGCGATTTCAAGATGCTCCTGTATCGGGCGCGGTGCGGGCACTGGATGCAGCGTGCTCGCCGCATTGACTACCTGCCGGATGTGCGCAAACCACCACTGCGCTCGTTCCATCCGCGTCCGGCGGCGCGGGGCTTGGTGTATCACCAGGTTGTTGACGAAGTTAATTTCCATCTGCGTGTTCGGCGTCTTCATATTTATTCCTTTCAGTTACGCGACGAACCTAATCCCACAGGTTAGACATATACGGTCTAACCAAGATTATTTTCGAACTCCTCCAAGCAATAGCGAAAAGACTTGTCTCCATGGCGTCTTCTTGTCGTTGTGGAAGGCAGCAGATGCTGATCGCCTTTCACAAGCCTTACGGTGTGCTCAGCCAGTTTACACCAGACGCCTCTCCGAACCGGACGCTGGCGGAATTCGGTTTCCCAAAGAATGTCTACCCCATCGGGCGACTCGATGCCGATAGCGAGGGGCTGCTCCTATTCACCGACGAACCGGGCCTGAACACCCGTCTACTCCACCCGCGCCATGCACACGAACGAGAATACTGGGCACAAGTGGAGCGCATTCCCGCTGCAGAGTCCCTCGCAAAACTGAAATCTGGCATCATCATCCAAAAACGAAAGACCCTTCCCTGCCAAGCATGGCTCCTCAATCCCCAACCACAAGTGACGCCACGCGAACCGCCGATTCGTCACCGCAAAAAAGTGTTCGATTGCTGGATTGGATTGGAATTAGTGGAAGGGAAAAATCGGCAGGTTCGCCGGATGACTGCCGCCATCGGGCATCCCACGTTGCGGCTCCTGCGTGTGCGAATCGGAAAGTTTTGGTTGGCCGATTTGCCGGCTGGAAAATGGATCATGGTGAACGATTTGAAAAGGCAGGCTTTATTGGGCTGACTCATCTGCCGGTACCGATTCATTCATGAAATCAAGGCAGGGTTGCCACACCATACCGAGCGATGGCATAACGAGCCATGCGCTACCGCCGCTTCGGCCGCACCAACCTGCAACTACCCGTCTTCTCCTGCGGTGGGATGCGTTATCAGCACAAGTGGCAGGACATCCCTTGGAGCGAAGTGCCGCCGGAAGGTCAGGCGAACCTCGAGGCAACGATTCACCGAGCCGTGGCGCTCGGCATCAACCACATCGAGACCGCACGTGGCTACGGCTCGAGCGAAATGCAGCTCGCACCCGTACTTCAGCAATTCCCACGCGAGAAGCTCATTGTGCAAACGAAGGTCGCCCCCTTCGCCACGCAGCGCGAGTTCTTCGACACATTCGACCGCTCGATGCGCTACCTCGACCTCGAGCACGTGGACCTGCTCTCGCTGCACGGCATCAACAATCGGCAACTCCTCGACTGGTCGCTGCGCAAAGGCGGTTGCGTCGAAGCGATGCGTCAGTTGCAGCGCGAGGGCCGCGCGCGACACATCGGCTTCTCCACGCACGCGACGACTGACATCATCATGGATGCCCTACGGAGCGACGAGTTCGACTATGTGAACTTGCACTGGTACTTCGTCAACGACCTCAACTGGCAGGCAATCGAGGAGGCCGAGAAGCGCGACATTGGCGTCTTCATCATCAGCCCGAATGACAAAGGCGGAAAGCTCTACGCACCACCACCGAAGATGGTCGAGATGTGCGCGCCACTCACGCCGATGCAGTTCAATGGCCTCTATTGCCTCGCGCGACCGCAGGTCCACACGTTGAGCTGCGGCGCCGCGCGGCCGAGCGACTTCGACGAGCACATTGCCGCGCTGGACTTCTACGACAAGATTCCCGAGACCATCGCCGCCATCGAAAAACGTCTGCGCGCCGAGATGGTACGTGTGCTTGGGGCCGATTGGTGCGCACGGTGGCACGAGGGCCTACCGCACTACGTTGAGGTGCCGGGCGAAGTGAACATCAACGAAATCCTGCGGCTCTGGACCTACGCGAAGTCGCTCGATCTCGTTGACTGGGGAAAGATGCGCTACAATCTCCTCGGCCAAGCCGACCACTGGTTCCCCGGTGAAACCGTGGCAAAGGTGGATTGGAAAACGCTGACGCAGACCGTCGGCAAAAGTCCGTTCGCCACACGCATTCCGGACATCCTGCGGGAGGCGCACGACATGATGTTCGATGCGCCGAAGCAGCGATTGAGCCAGTCGTAGCGGATTACTGATAATGCGGCGGCTTCGAGTTGGTCGCTCGGATGCGCTCCAACTCCTGCATATCCATCGCATCGCTCACCTTGCGCATCTGCGCCTGCAGCTTCGAAAGCTGCTTGGACTGTTCCACCACGACGGCGTTTAGTTCGTCCACCGTCCGCTCCAGAAACGCGATTTGCGTCTCCAGCTTTTCCAAACGGGCATCGTGAAGTGTGGTCATACGTTCATCGGCCAGCAGGCGGCTTGAGGAAATGCTCGAGGAAAAGACAAAGCTTCTCATTGGAATCCTCGTCCGGTCCGTGTTCCTTGCGGTTGGTCATCGCGACCCGATTGGTCTGGCCGAGGAGCGCATTTACGGCGATGACGTGATTGAGCGGCAGCCAGCGCTTCGGCGGATCCTCGGCACCGCCGGAAACGAGGAACGGCCGCGGTGCCATCAGCGCGTGCAATTCGTGCAAGTCGCGCCCGACCTCCATCATCGTCTTGTACGGGCCGGTACGCGAATTCGCAGGCGTGATGACCCCGGGCTTGCGAACGGCCTTCTCATCACGGCCGAGATACCACGGCTCCCAGTAGTTGATGCTGCTTCGGCTCTCCTCAAAGACGATGCCCGGATCGCTCCACGCCGCCGCGGCGAATTTGTCGTACAGGCAAGAGGCGAACATCGCCCACTTGCCACCGTAGGAATGGCCGACCACACCGACGCGCGACGCGTCCACGTAGGCCAACTGTGCGAGGACGGTGTGGCAGTTCGCTGCGACGTAGGCGAGAAATGAAAGCGGCTGCCAACCGAGCCGGACTGGGTCGGGCTTGCGTGCATCACCGCCGGGCGAACCAATGCAGAGCGCAACAAAACCGCGCTGTGCCAATAATCGACCGAAATCGCGATATTGCTTTTCGTTCAACCCAGCGCTGGTCTCCGCTTCGTAAAACGGCACCAGTACCGCAGGAAACGGCCCCTTCCCTTCTGGCACAAGCAGATAGCCGGGCACGGTTTGCCCGGGGGCAATCGGCACGGTAACCTTGTGCTGGATGAAATTCTCACGACGCATCTCTCCGTGGAAAACGAGCTGAGGCTTATCGAGAAGCGGCAGCCAATCCCCCATCAAACGGTGCCACTCGGCAAGAATCTCGGCACGGCGCTTCGCCCAGTCCTCCGGCGTTTTCGCGATGCGGCCATCAGCGAATCGCAGCGGGGATTGGTAGGAGCCGAACTGCCCCTTGAACTCGGCAGGCGGCTGGAAATGCAAAGCGATCTTCGCCCACGCTTCCTCGGCGGACATCGGCTCAGCAACGATGCAGAAAAGGAGAGCCCCGAGAAACAGAGCGCGTAGCCTATTCCGACGAACAGCGGTCAACGGCTTTTTTGATGCAGCCGGTGACATCGGCGATCCGAATTACTTCTTCGGCTCAGTCTTCTTGGAGTCGTCCTTCTTCGGCTCCGACTTAGTCGCAGGAACGGGATTGCCCTCCTTCTTCGGCGGCACGATCGGAACCTCTGGGGGCGCGGTAGCGTTAAGCTGCTTGAGCACGTCGTCAGTCAGATCGCTTTGGCCACTGTGGTAGATGACGAGTGGAGCGAAGGGGCCCGATACGCCGGAAGAGTCAAAGACCATCGTGTAACTAGCCGCCTTGGCCTTGGCGTTGATGACATCGCGAATCTCCGCAGTAAGCTTCTCGGTGATGTTACGGCGCTGGGTGCTGAGCGTCTCTCGGCTGGAACGATCAAACTGCTGGAGCGCTTGCTCAATCTCACGGATCTCAATCACCTTGCCCTCGATGAGCTTCTTGCGCTTCTCGCGTTCCTCGGGCGAGAGCGCGGGATCGCTGGCGTTCCCGACCATCTTTTGGTGGGTCTCGATGGACTTCTGGCGGTCATCAGCCATCGTCTTGAACTTCTGCTCGAAGCCGGTTGCCTTATCCTTCAAATCCGCCTCGGCGCGCTTGGTTTTCCAATAACCATCAAAAATCTTTCGCATATCCACCGTCGCGAGCTTCAACTCAGCCGCGGCGGAGATACTGGGGAGAACGAAAGTCAGGGTGGCAAGAAGGAGACAATTAAGTGCGATTTTCATAGTCGAATTGAATCAGAACGCGGTGGTGTAGCCAAAGCTAATGTTGAGCTGACCGCCGCCGTTACGGCCGTCATCCTTGATGGGGAAACCGTAGTCCATTCGGAGCGGTCCGAGGAACGGAATGTCAATCCGCAGACCGAGGCCCCAGTTGTCGTTACGAAGGCCGAAGTCGTAGGTATAGGCATCACGCGAGACGCCGCCGACATCGTAAAAGACTGCGGCACGTAGAATCTCGAGTGGTGTCGGCACGCTGTATTCGAGGGTGCCGCGATACATCGTCTTGCCGCCGACCGGCTCGCCGTTCGCGTCCCGCGGACCGACCTGGCGATAGCCGAAACCGCGCAGGTTGCTCGATCCACCAAGGAAATGGCGGTGTATGAGGGGGACGCGGGAAGAATCCCCGTAGTTGTTCACCACCGAGGTCTGAGCGACCAACTCGATTACGTGATCCTCACCAAGTCCTTTGAAGTACCACGCGCTGAAAAGGTCCACCCCGTAGAAGTCACTGTCGCCCAGAAGCGGTCCGCCAGCGACGTTCGCGCTGAGCTGCGTGCGCTGACCAGCGTTAGGGATCCGACCGCGGACACCAGCATTACGCGTGTCATAGGCAAGAGCGCCACCGAATTTCGAGATTAAGTTGTGCCCAGCCTCCTGACTGATTTCGCTGGAGGCCGTCGAAGCGACGTCCGACAGACCGGCGCTTTCCATCGAGTAATTCAAGCTGCCGCGCAGGAAGTCGCTCCCGAGCGTGCGGGTCAAACCGACGCTCGCACCCGTTTCATCGATAGTGTAGAGCCGATCACTCGTCTGCACTTGGCTGTAGAAATACTGTTCGCGACTGTAGAGGTTCACGTCCAACTCAAGCTTGCGCCCCAAGAGCCACGGCTCGATGAACTGCAGCTCGTATCGGCGCAACTCGGAGCCGACGGTAGCATTCACGCGGAGCTTCTGGCCGGCGCCCTGCATCAGGTGCGGCGTCTTCCAGCGACTGATGTCGAAATTCTCTTGCGTAAAACTGACGTTGCCGAAAACGCCGTAGTCCGTGCTGAAACCGGCACCGATACCGAAGCGGCCCGAATCCTTCTCGGCGACGGACACGACCACGTTCGCCCGGCCGGGCTGATTCTCAATCGGCTCGTAGTCCACCTTCACACGTTCGAAGAGGCGGAGACCGTCGATACGCTGCTCGCTCAGGCGCATCCGGCCGAGGTCGAATTGCTCCCCGGGCGCGATGGCGAGCTCGCGGCGGATGACGAGATCCTTGGTTTTCTCGTTGCCCTCGATGCGAATCTGCTCGATGGACGTCTTCTGTCCCTCGGTGATGAAATAAACAAGATCCACGGCGCCGGTCTGCACGTTCGGGGCGCGACGCACGCCAATGCGGGTGTTGGCGTACCCGCGGCTACCGTAATACTCGCGAATACCATCTTCGTCCTTGTTAACGAGGCTGGGCCGGAAAATCGCGCCGGACCGGAGCTGGAAGGATGCGGCAATCTCTTCCGCTGGGAAGAGCAGCTTGCCGAGTTCCTCGCCTTCCATGCGCGCCTTCTCCACCTTGACAGCCCCGACGCGATACCGCCCGCCTTCGCTGATCTTGAATGTCACCTTCGCAAGCGAGATGGCATCCGCCTGCTTTTCGTACGCCTTGCGGGCGGCCTTGGCCTTGTCTTCGGCAGCATCCAACTCCTTCTCAGCCGACGCAATCGCCGGTTTATCACCGGCTCGTTTGGCGCGGGCGAGTTTCACTTTGGCTGTCTCCTCGGCTTCCTGATCGGCACGGAACTGTTCCCGGGCGGCGAGGAAATCCGGCACCTCCTTGTCGGTGGATTTCTCCACTCCAACCCCGGCATCAAGGAACCCCTCGGACTGGTAATGTTCGATGAGCGCATCCACGTCGTCCTGAATCTGGTCGCCGATGAGCTTACCATCGCCAGTGAACCAGGAGACCGGATTCCACCAGCGGCGCCGCTCGCGGGTCTTGACTACGCCCTTGAGTTTGTCGTCGGTGAACGACTTGGCGCCGGCCATCTCAATCTTATCAATCTTGACCTTCTCGCCCTCGTAAACGCGGAAAGTAATCTCGACCGCGCCGTCCTCAAGTTTGATCCGCTGGGTCGGCTCCTCAACCTGCACCTGATGGTATCCATCTTTCAGATAGAGGTCGGCGAGCGCTTTGCGGTCGAGGAAAAGCTTCACATCCGAGAGCGGCACCCCGACCTTGGTTCCGAGCGCGGCCTCGAGTTTGGAGAGTTTAATCTTGAGCTTGGAAGCGGGAACCTTACGAGCTCCCTCGACGCCTTCAATCGTGACGCTGGTCACATTGAGGCTGCACTGCACTTCGTAGATGAGCTTCACACCGCCGGTGGCTGGCGCAAGGGCGGTGCGGACGTTATGAAAGCGTCCGCTAGCCTTGAGGTTCTTGATGTCGTCGTTGTCGGCGCCGGGGCTGTAGAAATCGCCCTTCTTGAGCCGGATGTGGGAACGGACAAAATCCTCGCCCACGGTCTTTGGACCGGCATAGCGAATTTCAATCTCTTGGATAGGCGCCGGGAACTGAATCTCCTGGGCCAGCAGCGGTAGGGCGAAAGCGAGAAAAAGGCCCATGACCAAGCCCCAGCGGCGAAAAAAACGTCGGTTGATCTTCATTCGGTCGGCACATCTTCGGGGTTGACCCGGCTTACGCTCTCGAAGCGCGTATAGGACTTCAGGAACGTGAGGTTCACGTCGCCCGTCGGACCGTTACGCTGCTTGGCAATGAGCAGATTCACAGGCACACCTTCGCCGGGAACTTCCTCGCGCGGCACACTCTCGTCATCCTCGCCGCTGTTCGGCTTGTAGAGCAGTCCGACGAGGTCGGCGTCCTGCTCAATCGCTCCCGACTCGCGCAAGTCGGAAAGCCGCGGCTTGCGGTTCTTCTCACGCTCCATCTCACGGTTGAGCTGGGCAAGCACAATCACGGGAACATTCAGCTCTTTAGCCAGCGCTTTCACGCCGCCAGAGATCTCCGCGATCTCCTGCTGCCGGTTGTCCGACGCGCGCCGCGAAGTAGAGTGAAGCAGCTGGAGATAGTCAATGACAATGAGCTTGATGCCGTGCTGATGGTGGAGACGACGCGCTCGCGCGCGGAGCTGGAGGATGGAGAGGCTCGGCGTGTCATCAACATAGATCGGCGCGGCGGCCAGTTTGCCGGCGGCGCTGGTGAGCTTGGGGAAGTCGCGCTCGGCCATGAAGCCGTCGCGCACACTTTTGAGGTTCATCCGGGCGCGGCTGAAGAGCATGCGGGTCACTAGCGACTCGGCTGTCATTTCCAGACTAAACACCGCAGCCGGCATGCGCTGGTCGAGCACCACGTTCTCAACAATGTTCATCGCCAGCGAGGTCTTGCCCATCGAAGGGCGGGCGGCGATGACGATCATTTCCCCGCCGCGCAGGCCGTCGGTCATCTTGTCGAAATCCGGGAAACCGGTGGCGAGACCGGTGAGGCCGCCTTGCCGATTATGGTACGCCTCGATTTTGGCGATGGCTGCGTGCACCAGCTCCTTCATCGAGCTGCCCGACTCCTTCACACGCTCCTCGTTGATCCGCAGGACGCGACTCTCCACCTCGTCGAGCAGGCGCGTGGTCTCGCCTTCGAATTCGTAGGCCTGGCTCACCATCGAGAGACAGGTTTGCACCATTTTGCGCAGGATGTATTTATCCCAAACGATGTCGAGGTAGTAGCGAAGGTTTGCGGCCGAAGGGAGGGTGTTGGCGAGAGAGGAGAGATAGACCACGCCGCCGACCTGGTCTAGTTGTTTCTTGTCCTTGAGGCGCTGCTGCAGCGTGATGATGTCGATGGCCTCCTTCTGCTCGTGCATATCCACGAGCATCTCGAAGATGGCTTGATGTTTCAGATCGTAAAAGAACGCCGTCTGAACTTCTGCATCAGCACCGGCGCGTTTGTCAGTGATCACGTGCGGAGAACGCACGCGCTGCAGACAGATGTCGATGCCATCGTTGGGCGAGAGAAGTAGACAGCCGAGCACCCCCTGCTCGGCTTCCGTTGAATGCGGCGGCAAGCGATCCACATGGGGCGCCGCCGCGGCTGCCTTGCGCCGACGTGCGCGGGTGAGATCGGGGGAAGGGCTGGCAGAAGTCTCGTTGGCGTCAATCATTGGCGAGAAGGAAACGCGAAAGGTGTAGATGTGGCAATGCCGAGTTGTCCCAAGTCATTCGCAGCTTTTTCACAGCCTTCGGGAAAAACAAAAGGGCGGGCCATCACGGCCCGCCCCTGAAAACACAGGCACCCGATTAGCCTTTGATTACGCGCTGTTTGTTGCGATCGGGGCGCTCGCCGCGGGCGGGCTTGCCAGCCTTATCGGCGTCTTTGCCCTTCGTCTCTTCAACTGGAGCGGGCAGCGGCGTGGTGCTCTCGATGCGAATCTTGAGCACGCCGGAAACATCCGCGTGCAGCTTGAGCGACACTTCGGCCTCGCCGAGATTCCGGATGGACTGCGCTAGGACAATCTTCTTCTTGTCGAGCGTGACGTCGAACTGGGTCTTCAACTCGTCAGCGATAGTGCCAGAGGTGACAGCGCCGAACATCTTGCCGTCGTCGCCGGTCTTGACCTTGATGACGAGGAGTAGCTTGGCGAGGCTCTTGGAGATTTCGGTCATCGAGTTCAGGTCGTTGACTTCGCGCTCGGCGCGGCGTTGGCGCAGCGCGTCAAGGCGGCGCTTGTTGGCCGCGGTGACGGGGATGGCCAAGCCCTGCGGGAAAAGATAGTTGCGGGCGTAACCGGCCGCGACCTTGACTTGATCGGACTCGCCGCCGAGCCCGACGATGTGGTGAGTGAGGATGACTTCAGTCTTTGGCATAGGAAAAATAGGTTAAAGATGCGGCCCGCACACGCGGACCAAATGGGTTCAGAACGGCACGTCGTCGTCTTCGGGCGGATGCGCATCCGCGTCCTTCGCTGGGGCGGTTGCGGCAGGGCGCGCGGGGCGCGGAGCGGATTCACCGCCACCTTGGCCACCTTGGTTTTCACCAGCGCGACCGGAATCGAGAAATTGGAACTGCTCGAGCACCACACCGAGGCGACTGCGTTTCTGGCCGCTCTGCTTGTCGTCCCATTGGTCGAGCTTGAGACGGCCTTCGACCATGATCGGGCGACCCTTCTTGAGATATTGGCCGATCACTTCGGCCTGCTTGCCGAAAGCATCGACGTCCACAAACGTGACCTCTTCCTTCTTTTCTCCGGTATCGGTCGTCCAGTTACGGTTCACAGCGAGGCCGAGCTTGGCAATCGCCATGCCTTTGGGCGTGTAACGCAACTCGGGATCTCGTGTGAGATTCCCGATGAGGATGACTTTGTTGAAACTCGGCATATCAGCGGCGGTTTACGCGGCCTTGACTGCGCGAGGGGCTGGGGCGGCGGTGAACGAGACGCGGAAAACCTCCTCGAGCATCCCAAACTTCGCGCGGAGCGGAGCGATGGCTGCGGGCGCGACCTCGAACACGATATTCGCGTAGAAGCCCGAGCTGTGCTTCTTGTCGGCCACGCGGGAGAAGGGGCGCTTGTCCATCTTCTGGACCGCCTCGATCTTGCCGCCGGCGTTGGTGATTTCCTTGGAGACCTTATCAATAGCCTCTTTCACGCCTTCCTCACGGCCGGCGGTGTTCAGGATAAACAGACCTTCGTACTTTTTCATTGTCGCTCTCACTTCCCGGGGCGATCGACCGCCCCGTTAAACTTGTTCATTGCCTTCTCGATGCCTTCGGCCAGCCAGCATTCCATCTGGTCAGCCGCACGGCCCAAAATCTTCTCCATCATTTCCCACTCGTCCCGGCTAAACGCGCCGAGCACATGTCCAGTAATCTGCCGCACACCGTCTCGGCGGCCAATCCCAACCCGCAACCGCGCATATTCACGGCTGGCGAGATGCTGCTCAATCGACTCGAGCCCGTGATGCCCGCCGCTGCTGCCCTCAGGCCGCAACCGCAACTCGCCCAGCGGCAAGTCCGCATCGTCCACCACCACCAACAACCGAGCAACCGCCACCCGGTAATAATCTACCAGCGCACCGACCGCCTCGCCGCTGAGGTTCATGAACGTCTGCGGCTCGCAAAGCACGACGCGCTTTCCGGCATGCTCGCCCTTTGCGAGGCGGGACTGGAACTTCTTCTCCAGTTCCCAGCCGGACTTCCAGCGCTCGGCCAACTGCTCCACAGCCAGAAACCCAGCGTTGTGGCGCGTCCGGACGTATTCTTTGCCCGGGTTGCCCAACCCGACGATGAGATGCAAGTTCTCCATTGCCGGGCTGGCTGTCCGCGCCCCGTTGACCACCGAGCGCGGTGTAAAATGCTATTTCTTCTTCTCGGCCGGCTTCTTCTCGGCCGGCTTCTTCTCGTCGGCCTTCGCATCGGCCTTCGGAGCTCCAGGCTTGCCAGGGGCAGCAGCAGCGCCCTCTTCCTTCTTTTCCTTCGTCATCTCCGGCTGCTTTGTGGCATCGGCAGCGGCGGCGGCGGCGGTCGCCTGCTCTTCCGTCAAAGGCGCAGCAACGGAGAAAACAGAAATCTCCTTGTCACCGAGAATCTCCACACCCGCAGGCGCCTTGATCTCGCCGAGGTGAATCGACTTGCCGATCTCGAGCGCGGTGACATCAATCTCGATAGTCTCGGGAAGATCCTTCGGCAGGGCGCGAATCTTGAGACGGTGGAGCACATGCTCAAGGACGCCGCCGCCGGTCTTGACGCCAGCAGCCACGCCGACGGCTTCAGTTTCGACGGTGATGGTGACTTTCTCGTTCTCCTTCACCTCGTGCAGATCCACATGCAGCACCTTACCGCTGAGCGCGTGGTGCTGAATCTCCTGCAGCAGGGCAAGTCGTTTGGCACTGCCGGCTACGGTAAGATCCAAGAGCAAATGCTCAGAATGAGCGTTATGGAGAAGGTTTGAGAACTCCTTGGCGACCAGTTCGAGATTCTGGGGTTTGCCATGGCGACCGTAAATCACGGCCGGGATGCGTCCGCTGGCGCGGAGCTTCTTCACCTGGTTGCGCTTCGCGACAGTGCGCGGATGCGCGGTCAATGCTACCGATTTCATATTCAGTTCGTACTTCGTCCGGCAGAGCTGACCGCCCGGTCAACTCGTCCGTCCGCCCTTAAACTCAAACAGCGAGGTCACCGACGAATTATTGTGAATCCGTTTGATGGCCTCACCTAACAACCCCGCGACCGACAGCGTGGTGATATTCACCCCCGCTATCGCAGGGCGGAGGACGGTATCAGTTGTGATGAGTTCGTCAATAGCTGATTTTCGAAGGCGATCGATGCCCATCTCGTTCAGCAGCGCGTGCGAGACACAGGCGAGAATGGCTCGCGCACCCTTGCGCTTGAGCAGTTTCGCGGCGGCGGTGATCGTGCCAGCCGTCTCCGTCAGGTCGTCCACTAGCAGCACCGTCTTGCCGCGGATTTCGCCGATGACGGTCATCGCCTCAATCTCCGTCGCGCTCTTGCGCCGTTTGGCTACGATGGCCAGGCCTGCCTCAAGCATCTGCGAATAGGCGTGTGCCATCTTTATGCCGCCCACATCGGGGCTGACCACAACAAGGTCGGGCAGTTCCTTTTCCTTGATGTGCTTATACATCACCGGCGCGGCGTAGAGATGGTCCACCGGGATATCGAAGAACCCCTGAATCTGCTGCGCGTGCAGGTCCATCGTGAGCACGCGGTTCGTCCCAGCAGCCACCAGCAGGTTCGCGACCAACTTGGCGGTGATGGGCACGCGCGGCTGATCTTTGCGATCCTGCCGAGCGTAGCCGTAGAAGGGCAGCACCGCCGTGATGCGCGAAGCACTGGCCCGACGGAGCGCGTCCATCATGATGAACAACTCCATCAGGTTATGGTTCGTCGGCGGACTGGTGGACTGCACCACATACACATCCTCACCGCGGACATTCTCCTCAATCTTCACGAATGTCTCTCCGTCGGGGAACGCATCGACCGTACACTTGCCCAGCTCCATGCCGATGGTTTTGCAAATCGCCTCGGCCAGCGGACGGTTCGATGTGCCGGTGAAGATTTTCATCGCTCAAGTTGTCGTGCGGACAAAAAGGCCGCTCCAGACACGATCATCGTCTCCCAGCGGCCATTAAAAAGAGGCTGAACTGTAACAACCGGCCCCGATCGCGCAAGTGCTTTCTGCGGACCATCAGGTCATCAAGTGGTGGCGATGTCCTGCTTCGCCACGCCCTGCGCCGTTTGCTGCGCGCGGAACCCCTCGTAGGCCGCGCGATGCTGCGGGTATTTGTTGCCGAGGATGGCTACAGCCAGCAGCGCCGCGTTGCGCGCACCGGCCTTGCCGATGGCCAGCGTACCCACCGGCACACCCGCCGGCATCTGCACCATCGAGAGGAGCGAATCCATGCCCTTCAACGAAGGCGATTCCATCGGCACACCGAGCACCGGCAGCGCGGTAAACGCCGCCGTCACACCCGCCAGATGCGCTGCGCCGCCCGCCGCGGCGATGATGACCTCCAATCCGCGCGCCGCCGCGCCGGTCGCGTAGTCACGGAGTAGTTCCGGCGTACGATGAGCCGAAATCGCCTTGGCCTCATGCGGCACGCCGAGTGCCTTGAGTTGCTCGGACGCGTGCTGCATCACCTCCCAATCGGAGTGACTGCCCATGATGATTCCAACCAACGGTTTTTGTGTGCTCATAAATGCGCGGGCGTTCTAGTAGTGCTTCTCGCCAGTGTCCAGCCCAGAATACTCACAGAAGCTATTTCGCCCCCTTCTCTAGCGCGTCGAGCACGAGACCCGGCGTGAGCAATGTGGGCAGGACAACGGGAGGCGAAGTGCCATCCTTCGAATAGACCAGCACCAGCGGCACGCCCGCGCGATTGTGCTTTTGCAATTCAGCCGCAATCTCCGGCGGACTTTGCGTGTTATCGGCAAGCAAGGCGACGGCGTTGATTTCTTTCAACTTCGCGCGCACGGAAGAAATCTCGATGCTGGTTCGTTTGTTCGCCTTGCAGGTGAGGCACCAATCCGCCGTGAAATCCACCAGCACCACACGCTTCTCTGCGCGCGCCTGCGCCACGGCGGCCGCGCTCCACGGCTTCCACGGAATCTCATCGCGACTCGTCAATTGCAGATAGCTGTAACCGCAACCGCCCACGAACAGCAGCAGACTGAGCATCTTCGCCAACCCTTTCCGACTCGTGCTGCGTTGAACAAACTCGCCCCACACCCACGCCGCCAGCGCGAGGAAGGTCACGAAAACGCCAAGCCAGACCATGCCGCGCTTGCCGAAATGCGGCGCGGTGAGTGACAGAATCCAGAACACCGTCGCCAGCATCGGAAAACCCATCGCGACCTTGAACTTTTCCATCCACGCCCCTGGCTTGGGCAGGAACTTGAGCCAATCCGGCCGGAAGCTCAGCACGAGGTACGGCGAAGCGAGACCGAGACCGATTGCGAGAAACATTAATACCACGACGCTCGGCGGTTGGCTGAAAGCGAACCCGAGCGCCTCGGCAAGAATCGGCGCCGTGCACGGCGTCGCCAGCGCGGTGGCGAGAATGCCGTTGAAGAACGCGCCGGAGATTCCTTGTCGCGAAGCCAAATCGCTCGCCGCCGTCATCGTCGAACCATCGAGCAGCACCTCGAACACGCCGAACAGGTTCAGTGTCACGAGCGTCATGATGACGAGCAGCACGAGCAGATAATGCGGATCGGCGAACTGCATCCCCCACGTGGCCGCACCACCGGCACGCTGCACCCCGAGCACCACGCCCGCGAGAATCAGGAACGAGAACAGCACGCCTAGCGTGTACGACACGCCCAGCTTGCGCACCGCGGCCACGTTACCTTTCCCCTGCTGAACGAACCCGAGAATCTTCAGCGCAATCACCGGCAGCACGCACGGCATCACGTTCAGGATGAGCCCGCCGATGAAGGCCAGCAGCAGCATCTTCACGAGCAACATGCCGGCGACCGGCGGCGCGGTCGTCTTCTGCGCAATCTCCACCAGCGCCTCATTGGCTGCGACCAACCGCTCCTTGTCGTGTTCCACGATGAGCCCTTCAAGCTGGGTTGGCCAAGCACCGCCACTCTTTTTAACGAACTTGCGCAAAAGGACCTTGCCGTCCGTCACGCTCGCTTCGGTCTTTGCCTCGACCGCCCAGCCATCGCTGAGATGCGGGAAAAAATCAAACTGGCGAGCGGATTCCGAGGTGGCGAACTCGATGAGCAGCGGCCGCTTGTCGCCCGCAGCTGGGCCATCCCACGCCGCGGTGTATTTGACCTGCGCAGCGGGCAACTTCTTTCGCGCCGCTTCAATCACAGCGGCGTCCTTCGATACTTTCGTTACCTCACCGACCAGCAAGGTCGCGTTCACCGTGGCGTCCCCGAGCACGCACAGTTCTTCGCACTCAAGCCAGTCGACGCGCGCTTTGAGCGCGATGGGGCCGGGCTTCAAATCGGGCGCGAGCATGAGTGGCACGAGCAGAAACTCCTCGCCGTGGTAGCCGTATGTGTAGATCTCCTGCGCAAAAATCTTCTCCGGCACCGGCCACTGAATGGCGCCGGCAGTGACGCCCGCGGGCAGCGTCCACTTAATCTTCGTCGGGTCGCCAGCCTCGCCCGGATTACGCCAGTAGGTATGCCAACCCGGAGGCATCTGCAGTCGCACGGCGGCGGTCACAGTGGTGCCCGGCCGCACTTCCTCAACCTCGAGGAGGAGGGTCATCTTCGTCTTCGCTGGGACGAGTTGACCGAAGACGGGCGACGCCGCAACCAAGAGTGGCAGCAGCAGCTTCAAGAAACGCTTCACGTCTGCAATATGCCAGAAACCGCCGTGAGCTGGGAACGTTTTTTACGACGTTTGCCAAAGACACCCAAGACGCGCTAACCTTCCCCATGCCTCAGGAGGTTCTGCCGAACCAAAACCGATTCGCGTGGCTGCGGACTGGCGCGGAAGGCTTGGTCGCAATGATCGAAGCAATCCGCGCGGCACGCCAGTCGGTGCGATTGGAGATGTACATCTTTCGCGACGGCAATCCGGGCGACTCCTTTCGCGATGCGCTCGTCGCCGCGTGCGGCCGCGGCGTGAGGGTGCAAGTACTGCTCGATGCGTGGGGTTCGCACGAGTTGCCCTATGATTACTGGGCGCCACTCACGCGCGCGGGCGGCGAGTTTCACTGGTTCAATCCGCTCATGCTCGATGACGCAATTTTCCGCGACCATCGCAAACTACTCGTGTGCGACGAGGCAACGGCCATTGTCGGCGGCTTCAACATCGGTCCGGAATATGACGGCGATGGCGTGGCAAATGGCTGGCGCGACCTTGGCCTCCAGGCGAGCGGCCCGCTCGCGAAGACGCTCGCGCTGATCTTCGACACGATGTTCGCCCACGCCAATCGCAAGCACCCCCGCCTCAGGCGCTGGCTGCGAAAGCGCACACGCGATAAAACCTCCCCCTCGCCGGAGGCTGACATCCTGATCGAGACTCCCGACCTTCGTCGCAACCCGATTGTTCAGGCGCTTCTCGGCGACCTCGCGCACGCGCGGCAGGTAGAGATTGCGAGCGCTTATTTCCTGCCGCCGCGGCGGCTGAACCGCGCATTAATCCAGGTGGCGCGCCGAGGCGGACGCGTGCGATTGCTCTTACCCGGCAAGACCGACGTCGCGATTAGCCAACTCGCCGGCCGCGCCTTCTACCCATCGCTGCTTCGCGCCGGCGTGGAGATTTACGAGTACCAACCGCAGATTCTCCACGCGAAACTGCTTCTGGTGGACGACGTGACCTACGCCGGCTCCGCGAACCTCGACCAGCGCGGCTTGCAGATTAATTACGAACTGCAGTTGCGCCTGCCAAACCCCTCGTTGGCGGCCGAGGGGCGCGAGATTTTCGAGGAGATGCTCCGCCACTGTCACCAGGTGCAACCGAAGGAATGGCGACGTCAGTGGAGCTTCTGGGAGAGGCTCAAGTCGCACTGGGCGCGTTTCCTCCTCGCACGGCTCGATACCTACCTCGCCCGTCGCCAGCTACGCCAACTGCGCTGAATCGGCTTCGGCGGCACGTGACCTACGCCGCATTGACGCGCCTGCCGGACGACGATAGCTTCAGGTTGGAATGATTGCAGGAACAGGCATCAAATCAGCGACCTCGGTTACACCGAGTTTCCGCGTGGGCGATGAACGACTCGTCAAGCTCACCATCAACGCGGCGCGCAAAGTCACCGCCCTGCTCACCAAGCAGGGCCGTCCTGCCGGTGTGCTGCGCGTGGCGGTAATCGGCGGCGGGTGCTCCGGCCTGCAGTACAAGATGGATTTGCAAGACGGCCCAGCTGCCCGCGATTTTCTCGTTGAGAGCGCTGGAGTGAAGGTGGTGGTCGACCCGAAGAGCGCGCTTTACGTTACGGGCTCGGAGTTGGATTACGTGGAAGCCCTGACCGACGGCGGCTTCAAGGTGAAGAATCCGAATGCCGCCACGAGTTGTTCCTGCGGCGAGAGCTTCAGCGCGTGAGCGCGGCGACGGACCACTTCGCGTTCTTCGACGAACTCCGGCGGCCGTGGCTCGACGCAGAGGCGCTCAAGGGCAAGTTTCTCGCACTCTCCGCCGCGGCACATCCGGACCGTGCCCATGGCGCAAGTGATGCGGAGAAGCAGAAGGCTAACGCCCATTTTCAAGCGCTTAACGCGGCCTACAACTGCCTGCGTGATTCGAAGGAGCGTCTCCAACATCTGCTCACACTCGAACACGGGAGTAAACCCGCCGAGATCCACGCCATCCTGCCTGCTACCGCCGACCTGTTCCTCGAAGTCGGCCAGTTCTGCCGCGCTGTGGATGCCTTCCTCGCCGAGAAAGAACGTGCCTCGTCTCCACTGCTTAAAGCGCAACTCTTCCAGCAGGCGGCCGATTGGAGCGTACCGCTCGGCTCATTGCAGAAGAAAATCGCTAGTCAGCGCGAGGAAGCCGAGGGGGCGTTGCGCGCGCTTGATTCCGAATGGCAGACCGGCGCACGCCCACTTGACCCGCTCGAGCAAATCTTCCATCGCTTGAGCTACCTCACTCGCTGGCAACAGCAATTGCAGGAACGCTTCGTTCGTCTTGCGATGTAAGAGTGCAGCGAATTCCCCTGACCTTCAGAAAAAAGAGTGTTACGACGCCGCGCCTCGGCTATAAACGCACCGCTATGATTCTCCGCACTGCCATCACCGTTCTGTTCGCTTTCGTCTCCCTCGCCTTCGCCCAACCCAAGGAAGCCTTCCCGCTCTGGCCCTTGGATACGCCCGGTGCGCTCGGCAAGGATCCGGTGAAAGACATCCCGACACTCACGCCGTTCTGGCCCGATTCGGCGAAAGCTACCGGCGCGGCCGTCGTCATCTGCCCCGGCGGCGGCTATGGTGGGTTGGCGCAGCACGAAGGCAGGGACTACGCACTCTTCCTGAACCACCACGGCATCGCAGCTTTCGTACTCAAATATCGCCTCGGCTCGGCAGGCTACCGCCATCCGGCAATGATGAATGACGTGAACCACGCCATCCGCACCGTGCGCGCCAATGCGGCTGACTGGAAGCTCGACCCCAAGCGTATCGGCGTGATGGGCAGTTCAGCCGGTGGCCACCTCGCTTCGACCGCTGTCACACACTTCGATGCCGGCAAGCCCGATGCCACCGACCCAATCGCGCGCGCCAGTTCGCGACCGGACTTGGGCATTCTCTGCTATCCCGTTATCTCAATGGGCGCGGTGACGCACCACGGTTCGAAGAACAATCTGCTCGGTAAGGATCCGTCGCCCGAGTTGGTAAAGCTGCTCTCCAGCGAGCTGCAGGTGACGAAAGAAACGCCGCCCTGCTTCGTCTGGCACACGTGGGAGGACAAGGCTGTGAAGATTGAGAACGCGCTCTTGTTTGTCTCCGCCCTGCAGGCCAACAACGTGCGGTTCGACTTTCACGTCTACGAAAAGGGCGGGCACGGCCTCGGTCTTGGACTAAAGGATTTCACGCCGGAGAAAATCCCCCAGCTGCATCCGTGGACCAGCGCCCTCGCCGGCTGGCTCAAGATACAGGGCTTCGCGAAGTAGGCCTCGGCGTCAGGAAGTCAGGCTCATCCTCACGCGCAGATTCCGCTTGCCGCGAGCCGCGAGCCGTGCGAGAAGAACCCTCTGGGTTGCATCCGTAGCTCAATTGGATAGAGCATCTGACTACGGATCAGAAGGTTCATGGTTCAACTCCATGCGGATGCACCACTTCTCCACCTCCACAAAACGCCAATAAACCATTGTTTTTATTGAGCAAAACAGCTTTTTCAAAGTCCGGGATTTTCGCAAGCCGCCTTTTCCCCCTTGTCTCTCAATGTCGCCGAATGCCCCTTGAAGTAGTTCGCAAATAGTTTAACTTTTTGCGTCAGATGAAAATCACGCTGATCAAAACAGGCGTACGGGCGGTCGAGCGGTGGCTTCTCGTTTTTTATTCCCCCGCCAAAAAGGGACCGGTGCAGCGCCGGTTCAAATCGCGCGCGGATGCCGCGCGATTTTTCCGTGAACATGAAAAACTGCGCGCTCGCGGACTCCCTCCCGAGATCGCGCAGGCCACCTCGTCGCAGATGGCGGACATCGTGGCCGCGCTGGAATTCAGCCGACGCGAGGGGTTCCGCTTGATGGACGCCGCCGAGGCGTTCGTTAAACAGCGAGATGTTTCCACAGCCTCGCATCCGATGCCGGCCAGCCCGGTGTTGGTTGAGGAGTTCCTCGCGGAGAAACGCAGCGAAGGGTGCCGCCCCGCCACGCTCACCGCCTATGCGTCCGCCTTCGGATCACTCCGCCTCCGCAGCACGAAGGCGCTCGAATCATTGACGCGCCGCGAAATCGGCGACTTGCTGACGAGCGCCAACGTCGCCAACTCCTCAAAAAACAACTGGCGCCGGCACGCGAGGGTTTTTTTAAAGTGGCTCAAGGTTCGAGGTTATCGAACAGACGATGCCGGCGAAGGGTTGCCCACTTACAAAGCCGAACGGCACGACCCCTGCATCTACACCGCCGACGAATCCGAGCGACTGCTGCGCGAGCCGACACCGCAGCCATGCTGATGCACAATCACACCGCGAACAGTTTTGACTCCCTCGGGAATCCACAGGCGATAAGTCACCCCGAGCACCAATTCGTTCGTGTTGGAAGACGGCGGATAAGTGACCTCCAAGTAACGGCCG
>CAMDJP010000028.1 GCA_945900775.1 Akkermansia muciniphila | reverse complement strand
TTGATTCATATTCAATCAGCTCCGTCAAGGAACCACGCCGCTATCGGTGACCCAAGCCGCCATCGGAGATTATCCGTCGGCTTCGTAAAATCCCGTTCTTCGCTGCTCTCACCCTTCTCGCCCGGTGCCCCTTTGGGCCACAACTCGACGACCGACGGCGCGGCCACGGCGGACGTGGCAGAGAGAATCCAGATGAGCAGGAGAACGAAAAATTTCAGCCGCGTTTGCATGGGGCGAGGTAAACACATCCCAGCCCAGTGGTCAAAGGGACAACAGAAGAAGAAACGAAAACTCCCGTTGTGTCACTTCAACGGGAGGCTTTTACGAGTAGGTTGGTGGAGCCGACAAGATTCGAACTTGCGACCCCCACAATGCCATTGTGGTGCTCTACCAACTGAGCTACGACCCCAACCAAAAGCGGGCTGAATGTAGTGAGGTGCGCCGGATAGTCAAACGGTTTTTTGAAACACCGATACAAACTAAATGCGACCATTTATCCCAAACCCAAAACCTTGCGCCCGTCCGCTGTAATCATCGACTGGTGCCACGGCGGATCCCAGACGACTTCCACGCTCGCCTCTTCTACGCCTTGAAGCGCGAGAATCTTTTGCTGCGCGTCGCCGGCGATGGCTGGGCCCATACCGCATCCGGGCGCCGTGAGCGTCATCTTCACCTGCACACGATTGCCACCCGCCGGAAGCGGCTCGACGACGAGATCATAGATTAATCCGAGATCCACGATGTTCACGGGAATCTCCGGATCGTAGCAGCTCTTGAGCGTGGTCCAAATCTGCGCCTCGGAAATAGGCCCCGCGACCGCTGAAACAGCCGGGGTTTCCAGAGGCACTTCCAAACCGAGCGCATCAGCATCCTGCGCAGCGATGCGATAAAGGCCGCCGAGAGCATGGACTGTGAAGTTTCCACCAAGCGTCTGTAGGATGTGCGCCTCGGTCCCAGCTGGCAGAGTGAGTGAGGTGCCTGCCGGAATCTGAACCGCTACGCAGTCACGCTTCAGTCCTTTCGATACCGTTTCTTCCATAAGTAAAACCTACCTGAGTGGATGCCGGCTTGGCAATGACGCGCAACAACGAAGATTAGGCAATGAGCTCCTTGACTACGTTGCCATGAACGTCGGTGAGGCGGAAATCGCGACCAGCGGAACGGAAGGTGAGCTTCTCGTGATCGAACCCGAGCAGGCGCAGGAGCGTGGCGTGAAGATCGTGCACGTGCATCCGCTTCTCTTCCGCCCGAAAACCAAACTCGTCCGTAGCCCCGTGAACATAGCCGCCTCGCACGCCGCCGCCGGCCAGCCACATGCTAAATCCGTGGTGATTGTGGTCGCGCCCATTAATCTTGCCTGCGTTGGAACCGGGCGTTGGCATCTCGACCGTTGGCGTGCGACCGAACTCGCCGCCCCAGATGATGAGCGTCTCCTCGAACAGTCCGCGCTGCTTCAAATCAGTAATCAACGCAGCAATCGCACTGTCGCACTGGTTGGCGAGTTTGCGATGGTTCACGGCGATGTCATCGTGGTTATCCCACGGTTGGCCGTCGCCGTGCCAGACCTGCACGAAACGCACACCTCGCTCAATGAGTCGGCGCGCGATGAGAATCTGTCGCCCCTGCGTCCCCTCGCCGTATAGCTTGCGGACATGCTCCGGCTCCTTGCTGATGTCGAAGGCGTCAGCCGCCTCCATCTGCATACGATAGGCGAGCTCGAAAGATTCGATACGCGACTCGAGTTGTGCCTCGTTACTGCGCTGCTCGGCGTGGCGCTCGTTTATCTTCTTCAACAAATCAAGCTGTCGGCGCTGTTCGACGAACGGCAGTCGCTTGTTCTCGATATTCTCGATGAGCTTCTCCAGCCGCGTCTCGCGCGTGTTGATATACGTGCCTTGATAAACCCCGGGGAGAAAGCCGCATTGCCAGTTCTGCGACTCCTGAATCGGATAGCCGGGGCACATCGCGATGAAGCCGGGTAGATTCTGGTTCAGCGTGCCGAGCCCGTAGTTGATCCACGAACCAAAACTCGGTCGAATCTGGCGCGCTTCGCCGCAGTTCATCAGCAGCAGCGACGGCTCGTGGTTCGGCACGTCGGCGTGCATCGAGCGGATTACCGCGATGTCGTCGATGTGCTGGGCCACTTTCGAAAAGATTTCGCTCACCTCGATGCCGCTCTTGCCATACTTTTGGAACTTAAACGGTGATGGAAAAGCCGCGCCGGTCTTGCGCTCGGTCTTGAGGTTCTCTGCAGGAAGCATCTTGCCAGCGTATTTCTCAAGGGACGGCTTGGGGTCGAACGTGTCGACGTGCGACGGCCCACCGTTCATGAAGAGGTGGATAACGCGCTTGGCCTTCACCGGAAAATGGGGCGCTTTCAACGCTAGCGGGGAGCCCGACGCAGCCGAAGCTTCATCGGGTCCGAGTAGCGCAGCCATTCCGAGCGCGCCAAAGCCCATCCCGCAGCGATTCAGAAATTCGCGGCGAGTGAACCCGAGATGCTCAGGATTAAACGGGTGGTGACCCATAGTGGTTGTAACACTAGCAGAAAGAAGACGAGCGGGCAGCGGCAAAATTCAGAAAGCAAACGCCGTCACTGTTGGATGAAATAGCTGAGATTCTCTAGCTCGATAGCTAGATTGACATTGTTTACCACGACCTCCTCGGGCACCTGCAGCGTGATTGTGGAGAAATTGAGGATGCCAGTGATGCCGGCGGCGAGAATTGTGTTCGCCACCTCTTGCGCCGCTTCGGGAGGCACGGTGAGCAGAGCCATCTTCACGCGGTGCTTGCGGACGATTTCCGGCACCTTGTCCATCGCGAGCACCGGCGTGGTGAACTTACGGCTGCGCTTGTTCTCGGAAAACTGGTCGAAGGCCGCAACGACCTCGAAGCCTTCCTGCTGGAAGCCGCGGTAGGAAAGGAGCGCCGAGCCGAGGTTGCCCACCCCGACAAGAATGACCGGCTGCAGTCGCGTGGTGCCAAGCACGTCGGATATGAGGATGGCAAGTTGCTGCACGTCATAGCCCAAGCCACGTGTGCCGAACTGGCCGAAGTAAGTGAGGTCTTTACGAAGCTGAGTAGATTTCACGCCAGCAGCCGCGGCCAACGCCTCGCTCGCCACGGTGCGGATGCCGTTGGTCTTGAGGCGATGTAGGCAGCGTAGATAAATTGAAAGGCGGTAAATCGCCTTGCGAGGAATTTCAGGCCGGGAGGTTTTCTTCACGGTGAGGAAATCGTTTGCAACAAAACCGACGCTTTTAACTCGCACGCAAGACAGGCAAATCAGTCATCAAGCGTAGCCCCGGTTGCGCTTTTAACAGTAGTGGCACGGCATTAATTAGTACGGCCACGGTCGCGCGGTCACCATGCACGCCGCCGCGAATGACAAAATCCACCGGCGGATCGGCGACGATTTTTACCGCATCACACGGGTTTTCGGCATCAAGGTACATTTGTAAATCGAGCGTGATGGATTTCGCGTCCACACTCGCCTCCGCGCGGTGATGAATGCCGCAGGTTAATCCCTTGAGCACGGTGAGAAACTTCGTCTGAATGTCGTGCGACGCAATCACCGGCTCGCACGTTTCCGTGATCTGACCGATCTGCCAACCGAGGCCGTGCGCCACGAGCGCGAGCGACTCGACAAGACCGACGTGACCCATCTTCCCCTGAAGGAACAGCGCGCGGAACTCGTCTGGCGTCAGTCCGCTACCAATCTTCTTCTGCAATGGCAGGCGACGCAGCGAGGCGTTCACCACACGCGTAATCTCAATCTTCTCCACCGCGCGGCAGACGCCCGTAAGGCAGATTCCAAGGGTGTCCATCACGAAACCGGGGTTCACGCCGGTGCCGAGCACACGCGCGTTGTGCTTGCGACAGAGTTCGTCGAACATCTTCGCTGCGGCAGCGTTTTTGAGCTGCGGGAAAAGCAACTCTTCGCACGAGGAGACGACACTGATGCCGGCACGAACAATCGGCTCGAGGTGCGGCACGACTTGCGAGAATCGAGAAACCGCGGTGTGCAACACAACGTCCGGCCGAGCGACGCGCAGCAGTTCCTCGAATGAACCGTGGACGCGCGCGGTTTCCGGCAAGGCGATGCCGGCGATATCGCCGAGTGGTCGACCAATCTTCTGGGGATCAATGTCCACCCCGCCGACCAGCTCCGCCCAGGACTTTTCGGCCGCAAGACGGACACACTCGACACCGATAGGGCCGAGGCCGAATTGCGCGATTCGGATTTTCACGTCGTTACTTTGCGCTGAGCTTCTGATCGTCGCCGAGCTTGTGGACGGTGCTTAATATCTCCTGCGCGATGGATGTGCCGTCGGCAGCCTTGATGTTGAATTTGAGCTTCAACTGGTCGCACGGCTTGAGGTCGGTAATCTCGACAAAAACGGTCTTCTTGTCCGCTGCAATCTGCACCGATTTCACGACGAGCTTGTCCTGCCCCTTCTTATCAGGCTCGACCACGGAGAAGTGCGCCGATCCGTAGCCGCCAGTCCACTTGTAGTTCCACTGTTCGGCGCTCCAGTTCTCAGCACTAGCCGCACTGGCATCGAGAGCGCTGGTGAAGGTGACTTTCACGCCGTTCTTCTGCACACCCATCGAGTAGGGCATGTGTAACGGCGTGCCGGTGTAGCGCACGCGATTGAAAGCACCGTCACGGACACCAGCCGTCTGCCAACCGCGCAGGCCGGTGGTGTAGAGTTGGCCGTCCTTCGGATGGAAACGACCGCGCATCGTGCCGCTGGGGAATTTGAGCGGAAACTGCACCATGCCGCCCTGATCCATGCCGCCGACATTCTCGGGCATCACGTGGAAGAGCGTGCCCCTACCGTAAGACATGAAAAGCAAACGCCCGTCAAAAGGCCCCCACTTTTTACCCTGGACCCACACCTGCCCACCGCTAGAATTGTCCATTGCCATCGGCAACCAACAGAGCGGTTTATCCTGATCCTTCGGCAAAGGATTCCGCTGCGCCGTCTGCATCATCCCGTAGAAGCCGCCGGGCTTGACGAGGTTCAACTTGCTCGACGGCATCCAGTGACCTTGGTTGTCGCTGACGGTAATCTCGTCGCCCGGTCCGATGCCCATGCCGTTCGGCGCACGTAAGCCGGTGGCGACCACCTCCATCTTCGCACCGTCCTTCGAGACCTTGAGCAACGTGCCTTGGTGCGGCGACTCAACGTTCGGCGGCCACGGCGCGCCCTTGGCAAAGTAGAAGTTCCCGGCTGAATCGGTCTGTAGATCGAGGCAGAACTCGTGATAGTTCGCCGTGACGACAGTATCGTTGTTGAAGTTCTCGTAGAAATCCGCCTCACCGTCCCCGTTAAGATCGTGCAAACGAGTGATCTGGTCGCGACCGGTCACGTACACCTTGTCGTCCACCACCTTCACGCCGAGCGGTTGAAAAAGACCGGTGGCGTAGCGTTTCCACGTCAGCTTGGCGAGCTTGTCATCGATGCCCGAGACGATCCATACGTCGCCGTGGAAAGTACAGATGGCCGCGCGACCGTCAGGAAAGAAGTCGTGCCCGCCGAAATACATCTTCGCGTTCCACGGATTCTTGTCCGGCTCGATGAGATGATCCACCACGTAGGGACCGCTGTTCGTGCTCACCACACCCTGCGTGACAAGCGGCTCCCACTTCGGCGCACCGCCCTTCGCGAGTTGAGTGAGATCGGCAGTTTTATGCGACAAGGCAGAAATGAGAACCGAGGAGCAATCTTCCGGTGTGTTCGTCGCAGTCCGGCCAATGATCAGGGTGAACCGCGCCATCTGGCTGTGGGGAAGAATGTCCAAGACGATCAATCCCTCTCTCTCAACCAATTCGCAGTTCGCCTGCTCGCCGCTGAAGGCCACAACCACCGCATTCGTGGCGCCGGCCGCCAGCAACGCGGCCTGACGCTTGCCGTCGCCCTTACTCAACTTCCGAATGCTCGGCTCCGGCCCAGATGGAACGGAAGCCACCACGATGAACTGACGCTCTTTGCTCGGAGCAATCTCAAGCGACCGTGTGAAGAAGGTCTTGTCGGCGACGGTCTTCAGGCCCGGCATCTCCAGCACGGCGGTCTTGCCAACCGTGTAGGAGAAAATCACATCGTCGGCGTTTCGATAGAGACCCCGATACTTCGCCCAATCCGCAGGCAACGGCCCCTGCTTGTTTTTGCGAGGGTCACCGGTGGCGTTGCCTTCAGTAATCCAGCCGGGAACAGCTTTGGTGGAGAACAGAGATGCACCCTTTACCTGCGGCGGCGGCGGCCACTCGATCTTGGTCTGCGTGCTGCCGAACTCCAGAAAATCGCCCGTCCACGCGAGCGAGATGCGCATTAGGTCGGCGTCGAAGCAGAGATGCGCGCGGCGGTCGGCGCCAAACGAGACAGCCATGCCGCGCATCGCCGTGACGACGTCCTTGCCGTTCTCCTTCTCCTTGCCGCGAATGGTACCGGAGAAAAGCGAACCTCGGTACGGCTCACGCGGTGGTGCGGGTTTAGTCTCGGCGGCACGACCTGCGTTGACGAGTAGCGTAAACACTAGAAGGAATGTGAATGATTTCATTTTTATCTGTTCTCTCGACTGTTGACTCGAGGTCGCGCCATCTTACCGGCCTCGGCTGGAATACGGCAAGACGAGAAAGCGTTTGCCTCGGGGCGAAGGCTCCTCTTTAATCCACGTCCAGCAATTACTATGACGCCCATACTCGCCCTGTTTATTCTCCTCACCGCCCTCAGCGCTCCCCTGCTCCACGCCGACTGGCCGCAGTTCCGCGGTCCCAACGGCGATGGCCGTTCCGACGCCAAGGGACTGCCTCTCACCTGGACCGAGACGGAGAACGTGAAATGGAAAACCCCCATTCACGACAAAGGCTGGTCCCAGCCCGTCATCTGGGGGAACGAAATCTGGCTCACCACCGCAACGGATGACGGCAAGGAACTCTTCGTCCTCACGCTCGACAAAGCCACCGGCAAGATTATCCGCGACGTGAAACTCTTCGACGCCCAGCAACCCGAACTCTGGAAGCGCTTCAACAGCTACGCTTCGCCCACGCCCGTCATCGAGGAAGGCCGCGTGTACGTCTCCTTCGGCGAGGCCGGCACTGCCTGCCTTGATACGAAGACCGGCTCGAAGCTCTGGGAACGGAGCGATCTGAAGTGCAACCACTACCGCGGCGCGGGTTCCTCGCCGATTCTCCATGGCGATCTGCTCATCCTCCAGTTCGACGGCGCGAACGAACAGTTCATCGTCGCGTTGAACAAGAAGACCGGCAAAGACGCGTGGAAGGTGAAGCGCTCCGTGGATTACAAAGACCTCGGCCCAAACGGCAAGCCCGCCGCCGAAGGAGATTGGCGCAAAGCCTACGGCACGCCGCAGGTCGCGACCATCGAGGGCAAGCCCGTCCTGCTCAGCAACGGCGCAAAGTCCCACTACGGTTATGACCCCCTCACCGGTAACGAATACTGGCAGGTCAACCACCCCTTTCACTCCACCGGCGTGCGGCCGATCTACGGACACGGCCTGATCCTCTTCTCTGCCGGCTTTTCAAAAGGCCACTTCTACGCCATCAAACCGCCGCCTGCGGCCGCTTGGAAACCAGGAAACATTCTCGACATCGCAAAGGCTGACGCCAACGCCAGCCAGCCGCAGATGGCCTGGAAGCTCATCAAAGGCGTGCCCGAAACCGGCTCACCCATTCTGCACGAAGACCTCTTGCTCCTCGTGGACAACGGCGGCTTCGCCAGTGCCGTCGAAGCCAAGACCGGCACTGTGCTCTGGTCCGAGCGCGTGCTCAAGGCCGTGTACGCCTCGCCAATCTTTTCCGAAGGCCGCGTGTACGCCTGCGACCGCGAGGGCAAATGCACCGTGTTCACGGCTGGGCGCGAATTCAAGCTCCTCGGCGAAAGCAAACTCGAAGGCACCATCGAAGCCTCACCCGCCACCGACGGCAAGGCCCTCTACCTCCGCACCTCCAAAGCCCTTTACCGCATCGAGAAATAGGCGGGCGAAGTTCAATTCAGCCCAAGCCAACTTCATTCTTCACTCGCGGAGCACGAGGCGAATTCTCCTGGCGAGCAGTTTTGATCAGACTGACACAGCTCCATCCCTTTATTTATTGGGTAGGAAAAGGTCGTGGTGGAGGCGCGGGCGGCGGCGGTTCCCAATCCCAGTCGCTGCGATAGCCGAAGTGTAGATGCGGCGTCTGCAGTCGCGCGCCGTTCTGTTTCTTCGACGTGAGTAATGCATCCAAAAGACCGCTGGTCATCAGCGTCCGTTCCACCGGCCAGGCCGGTTTGCCGGTGTGGAACATTCGCTCCACTCCATCCATCAATAATGTGAAGTGCCCAAGCGGTCGCGCCTCTTGTGTCCAAAACAGCGTTGAGTCGCTCCGTCCGTCGGTGGCACGCCAAGCGACGGACCATTCGCCCACCGCACCGTTCAAGGTGAGCACGCTCGCGCGCAGACCGTCGGTGTACTCGATGACCCAGAGCACCGGTTCCTTCACCAGTTCACGCAGCGACTTCGCAGGCTTCCGTTCCAGTTGCTTCAATGCCGCG
Organism: Akkermansia muciniphila; assembly: GCA_945900775.1. GTDB lineage: Bacteria > Verrucomicrobiota > Verrucomicrobiia > Limisphaerales > SIAT01 > SIAT01. Next base: position 30,392 of record CAMDJP010000028.1, on the reverse strand, counting down.
GCGAACAACTCCTTGTCGTAAACCCCCTTCTCACCCGCAGCCCACACGGCTTCGCCAATCAAACATTGCACCGCGCGTACGCCGGTCTCGCCGCCCGCGCGCCGTTCGGCAAGGCATTGGATCATCTCCAGCGCGTGAAAGCCGTAATGGTCTAGCGTGTGATAGGAGACAGCGACAATCTCTTTGAGCTTCGCACCACGGCGCACATCGATGGCCGGCTTGCGCCAGAGGACGGGCAACGACGAGCCTGCCATTAACGGAACGTTCAACTCGCGCCCGGTATCGTAAAGCCACTTCGCATCCCGCCAGTTGTCGGAAAGCGCCTTGTCCACAAACACCGGCACAACACGTCCGCTGTCACGGAATACTTTTGTGACTTCGCTGAACAATGGACGCTTGGGATAGATGGTGGCGCCCAATTCATTCGTCGGATATTTGCCGTGTTCGATGATAAAGAGCACACCATCCACCGCGAGCCGGCCGGTGCCGAGCGTCAGCGTGTCGGCGACATTCGTGTGGATGACGAACCCGTGCTGCGCCGCGAGCCGGCGGCTCTTGTCATCTAGCGGCACTTGATCGGTGTAGAGCGAGACGAGCTTGAGATTCGGCCGCGGCCCTTTGCCATCGAGCGTGTGCGTTTCGATAAGCCGCCCCACAATCGCGTCCGCGTGAGAGTTGTGGTTGTACACCGAGACGATAGCGGCGATTTTCTTCGGCGGCGGCCTAACGGAACCCATCGCCAACAACCCCAACAGCAGAAGGAGAAATCGGGCAAATCGAGCGTTCACCTCAAATCCTTCGGCGCAATGCGGTGCAGCGTGTAGGGCGCAATGGTGAGCACGTTCACCGTGCCGTCGCGCCCCTCGCAGATGCCCATGTGGTAGAGCGGCACTATCGTGCCGTCGGCAAGCCGTTTCGTCCCGTGATGATATGGCATCGGTTTGCCCGCCGTGTCCGTGAACGGTGTGTAATCCGGATTCCCCACAACAATCGCGCCGTGATTGCGTGGCGCGGCGTCACCAGTCCGCCAGCTCACGGCGTGGAGGAAATTGCCCGCACCTTTCGTCGCGCCCCACACGGCGGCCCAGACCGTGCCAGACGGTCCGACACAGAGCGCGCGGCAATCGGTCCGTTCAGCATCGGAGAGAAGTTTTCCAAGGCGACGCCCATGCAGCACGGGACCCGTCTGCGCCAGGTCGTAGCGGTAAAGTTGATTGCCGCTCATAGCCACAGCGTAGAGCGATTTTCCGTCTGGCGAGATGTCCCAGTTGATAGGATGACTCTCGGGATGCGCGAGCAGTGATTCCTTCGTGGGCGGTTCGCCGTCGAACGTCTGCCGCAAGCGCTCGAGCCTGTCAGTGCGCGGGTCATAGCGGGCGATGTCGCCGCCGAGAATCGGATGGTACGCGCGACCGAGCCAGTCCACGACTATGAAGGCGTACATGTGCCGGCAATCCATCAAGTCCCGATAAGTACCGTTGGCGAGGTCGAGCACCATGAAGTGGGTGCTCTCAGTCGGACGCTCATCCGAGCAGGTCGAAATGTACGCTACGCCACGCGACTCGTCGGGCGTGATGCTGATGATGCCTTGGTGAGGCACGGGTATCGGGTAGACGCGCGTCTGGCCGGTGGCGGGGTCGTATACCATCGGATAACCGCCGGGATAATCGCCTCGGCTCTCCTCCTTCATCGGGTAACCCTGCTTGGTGCCGAAATAAATCCGACCGCTCGGGCCAACGTTGTTACGCGTGTGAATCTTCGCCTGCGCAACAAAGCCAGTCGCGCTGGTACCGATTTCCTTGTGTGCATCGACCGCCACGCGCATCGCCTGCGCCGTTGGATTGAACTCGACGAGGAACGCGTTCGTGCGGTACTTCGCCGTACCGATGTAGAGTCGACCGTTGCGACCTTCGACGATTGAGAAGTAGCCACTGCCCTCGCTCGTCGTCTCTCTCGGGACAGCAAAGGCTGTAGCGAGAAGTCGTTTGGCCGGCAACGGCTCGGCGGCAGGCAGAGATTGCGCCAGAAGAATCGCAGCCAAGAGGCCGACTCGATGGATGGGCAGGTTCGTTTTCATCGCGGCACGTCTGCGTGACGCGCGAAGTCTGTCCCCTATTCGGATGAATGCAAGCGCGACTGTACCAGCACACGGAACGGCCGACCGAGATGCTCGGGGTGCGTCAGCGTCTGGAACTGCCGCGTGCGCGTCGGCGTCCACTCACCAAACCGTTTCTTCGCCAAAATCGTGGCGCCTAAAATACGCGTGAGGAATGCTGCCTGCGTGGCCAGAGGCTCACTCTTCAATCCTGCCAACTCGCCCATCACCTGCAGTACCGTAAAGTTGACCGAGCTCGTGAGGTCCTGTCCGCCGGGATTCGCCAGCGGATCCTCGCAGACGCGGTGGTTCGCATAGGCGCGCAGTGTGCCGGCGGCGCGGTTTGGCGCGTAAAACTCCTCGGCCAGAAATCCATAATCAACCGTGAGCAGTCGGCCGTCTTCCAGCTTGCCCGCGGCGGCGTTCCACCATTCGGCTGCAGCGGGGCATATCTCTGTCGTGAAGCCATCCGGCAGCACTGCGCGCAACTCACGCGGCACCTGCAGAGTCGCGCTCCTCACCGCCTTGGCCTCCGGTTTTGTCATCCGCACGCGAATAAACTTCTCGCCATCGCAACTCACACCCCACTCAAACCACCGCTGCGCCACAGCGTCCCAGCCGATGCGGTGGACGGGGAAAGCATCGAGCAACTCATTACTGAAAATCAGACCGCGCACCGTGGGCAACGCCGCCAGCGACTCACACCATTTCACCTTGCCATCGAAGGGCGCCAGCGTCTCGCGCTGCCATTTTTGCCGAGTAAAGGAAGGATCCACGATAAAGTATTCCACCCGATCAAACAATCGTGGGCGGAACTGCCGAAGGTGGGTGAGGATATCCGCTGCGAGTCTACCATCGTGCGCGCCGGCTTCGACGATCTGGCATTTCCTAGGGGCATCCTCCTTCATCCACTCGGCGAATTGGAACGCGAGCAACTCACCGAATAGATTCCCGACGCTCACGCTCGTGTAAAAATCGCCTTCGCGCCCGACACGCTGCGCGGCGTGTTCGTAGTAGCCCAGCCCTGGCGCATAAAGCGCCAACTCCATAAAGCGTGCAAACGAGACGGTTCCCTTCGCCGCGATCTCGGTTCTAATTTTTTGGAACAGTTCACTCATCCTTGCGACAGGTGCTCAGTTTGGCTAAAACGACAACCGACGCAACTGCGATGCGCGCCACTCCAAATTGAACTCCTCTGCAACCCAACCGCTCGGCAAGGCTGTGCGACTCGACCAGGCGCTGGTCGAACGCGGCCTCTGCGAGAGCCGAGAGAAAGCTAAGCGAGCCATCCTCGCCGCGCAGGTGCGGGTGAATGGCCAACGCGCGCACAAGGCGAGCGACACCGTTCGCGCCGGGGATGTGCTCGAGCTGGAAAGCGGGGAGAAGTTCGTCAGCCGCGGCGGATTCAAGCTCGAGCACGCACTCGACTTTTTCCACCTCGATGTCGCCGGGGCGATCGCTGGCGACCTCGGCGCCTCGACCGGCGGTTTCACCGACTGTCTGCTGCAACGCGGCGCAGCGCGCGTCTTCGCCGTGGATGTTGGCTACGGGCAGCTTGCATGGAAGCTGCGGCAGGACCCGCGCGTCGTCGTGATGGAGCGTACCAATGCGCGACACCTCACACCGGCGAACTTCTCTGAACCCCCCGCCCTCGTGGTGGTGGACTGCTCGTTCATCTCGCTCCAGCTCGTGCTTCCCGCCGCGGTTGCAATCCTACGGCCGAGGGGTAACATCATCGCACTGATTAAGCCGCAGTTCGAGGCTGGCAAGTCCGAAGCGGACAAGGGTGCTGGTGTCATCACCGATCCCGCCGTGCACGCACGGGTGTTGACCGAGTTGGAAATGTTTGTCGGTGCACAGCCGGGATTGCACTGGCGGGGCGTGACTGAATCGCCCTTGCTCGGCCCGGCCGGTAACAAAGAATTTTTGACCTGGATTGAAAAAGTCGTCTAACAAGTTCCGCCGTATTGGTCTCATCGCCCATACCGAGAAGGCGGCGAGCCGCGCCGTGCTGCACAAGGCTGCCAGCTTCATCACCGCCACCGGCCACGCCGCATTTACCGAGCAGGCTACCGCCGAGATGAGCGACCTGAAGCTGCCCGCCGCCGAGAACGCCGCCGCGCTCGCGCGTCAGGTGGACCTGCTATTGGTCTTCGGTGGTGATGGAACAATTCTTCGTGTCGCGCGCGAAGTGGCGGGAACGAAGACGCCCATCCTCGGCATCAATATCGGAGGGCTTGGCTTCCTCACCGCCGCCTCGGCTAAGCAACTCCCGCAGGCTCTGAAGCAGCTCTGGAACGGCGACTTCACGGTGGAGACGCTGCCGATGATCGAAGCCACCGGCCGCAAGCAAGGCAGCCCTTTTCGTGAGCTCGCGCTCAACGACCTGGTCATCAGCCGTGGTACTGTGCCGCGCCTCATCGAACTTGAGGTGAACGTGGATGGGGAAGCGCTCACGCGCTATCGCTGCGACGGGATTATCCTCAGTTCCCCGACCGGCTCGACGGCCTACTCGCTCGCCTCCGGTGGCGCGATTATCAGCCCCCGTGCGGAGGTCTTCGCCATCACGCCCATCTGTCCGCACACGCTCTCGAACCGATCGCTGATTGTCAGCCTTGATTCCGTCATTGAGGTGAACGTCATAAGCAAACACGTGGAGAGTTATCTCTCTGCCGATGGTCATGTGCGCGCGGACCTGCACGCCGGCGACCGCATCTCCATCCGTCGCAGTCGTCAGACGGTGCGCCTGCTGCGCCTCACCGGCGGTTCATTCTTCGCCACGCTGCGGCACAAGCTCCACTGGAGCGGGTCGAACGTATGATCCGACTGAAGGACATCGCCCAGCACGCGGGCGTTTCGGTGATGACCGTCTCGAAGGCCCTGCGCGACGAGCCGGACATCTCCGGCCGCACGAAGGTGAAAATCCGGCAACTCGCCGACCAGTTCGGCTACGTGCCGAACGCCGCAGCTCGCAGCCTGCGCCTGCGCTCCACCAAATTCTTCGGGCTCATCATTCCCGCGATGACCAACCCGATTTACGCGCGTGTGGTGATGGCCATTGAGGAGCAAGCCCATGCATTCGGCTACGATATTATACTCACGCACTCGCTGAACAATCCTGAGCGCGAGGAGGATTGTATCCGGCGCCTTCTCGCTCGGCGCGTCGACGGGCTCTTCATCCACCCTGTTTACCGTCATGAAACCAACGCACGCATCTACGACGAACTGATTCGACGCGGAACGCCCACCGTGCTGCTCGGCCATCGCGCAGCCTTCTGCGCCCGCTTCCTCAATGTGGAGACAGACGACCTCGCCGCCAGCAAGGCTCTCACGCGACGCCTGCTCGAACTGGGCCACCGCCGGATCGCCTGCTTCGCCGGGCCGGTCTTCTCGCCCACTGCGCAGGAACGCTTCGAAGGCTACCGTCGCGCCCTGCGTGAAGCTGGTATCGAGGTCGAAGACAAGCTGATGTTTAGCGCGGGTAGCACCATCGAAGAGGGCGCAAGAGCCGCACTGCAGATGATTGATGAAGGCGTCCGGGTCACGGCCATTCAATGTGTGAACGACCTCGTGGCCATAGGCGCCGCGACCACCTTCATGCAGCAGGGCATCCGCGTCCCCGCCGACCTCTCGATCGCCGGCTTCGGCAACATCCTTTCTGCCGAGCATTTCCGTGTGCCGCTCACCACTGTGCGCCAACCGAAATTCCGACAAGGCACCGCCGCGATGGAATCGATGCTCAAGCTGCTCGCTCGGGAACCGGTCGAAGGCAAGCGCCTCCCGGCCGAGATTATCGAGCGGGAAAGCACCGGACCCGCGCCGAAGCAGGAAGCAGCTTGAACCCGCGCCGGCCGCCGGTTTAGGTTCAGCGGCGTGAAACGCCTATTCCAAATCTCCACCGCGTTAGTTCTCGCCACGCTGATGTCCACCACGATTCTCCCCGAAGACGCCGAGGCCCAGTCCGCTCTCTACAACTACGACGAATCCAAGGTCGGCCCCTACACACTGCCCGATCCGCTCGTATGCGCCGATGGCACCAAGATCGCAGACGCCAAGGCCTGGCGCGAGAAACGCCGACCGGAGATTCTCGAACTCTTCCGCACGCACGTGTACGGCCGCAGTCCTGCCAAACTGGGCAAGCTTGTCCACGAACTCGGCGCCGCTGACTCGAAAGCTCTCGACGGCAAGGCCACGCGGCAGGAGATTCGCATCTTTCTCGACGGCAAAAAAGGAGGCCACTGCATGACGCTGCTCCTCTATGTGCCGAACGGCGCGAAGCAACCCGTCCCCGCATTTCTCGGGATGAACTTCGAGGGCAACCACACCATCGACAACGATCCCGGCATTACCATAACCGAACAGTGGACTTGGGACGCAAAGGAGAAGACCAGCAAGCTCGTGAAGCCCAACGAGGCCACGCGCGGCAAGAGCATCGGCCGCTGGCCGCTCGAAGTAATCCTCGCACGGGGCTACGCAGTAGCCACCGTCACGCGCGCTGACGTCGAGCCGGATTACGCCGCTGGCTGGAAGCACGGCCTTCGCGCCGCGCTTAGTAAGGTCGGCGCGAATACGCAGTGGAAGGCGGACGACTGGGGCGCTGTCGCCGCGTGGGGTTGGGGACTCAGCCGCGCACTCGATTACCTCGAGACACGCGGGGACGTGGACGCCAAGCGCGTTGCGCTCATCGGCCATTCGCGCCTAGGCAAGGCCTCCCTCTGGGCCGGCGCGGAGGACGAACGCTTCGCGATGGTCATCTCCAACAACTCGGGCGAAGGCGGCGCCGCGCTCGCGCGGCGTAACTTCGGCGAGACCGTCGAACGCATCAACACCTCCTTCCCCCACTGGTTCTGCACCAATTTCAAAAAGTACAACCAAGATGTCTCCGCGCTGCCGGTGGATGCGCATGAACTCATCTCTCTCATTGCGCCGCGGCCGGTGTACGTGGCCAGCGCCGAGGAGGACAAGTGGGCCGATCCGAAAGGTGAATTCCTGTCGGCCAAGCACGCAGAGCCGGTCTATCAGTTGCTCGGCAAGAAAGGTCTCGGCACCTCGGACTGGCCGCCGGTCAACACCCCCGTCGGCGAAACCATCGGCTACCACGTCCGCACCGGCAAACACGACGTCACCGACTACGACTGGGCGTGCTACCTCGGCTTCGCCGACCGCCACTTTAAGAAGTAAAGGTTGCCCTTACTTCGTCGGCGAGTAGTCGGTGGGCTTCAGGAAGAGCGAGATAACGCCGTCCTTCGACGCCGTGAGCGAGCCTCCAGCTTTCTTTTCCGACTCGGCGCGGGCTTTGCCCCACGCCGCGTCATCACGGAAGTTCTTGAACGACTCGACGGCGGCCTCGCGGCTCTTGTGGGCGAGGAGATAGAGAAGTTTCTTGTCGGCCTCCATCTCTACCTCGATCTCTATCTTCTGGTCCGGGGTGAGGTTCCAGTAGAAGAGGTTCTTTATACCGTGCTTCTCAAAGAGAGCGACAGTGTGGTTGCGAAAGCGCGCATTGAGGGCCGCGAGATTGCCGGGACTGGCGGTGTAGTCGCGGAACTCGAAGACGCGCGGAGCGGCTGCGGAGGGCTTGATTTCAGGCGAGTAATCGGTGGCTGCCATAAAGTGGCTCTCAATCTTGGCGACAAGCTTGCCCTCCTTCTCGCTCGCGGCGAAGGCCTTCTTCCAGTCGGGATCGTTCAGAAAGGCCTGCCAGCGCTTCTTGGACTCCTCGCGGCTTGGGTAAGCGATGACGTAGACGAGCTTGCCTTGGGAGTTAACGCCCTCAGGAACCCAGTAGCCGATGTTGGTGATGCCGTTCTTCTCAAAGAGTTTGGTGGTGTGGTCGCGGAAACGGGCGTGGAGCGCCTCGAGTTTGCCGGGAGCGGCGTAGTATATTCGCATCTCGAACACGCGCGTGTCGGCAGCGGAGAGGGAACCGAGGGTGAGAGTCATGGCGAGGAGAGCAAGAATCTTGTTCATAGCGTGAGGGTGATGATGCCCTTCCGCAGTGGGTTGGCAAAACCTTTTTAAGCCGACCCGCTCACTTCTCTTGCGTCCAGAGAATGGCGTTTTGAAGAAGTTGCTGGTAAGCGGGCAGGCTGTGCGCGCGGGCGTCGTGACCGAGGGTGAGACCGACAATCCGTGCTTTTGGATTCTTCACCACGAAGACTTGCGGGTAGGTGCCGGGGCGCTGCGTCGAAGTGGCAGTGGCGAGGACTTCGATGGGCGTGCCAGCCGAGTCGGGCTGGAAGTAGTAAAGTTCGTCCGTGATGCGAAAGCTGGTCGGCACGCCCTTCATAATGGGGTGCTCGGACTTGGTGACCTTCACCTCGTATTCACCGAGGCGGTCGTGGCCGCGTGAACCGCCGCCCGCCAGTTCGCGGTTATACTCTGGCCAATCCTTGTAGTTATACCAAACGCCAGCGTGCAGAAGGACGATTCCTTTGCCCGCGGCAGCGTGATCGAAGATTGCCTTGCGCGCGGCGGGCGTGGCGAAGGCTGGCGTGTTCACGCTGAGGACCAGCACATCCACGGTCTTCACGTGCTCCACGAAATCGACCGGGCTTTCGGTATAGTTCACGGAGAATTTGCCGGCGGCCTTCAGCGTGGCGACATCAGCGAGGTTAAAGAAGCGCTGAAAGTCATGCGAGCTGCCGCCACCGATGAGGAACACCTTTGTGCCCGTCCCCCATTCGATTTTCTCGGCGCGTTGCGGCAATGCTGCCGTAACTTTCGAAGGGCCTTTCTTTGGAGCGACCTCCGAAACGACAGTCGTGGTTACGTTGTTCACCTCAGGAGGAATCACGGCACCGACCAGCTTTGGTTTTGTGAGCTCGTCGAGATTCTTGCGCTTGCCAGCCCATGCGATGCCACGCAACAAAATCGTCTTCACGTCGCTGCGACTGAAGTTCGTATAAGTATGCCCAGGAACGAAAACGAACGCACGTTGGGCACCTGCTTTCTCGTAGGTCCAAATCTGGGTCTGCTCTTCGAATCCATCGCCCTTTTTCTTGGGCGTGGGCGCGACGGCTAGCGAGCGGATGTCATCGCGAAGGTCCATGTCGTAGTAGATTTCATCCTTCATTCCAAAGTCCGCAATTCCTTGCGTAATAAGCGAGTCTCGATCGGTGAAGCGTAGTTGCATCGGTCCTTCTTTCCATTTGGTAACTCTGTGCCGCCAAGATCCCCCGATGAGATCTTTGTAGTAGAGCACTGAGTCATCACCGGCAGCGAGAGTAGCTGCATGAATGACAACAAAACCGCCACCACGCTTAGCGTAAGCATCCACCAGTACTTTCTCCTCCGGCTTAAAGTCGCCGCCAACTTGCCGATGGATGATGAGTACGTCGGTCTCAGCCAGTTCCGCAGCCGTGGGAAAAATCTGGCTGCCAGCCGCCTTCGCACCAGCGGCATTCAACAAGGGAACCCAATCACGGAGAAAGGCAGGGTAATCATGATCTCCTACACCGTGCGATTTTGGCCCCGATCGAATGAAGACCCTCAACGGCTCGGCGGCCGGAAGATTGAGAACAAAGCCTGCTAGGACAAAAAGAAAGGGAAATACAGTGCGCATAATCGGTAATAATAAAGTCTGCGAGGAGAGCCTGCAATAAAGTATTCCAGCAGTACCAACCCATTTCACAGCTGCTCTAGGGGAATATTCTCCTTCGGACACATCACGCGTCGGCCAAGCGCCATCAGTTTGCTGACTGCCAGCGCGGCCAGCAGAATCTGCTCAGTGCAGAATCGGCAGGTCGTGCGGTTGACGAATCAGCTCGGCATCGAGGTCGAGGAAGAAGTCGAGCCGACGATCAGCCTCGGCTTCGTCGATGTCGCGCGCCATCAGCAGATAGGTGGCGTAATGGTTGCCCTCGGACTCCACGAGACCGGCGTAGAACTGCCCTAGCTCCGGGTCTCGCTGCTGGAGTTCCGCACTAGCGGCAAGCATCTGGAACTTCTCACACGACCGTCCCTCGATGAGCGCGCAGACGATGAGGTGGTCGATCACCTGCCCTTTGCTCCCGCGGCGAACGGCGTTCATCAGGTCGCGGATCCACGGGCTGGGGAACGGCTGGCTGAAGGGGATGCCGCGCCGCTTGAGCAGCGCCAGCACGAGCTGGAAATGCTGCAGCTCTTCGATGGCGATGGCGTTAAGCTCCTCCACACGCCCGAAGAGCTCGTGATATTTCTCGAGCGTGATGGAGGTCGTCGCCGCCTTTCGCTCGAGGTGCGCGTGGTCCACCAGCACCTTTGGTAGTTGCGCCAACATCTTCGGCAACCATTCCACCGGCACTTTCTCGCGTAGCATCAACATCGCCGCATCTTTAACGCGACTGACCGCGTCCGGCAAGAAGCACATGAACACGACTTGCGTTTTAACAAAGGGCGGCGTTTCATCCGTCATGTTTCCGTACATCGCACTGGTCAAGGACAAGCAATGGCAACCGGGCCCTTACGAAGGGGTCGAGTTACTCGTGCTGCACAAGAATGAGCAGACCGGCGGCCTGACCGTCCTGCGCCGGTTCAAGGCCGGGACGACCATCCCGGCCCACACCCACCCGCTCGCCAATGAGTGGGCCTATGTCCTCTCGGGCGAATGGGTGGAGGAAGGCCAAACCTACGCGCCCGGCACGCTCCTCTTCGCGCCCAAAGGGATGAAGCACGGTCCGCATACAGCTCACGGCGAGGTCATCAGCCTAACGACGTTCGATGGGCCTCTGACGGTGGTCTGAAGCCGAGGATGCGCTACAGTGCATTCATGACTACCGTCGCCCCGCGACGGCGGATGTCTTCCGTAGTGATGACGTGGATTGTCGAGGCGGTGCGGGAAAATTCCTCGCTCTTTTCCGAGACACTGCTCACTTTCACTTTAAGCAAATCCTCCAAACTCTGATCGAACACGCTAGACTTCCTAGAGTCCGCCCCGCAAACCTCGAACACCCGCATCAAACAGTGAACTGCGAAAAGCAAAGCGCAGAAGTAAGCGAGTCGAACTACTTTTAAGGAAGGGCTGTTTGCTTCTTACCCTGATAATCTAGGAGGTTCTTCAGCCTCCGGATGTGGGATTCTGCAGATGCTCAAGTGCTGGGCGTCAAAAAGCTGCGAAAAATTCCGCTCGCGCCACCGCGATTGCGGCAATCAAAAATAGGCTTGCCGATTTCGCTATGGTTCTTAGTGTGAAAAATAGTAGAGGAATTTCCCCTTCCCTCTACATAAACCTTCATGGAAAAAAATAAAAGCCGGGCCGCGTCTATTTCCACTCAGGCCATTGTCCAACGCCTTGCCGCATTGCGCGATTCCGCACCATCGAGTCTCTCCCCCATTGATCAGCGGTTGCAGAGTTTCATCATCGAGTATCTCCGCGCAGCTGGGTTGAGGAATGATTTCCCGCAAGTGCCGAACCGAACGTTCGCACTTGATCAACCGGGCCTTGCGCGCGAACTCTCGTTGCCGTCGGATCGCGATGAATTCCACTCGAACATCATCGACTCGTACCGAGTAAAGCAGGGCGTGCTGCACAATCCGAAAAGCGACCGCCGAACAACGCAAGGCGTCTTCCACGTGGTCGAAGGTGGACTCCCAATTCCCGACGATAAGTTGGCAGTACCGGTAACAGCGTTCGCCGAACTGCTGCGTCGTGCCTTCGCCCCACCTACGGAACTGCTGCACTTGCCCTACACCAGCACGCACACGGAGCCGACGGGATGCTTCGTCTCATTATTACTGAGGCCTTTGGTCTGCCCTGCGGTGCCTGGATTTATCTCCGAGAAACGGATGGAACTGCGCTTCTTCGCGCCGGGGAACTTGGCGAGCAATCTCGATTTTGTGGAGAACATCTTCGGCAACGCAGGTGATGCGGCGCTTCCCGAAAATGACGCAGGACTCGACGTGGAACATTGGACCGGCCACACCGGCTGCGTGATTCTCGCACCACATCTCGTGAATGTGACGAAGCGAGAAGCCGGGTTGGTACGCTTCGAGGAGGCCACCGAGCGTCAGCAGCGCGACGGAATGTGCTGGCGAGATCCGGCTGAACTCTACAACAACGGCAGCGCCTTCAAACTCGTCGCGCGCGATGGCTCCGGCGTGATCATCACAATCATCGCCGACAATTACTTCGGCTATTGCAAGAAAGAGGTCAAATCGCAGATTAGCTTCGCCGCGAATCTTTACGGTCTCGCCGAGGAGGAGCACGCGGGCGGTGCTCTCGTCTATCCGAGTTACGATCTCGCGGACGAGTTCAGCGGCGACCTACACGTCCGCAACCGCGGCCACAACTTCGAAGAGATGACACGGCTTTATAGCGGCTTGATGGAGATAAAACCCGAAGGGTACGCGGTGGATCGAAAATTCCCCGACATCATCTACGTCTCTGAAAAAGTACGTTTCGATCTGAACGAACAAACAGTGAGTTGGCCTCATCGCGGCTCAACACAGTCGATGAAATTGCTTTCGAACAAGACCTACGTGCGGCCCTCGGGTTATCGAGTGCAGATGGAAAAACCAGCGGCAGGCCGCGTCTGGCGTCTGGTCGGTACTGTGGCCGAAGGGACTTTCTGCCACAAGCCATGCACCGTTTCTGGGGGCGGCAAGTCCGAGATTTCCAAGCCAATCACCGACGCCGTGCTGGCCGGGCCTGTCTTCGTCGCGGATTTCCAGAAGGACTTCGATCTCGTCGAACAACTCATCAACCGCGATTATTCCACCCGCTTCAAGGATACGTACAAGGACGGAAAAGACACGCGGCCGATCCTCAGTTCTGAACGTTCCATCGGCTCCGTCATCAAGCTCTTCACTCCGACGGCCAAGGATTACTCGCAGGAATACAACGACTGGCTCAATTCCGTCCCGCCCCACATCAAGGAGCTCGTATTCATCGTGAAGCGCTATCATAAACCGGCGTGGGGCGCCGACTGGCGCTCGCACTTCACCGTGGACATCGTGAACGGCGTGCCTGGAAACGAGCTCAAGCGTGACGCCAAGAAACTGCTCACCACCTACCTGCGCATCGGCTTCGACCGAGACGCATGGCGCATCTTCAACCTGCGAAAAGACTTCCAGCCCGCCGTAAAACTGGCGATGGAGGACGACATCACCGCGTCCGTCGTGGTGCCTGGCGCGCGGATATCGCACCTGAATCCAGACTATACGAAGGCGGCGGTAAAGTTTCTGCAAAACTGCGAGACACGGCTCTTCCAACGACCTGATGACGCGATCCACCGCGGTTACGACAAGCAAACCGAAGCCGACTATGCGCAGCCGGGCAACTTCTTCTCGAACTACGAACCGCTGGCTGCGCCGCTCGCACACGAGCTGATCGACGACACGCTCAACTTCGACCAATACACTGAGCCGATGCAACGCCTCATCCGCGAGGTCGCCACCGGAAACTCACCTGACTACTTCGTCTCGCCCGCCCACCCCCGGTTGGTGGACGGTAAGCCGACCAAAAACCCACGTTACCTGCAGGAACGCGCCGACCTAGTGAATCCGCGCGCGGGTTATCTGGCCGAGACCTGCACACGCTTCTATCGCCGCATCCCTCTTCACCAACCGGTCCCCACGCCGGTCAACGCCGTGCTAATGGGCCGTCGTAACAACCCGCCAGACACCGGCATTCGCTCGCTCGCTTGCTACAGCCCAATCCATTACATGGAGCTGCCCGAGCTCCTGATGGAGTTCATCTGCTCGATGACCGGCAAGTCGCCTTCTACCACCGGCGCAGGTAGCGAAGGCGCCCTTACGAAAGGACCTTTCAACTCACTGCCGCCCATCTTCGACCTGAACTCCACGCTCGTCTCGCATCTGCTCACCGGCCAGCACGGCTTCGTCACAGCCGCCGGTTACGTCGGCCCGCACATGCGCGTGGACCACGATATCAGCCTCGTCGCACCGGAAATCTGGTGTCGCATGACTGTCGAAGAGCGTGATCCCAGCCACCTCATCGCCGAGGGATATCTCGAACGCTGCACCGACTTCGAACACAACGGCCACCGCGTGCTCGCCAGCCGGCTTGGCTGGCGCATCACCAAGCGTTTTGTCCGGCACTTCTTCGGCCGCATGTTCAACTACCCGCACGCCGTCCTCACCGAAGAGATGCTGCGGCCTGAGAAACAGGACGCCGACATCTTCGCCGACGGGATCGACAACATCGTCGAGACTCAACGTCGCGTGGCCAGCCACTACTTCGCTGATGGCAGCATCGCCCTCGCCTGCCCACCGCTGCGGGCTCTGTTGCACATCATGCGCGACGGCTATTACGACAGCAATGGCCTCGACCATCCGGAAATTCGCACCCTCTTCACGCGCGAGCAGATGCTCGCGAGCGACTGGTACGCCGCGCGTCTCAAAGCGAAACAGGAAAGAGATACGCGGCTCTGGCAGCGACACGTGCACTATCTTGAGAACTTCCTCGCCGATCCATCGCGCGCCACCGAAGCGGTTCGAACCATCATCGCTCCGCGTTTGGCCGAGGGGAAGCGCACGCTCCTACATGTGCAATCTTCGGACTACTTGAGGGAGCTCCACGGCACATTGGGCGCACAACCGCTCTGATTTGCTCCGGCAAAACACGGACGCCGATGTCAACAAGTGCGGCTTGAGTTTCCCATCCCCACGCCTATCTTCCCTCGGATGTTGTCTCTGCCTGTTCGCCGCCTGCTCTCGCGGCTGTCCGCCCTGCTTTTCTTCGCCTGCTTTGTATTCGTCGCCGACGCGCAGTCGGCAGGCCAAGCGCCCGCGCCGAAGGGCGATCGCGTCGAGGCCGAGACGCAGTTCAAGACCGGCTTGAGCTTTCTCTACGGTGTCGGTGGCAAAAAGAATCCTGAAGAGGCGGTGCGCTGGTTCCGAATCGCCTCGGAGCAAGGCTACGCCAAGGCGCAAGGCATCCTCGGCCTTTGTTACCACGCCGGACAAGGCGTCACGCAGGATTTCGCTGAAGCCGCCAAATGGCTTCGACAGGCCGCCGAGCAGGACGACGCCATCGCGCAGTTCAGCTTCGGTACACTGTACGCGAACGGCCAGGGTGTGATGAAAGACCCTAGTGAGGCGGTGAAGTGGTACCGCAAGGCTGCCGAGCAGGGGCACGCCGCCGCACAGACAAACCTCGGCGCGGCGTTGCAATCAGGGAACGGTGTGGAAAAGGATCTGGCGCAGGCCTCATCGTGGCATCGAAAAGCGGCCGAGCAGGGCTTCGCCCTCGCCCAGGCCAACCTCGGCCAGATGCTCGCCAGCGGGCAGGGCTTGACGAAGGATTCCTCCGAAGCCGTAAAATGGTATCGCAAGGCTGCCGATCAGGGTGATGCCACGGCACAATTTCTCTTGGGCTCCGCGCTTTTTCTCGGCGAAGGCACACCGCAGGACTACGTCGAATCTTATAAATGGATCAACCTTGCCGCCGCGCAGGGAAACCCAGCTGCGGCCGAACACCGCCTGACCGTCTCCGAGAAAATGACGCCGGCGCAAATCGCCGAGGCACAGAAACTCTCCGCGCTCTTCAACGCCCGGCACTCGACGAACACCAGCGCCACTGCGAGCGCAAATAACGTTTCGACAAACAACCTCGCAGATTTTAGCACAGGGACCGCTTTCTTTGTCAGCGACGATGGCTACCTTGTCACCAACTTCCACGTCGTCTCTGGCGCACTGCGGATCGAAGTGCGCACCCGTCAGGGCAAATTTCCAGCCAAACTGGTCAAGTTCGATCGCGCGAATGATCTCGCGCTGCTCAAGATAGCCCGAGGCACGGAGTTGTTTCGCCCGCTCGCTCTCGGCGCGAGTCGTGGTGTGAAGCTCGGCGAGTCGGTCTTCACCATCGGCTTCCCGAACACCGCCGTCCAAGGGATGGAGCCGAAATTCACCGACGGCAAAATCAACGGTCTCTTCGGCATGCAGGACGACCCGCGCCATTTCCAAATCAGCGTGGCGGTGCAGCCGGGCAATTCCGGCGGTGCGCTCGTGGACGTGCGCGGAAACGTCGTCGGCATCGTCACCTTCCGTCTCGACGATCTGAAGACCTTTCGCCTCACCGGCTCGCTGCCACAAAACGTGAACTATGCGGTAAAGAGCGCGTTCGTCGGCGCCTTTCTGGATGCCATTCCGGAACTGGCCGAAAAACTGAAGGTGCCCGCCACCACCAACAGCAAATATGAAGAGATGGTGAAGGAAGCACAGGAAGCCACAGCATTAGTCCTTGTTTATCCGTAAAAGGAAGCGGCGATTCTCAGAGATGCGAGACTTCCCTTGACTTTCAGGGGTTTTCTGGGCTTACTTGGCTCCTTGTTCCAAGGAGGAACAAAGCTCGTTACCATGAAACCGTTGTCCATTTTTCGCGGCCGACTCTGGCCAATTTGCCTACTGACTGTTGCCATCGCTTTACTCGGTTGCAGCAAGAAATCAGAGGTCATTCAAGCTCAGACACCTGATGCGCCCGAGGAAATCGAGGATGCCGATACCCAGCTTGCCGTAGGCTACCGTTATTACCTCGGCGAGGGGGTGAAGCAGGACTTCACGAAAGCCGCAGACTGGTTCTATCAAGCCGCCGCACAGGGGAACGCTGATGCGCAATTCGCGCTTGGCTCGCTCCATCAGAACGGTCAGGGCGTGCCGCAGAATTTCGTCGAGTCCGCGAATTGGTACCAGAAGGCCGCCACGCAAGGTCACGCCAACGGTCAATATCTACTCGGTCTTGCCCACCGCGAAGGGAGCGGCGTGGAAAAGAGCCTCGTCGAGGCCTACAAATGGCTCAGCCTAGCCGCCGATCAAGGCGACGATGACCACGTCGCTGCCCGTGACACAATTTCTAAAATAATGCAACCCGACCTCATCGCTGAAGCCAAACGCCGCGCGGAACATTTCGCAGCCACATTGCACACCGATTGAATTCTGAACGCCAGTAATAATTTAATTCTTCCACCAAGCTTATCCCTTGGTCCCGACCACTCCGCGCAGGCATCTTTTTTTGAAACGTTGCCATTTTGGTTAACCTTTCTTGGCGTGCTAGCCCTCGCGGCTGGGATTTTTATTTCCGTTGCGGTTTGTGCTGGCTACCACATTCTACTTATTGTAGCAGCCGCACTAACTTGGCGAAGCTTTCGCTGGACCGAACTCCCCCACAGCGCAAAATTCCTCCTTGTTTTTATCATCGTCGCCATTTTGTCCACTGCAATAAATGCCGCCACCATGGAGAAACCTATGCGATTGCTGTGGAAAATTAAGTACCCCCTCTTCGGAGTCGTAGGACTTGTGTTGTTGCGTAACGCCTTTAAGGGTTTTGCCACGCCATTTCGAATACGCGCAGCGATGAACCTCTTCCTCATCTCGATTACGGTCGCATCGATTTATGGCGTCATCAAGGCGTGGGGAGAATTTAACCTGCTTACCTTCGCCACAGGTGCGTTTGAGGACCGAAACGGAGGACTGACTGGCGTCATGCGATACAGCTACGGCATACAGATGGTACTGATTGTGCTTTCTGGACTTTTGGTCTACCGAAAACAGGTTCCTGATTTCTTTAATCGCGGACTCTTCTTTACTGCCTATGCCACAAGCCTGATCGGATTATGGGCCAGCGGATCTCGGGGCGCTTTCGTCGGGTTTCTCTGTGCTTTTCCTTTTATATTTTTCTTCGCAAACCGGTGGCGGTTTTGGATTTCAGGTGTGCCCTGCTGGACTCTTGCGGGCTTAATCCTTTTCGGAAACTATACTTCAAATACTGGAGTGCGGATTCTAAATCATCAGCCGAGCGCCTCCCCGGCATTGCGAGGGATGCAAGGAGATGATCGGCTTAGCCTTTACCAAGCCGCTCTCCTTGCCCTGAAAGAACGACCGGCCTTAGGATATGGTCCCGGTCAGTTTCGCGCCCAGATTATTCGACTCCGTGAGCAATACGATTTGTCATGGAAAGGCCGTTCCGCTTCGCATGCCCACAATGTCTTTTTGGAAACGGCAGCCAACTTGGGGAGTGTCGGCCTAGTCGTCTTGCTTGGATGGCTTTATTTCTGGGCACGCGAACTGTGGGCGCGGAAAGATCTCATGGCCAAATGTATTCTCCCATTTATCTGCGCCTTCATCGTTTCCGGTCAGTTTGAATATACTTTTGATGCGAATAACGCTTTTTTGATCTTCTTCATTTACTCTATTTCTTCCATCGCAAGTCCAACAGAACCCAAACTAGCTACGCACCATGCAGGCAGATAAATGAGGAAGCCTAGCGTGTCGCCATTCTCAATTGAAATCAGGTCTCGCGTCTGGATTGCAGTGTTTCAACAATCCGCTCTGCGTCGAACACGCAACCGCCCCATGTCCCGCCGCTGACCTGCTGCAATGCAGCCCACAGTCGCGTGTCGCTCGGTAGATTCGGATTGGGGGCGAGGTCCGTCCGCGACGCGCGTGCAGCCAGAATGCCCGCGCCCTCCTCGGGTGTGCAGCGCAACTCCCCTTCGCCGACAAAGTTCACGGTTCCTGTGTTCGTGATTCGATTGATCTCGATGCGAATCCTGTCGCCGTCGCGCAATTTCCCGATAGGCCCGCCCGCTAATGCTTCCGGCCCCACGTGACCAATGCACGCGCCGGTGGAAACGCCGCTGAAACGCGCATCAGTAATCAGCGCAACGTGTTTGCCGAATGGTAGATGCTTGAGCGCGCTGGTCACCTGATAGGTCTCTTCCATGCCGGTGCCCATCGGCCCAATCCCCGCCAGCACCATCACATCACCAGCGACAACGCGTTTATCTTTGATGGCGGTGATAGCAGCGCGTTCACTCGTGAAAATGCGCGCCGGTCCTTCTTTGCGATAAACGCCGTCGGCATCCACGACGCTGGCATCGATTGTTGTGCTTTTGATGACTGCGCCCTCGGGACAAATGTTCCCGCACGGGAATATGACGGTGCTGGTCAAACCGCGCGCGCGCGCCTGTTCGGGCGAGAAGATTACCTCGTCCGGCTCCACGCCATCTTGTCGGCGCAATATTTCTCGGAACCGTGTGCGGCGCTCAGAACGTTCCCAGCCATCGAGCACTTCATCCAAGGTCTGCCCTGAGACCGTCAACACACTGCAATCGAGCAAGCCCAATCGGCGCAGATGGAGCATCACTTCGGGCACGCCACCCGCGAGGAAGACACGCACGGTGGGATGATGCACAGGGCCATTGGGCAACACGCTGACAAGGCGCGGCACTTTTGCGTTCACAGCAATCCAATCCTCAACGGTCGGTCGGCGCAGTCCTGCGGCGTGCGCGATGGCGGGGATGTGAAGGAGCAGATTTGTCGAACCGCCAAACGCCGCGTGGACAACCATCGCATTGCGGATAGCGGCATCGGTGAGGATGTCGCGCATTTTCAATCCGCGCTGCTCCAGCGCAACCACGGCGCGAGCCGATTGCACGGCGAGATCCGTCCAGACCGGCTCGCCCGATGGTACGAGCGCCGAGTGCGGCAGTGACATGCCCAGGGCTTCGCCGACGACTTGTGATGTCGCGGCGGTTCCGAGAAATTGGCAACCGCCGCCTGGCGTACCGCACGCGCGGCAACCAAGATCGGCCGCTTCTTCGAGTGAGATTAATCCGTGAGAGTAACGCACGCCAAGTGTCTGCACGGCGCCGGCATCTTCGCTATTTTCCGGAGGCAACGTCACACCACCGGGCACGAGCACGGACGGCAAGTTCGGTGTGCCAGCCAGCGCCATCATCATTGCCGGTAAACCTTTGTCGCACGTGGCTACACCAATCACGCCCGATCGCACTGGCAGCGAACGGATGAGCCGCCGAAAGATTTGAGCGGCATCGTTGCGATACGGCAGGCTGTCGAACATGCCGGTAGTGCCCTGCGTACGGCCGTCGCAGGGATCGGAGCAGTACGCGGCAAAGGGAATAGTCTTCAACTTGCGCAGCTCGCGCGCGGCGGCTTCCATCAATAGACCGATTTCCCAGTGGCCGGTGTGATAGCCCAACGCGATGGGCGCTCCATCGGGCGCGCGCAATCCACCTTGTGTGCTAAGAATGAGAAATTGTTTGCGCCCCAGCTCGGCGGGATTCCAGCCCATCCCAGCGTTCTGGGTGAGACCGAAAAGATTACCGCTGGGCTGATTCAGCAGGAGGTCTTCAGTCACCGGCAGCTTACCAGCAGGGCCAGCTGCTTTGGTTCGGATGCGATAAATTCCTTCGTCGCTCATTGCAGCGATTCAATCAAAAATATTCAGACACGAAAAGCCGTAAAGAGTCCCTGAACTCCTCCTGCCGGCGAGGGTATGAAGTCGCTGCAAAAACTGCGTGAAATCAAATCACAGTGTCATGGGGAACGACGCCACCTTTGGGAATGATCACGATGCCGTCGCGGACAAAATAGAGCGGGTGGTCGAAGTTCTCAGGCTTGCCAGCCGAGGTGATGACACAGTTGTCTCCAATGCGGGCGTTCTTGTCGATAATCGTGTTCTCGATACGGCAGTTTATGCCGATGCCCACGCGCGGGCGGGAGAGCTTCGCATTCGCTGCGATAGATTCCTCCGATTCGTAATAGTCGCTGCCTAGCAGAATGGTGCGAAAGAGTCGCGTACCGGCGCCAATGACACTGCGCACGCCAACAATGGAATGCTGCACCTGCGCGTGGTTGATGATGCACCCGTCGGATATGACAGCATGGTCAATCGCCGCTCCGTTAATTTTCGAAGCCGGGAGAAAGCGTGGCCTCGTATAAATCGGGGCATGCATGTCGAAGAAATTGAACCGCGGCAACTCGGCCGCCACATCGAGATTCGCATCGAAGAACGAACGAATGGTCCCGATGTCCTCCCAATAGCCTTGGAAGACATAGGAGAAGACGCGATGTGTCTGGATGGCGCTGGGGATGATGTGTTTTCCGAAATCGGTGTGCGTGTTATCGAGTAGCTTAAGGAGCACCTGTCGGTTGAAAACGTAGATACCCATCGAGGCGAGGAAAAAGTCATCGTGCCCCTCGATGCCAAGTTTACCGTACGCCTCACGCGGTAGACAGAGGGGGTCAAGCGCAGACGACTCTTTCGGCTTCTCAACGAAGTTCACAATCCGTTGATCGGCGTTAATCTGCATGATACCGAGTGCAGGGGCTGTGGCTCGATCTACCGGGATAGTGGCGATAGTCAATTCTGCTTCCGTCTCTATGTGCTGGGTGAGAATCTTTCGAAAATCCATCCGGTAGAGCTGGTCTCCGCTTAGGATAATCATGTAGTCGAAACGGTGATTGAGAAAATGGATTAGGTTCTTGCGAACCGCGTCAGCCGTCCCTTGGTACCAGGAGGTATCGTGCAGAGTCTGTTCCGCGGCGAGGATTTCAACGAAGCCGCCGGAAAAATGGTCGAACTTGTACGACTGTGAAATATGCCGGTGCAGCGAGGCGGAATTGAACTGCGTGAGCAGATAAACACGCTTGAGATCGGAGTTGATGCAATTGGAGATCGGGATGTCCACCAACCGATACTTGCCGGCGAGCGGCACGGCCGGCTTCGAGCGTTCTTTCGTCAGAGGAAAAAGACGCCTCCCCTGCCCCCCGCCCATGACGACGCACAGGACGTTGCTACTGCCAATGGAATTATCGCTGGTTGCCATAAACTTCCCCACTTGCCTATTCGACAGGTCATTCATTACCTTGCGTCACCCTGAAGGGCAAGAGACTTCAGGCCAACACTCCCTCCTAGCCATGTGTGGAATTTTAGGTTGCGTCGGCAAACGCCCCGCAGCTCCCTTGATTATCCAAGTCCTTCGCCGACTCGAATACCGCTGCTACGACAGTGCCGGAGTCGCCGTGCTCGGCGAAGATGATGGGCTGCAAATCCGCAAACTCAAAGGAAGAATCGATAACGGCTTCGATAAACCGCGTAACCCCCCGAAAAGTGTCACTGTCGAATAACGGTACCTGCAAACAATCGTCCCCATCCGCTTTACGAAAAAGTTCGTTGTGCTACGGACCTAAACCTTCTATTCATCAACTTTATGGTTGTGGTCCCCGATAGTCTTTTGGAATTGCCTCGCGCAAGATCAGCGAACGCTGACCACACGATGACATCCTACGTGCTGGGCGAATCAAACGCCGAAGCCGAGCGCCTGCGCATCCTCGATGCAGTCTATGGCGAAACCAGCCACACACTCTTCCAACGGGCGGGTCTGCGTGAAGGATGGCGCTGCGCCGACCTCGGCTGCGGCCCAGGCCACAGTGCGCTCTGGCTCGCGGAACAAGTCGGCCCTTCTGGCCATGTCACCGGCGTGGACTGCGCCGAACTTTTCGTGAACTTGGCGCGCACGAACGCCCGCCAACGCAATCTCGATCACGCGCATTTCATCAAAGACGACTCCACCGCGGCAGGATTGCCAAACGCTTCCTTCGACCTCGTTTATTCGCGCTGCCTGCTCTCGCATCTGTCCGATCCACTCGCGGTGTTGCGGCGGATGGCCGCGCTTACCAAACCTGGGGGCGCGGTGGTGGTGGAGGATATTGATTGCGGCGGCGGCTTTGCACACCCCGAATCGCCCGCGCGCATGCGGCACCTCGAGCTTTATCAGGCCATCGTTCGCCTGCACGGCGGCGATCCACTACTCGGACGCAAGCTGCCTCGGCTTTTTCGCGAGGCAGGCTTGGATGAAATCCACGTTGAAATCGTCACGCCCGTAGAACCATTCACGCAAGTGAAGCTCCTTTATCCTCTTACACTCGCCGGCCTGAAGCCTTCGCTCATCAGAGCCAGCCTCGCCACGGCCGACGAGGTGGATGCGCTCGTCGCCGATCTCCATGCGCTGGCCAGCGACTCCGCAAAGACTGTTTCCTCCTGTCCGCTCGTGCAGGTTTGGGCACGCCGGTTGGTCTGACTTTTCCCTTTGGCAGCGTGGAACCGTGTGGCTTAATCAGCCCATATGAATCGTATCGGCATCATTGGCGGCAGCGGCCTTTACCACATCGAAGGGTTCACTCATCAAAAATGGCTAACAGTCAAAACGCCTTTCGGTGCGCCGTCCGATCAACTGCTCACCGGCCATCTGGCGGGACGCGACGTCGTCTTTCTTCCGCGACACGGTCGCGGCCATCGCATCCTGCCTTCGGAGCTGAATCATCGCGCCAACATCTGGGCGATGAAGAAGCTGGGCGTTCAATGGATTATTAGTGTCAGCGCTGTAGGATCGCTGCAAAAGAAATATCGACCCTGCGATGTGGTGTTGATCGACCAGTTTGTGGATCGCACCAAACAATCCGCTGCGCACAGCTTTTTTGGCAACGGCATCGTGGCGCACATCGCTTTTGCCGATCCTATCTGTGAGGAATTGCGTGTACTCCTGCTTGCCGCGGCTCGCTGGACACGCACGCGGGCACACGACGGCGGCACGTACGTAAACATGGAGGGGCCAGCCTTCAGCACGCGCGCCGAATCGCAGGCCAATCACCGCGCGGCTTTTGATGTGATTGGCATGACTAATCTTGGCGAGGCCAAGTGCGCACGCGAAGCGGAGATTGCCTACGCAACACTGGCGATGGTGACCGACTACGACTGCTGGAACGAGGAGCACGACCATGTAACCGTCGAGATGGTCATCGAATGTCTCCATCGCAACGCCGCGATGGCCAAGCGCATCATCAGTCGCGCCATCCCTCAAATCCCGACCGCACCGGACTGGTCATGTCACGACGCATTGAAGAACGCCATCATGACCGACCGAAAGCTCTGGCCCGCCAAGACGCGGAAAGAACTCGCGCCGTTGCTGAAGAAATATCTCTGACCATGAGCAAGATCATCATCAAACCCGCCAAGGCCGCTCCTGCCGTCGGCCCCTACAACCACGCCGTGCGCCTCGGCGATCTGCTCTTCTGCTCCGGGCAGATTCCCCTCGATCCGGCCACCGGCCAAATCGTCAGCGGCGACATAAAAGCGCAGACCGAGCAGGTGCTCTCGAACATCCAGATCATCCTCGAGGACCAGCGACTCGGCTTTGCGAACGTGGTGAAGAGCACCGTCTTCCTCACCAACCTCGCCGACTTCGCCCAGATGAACGAAGTGTACGCGAAGTGTTTCACGGGCGATTTCCCCGCTCGCTCCACGGTTCAAGTCTCTGCCCTGCCTCGCGGCGTAAGTGTCGAGATTGAGGTCGTCGCCCACTACTGAAATGAACCCTTACATATCTCTCCTCATCGGGATTGCCATCGGCGGCGTGATCGGCTGGCTGCTGAACAGTCTTCGCGCCAAGCCGCAAGACACCCGGATAGAAGAGGAATTGCGCCAGCAAATTGCTCAGCGTGAAGCAGCGCTGGGCGTGGCCCAGACGAAACAGACCGAGTCCGCTGCCGAAACTGCGTCTGCTAAAGCCAACCACGCCGCAGCCGAGCGCCTACTCGCCAGCCAGCGTGAGCAGCACGAGCGTCTGCTTGCGGAAGCCAAGGTCACGCAGGAAAAAGCGTTAGTGGAGCTGCGTAACACGTTCAAGGCGCTGAGCGCCGATGCGCTGCGAGAGACGCAACCGGAGTTTCTCAGGCTCGCTACTGAAACCTTGGGGCGTTTCAACGCCGAAGCCAAAGGCGACCTTGCGACGCGCCATGAATCCATCGCCAAGCTGATTGGCCCTCTGGAAACTCATCTCAAGTCATATCAAGACCGCCTTGCTCAGAACGAGACGAGCCAGACCTCAGCGCTTGCGCAAGTGCGCAACCAACTCGAGCATCTTTCCCTGCAAAGCAACACGCTTGCCAACGAGACCCAGCAATTCCGATCTGTGCTCAAGTCAAACCAAGCCCGTGGTCGATGGGGTGAAGCCACATTGCGCAACGTTATTGAAAGCGCTGGCCTGAGCGCGCACTGCGATTTCACCGAGCAAACATCGGGCGATG
Organism: Akkermansia muciniphila; assembly: GCA_945900775.1. Taxonomy (GTDB): domain Bacteria; phylum Verrucomicrobiota; class Verrucomicrobiia; order Limisphaerales; family SIAT01; genus SIAT01. The sequence continues at coordinate 5,470 of CAMDJP010000028.1, read as the reverse complement.
ACGGTCGCCCCGACCTACTTATCAAGCTGCCTGGCGAGCGGGTGATCATCGTGGACTCGAAAGTGCCCGACCTCGATTCACTCGGCATCCTCGACGCAGCCGATCCCGGAGCTCACACCGAAGCCTGCGCCGCCCACGCTGCTCGCCTCAAGACCACGATGCGTGACCTAGCCAAGCGGGATTATCCGAAACAATTTCCGAATGCCTTCGACCATGTAGTGTTGTTCCTGCCTGCCGAATCGCTCTACAGCACCGCATTGGAGGGCGACCGCAATCTGCACATTGAAGCCAGCCGACAGCACATTGTACTCGCCACGCCGGCGACGCTGATCGCCCTGCTGAACTCTGTGAGGCTCACTTGGCAGCAGCACTCGCAGGCTGAAAACGCACGCTCCATCGCCGAGGCTGCGCAGGAACTCTACGCGCGTGTGGCGAAGTTCATCGAGCACTTCGAGAAGATTCGCTCCGGTTTAGAAAAGGCGAACGAGGCCTACAACTTAGCCGCGGGCAGCTATGAGCGATCCGTCCGTCCGCAGGGTGAACGCATCAAGCAACTTGGTGCCGGCGCCCCCGGAAAAGATATTCCAGAGATGGCAGATCTGACCGTTCCCCTGCGTCCGCCGCCAAGCGCCTAGCGCAACTCCACCGGTTGACCGGTGGCGATGGATTGTTCTTCCGCCTCGCAAAGCTCGACGGCAGCGGCCCCATCAGCCGGGGTGACAATACTCGGCGGTTTACCCGTCTGAATGGCTTCGAGGAAGTGTCGCCATTCACCAACATAGCCATCGCCTCCTTCGCAAGTGACCACGCGCGCCGGTTGATTCGGCTCAAAAAGCTTCAGCGCTTCCTTCCCGCGCGCGATGTCGTAGTCGGCTGTTGCGCGCTCGAAATTCACTGTATAGGCCATGTTGAATCCGAAGCCGCGCGCCATCGCCCAGCTTCCCTCTGCATGGACCACCACACCGCTCGCCACATCATACTGTGAAACCACATGATCAATCGCACCGCTCACAGAACTGTGTCCGCTGGCGAAGACGCGCCGCGGCCGACCAAAACAGAACTGTATAAAATCCGCGTCGTGAATGTGCAAATCGAGCAGTGCGCCGCCGGATTTTTTACCGTCAAGAAATCCTCCCCACACCGGCGGTTCAGCCACACGACGGAAACGCGCGCTCAATACGCGCCCATAGCCCCCTTCAGCGATTGTCTGCTTCAGCCACGCCCATTCCGGCCAGAAACGCAGGCACATGGCAGGCATCAGAAAACCCTTTGACTGTAAGGCTTCAGCAACGATCGCACGTGCATCGGCCGCACTTCGCGCAAGCGGCTTTTCGCACATCACATGTTTTCCGGCCCGCAGCGCAGCAATCGCTTGTTCCGCGTGGAGATGTGTCGGCGTGGTGATGTCCACCACGTGGATATCAGGGTCCGCCAGCAAAGAAGCAAAATCACGATAGACCTTCACCTCCCGCATATCCAACCGTACCGGCTCATGCGTCCCAACATTGCCGAAGACATTGCTGAAATCGCCGTCAAGATTGCGACCGCTCGGGTTGCAAAGTGCGGCGATTCGCGCGGCGGGAATCTGGCGCAGTGCTTTGATGTGCGCCACCGCCATGAAACCGGTGCCGACGATAGCGACGTTGACTGGGCTCATTCGAATCACCTCGCGCGCGACCTCGGCCAGCGCCGCAGTCCATTCTGAATTAGCAGACTCCAAACCATCCAGACCGCCTCGCGAACAATCGCGCCGGACATCTTCGACACTCCTTGAAATCGGTCGGTGAAAATAATCGGCACCTCCACGACCTTCATTCCCTGCCGCCAAATTTTGTGCGTCAGCTCGATCTGGAAGCTGTACCCGTTCGACTTCACCGCATCGAGGTCGATGCTCGCCAGCGCGCGGCGGCGGAAGCATTTGAAGCCGCCAGTCGGGTCGGTGAATGGCATCCCGGTGATGACGCGGACATATTCGGCCGCCGCAAGGCTCAGTATCAATCGGCGCAGCGGCCAGTTAATGACGCGTATACCATTCGAATAACGCGAGCCGATGACGAGGTCGCTGTCCGCAGCCGCCGCAAGGAAACGCGGGATGTCATCTGGGTCGTGCGAGAAGTCGCCATCCATCTCGAGGATGAACTCGTAGCCCCGCTCAAGCGCCCATTTGAAGCCGGCGATGTACGCCCGGCCGAGCCCAGCCTTTCCGGGACGGTGTAGCACGTGGATTTGTGGATGCTTCGAGGCTAGTTCGTCTGCGAGGAGCCCCGTGCCGTCGGGCGAATTGTCGTCCACAACCAGCAACTCCACTTGCGGAGAGAGCATGAGCAAGCGCGCCACCAGGGCGGGCAGGTTCTCCCGCTCGTTGTAGGTCGGCACGATGACCAGCGTTTTTTTGGTTGCGTCGGCCATCTCGTGCAGGAAGCAAAGCGAGTCGTGCAACGGAGCGCAAGTCGCAAAACGTCCGGTGCGTTCACTGAATTCTAGCCAGTTTATCGGCGCGAATCGCCCCACATCGTAACGAAAAAGTGGTTTTGAAACCATTCCTGCAATTTGCTATGCTCTTCCGCATGGCTGTCTCACGCCGCAAGTTCCTCTCCGGCTCAGGCCTCGCGGCCGCGAGCATCGGGGCCTTTCCACACATCGCGCGCCCTGTGGATGCCACGGCTGTGCGGCCGGGCCAGAAACCTTCAAAAATTATCCATCTCGTCGCCGACGGGATGAGCCTAGCCACGCTCTCGATGGCCGATCAGCTCGCGCATCTCAGCCGCAAGCGCGGGCTGGCGTGGCTCGACCTGCACAAGCGCCGCGCGGCCCAGCAGGGTCTGATGGACATGCGCTCGCTCAATTCGCTGGTGACGGATTCATCAGCCGCATCGTCGAGTTGGGCCTCGGGATCGCGCATCGTTAACGGCACCGTGAACATCCTGCCTGACGGCCAGGAACTGACGACGCTCTACGAACTGTTCGGGCAGGCCGGCTGGAAACGCGGCCTCGTCACGACTACCGAAATTACACACGCCACGCCGGCTGGCTTCGCTGCGAAGGGGCTCAAGCGCGAGGCCGCCGAGGCCATCGCCACGCAATATCTCGAGCGCGGCGTCGAGGTGCTGCTGGGTGGTGGACGGAAGTTCTTCGATAAAACCAAGCGCAAGGACAAGCGTGATGTCTACGCTGACTATCGGGCCAAGGGCTACGCGCTGCTGGATGACACGGCCACGCTGGCGGCCGCGCCACTCGATAAGCCGTGGCTCGGCACCTTCGCCGCCAGCCACCTCCCCTTCACCGTGGATCACACGCACGACGTGACGCTGACCAAATCTGTCCCGACGCTCGCCGCGATGACCAAGCGCGCGTTGGAAAAGCTGGCGCGCCACGAGCGGTTCATCCTGCAGGTCGAAGGCGGCCGAGTGGATCACGGCTGCCACATGAACGACGCAGCCGCAGCGTTCTTCGACCAGATTGCATTCGACGAGGCGCTCGAGGTCTGTCTCGAGTTCCAGCGACAGCACGCCGACGCCCTCCTCGTCATCACCACTGACCATAGCACAGGCAACCCCGGCTTGAATGGCACGGGCAAGAATTACAGCATCAGCCCACTGCTTTTCTCGAACTTGCTCGAAGTGAAAGCGTCCTTCTCCGAAATCCTAATCAAGCTGGGCGCAGCTCCGGACCCAAAAAAACCTGTCGTGCCCGGCGAGGCGGAGAAGAAGCTCACACCCGTCATCGAACCGGACAAGATCGCGGCAGTCATCAAGGAAGGGACCGGCTACGATATCTCGACTTCGCGGGCGAAACTGCTTGTCCCCTTCCTGAAAAAAGAAGGGGCGCCTCTCTACACGATGATGAACTCACTCACCTGCCAACTCGGGCAGTTGCTAGCGAACTACACCGCCGTGGGCTGGACGGGTAATGCCCACACGTCCGATTACGTACCGATTTCGTCGATTGGACCGGGCGCGGAGCGTTTCGTCGGGTTCATTCAGAACACCGACGTCTTCCGACATTACACCGATTTGGCGGGGATTGATTTCCGCAACCCTGAGTCGCCGCTTATCGGCGCCAGCGTGCCTGAGAATCGAGGCCTTTCGTCTCACTGGATGGCCTGACGCGGAATTCTAAGGAGCCTTTTTTGAATGGCTAAACCCAAATTCATGGAGTTGGGCGAACTGCAGATACCGATTCTGTACGAGGATCGATCTGTGATTGCCCTCGACAAACCCGCCGGCTGGCTGCTCGTGCCCGATGACTGGCAGCAGACCTCACGCAACCTGCAGGCAGCAATCAACGACTCGATTGCCGCGTGCGACTTCTGGGCGCACAGTCGAAACCTCCGTTTCCTCCGCTGCATCCACCGTCTCGATGCCGAGACCACCGGTGTGCTGCTCTGCGTGAAAAGCACCGCAGCCGTGCCTGAGTTCAGCCGCCTCTTCGAGTCGCGCCAGATGGAGAAGGTTTACCTCGCTGTCGTCCACGGCGAACCGCGCCAACGGGAGTGGACCTGCCGCGAACCACTCGGCCCCGCGCTAGGCAAGGCCGGCCGAATGAAAGTCGATTCGCTCTCCGGCAAGCCCGCCGAGACCCATTTCCATGTGCTGGAGACGAAAGGTGGCCGTGCGCTGATTGAAGCCCATCCACTCACGGGACGCACACACCAGATTCGCGTCCACCTCGCCCACGCCGGCCATGCCGTGCTCGGCGATTCCCTTTATCGTCCACTGGGGAAATCTGACGACATGCCGTTCGCGCTGCGCGCCGTCGCACTGAACTACACCGACCCTTTCACCCGACGCCGCGTTCACATCACCGCGCCCGCTACGGACTTCCTCCACACCCACGGTTTCGGGCGCTGAACGAACCCATCGGCATTCGGCCAGCGTCGAGTTACCCGCCACCGTGCCTGCGCCGACATTTCAGGGGGTTGCCCCTGCGATTGTCACTAACTCGGCGACGTTGGTGGTACCGGGTCAACGGCTGCCGCAGGCGATTCAGAACAAGATGTTCCAGTTAAAGGCCCGCTTCGGTCGCCTGCCGACGAACTACTCGGAATTGATCCGGTTCGACCAGCCCCATGGGAAGGCGAGCCCACGCTGACGGTGGCCATTCTGCCAGACGAAGCACTTGCGGGCCGCGAGAGGTCCAGGACCAGGGCTGTCTCCTGTAAAATAAAATCATGGGCCTTCCTGCTTGCTGGATGGCCTGAGAATTGACAGGATATTTGTGATGAATTTAACTGTGTGTCGATTCTCCAGTTTTCCAGCTTTTTCACGTAGTTCGTGCGTGGCCTTCACGCAGTTCGTGCGTGGCCTTCACGCAGTTCACGTGTGGCCTTCACGCAGTTCACGTGTGGCCTTCACACTTATCGAGCTTCTCGTCGTCATCGCCATCATCGGTATTCTGGCCTCGATGCTGTTGCCAGCGTTGGCCAAGTCCAAGGAAAGCGCCAAGCGCATGAAGTGCCTCAGCAACCTCA
>CAMDJP010000027.1 GCA_945900775.1 Akkermansia muciniphila | reverse complement strand
TGGTTTTGCTGATGAGGTTGGATCGCTTCATAAAGGGGTTGGGTAAATCAATCCGCGCTTCCGGTCAGCAGGGGCGCGATGGATGGGCTTTTTATCAGTTCAACTTCCGTTTGCCAGTTCAAAGTGGCCGCGAGAAATCCCTTCCGGCCGGACATGAGACGGCGGGATGCGCGCGGAAGCTCCCGCATATATTTCTGTCCTGCGGGGGAAAGACTGGATTCTTCGCCGCATCCGGCTAGGCTCGCCGCATCTGACTTTGTGACCGGACCGGACGAGAGTACGTTGATCGCGCGCTGCCTGCGGGGCGAGGCTGCGGCGTGGGATGAGGTGTTCGACCGCCATTACGCGGCGACCGGCCGCTTCGTGCTGCAGCTCGCGCCGAGTTTCACGCCCGAGGACGCCGAGGAAGTTTGTCAGGAAACGTTCCTCTCCGTCATCAAGCACCTCGCTAATTTCAACCGCCGCAGCCAGCTTCAGACGTGGATCTTCCGCATCGCGGCAAACAAAGCGCGCGATTACCGCTCCAAACAAGTCGCCGAGAAACGCGGTGGCGGCCAGACGCTGCTCTCGCTCCATCCCGAACCGGGCGAAGATACGCCGGCCATCGATCCCGCCAGCCCACTTCCTTCGCCGGACGCCGCGCTGCTCCGCGCCGAGCAATGGAAGTTCGTTGGCCAAGCCCTCGAGGAACTGGGAGGCCCATGTCAGGAAATTCTCGAGCTCCGCTACTTCGGCGATCTTGATTACAAGGAGATTAGTGCCGAGCTCGATTTGAACGAGAAGACCGTCAGTTCGCGCCTCAGCAAATGCCGCGACAAATTCGAGGCCGTGCTGCGCCGGATATTTTCGAGGGAGAAAATCGGCGGTTTACCGTCCAACCCATAGCTGGATATGACTAACGAACCTCAAAACCAGGGCGAACAGTGGCTTAAAGCCTACGCGCAGCGGCGTGACTCCGAGGCCGCACAGACGAAGGTCGAGCTGCATCCGGCCACGCGCCGCATGTTGCAAGCTGAGGTGGCGCGCACTTACGCGCCGCCAGCCGCCGCGCCGATTGAGAGCGCTGGCCTGTTTGGTCGCTGGGCATTCAACGCTCTCGCGCTGGCTGCGGTCGGTGTCGTCGCCGCTGTGCTCGGTGTCATTATCAGCGACACGCAACGCACCAAGCCCACCCAATTCGCCGGTTCACCAAAGCCTGTTGATGGTGACATCGAGAAGGTGGATGCGGCTCTAAAACTGAATCAAAGTTCCGAAACCGAGAGTGTTCTCACATGGACTCTCCCCACGCGCAAAGAGGCCGGCCAACCCGCGCTCGCCAATGCCGGCGCGGCCTCGGCCCCCACGGCTAAGGCTCCGATTGCTCTGACCGCGCAGCCGCCGAGCTTGGATGGGGTTGGCCACGGGAGTGCAGAGGCTGTGCCTACGCCTGCCGCAGCAAAAGCGGTGGTGTTGTCAGCTGAGGGGGCGTTGCCTCCATCACCGGCCAACAGCGACTCCCCCAGTGGCGGGAAAGTGCGATTGACGAGTCGGTCCGCCATCCGCAGTGCCACTGGCGAGCCGACGCCGGTCATTTCGGACAAGCTGAATAAAACGCCGATGGCTGCTGCAGCCTCGGTGGCCGTTAAAGAAAAAGAAAGAATAGCGAAGGATCTCCCACCAACGGATGCGATCAACGAAGCGGCTAAAAATTTGATGGTAGCGAAGAAGGCCGAAGTGAGCGCGTCGGCGACGTCGGTCGCGCCAGCCGCCACGACTCCCGGCGTTGCTGGAAACGTGTTGAGCGGGAAATTGAACAGAGGTGTGAGTGATTCGCAGAACACGTCGTACCTGCAGCAAAACTTCTCGCAGTCGGACGGGCGTGAACAGCAGGGCTATCGTCGCAATCTAAATGCGCCCGGTGAGTCGCGGGTGCTGGTGAATTTCCAGCTCGAGCGTGAGGGTGACTCGGTGCGGGTGATGGATGGCGATGGCTCGGTCTATCTCGGCAACGTGCTCATTGGTACGGATCGAAAGGCTTCGCCTGCCAAAGGCCAAAAGGAGTCGAAGGAGGAGTTGGTCAAGCGCGAGGAGCCGAAGCGGGATCGCGCGGCGCAACTCGACCAGGAAAAATCTAAAGTGTCCGCCGAGTCGTTCAGTTTCCAAGTCATCGGGACCAACCGCAGCGTGCGTCAACGGGTGGTGTTCGATGGGACTTACCAAATGCCGGTGCTGGAACCGAAAGGTGGGCCATCTAAAGGCGCGGCCGAGAATAAGAATGCCCCGGGCAATCTGAATCCGCTCAATCTCAATGACCCCAAGCAGCAATCGCAGCAATCACAGATGGGAGCGCCGCGAGTGCAGGGGCGCGCGGTGATCGGCGGCAACCGCATCGAGGTGGACGCCGTGCCGGTCAGCAAGTGAGCGCAGGCGGTTGCAGTTTCCCCAGAATCTTCCGGTGCGCGCTGGTGAAAGCCAGTTTGTGTAAATCTTCCACGATGAACCAACGGCCGATGGTTTTCGCCGTGCTGGATTTTGTAGCCCAGCGTCCTGTCCATCGCGCGCGGTGCGCTTCGAGCGTGATGCGATAACGGGTGATGGAATGGCGAATGGTGATGAGAGGCGTGATGTCCGCGAGCGCGAGGCTAAGTTTTTCGCGAGCGAATTGTGCCGTGGGCGTGGCGGCTTGCTTGGCTTCGGCGTTCGGGAATTCCCAAAGATGCGCATTCACTACGCCCGCCGGACGCTGGCGGACGAGAAACCGGCCGTTGCGCTCGATGATGAAGGCGATGAAACGTCGTGCGGTCGCTTTCGTGCGTGGGCCGAGGTTCGGCAATTCTGCGGTGCGGTCCTCGCGGTGTGCGACGCAGTGGCGGCGCACCGGACATTCCATGCAGCGCGGGTTTTGTGGCGTGCAAATCAGCGCGCCGAGTTCCATGAGCGATTGATTCAGATGCGAGCAGCGCGGAGTATTGTCTGCGCGCGATGTTGGAAGAGCGTGAGCTGTTTCGACGAATTCGCGTGCGAATGACCAGAGGCGTTCGTTGGTCAGTTTTTCTTTCGGATTTGCACCGATGCCAAAAAGTCGCGTGAGGACACGAATGACATTCCCATCGAGAATCGGCGTGGGTTGGTCGTAGGCGATGCTGCAGATGGCACCGGCGGTGTAGCGCCCCACGCCGGGCAGCGCGAGAACGGAATCGAAATCGCGCGGGAACTGACCGTGGTGCTGAGCGAGGATCAGTTGCGCAGCGCGGTGTAGGTTGCGCGCACGGCTGTAGTAGCCGAGACCTTCCCAGAGTTTGAGCACCGTTTCTGGCGCGGCTTCGGCGAGAGATTCCACGGACGGCAGTGCGGAAATCCAGCGATTCCAATAAGGGACGACTGTCTTCACCTGCGTCTGCTGGAGCATGATTTCCGAAATCCAGATGGCGTACGGATTGCGAGTGTGGCGCCACGGCAGGTCGCGTGCATTGACGGAGAACCACGCGAGTAGCGCGGGGACAAGTCGACGGTGCTTGGATTTACTGGATGAGGCGGAGGTGGTTTCGCCTGTTTTTCCACTGCGCACGGTTGCGGAGAATAGGGGAAGTGCCTACGATGGCACGCACTTTGTGAAACCGCTGACTTTATACACGGGCAAGCTGACGGACGCTCAAGCGAGCGAGTTGGAGAACTTACTGCGCGATCGCGGCTGGGAGTTTCGCGCAATGCCGTACGCGCGGTTCGCCGCGAAGAAGGATGCGGTAGGCGTGGTTTTTTACGAGAGCGGTAAGTTGGTGGCGCAGGGGAAGGGGACAGCCGAGTTCATTGAATTCACTTTGGAGCCAGAGATTCTCAAGCGCGCGGAGCTGGGTTATGAGGAGGAGTTGCACCCGGAGATGTTCGTACCGCGCATCGGTGTGGATGAGTCGGGCAAGGGCGATTTCTTCGGGCCGCTGTGCGTCGCGGCGGTGTATGTGAACGCCGCGGTGGTGCGGGCGTGGAAGGACGCAGGCATTCAGGATTCGAAAAACATCGGCAGCGACCGCCGGATTGCGGAGTTGGCGGAGCTAATCCGCGACACGCCGGGTTGTGAATGTGAGGTGCTGTCCTTGGGTGGGACGAATTATAACCAGCGTTACGCCGAGGAGCGCAGCTTGAATCCGCTTCTCGCCAAGGGTCACGTCAGTTCCATTCTCGCCCTGCTCGAGTCGTCACATCGATTGGTGCCGCCGCCGGAGCACGCGATTATTGACCAGTTCGCGGCGACGGAGGCGACGGTGGCACGTGCAGCAAAAGCGCGCGGAGTGAAATTGAAGATCCTCCAGCGTCATAAAGCCGAGAGCGACGTGGCGGTGGCAGCAGCTTCGATTCTGGCCCGGAACGAGTTCGTTATGGGGTTGGCAAAGCTGAAGAAGGAATACGGAGTGGAATTCCCGAAAGGCGCATCGACCGCGGTCGATGTGGCGGCAAAGGCCTTCTTCGAGGCTCACGGCGCGGCCGTTTTGGGGCGTGTGGGTAAGATGCACTTTCGTACCGCCCTCCGTGCACAGGGGTTGCCGGAGCCTCCCAAAGTGGAGTGGAAGGGCAAGCACTGAGCATTTTTTGAAAAAAAGTATTGACGACGGTAGCTATCCCGCTACTTTCACGCTCGCAGTTGTAGTACAGAGTAGAAAACTAAAAAGAACCTCGGGCCTTTGGCCTTCGAAAATGAAGGCGGGAGGGCTCAGGAATTTTTTGTCCCTTTAGAAAGGGATTGAAAATTAAAATTGGCCGATGCCCATGTAGCTCAGTTGGCAGAGCACGTCCTTGGTAAGGACGAGGTCATCAGTTCAAGCCTGATCATGGGCTCCATTTGAGCAGTGTGAGATAGACAACAAGACAACAACAAAACTAGGAAATAGGAAAACGTCATGGCAAAGGAAGCCTTTCAACGGACTAAGCCCCACGTGAACATTGGTACGATTGGGCACGTAGACCACGGCAAATCGACCCTAACCGCCTCCATCGTCGCGGTGCAGAACCGCAAGGGCATGGCTCCGGCCATCTCTTACGCGGACATCACCAAGGGTGGTACCGTCCGTGACGATAGCAAAACCGTGACCATCGCCGTCTCCCACGTGGAGTACGAGAGCCCGAAGCGCCACTACGCGCACGTGGACTGCCCCGGCCACGCCGACTACGTCAAGAATATGATCACCGGCGCGGCCCAGATGGACGGCGCCATCCTCGTGGTGAGCGCGGCCGACGGCCCGATGCCCCAGACCCGCGAGCACATCCTGCTCGCCCGTCAGGTAGGCGTTCCCAGCATAGTGGTCTTCCTGAATAAGGTGGACCTTGCCGACGCCGACCTGCTCGAGCTCATCGAGATGGAGATTCGCGATTTGCTCACCAAGTACCAGTTCCCGGGGGACAAGACCCCGATTATTCGCGGCAGTGCCACCGCCGCCATCGCCGCCAAGCCCGAGGGCGAGAAGGCCATCGCCGACTTGCTCGACGCCTGCGACAGCTTCATCCCCGAGCCCGTTCGCGAGGGTGACAAGCCGTTCCTGATGTGCATCGAGGACGTCTTCAACATTGAAGGCCGTGGCACCGTGGTGACCGGCCGTGTGGAGCGTGGTCTCCTCAAGAAGATGGAAGAAGTCGAGATCGTCGGCATCAAGGACACCCGCAAGACGACCGCGACCGACATCGAAATGTTCCGCAAGCTGCTCGACTTCACCCAAGCTGGTGACAACGTCGGCGTGTTGCTGCGCGGCACCAAGAAGGAAGATGTCGAGCGTGGCATGGTGCTCGCCAAGCCCGGCTCGGTGTTGCCCCACAAGAAATTCAAGGCCGAGGTGTACGTGCTGACCAAGGATGAGGGTGGCCGTCACACGCCGTTCTTCACTAACTACCGTCCGCAATTCTACTTCCGCACCTCGGACATCACCGGCACCGTCAAGCTGCCTGAGGGTGTCGAGATGGTCATGCCGGGCGACAACGTCTCGGTGGAGATCGAACTGCACACCCCGGTCGCGATGGAGAAGGGTCTCCGTTTCGCCATCCGCGAGGGTGGCCGCACCATCGGCGCTGGACGCGTGAGCGACATCGTTGCTGGCTAATCCAGTCGAAAATTGCTCGGGCGCGGGGGAATGAAACCCCCGGCCCGATTTTTCGTCTAAAACAAACAGACACGAAACCAACAGGACCCTCCTCAGTGACAGGCAACGGCGTTAGCTCAATTGGCAGAGTAGCGGTCTCCAAAACCGTTGGTTGGGGGTTCGACTCCCTCACGCCGTGCCAATCACAATTCACCTCCGGAGGGGTGGCAGAGTGGTCTAATGCGGCGGTCTTGAAAACCGCTGTGGGTTAACGCTCACCGGGGGTTCGAATCCCTCCCCCTCCGCCAAACGCGAAAATGGAAACGCTCAGTAAATACAGCACGTACCTCTGGGTCGCGGCGCTCGCGACTGGGTTCGGCATTCTTTGGCGGATGGGTCATCTCACCCGTCTGCGCGATTTCGTGCTCGAGACCCGCGAGGAGCTCCGCAAATGTTCTTGGCCGACGAAGGAGGAGCTGAAGGACCACACAACCGTCGTGCTCTTCACGATTCTGTTGCTAGGCATTTTCACCGTGCTGGCCGATTTCCTCGTGAAGTCGGTCGTCTGGGACCTCCTGCTCAGCGCCAACCTTTGACCCCCATTCCTATGCATAGCCAATGGTTTGTCATCCACACGCTGTCCGGTCAGGAACAGAAGGTGAAGGAGAGCATCGAGAAACGTCTCAAGGCCGAGGAGATGGGCGAGTACATCAAGGAAGTCCTCGTGCCGATGGAGAGAGTGGCTGAGGTGCGTGGTGGCAAAAAGACCGTCACCAACCGCAAACTCTATCCGGGCTACGTCTTCATTGATATCGCGCTGCTGGACGAGAATAAGCGCATCATCGAGAAGCCGTGGTATTTCGTCCGTGAAACGCAGGGTATCATCGGCTTCGTCGGCGGCGACCGGCCGTCGCCTACGCCGGATGACGAGATTGCGAGCATCAAGGCGCAGATCGCTGAAAGCGATGAAAGCGAGAAACCCAAGATGCAGTTTTCCGTGGGCGAGAACGTTAAGATCAACGACGGCCCCTTCATCAGTTTCAGTGGCCTCATCGAGGAAATTGATCCCGAGAAGGGCAAGCTCAAGATTTCAGTCAACATTTTCGGCCGCAATACGCCGGTCGAGCTCGAGTACTGGCAGGTCGAGAAAGCTTAAGGAAACGTTGTTATGGCTAAGAAGAAAATCGGCGAAATCAAACTGCAGATCCCAGCTGGGCAGGCGAACCCCGCCCCGCCCGTCGGCCCCGCGCTCGGTCAGCACGGCGTCAACATCATGGCGTTCTGTAAGGAGTTCAACGCCCGCACGAAGGATCAAGCCGGCCTAATCATCCCGGCCGTTATCTCCGTCTACCAAGATAAATCTTTTACCTTCATCACTAAGAGTCCGCCGGCCTCTGTACTGCTGAAGAAGGCCGCCGGCATCGCTTCCGGTTCCAAGACGCCGAACAAGGACAAGGTCGGCAAGGTGACCCGCAAGCAGGTGCTCGACATCGTCAAAATCAAGCTCGCGGACATGAACGCGACAAACGATGAAGCCGCCTTCCGCGTCATCGCCGGCACCGCCCGCAGCATGGGCATCGAAGTTCTCGATAAGTAAACAGACCAAACCGCGGGAGGGCCGTCAAAAAGCCCGCTTGCACCGCACCCAACACAATGCCAAGCAAACGCTACAAAAAAGCCCTCGAGTTGGTAGACAGCTCGAAGCACTACCCCCTCGCCGCCGCCGCCGATTTGATCGGCAAGTTCCCTAAAGCGAAGTTCAACGAGACCGTTGACCTCGCCTTCCGGCTCGGCGTGGATCCGAAGCACTCGGATCAGATGGTCCGCGGCACCGTTCCGCTCCCTCACGGCAGCGGCAAGAACGTGCGCGTGCTCGTCTTCGCCAAGGCCGCCGCGGCTGACGCTGCCACCGCCGCCGGTGCCGAGTTCGTCGGCTTCGAGGACATGATTAAGAAGTGCAGCGACGGCTGGACCGACTTCGACATCGCCATCGCCACGCCTGACGCGATGGTCGAGGTGCGTAAGCTGGGCAAAGTCCTTGGACCTCGTGGTCTGATGCCCAATCCGAAGACCGGCACCGTGACCGACGATACCGCCAAGGCGGTGAAAGAGGTCAAAGCTGGCCGCGTCGAGTTCAAGGTGGACAAGGCTGGCAACATTCACGTGCCCGTAGGCAAGGTCAGCTTCACTGCGGCGCAAATCGCCGAGAATGCCCTCGCCGTGATTGAGGCCGTGGCCAAGGCCCGCCCCTCGAGCGTCAAGGGTGTGTTCATCCGCAACTGCGCCCTTTCGGCCTCGATGAGCCCCGCCGTGCGCGTGGATACGCGTGAGTTCCAAACCGTCTAACCTGAACCGGAGACATTCCCATGCGTGCCGAAAAGAAATTTATCACCACCGAATACGTCGCCCGGCTCAACGCCTCGCCGTTTTTCATCGTCGCCGACTACACTGGCCTGACGGTTGGACAGTTCACCGAGTTGCGCAAGCGCCTCATCAAAGCGGGTGCCGAGGTTCACGTCGTGAAGAACTCCATCTTTCGCGTGGCCGCCAAGGAAGCTGGCATAGGCGAACTGAACGGCGCCCTCGCCGGCCAGATGGCTGTCGTCACGGGCAAGAAGGATTTCTTCGCCGCCGCCAAGGTGGTCAAGACCTTCCAGTCCGAGTTTGAGAAGCCGAAGATTAAGTTCGCATATCTCGGTAACCAGCGCCTCGAGCAGGCAGAGGTGGCTGCTTACGCTGACCTTCCCTCTCTTGACCAGCTTCGCGGCAAGCTGCTGGGCCTCTTCCAGGCGCCGGCCGCACAGGTCGCCCGCGTGTTGCAGGCCCGCGTGGATAAGGAGCAGGGCAAGTAGAACCAATTTCGGAACCGCCTTCGATGGCAGTGCCGGACAACCAAACAACAACGAACAAACAGTAAATCGTCGGTTCACGGGCAGGGGACAGAATTCGCCGCGGCCGCGGTGACGACGAGACGAAAGAAAATATGGCTGACATCGCACATCTGGTGGAAGAACTGAGCAAGCTCACAATCTTGGAGGCTGCTGACTTGGTGAAACAACTTGAGACGAAGTGGGGCGTTTCCGCTGCCGCGCCGATGGCTGCGGCCGGTGGTGGCGGCGCAGGCGCTGCTCCTGCGGTCGAGGCGAAGGACACGTTCGACGTGATTCTCGCCTCCGTGCCGGCGGACAAGAAAATCGCCGTCATCAAAGCCGTCCGTGAGGTCAAGCCCGGTCTCGGCCTAGCCGAGGCCAAGGCTCTCGTCGAGGGCGCGCCCAAGCCGATCCTCGAGGGCGCCAAGAAGGACGAAGCCGAAGCTGCCAAGAAGAAGCTCGAAGAGGCCGGCGGCAAGGTCGAGGTCAAGTAGTTTTGCAGTGGAGGCTGGGTGGCGGGCGCTCTGCGTCCGTCACCCGGAACTTCCCCGCCGACGTGTGGGGAGGGGGAACGGCCAAGGGCGTTCCTGCGTTTTAGCAAACTAGTTTTGGCGGTGGCTGTTCTGGAAGGAAGCCGGAGCAGTGGCCGTCTTGTCGTATCAAAAAAATAGAGTCCGGTGTGGTTGCCGGACGGGAGCCCGAAAACGTCAATATGTCATCGAAAACTGCTGAGCGGATTAACTTCGGCAAGATCAAGGAACCGATTGCGCCCCCGAACATGATCGAGTTGCAGACCAACTCGTACCGTGAATTTCTCCAACTCGACACCCCTCCCTCTCGCCGGAAGAACCTCGGACTGCAGGCGGTGTTCACCGAGGTATTCCCCATCGAAAGCTACGACGGGAAGACTGTACTCAACTTTGCCAGCTACGAAATCGGCCAGCCTAAGTTCGACTGGCTCGAGTCGCTCCGTGAGGACGTGACTTATGGCGCGCCGCTCTACGTCATCTTCCAGCTCAAGGAACCGCGTGGCGTCAAAGAAGAGAAAGTGTTCATGGGCGAACTGCCGCTGATGACTCCGCAGGGCACCTTCGTCATTAACGGCGCCGAGCGCGTTATCGTCAGCCAGCTCCACCGGTCCCCCGGTCTTGCCTTCGAGGCGACGCAGCACCCGAACGGAAAGATGCTTCACAGCTTCCGCATCATTCCTGACCGTGGTTCGTGGTACGAGGCGCAGTTCGATACTAGCGACCTCCTCTATGTCTATCTGGACCGTAAGAAGCGCCGGCGGAAATTTCTCACGACGACCCTGTTCCGTGCGTTGAGCTTCCTCGACGACGGCAAGGGGACGGATGCTGAGGTTCTCAAGCTTTTCTACAACGTCGAAGACCTCTCCCTCAAGCAGGCCGAGCAGCTCGAGAGCATCCAGAACAAGGTGCTAATCGAGGACGCGGTCGACAAGGGGAAGAACATCGTCGTCGCCCGCGCCTTCGAACCCCTCTCCAAGGCCGTGCTCAAGCAAATCGCCGAACTGGGCGTGAACAAGATTCGTGTCGTGGACACTTCGGTGGACGACGGAATCATAATCAAGTGCCTCAAGAAGGATCCGACCAAGAACGAAGACGAGGCGCTCAAAGATATTTATCGTCGTCTGCGTCCGGGCGATCCGCCGACTGCCGCGAACGCACGCGCGCTCATCAAGCGTCTATTCTTCGATCCGAAGCGCTACGACCTCGGTCGCGTGGGTCGCTACAAAATCGGTCAGAAGCTCGATTATAAGGACAAAAACGAGTCCCGCGTCCTCACCAAGCAGGATCTCGTCGAGGCCACCAAGTACCTGCTCAAGCTCAAGAAGGGCCTCGGCAGCGTGGATGACATTGACCACCTCGGCAGCCGCCGCATCCGCACCGTCGGCGAATTGCTGGGCAACCAGTGTCGCGTCGGTCTGGCTCGCACCGAGCGCCTCGTCAAGGAGCGCATGACGCTCTTCGATCAGGAGATCGATTCGATGACGCCGGCCAAGCTCATCAACCCCAAGGCGCTCTCGGCTGTGGTCCGCGATTTCTTCGGCCGCAGTCAACTCAGCCAGTTCATGGACCAGATTAACCCGCTCGCCGAGCTAACCCACAAACGCCGCTTGTCGGCGCTTGGACCTGGGGGTCTCTCTCGCGACCGCGCCGGCTTCGAAGTTCGCGACGTGCATCCGTCGCACTACGGCCGCATCTGCCCAATCGAGACGCCCGAAGGCCCAAACATCGGCCTCATCGCCTCGCTGGCGACCTTCGCCCGCGTGAACGATTTCGGTTTCATCGAGACGCCCTACCGTAAGGTTGAGAACGGCCGCGTGACCGCGCACATCGACTACCTCACCGGCGATCGCGAGGAAAACTTCACCGTCGCACAGGCCAACGCGCCCATCGATGACAAAGGCCATTTCACGACCGAGCGCGTGACCTGCCGGCGCAAGGGCGACTTCGTGGACGTGGATCCGAAGGAAGTGAATTACATGGACGTGTCGCCAAAACAGCTCGTCTCTGTGGCCGCTGGCTTGATTCCGTTCCTCGAGCACGACGACGCGAACCGCGCGTTGATGGGCTCGAACATGCAGCGCCAGGCGGTGCCGCTGCTCATCAGCGAGGCCCCGCTCGTCGCCACTGGCCTCGAAGACCGCGTGGCTCGCGACTCCCGCGCCGTGCTCGTCTGTGACGAGGCTGGCAAGGTCGCCTCCGTCACCGGCAATCAAATCATCGTTACCAAGGATGGTCATCTGCCCGAGGGCAAGAAGAAGATTAAGCACGACCCTGAGAACGACGTTTACGTCTATCCAGTGCGCAAATTCATGCGCTCCAACGCGGCTACCTGCATCAACCAGAAGATTCTGATTGAGAAGGGTGACCACGTGAAGAAAGGTCAGATTATCGCCGACGGTCCCTCCACGCAGGGCGGCGAACTGGCCCTCGGCCGCAACGTGCTCGTCGCGTTCATGCCGTGGAACGGTTACAACTTCGAAGACGCCATCCTCATCAGTCAGCGCATCTCGAAGGAAGACATCTTCACCTCGATTCACATCGATGAATTCGATTGCGGCGCGCGCGACACCAAGCTCGGCCCCGAAGAAATCACTCGGGACATCCCGAATCTCAGCGAAGAGGCTCTTAAGAACCTCGGACCCGACGGTGTGATCCGTATCGGCGCCGAGGTCAAGCCCGGCGACATCCTCGTCGGCAAGATCACTCCGAAGTCGGAGACGGAACTCGCGCCGGAAGAGCGCTTGCTCCGTGCCATCTTCGGCGAGAAGGCTGCCGATGTGAAGGACACCTCGCTGAAGGTTCCCTCTGGTACCTACGGCATCGTCATGGACGTCAAGGTTTCCGCCAAGAAGGAGATTGAGAAGGATACCAAGTCCTCCGGCGACAAGAAGCACCAGAAGCAGGCTGACGAAGAGTACAAGAAGAAGCTGGGCGATTTGCAGGAGCAGCTCACCGAAGCGCTCTCGAACATCCTGCTCGGCGAGAAGATTCCGCTCGACGTTGTGAACAGCGAGTCTGGCGAGGTCATCATCCCCGCCAACCGCAAGATTACGAAGACGCTCCTGCGCAAGCTCGCCAGCGTCTACGACCGCATCGCAATCGATCCCTCGCCGATCCGCAACAAGATCAACGAGATCATCGGCACCTTCAAAAAGAAGTTCGACGAACTTCAGATGCATCATGCCGAAGATGTCGAACGCGCTGAGGCCGGTGATGAAATCGATCCCGGCGTCGTCAAGCAGGTCAAGGTCTACATCGCTTCTAAGCGTAAGCTATCGGTTGGTGACAAGATGGCCGGTCGTCACGGTAACAAGGGCGTCGTCGCCAAGATTGTGCCCGAGGAGGATATGCCATTCCTCGCCGACGGCACTCCTGTCGAAATCGTCCTAAACCCGCTCGGCGTGCCCTCGCGCATGAACGTCGGTCAGGTGCTCGAGACGCACTTGGGTTGGGCGGCCAAGTTGCTTGGTCTGCGCTTCGCCACGCCGGTCTTTGACGGCATCAAGGAGAAGGAGATTCGCGGCTACCTCAAAGAGGCCAAGCTACCGGATAACGCTAAGGCCATCCTGCATGACGGCCGTACCGGCGAGGCCTTCGACCAAGAGATTGTGGTTGGCTACATCTACATGATGAAGCTCGGTCACCTCGTGGCCGACAAAATCCACGCCCGCGCCGTCGGCCCGTACTCGCTCGTCACTCAGCAACCGCTGGGCGGCAAGGCCCAGTACGGCGGCCAGCGCTTCGGCGAAATGGAAGTCTGGGCGATGCAGGCCTACGGCGCCGCCTACACGCTGCAGGAGCTCCTCACCGTCAAGTCCGACGACGTGCAGGGCCGCACCCGCATCTACGAGAGCATCGTCAAGGGTGACAACTCGCTCGAGGCCGGCGTGCCCGAGTCCTTCAACGTGCTCGTGAAAGAAATGCAGTCACTCTGTCTCGATGTGAAGGTCGGTTACTCCGGCCCGGTCGACGGAAGCGCAGCCGCTGCGCCCGAAGCGCACAGCCTGCTCGGCTGAACTCTAGTCAACTGAAATTCGATGCTGAACTTGGAATAAAACCAAATGAACTCACGCGAAAATGCCCGTGAAATGCTCGGTCTTGAGAAGGTCAACCTAGTGGACTATGTCTCCATTACCGTTGCCTCGCCGGAGAACATCCGCCACTGGTCCAAGGGCGAGGTGAAGAATCCGGAGACCATCAACTACCGCACGTTCAAGCCCGAGAAGGGCGGCCTCTTCTGCGAGCGCATCTTCGGTCCCGTGAAGGACTGGGAATGCTCCTGCGGCAAGTACAAGCGCATCAAACACAAGGGCGTCGTCTGCGATCGTTGCGGCGTCGAAGTCACGCTGGCGCGCGTCCGCCGCGAGCGCATGGGCCACGTCGAACTTTCCGTGCCCGCAAGCCACATCTGGTTCTTCAAGTGCATGCCCAGCCGTCTCGGCCTCATGCTCGATATGACCGCCCGCCACCTCGAGCGCGTCATCTATTACGAGGACTACATGGTCATTGATCCCGGCTCGACGCCGCTCAAGTTGAACCAATTACTCTCCGAGACCGAATTCCGCGAGGCAAAGGAGACCTATGGAGCCGACGCCTTTATCGCTAAGATGGGCGCCGAGGGCGTGCATGATGGCCTCGCTCGTATCGAGCTACAGAAGGGCATCGACGGACTCCAGGTCGCGATGACCGAGACCAAGAGCAAGCAGATCCGGAAGAAGCTCGCCAAGCGAATCAAGCTTTTCCAAGGCTTCCTCAGTTCGAACACTCGACCGGAGTGGATGATTCTCACCGTGCTGCCGGTCATCCCGCCCGACCTCCGCCCGCTCGTGCCGCTCGAGGGCGGCCGTTTCGCCACGTCGGACCTCAACGACCTTTATCGCCGTGTCATCAACCGTAACAACCGGTTGAAGAATTTGCTCCAGCTCAAGACCCCCGAGGTCATCATCCGCAACGAAAAGCGGATGCTTCAGGAGGCAGTAGACGCGCTGTTCGACAACGGCCGCCACGGCCGCGCCGTGACCGGTGCCGGCAACCGCGCCCTCAAGTCGCTCTCCGACATGCTCAAAGGCAAGAGCGGTCGTTTCCGTCAGAACTTGCTCGGCAAGCGCGTGGACTACTCCGGCCGTTCCGTCATCGTCATCGGACCTGAGCTCAAGCTCCACCAGTGCGGTCTGCCGAAGAAGATGGCACTCGTCCTCTTCGAGCCGTTCATCATTCGCCGCCTCAAGGAACTCGGTTACGTGCACACCGTGCGCTCGGCCAAGAAACTCATCGAGCGCCAGTCGCCCGAGGTGTGGGACATCTTGGAAGAAGTCACCAAGGGCCACCCCGTGCTACTCAACCGCGCTCCCACGCTGCACCGTCTCTCCGTGCAGGCTTTCGAGCCGACGCTCATCGAGGGCGAGGCCATTCGTATTCACCCGCTCGTTTGTACCGCCTACAACGCGGACTTCGACGGCGACCAGATGGCCGTCCACGTGCCGCTCTCGGTCGAGGCCCAGATGGAGGCGCGCCTGTTGATGATGGCGCCGCTCAACATTTTCAGCCCGTCAAGTGGCAAGCCGATCATGACTCCCACGCAGGACATCGCGCTGGGCTGCTATTATCTCACGGCTGAGCCGCGCACCGTCGGTCTGCATGGGAAGCGCAAGCATGTGAGCCTCTTCGGTTCCAAGCAGGAGGTTTTCTTCGCGCAGGGCGACGGCGCCGTGAAAACTCACGACCGCATCCGCCTCGCCAATCCTGACTTCGGTACGAAGACCGTGTATGGTGACAGCGAGAAAAAGGTTATCGAGACCACCGTGGGCCGCGTTTTGTTCAGCGAGATCTGGCCCGATGATCTCGGATTCGTGAACTTCCCCGTCAGCAAGAGCAAGCTCGGCGACGTGATCTGGAACTGCTACCGCCATTGCGGCCACGAGAAAACCGTTGTCGCGCTCGACAAGCTCAAGGAGGTCGGTTTCAAGGAGGCCACACAGGCCGGCATCTCCATCGGCATCGACGACATGATCATTCCGAAAGAGAAGGACGAGGAGATCAAGTCTGCCCAGAAGGAAATCGCCGACGTCGAGAAGCAGTATCGCAAGGGTGTCATCACCCCCGGCGAGCGCTACAACAAGATCGTCGACATCTGGACCCACGCCACCGACAAGATTGCCAACGTGATGCTCAAGACGCTCGAGCAGAACCAAGGCAAGCACGAGTACAACTCCGTGTTCCTGATGGTCGAGTCCGGTGCGCGCGGTAACAAGGCGCAGGTGCGTCAGCTTGCCGGCGTTCGCGGCCTCATGGCCAAGCCCTCCGGCGACATCATCGAGAAGCCGATTCTCGCGAACTTCCGCGAAGGCCTCACGGTGCTCGAGTACTTCATCTCCACTCACGGCGCCCGCAAGGGTCTCGCCGACACTGCGCTCAAGACCGCCGACTCCGGCTACATGACACGCAAGTTGGTGGACGTGTCGCAGGACGTCATCATCCAAGAAGAGGACTGCGGCACCACCAACGGCATCTGGGTGAGCGCCATCTACGAGGGTGAGGACGAAGTGGTTAAGCTCGCCGAGCGCCTCGTCGGCCGCACCGCGAGCGAAGGCATCCACGACCCGCTCCACCCCAGGACCTATCTAGTCAGGGCCGGCGAGGAGATTGATGAGGCCGCGGCCAAGGCGATCAACACCGCCGGGCTCGATCGCGTCAAGATCCGCTCCGTACTCACCTGCGAGAGTCGCTACGGCATCTGCGCCAAGTGTTACGGCCGCAATCTCGCCACTGGCCTGCGCGCCAAGCTCGGCGAGGCCGTCGGCATCATCGCCGCGCAGTCCATCGGTGAGCCGGGCACGCAGCTCACGATGCGTACCTTCCACATCGGTGGCACCGCATCCGGCGTCTTCAAGCAGCCGCAGATCAAGTCCAAGCACGAGGGCACCATCCGCTATAACGACCTTCGCACCGTCTCGCTCGAGGACGGCAGCGTCATCGTGCTCAACAAGAACGGCTCCCTCTCCCTCCTCGCCGCCGACGGTCGCGAGCTGGAGAGCCACAACATCGTCATCGGCTCGGTCATCTCCGTCGCCAACGGCGGCAAGGTGAAGAAGGGCGAGACCTTTGTTCAGTGGGATCCCTATAACGTTCCGATTCTCTCGGAGAAGCCCGGCCGCGTGAAGTTCCACGATATCATCGAGGGCGTCACGATGAAGCAGGAAGTGGACGAGACGACCGGCCAAGAGGCGATGGTCATTATCGAACACAAGGAAGATTTGCACCCGCAAGTCATCATCGTGAGTGAAAAAGGCGAGCCGATGGCCAACTACGCCATCCCGGCAGGTGCTCACATCGTCGTGAACGAGGGCGACAAAATCGTCGCCGGCACGCTCATGGCGAAGACCCCGCGCAAGACCTCCAAGACGAAGGATATCACCGGCGGTCTGCCGCGCGTGGCCGAACTCTTCGAGGCGCGCCGCCCGAAGGACGCTGCAGAAATCTCCCGAATCGACGGCGTCGTCGATTTCGGCGCGAGCGTGCGCGGTAAGCGCTGCATCACGGTCAAGGACGAGCAGACCGGCGTGGAGGAGGAGCACCTCATTCCAATCGGCAAGCACGTCATCGTCTTCAAGGGCGACTCCGTCAAGAAAGGCCAGCAACTCACGGAAGGCCCCGTTGTGCCGCACGACCTTCTCGAAGTCTGCGGTATGCATGAGTTGCAGGAGCATCTCGTCAACGAGGTGCAGGAGGTCTATCGCCTCCAGGGCGTGACGATTAACGACAAGCACATCGAGATCATCGTGCGTCAGATGCTCCGCAAGGTCCGTATCACGGAGGCGGGCGACACCCAGTTCCTCTGGGGCGAGCAGATCGAACGCATCGCGTTCGAGGACGAGAACAAGCGCGTCGAGGAGATGGGCGGCAAGCCTGCTGAGGCCTCTCCGGTACTGCTGGGCATTACTAAGGCCTCGCTCGAGACCGACAGCTTCCTCTCGGCCGCGTCGTTCCAGGACACCACGCGCGTGCTCACCGAGGCCGCGACACTCGGCAAGGTGGACTCGCTACGCGGGTTCAAGGAGAACGTAATCATGGGCCACATCATCCCGGCTGGCTCGGGTTTCCAGTATCACCGCGATCTCACGCTGAAGCCGCTGGTCGAGGAGTTACCCTTCGAAGAACCGCCCGCAACAGAGGCCCTTGAACCGCTGGTGGGGTAGGAAAAAACCGCACGAAGCGAAAAAGTTTCAGAAATTTGTTGCAACCAAGAACACCTTTGCTAGCATCCGCATCCCGTTTCCTGTGAAACGACAGCAAAACGGGGCGAATTTGGGGCAAAAAGAAAAATGCCGACTATTAATCAACTGGTCCGAAAAGGCCGGAACAAACTGAAGTACAAGTCGAAGTCGCCGGCGCTCGAGAACGCGCCGTTCCGCCGTGGCGTCTGCCTGCAGGTGATGACCCGCACGCCCAAGAAGCCGAACTCGGCGATGCGTAAGGTCGCCAAGGTTCGCCTCACGAACGGGTACGAGATCATCGCCTACATCCCGGACGAAGGGCACAACTTGCAGGAGCACTCAATCGTGCTCGTGCGCGGCGGCCGCGTGAAAGATTTGCCTGGCGTCCGTTACCATATCGTTCGCGGCGCACTCGACGCCGCCGGCGTGGAGAAGCGCCGCGTCAGCCGTTCCAAGTACGGCGTCAAACGCCCGAAGGCAGCTAAGTGATTTTGAACTGACCTATGTCTCGTCGTCGTCAAGCAGTCAAACGTCAAGTCCGGCCCGATGGCAAGTTTGCCAGCGTGCTCGTCGGCCGCCTCATCGGCACGATTATGAAGGGTGGCAAGCGCAGTCTTGCCCAGCGCATCGTGTACGGATCCTTCAACGCCCTTTCGGAGAAGCAACCGGGGGCTATCCCGCTGGAGATTTTGCAGAAGGCGGTGGATAACGCCAAGCCGCGCCTCGAGGTGAAGGCCCGTCGCGTGGGTGGTGCCACCTATCAGGTGCCGCTCGAAGTATCGGCTGACCGGCAGGCCTCGCTGGCGCTCCGCTGGCTGGTAGATTTCGCCGACGCACGCAAAGGTATCCCGATGAAGGACGCCCTCGCCGCCGAAATCATGGACGCCTATCAGGGGCAGGGCAACGCGATCCGCAAGCGGGACGAGGTGCACAAGATGGCGCAGGCCAACAAGGCCTTTGCGCACTTCCGCTGGTAACCAAACGTTTTAAAGAATCGCCCCGAGGGCTGTTTTGCTCGGGGCCTTTTAGTCTAAATTTGAAATTGCGATGGAAGCAGTAGCGACAATTAAATCGGTGAACTCGCCGAACCGGCAATACACGCTGGAACGGACGAGGAATATCGGCATTGCCGCGCACATTGACGCTGGCAAGACCACGACCACCGAGCGCATCCTTTTCTACACTGGCCTCATTCACAAGATTGGTGACGTGGATGACGGCAACACGGTGACCGACTGGATGGAGCAGGAGAGGGAGCGCGGTATCACCATCACCTCTGCGGCCGTGACCTGTTATTGGACTCAAAAGCAGGAAGAAGGTCTGTATAAGAGTTTTGCTGGCCTCGCCAACCGTATCAACATCATTGACACCCCCGGCCACGTGGATTTCACCGCCGAGGTGGAGCGCTCCATGCGCGTGCTGGACGGTGCGGTAGCTGTGTTTTGTGCGGTGGCTGGTGTGCAGCCGCAATCTGAGACAGTTTGGCGGCAGGCGACTAAGTATAATGTTCCGCGTATTGCTTTCGTCAACAAGATGGATCGCACGGGTGCAAACTTCGACAATGCGATCAACGACATGCGCAAGAAGCTCGGTGCGTACGCCTTTCCGATTTTCCTCCCCATCGGTGCCGAAGACCAATTCGCTGGCGTTGTGGACTTGGTGAACCAAAAAGCAATCGTCTGGGGCCCGGGCGACGTCAGCAACGAAGGTCTCAAGTACGAGATCACCGAAATTCCAGATGCGCTCAAGGAGAAATCCAAAGCCGCACTCGCTGATTTGATTGACGCCGTCTCCAACAAGGACGACGTGATTGCCGAGATGGTGCTCGAGGAGAAGCCGATTGATGTGGTGACTCTCAAGGCCGCCATCCGCCGCCTGACCTGCAAAATCGAGCTCATTCCTGTGCTCTGCGGCTCGGCTTTCAAGAAAAAGGGCGTGCAGGTTCTAGTGGACGCGGTGATTGATTATCTCCCCTCGCCGCTCGACATCCCTTCCGCTCAAGGCCATGAGCCGGGCACCGAGAACAAGGTGGATGTAACGACCGACGACAATAAACAGTTTTGCTCGCTCGCCTTCAAACTTTGGACCGACCCGTTCGTCGGCAAGCTCGTCTTCTTCCGCGTCTATTCGGGCAAACTCAAGAAGGGCGACACGATTTACAATCCACGCACCCGCAAGCGCGAGCGCGTGAGCCGCGTTCTAATCATTCAGGGCAGCGAGCGTAAAGACGTCGAAACCACTTACGCTGGGGACATCGCCGCTCTGGTCGGCCTTCGCAATATCACCACGGGTGATACACTCTGCGATGAAGATTTCGATGTGGCGCTTGAGCCGCCGACCTTCCCTGAGCCGGTCATCTCGATGGCCATCGAGCCCAAGACGAAGGGCGACCGCGAGAAAATGTCCGAAGGTCTGCAGCGCTTGGCTGAAGAAGATCCGACGTTCCGCTGTTTCACCAACGAGGATACCGGTCAGCTGATCATTGCCGGCATGGGCGAGCTACACCTTGAGATTATCCGCGACCGACTTTTCCGCGAGTTCAAGGTTGAGGCGAACGCCGGTGCCCCACAGATTGCTTACCGTGAGACGATTACCGCCGCGGCCGAGGGCGAGGGCAAATTCATCCGCCAGTCCGGTGGTCGCGGCCAATACGGCCATGCTTGCGTCAAGATTGAGCCGAACGAGAAGGGCAAGGGCGTCGAGATCAAGAACGCGATTGTCGGCGGCGCGATTCCGAAGGAGTACGTCCCAGCCGTTATCGATGGCATCGAAGAGGCGATTAAGGGTGGCGTGTATGCTGGCTATCAGATGATCGATTTGAAGGTTTTCGTTGTGGACGGTTCGTTCCACGAAGTCGATTCAAACGAATTGGCATTCAAGATGGCGGGCATCTTCGCGTTGAAAGACGCCGTGAAACAGGCCAAGCCCATCCTTCTTGAGCCAATCATGAAGGTCGAGGTCACGACGCCCGACGAATATCAGGGCGATCTGATGGGCGACCTCAACCGCCGCCGCGGCAAGATTCAAGGCATGGAATCGAAGAACGGCCAGACGATTATCACATCCGAGGTGCCGTTGGCCGAGATGTTCGGCTACGCCACCGCATGCCGCTCGCTCTCCAAGGGGCGCGCCTCCTACTCGATGGAGCCGTTCACATTCGAGCAGGTTCCCAACAGCGTTTTGAGCACCATTCTGGACAGCGCCAAATCGAAACCCGCCGCCCGCACCTAAAAACCCTTAATTGTTCTTTGATATGGCAGCACAACGAATTCGCATCCGCCTGAAAGCTTACGACCACCGCGTGGTGGATCAGTCCGTCCGCGACATCGTGGACACCGTGGTCCGCACCGGCGCCCGTGTCGCCGGCCCGATTCCGCTGCCTACCAAGACCGAGCGCTACACCGTCCAGCGCTCTCCACACTGCGACAAGAAATCGCAGGAGACCTTTGAGCAGCGCACGCACAAGCGCCTGCTGGACATCCTCAACCCCACCGCGAAGACCGTGGATGAGCTGAAGAAGCTCAACCTGCCGGCCGGCGTGGACATCACCATCAAGATTTAAGTTTTATGCTCGGTTTGATTGGAAAAAAGCTGGGGCAAACCCGGGTGTACGACGGCAAAGGCAACGCCATCTGCGTCACCGTGGTTCTTGCCGGGCCGAATCGAGTCCTCCAGGTCAAGACGCAGGCGAGCAAGGACGGCTACAACGCCGTGCAACTCGGCTTCGATGATCAAAAGGAAAGCCGCCTCCCCAAGCCGCTGCTCGGCCACATAAAGAAGCACAACGGCGTGGCGGTGAAGCGCGTGAAGGAATTCCGCGATTTCGCGAAGGACGTGAAGCCGGGCGATATCGTCGGGCCTGCGCTTTTCACGGTCGGTCAGTTTGTGGACGCCATCGGCGTCACCAAGGGCCGCGGTTTCGAGGGCGTGGTGAAGCGCCACCATTTCGCTGGTGGCCCTGCCACGCACGGCGCCAAGGGTTGGAGACGCCGTGCCGGCGCCATTGGTCAGCGCCTTTTCCCCGGCACTGTTATGCGCGGCATGAAGATGCCCGGCCACATGGGCCAAGTGCAGCGCACTACCCAGAACCTTGAAGTCATCCAGGTTCGCGAGGCCGACAACCTCCTGCTGATTAAGGGCGCGATCCCCGGTTCCGAGGGTGATTACATTATCATCCGCAGCGCCAAGAAGATTAAGAAGGCTGCGCCTGCCGCCGCCCCAAGCAAGAAGAAATAACGGTTATGAAACTCACCGTCACCGATTTGAAGGGCAAGAGCCAAGGCGAGCTGCAGGTCGGCTTCGCCTTGGTCGAGAACGGTCTCGGCACCCAAGCCGTGCACGATTCCGTGGTCGCCTATCAGGCTGCCCAGCGTTCCGGCACCGCCTGCACCAAGACGATGGGCGATGTCGCCGGCTCCGGCAAGAAGCCGTGGAAACAGAAGGGCACCGGTCGCGCCCGCGCCGGCTCGTTCGCCTCGCCGCTGTGGCGTGGCGGTGGCGTCGTCTTCGGCCCCAAGCCCCGTGATTTCTCGAAGAAGGTCAACACCAAGACCCGCCAGCTCGCCCTTCGCAAAGCTCTCAGCGAGCGACTCAAGTCCGGCGACGTGATTGTAGTGGACGACTTCAAGCTCGCCTCGGCTAAGACGAAGGAATTCGCCGCTGTGCTCGCCGCGCTGAAGATTGATGGGGGCACCGCGCTGCTCATCGCCTCGCAGCCGGACAAGAACCTTCAGCTCGCCTCGCGCAATCTGCCGGGCGTGGAGTTGACCACCAGCGACTCGCTCAATACCTACCAAGTGCTGCGCCGCGACAAGCTCGTCTTCAGCCGCGCCGCCTTTGAGCAGCTCGACCAGCGTCTCAAGTAAGGAACGCCATGAATTCTTTCGATGTCATCAAAAGCGTGCGCCTGACCGAGAAGGGCAGCACCCAGTCTGATCGCCTGAGCCAGTACACCGTGGTGACCGACCGTCGCGCGAACAAGGTGCAGATCCGGCAGGCTGTGCAGGAGCTCTTCAAGGTGAAGGTGCTCAGTGTCAACACGCAGAACATCATCGGCAAGGCGCGCCGTCAGCGCACCGCACAGGCCGGCAAAGAGGCCGACTGGAAAAAGGCAATCGTAACCCTCAAGAAGGGCGACAAGATTCAGCTCACCTGATTTGACCTATGGCTGTCAGAACTTTTAGACCGCTCACGCCCTCCACGCGCTACATCGCCCTCTCCTCGTTCGAGGAGATTACGAAGTCGCGCCCAGAGAAGCACCTCGTTTTCACCCGCAAGAAGACCGGCGGCCGCAACAGCTACGGGCGTATCACTGCTCGCGGTATCGGCCGTGGTCACAAGCAGAAGATTCGTACCGTGGACTTCAAGCGGAACAAACACGGCATCACGGCCAACGTCGTGGCTGTCGAGTATGATCCGATTCGTTCCGCTCGACTTGCTCTGCTCGAGTACAAGGACGGCGAACGCCGTTACATCCTCGCTCCGAACGGCCTGGCCATCGGCGCGACGCTTGTGAGCGGCCCGACCTCTCCTCCTGATTTGGGTAATGCGCTGCTGTTGAAGAATATTCCAGTCGGCCTTGCGATTCACAACATCGAGCTGACCCCCGGCCGCGGTGGTCAGATGGTTCGCACCGCCGGCGGTTCGGCCACGCTGATGTCCCGCGACGGTGGCTTCGCCCAGATTCGCCTCCCTTCCGGTGAAATCCGCAAGGTGAATGAGATTTGCTACGCGACAATCGGCCAGGTCGGGAACACCGACCACGAGAAGCAGGTGTTCGGCAAGGCGGGCAAGTCCCGTCACCGCGGCATCCGCCCGCTCTCCCGCGCCGTTGCCAAGAACCCCGTGGACCATCCGATGGGTGGCGGCGCCGGCAAGACCTCCGGCGGCGGCCATCCGGTCACTCCGTGGGGCGTGATCACCAAGGGTTACAAGACCCGCATCAAGACGAAAATTTCCAACCGGTTCATTGTGGTCCGCCGCGATGGACGGCTGATGAAACAGAAATAATTGACTATGGGACGCTCGATTAAAAAGGGTCCGTTCGTGGACCTGCACCTGCTGGAGAAAATCCAGAAGGCCAAAGCCGTCAACTTGAAGACGCCGATTAAGACCTGGTCGCGTCGCTCGATGATCACGCCTGACTTTATTGGCCTGACTTTCACCGTGCACAACGGCAAGGTCTTCAACCCGGTGTTCGTGACCGAGAACATGGTGGGCCATCGCCTCGGCGAATTCTCGCCCACCCGCACGTTCAAGAAGCACGGCGCCCACACCGCCAAAGCGGAGGCCAAGTAGAGTTATGGAAGTTCACGCCATTTTGAAAAATGTCCGGATGTCCGCGCAGAAGATGCGCGAGGTCGTCCGCCAGATTCAAGGGTTGCCCGCGCTGCAGGCGCAGGCCGTGCTCGCCGTCGTGCCGCGCAAGTCTGCCCGGCTCGTCGCCAAGACCCTCAAGAGCGCCATCGCCAACGCCGAGAACAACAAAGGCGCCAAGCCGGAGACCCTCCGCGTGAAGGAAGCTGTCGCTGGCACTGCCACCTCGTGGAAGCGTTTTACTCCGAAGGCCCGCGGCTCCGCTGGCCCGATTATCAAGCGCAACTGCCACATCAAAATCGTCCTCACCGACCAATAAGTATATGGGACAAAAGACAAACCCGATCGGTCTGCGCCTCGCCCTCAACAAGGACTGGCGTTCCAAGTGGTACGCCAGCAAGAAGGATTTCCCCAAGCTGCTAGCCGAAGACCAGAAGATCCGCCAGATCCTTAAGTCCAAGCTCGCGGACGCGGGTATCCCGCGCATCCAAATCGAGCGCGCCGCCAACCGCTGCCGCATCACTATTTATACCGCTCGCCCCGGCGTCGTCATCGGCCGAAAGGGTTCCGAAATCGACAAGCTCAAGGAAGACTTGAGCAAGATGACCGGCAAGGAAATCTACGTCGACATCCAAGAAGTCCGTCAGCCGGACATCGACGCCCAGCTCGTGGCCGAGAGTGTCGCGATGCAGTTGGAGCGACGCATCGCCTTTCGCCGCGCGATGAAAAAGGCCATCCAGATTGCGATGGATTCGGGCGCCGAAGGTATCCGCATCCGTTGCGCGGGACGTCTTGGCGGCGCGGAGATTGCGCGCGTCGAGCAGTATCTGCAGGGGCGCGTGCCGCTGCATACCCTGCGAGCGAACATCGACTATGGCTTCGCCGAGGCCAACACTGTGTACGGCAAGCTCGGGATCAAGTGCTGGATTTGCAAGGGAGACCAGCAGCGCCAGAAGGGTGGCCCCGTGAGCAAGCCCGAGGAGAACACCGCGACTGTCGCGGCCTAAGCCACCTTGGAACAAACCATTTTTTAAGAGGATTTAAGTTATGGCAATGATGCCCGCACGAGTTAAGTACCGGAAGATGCAGCGCGGTAGCCGCAAAGGCACCGCTACGCGTTGCAATACGGTGGCCTTCGGCGAGTACGGCTTGCAGTCGCTCGAGCGCTGCTGGCTGGACGCCCGCCAAATCGAGGCCTGTCGTGTGACCATTACCCGCCACATGAAGCGCCGTGGCAAGGTGTGGATTCGCATCTTCCCGCAGCATTCGTACACCAAGAAGCCGCTCGAAGTCCGAATGGGCTCCGGTAAGGCTGGTGTCGAGGGCTGGGTGGCCGTCATCAAGCCGGCTACCGTCTTGTTCGAGGTGGATGGAGTGCCGGAGGCGATGGCGAAGGAAGGGTTCCGTCTCGCCGCGGCCAAGCTGTGCATCAAGACCCGTTTCATTTCCCGCCACAAGCACGCCTGAGATTGCTGTTATGAAGATGACTGAACTGAAAGATTTGACCGCGGCTGAACTGGCCGCCAAGGGCCGCGACTTGCGCCAGGAACTTTTCAACCTCCGCCTGCAGAAAGCCTCGGCCCAGCTCGAGAAGCCGTCGCGCCTGCGCACGCTGCGCCACGACGTGGCGCGCATCGAAACCCGCATCTCACAGCTCCGGCTGCAGGGCAAAAAGGCTTAACGTATGTCCGAAACCAACACCCGTTCTCTCCGCAAGGAGCGCCAAGGCGAGGTCATCTCCAACAAGATGACCAAGACCATCGTGGTGCGCGTGGAGCGCCGCTTCCGCCATCCCGAATTCAAGAAGGTGGTCACTGCCTTCACGAAATTTTATGCCCACGACGAGAAGGGCGAGGCCAAGGTGGGCGATATAGTCTCCATCGAAGAGACTCGTCCGCTCTCTAAACTCAAGCGGTGGCGCTTGGTGAAGGTCGTCGAGAGCAACACCGAAGCTGCTTAAAGAACAGGATCCGTATGCTGCAAATCCGTTCCATCTGCGACGTAGCCGATAACACCGGTGCCAAGCGCGCTGCCGTCATCGGCGTCATCGGCCGAAACAAGCGTTATTGCGAGATTGGTGATGTAATCAAGGTTCACGTCAAGGAGGCCACTCCCGACGGCACCGTGAAGAAGAGCGAGGTCTGCAACGCCGTAATCGTTCGCACCCGCAAGGCTATCCGTCGCTCGGACGGCTCCTATCTGCGCTTCGACAACAACGCGGTGGTGATCATCGACAAGGAGAACAATCCGCGAGGGACCCGCATCTTCGGCCCCGTGGCTCGCGAGTTGCGCGACAAGAAGTTCACCAAAATCATCTCACTGGCCCCAGAGGTCCTCTAAGGTTATGGGAAAATTTCACGTTAAGAAAAACGACGAGGTCGTGGTGATCAGCGGTTCGGCGCGCGGCAAGCGCGGCAAGGTACTCGAGGTCCTGCCGGCGAAGCAGCGTGTCGTTGTCGAGGGCGCCAAGATGATTAAGAAACATATGCGCAAGAGCCAGCAGCACCCGCAGGGCGCCATCGTCGAGCGCGAAGGCTCCGTCCACATCTCGAACGTGATGTTGGTCGCCACGTTTGACGCCCGCGCTGCCAAGCGCGGTGTCGCATCGGCCAAGGCCTAAGGTAGCGTATGAGCAAACCCAGACTTTACACCAAGTACATCGACGAGGTCCGCCCGGCCTTGAAGCAGAGCCGCAAGTACGGCAATCTGCATCAGGTCCCCCGCATCGAGAAAATCGTCATCAACATGGGCGTCAGTGCCTCGCTCGAAAAGGGCGCGGTGGAGGATGCCGTGAAGGATTTACAGATGATTACCGGCCGCAAGGCGGTCATCAACAAAGCCCGCAAAAGCGTGGCGAACTTCAAGCTCCGCGAGGGTCAAGCCATTGGCTGCCACGTCACCTTGCGCCGCGAGGTCATGTACGAGTTCTTCGACCGACTGGTCGCCTCCGCTCTGCCGCGCGTCCGCGACTTCCGCGGTGTGTCGCGCCGCGCTTTCGACGGCCGCGGCAATTACTCGCTGGGCCTGCCGGACCAGACCATTTTCCCGGAGATCGAGCTGGATAAAATCAAGCGCCAGCAGGGCATGGACATCACAATCGTCACCTCGGCCCCGACGAACGAGGAAGCGCTCGACTTGCTCAAGCTGATGGGGATGCCTTTCGCCGAACGTTGAACGGAGAGATATTTATGGCCAAGAAATCCTGGTTAGAACGAGATAAGAAGAAAGCCGCAACGGTGAAAAAGTATGCCGTGCTGCGCGCCGAGTTGAAGGCCAAGGGCGACTACGCTGCGCTCGCCAAGCTGCCGAAGAACGCTAGCCCTGTCCGCATGGTGAATCGCTGCTCAATCAGCGGTCGCCGCCGCGCTTTCATCCGCAAGTTCGGCCTTTCGCGCCTCACTTTTCGAGAGTTGGCGCTCAATGGCCAGATTCCTGGCGTGACCAAAGCGAGCTGGTAATTTTGTTATGAGTGATACGATTGCTGATATGTTGACCCGTGTGCGCAACGCGCACCGCGCGTCGCTCGCCACGGTTGAGATGCCCCATTCCAAGATGAGGGAGAGCATCGCCCGCATTCTCCAGCGCGAAGGCTACATCGCCGACTGCGCCGTCGAAGGCGCCGTGGCAAAGAAGAAGCTCAAGCTGAAGCTAAAGTATCAGGGCCGTAAGGCCGTCATCGAGGGCCTCAAGCGCGTGAGCAAGCCCGGCCTGCGTCGCTACTCCGGCGCCACTGAAATTCCTCGCGTGCTTAACGGGATGGGCATCTCCATCGTCTCCACTTCGAAAGGTGTGATGACCGGCGTCGAGGCCAGAAAGCAAAACCTCGGAGGCGAGTTGCTCTGCATGGTTTGGTAACCCCGAATTTGTTATGTCCAGAATTGGTAAGATCCCGATTGTTATCCCCGCCAAGGTCAAGGTGGAGGTCAAAGGCCGCGCCGTCGCGATGGAAGGCCCCAAGGGCAAGCTCGCGTTCGAACTCCCCCGCCACACGGCCGCCGCCGTAGCCGACAACAAAATTGTCGTCACTCGTGACGCTGAGAGCGCGGAAGCTAGGGCGATGCACGGCCTCGGCCGCGCGATCTTGAACAATATGGTCAAGGGCGTGAGCGAGGGCTACGTGAAGAAGCTCGAGATTCACGGCGTCGGTTTCAAGGCCGCCGTGCAGGGCAAGACGGTGAATCTCGCCCTCGGATTCTCGCACCCCATCAATTACAGCATTCCCGACCAGATCAAAGTGACTGTCGAGGAAAACACCAAGCTTACTATCGAGGGGCCGGACAAACAGGTCGTTGGCCAGGTCGCCTCGGAAATTCGCGGCTTTTATCCGCCTGAGCCGTACAAGGGCAAGGGCGTGCGTTACACGGGCGAGAAAATCGTCCGCAAGGAAGGCAAGACGGTCCAGTAATCTGAATTGGCCACGGCCAAATCCGCGGCTTACCGAAAATGAGAACCGACAAGAAAATCGATCTGTTGCAAAAGCGCCGCTGGCGCATGCGCAAGAAATTCGCCGGCACCACGGGGCGTCCGCGCATGAGCGTCCGTTTTACCGGCAAGAACATCCGCGTCCAGTTCATCGACGATGCAGCTGGGCTTACCTTGGCCTCCGCCTCGACGCTGCACAAGGGGCAAGCGGACCGAGAGAAGCTCAGCGCCAACGTGGTGAGCGCCCAGCGCATCGGCAAAGCCGCCGCCGAGGCCGCCATCGCCAAGGGCATCAAGCAGGTCGTCTTCGACCGTTCGGGTTCGCGTTATCACGGCAAGGTGAAGGCACTCGCCGATGCCGCGCGCGAGGCCGGATTGCAATTCTAATTTTAATAGGAGAACACAAACTGTGGCTGACGAGATTCAAGCAACCCCTGCAGGGGAACAACAGCAGCAACCCGCCGCCGCAACTCGCGGTCCTAGTCCCGGTGGTCCGGGACGTGGTGGTCCGGGACGCGGTGGTCCGGGACGTGGTGGTCCGGGACGTGGTGGTCCGGGACGTGGTGGTCCGGGACGTGGTGGTCCGGGACGCGGTGGTCCGGGACGCGGTGGTCCGGGACGCGGCGGTCCAGGACGCGGTGGCGACGCCATCACCGCCGATGGCAGGCCTGCCGAAGAACTTGTCGACAAGGTGATTTTCATCAACCGCTCGGCCAAGGTAGTGAAAGGTGGTCGCCGCTTCGGTTTCAGTGCGCTGGTGGTTGCCGGCGACAAGAAGGGTCGCGTCGGTCTCGGTCTTGGCAAGTCGAAGGAAGTGGCTGATTGCATCCGCAAGGGCACTGAGGACGCCAAGCGCCGGCTCGTGAGCGTGTCGCTTCACGGACCGACCATCCCGCACGAGGTTTACTCGACCTTCGGCGGCGCGAAGGTGCTGCTTCGTCCCGCTTCGCCGGGTACCGGCATCATCGCTGGCAAGATCGTGCGCGCAGTGCTCGAGTCGGCTGGCGTGAAGGACATTCTGACGAAGTCGCTCGGCTCGAAGAACGCCGCCAACGTTTCCAAGGCCACTCTCGCGGCGTTGCAGAGCCTGCGCTTGCGCGAGGACATCCTCAAGAGCCGCGGCCTCGCCCCCAAGTAAGGAACTGATTTATGCGTCTGCACAATCTCAAACCTCGCCCCGGCGCCAAGCATCGCCGTAAGCGTCTCGGTCAGGGTGAATCTAGCGGCCACGGCAAGACCTCCGGTCGCGGTGGCAAGGGCCAGAGTGCCCGCTCGGGTAGCTCGACTCGGCCCGGCTTCGAAGGCGGCCAGATGCCGCTCATTCGTCGTCTACCCAAACGTGGCTTCAACAACACCCGCTTTCACATCGACCGCATTCCTGTGAACCTTGCGTCGCTTGAGAGCTTCGACAACGGTGCGCGGGTGGACGTGGCGGCGCTGTGTGCTGCAGGTCTAGCCAACGGCAGGTCCGATGGTATCAAGATTCTCGGCACCGGCAAGCTGACCAAGAAGCTCACCGTTGTGGCGCACGCTTTCAGCGCGTCGGCCCGCAAGGCCATCGAGGCTCTTGGTGGCGCCTGCGAAGTGATTATTCCGAAGTCGGCCAAGGCGTGAAGTTAATGGGTTGATTCAATGTTCAAGTCGTTCTTCAACACGCTGGTCAATTGCTTCAAAATCGAGGAGCTGAAGACCCGTATCTTCTTCACCCTCGGGTTGCTATTGGTCTGCCGCCTCATCTCGCTAATCCCCGTGCCGGGTCTGGACGGTCAGAAGCTATCCGCCTACTTCGAGGACCTGAGCAAGAAGAGCACGGGGGCCGACGCCGGCGTGCTGGGGATGTACAGCATGTTCACCGGCGGCGCGCTCGAGACCTGCGCCATCGGTTCGCTGGGCATTATGCCCTACATCAGTGCCACAATCATCCTGCAACTCCTCGGCGCGGTGATTCCGCAGCTCGCGAAGCTCGCTCGTGAAGAGGGCGGTCGCGCCAAACTTATCCAGTATGGACGCTATCTCACTCTGCTACTCTGCCTCGGGCAGGGATTTGCGATGTCGCTCGGTTGGGAGAATCCGGAGAAGATTTTCGGTGGCTACGATAAGGGCGTGCTGGTCATGGCGGACAACCTCTGGTGGTACCGCATCCAGACGACTCTCATCCTGACAACCGGCACCCTGCTGTTGATGTGGCTGGGCGAGCAGATCACGGAGCGTGGCATCGGCAACGGTGTCTCGCTGGTGATTACCATCGGAATTCTTGCGCGGCTGCCTCAAGCGGGTCAGTCGCTGTTCGAGATGTTTCGCGCAGTGGAGAAAGGCGGCGAGGGTAAGAGCATCTTTGTCGCTATTGTCTTGCTTCTAATGTTGCTCGTCGTGGTCGGTGTGGTCATCGCGGTAACGCAGGCGCAGCGGAAGATTCCTGTGCAGTACGCACAGCGAGCCGTGGGTCGCAAGGTGTACGCAGGTGGGTCCTCCTTCATGCCCCTTCGCGTGAACTACGCCGGTGTGATGCCTATCATCTTCGCACAGGCAATCCTGATGTTCCCCCAGAAGATTCTTGAACTGCTTGGTAAATCGTTCGAACTGCAGTTGCTCATCTCGCTCGGCGACAAACTCTCGCACGGCACGGTAGGGTATTTGGTTTTTGAGGCGTTGATGATTCTGTTCTTCTCCTACTTCTGGGTGGCGACACAGTTCAACGAGACGCAAATCGCGGACGACCTCAAGAAGTACGGCGGTTACATCCCAGGCGTGCGACCAGGGGGCGCCACGAGCGACTTCCTCCATCACGCCATGAGCCGCATCACGCTAGCAGGGGCCATCTTCTTGATGGCCATTGCGGTCTTCCCAGCAATATTATCGAATCGGATGGATGTGAAATTCGCTGTCGCGCAGTTCTTAGGCGGCACAAGTATTTTGATCACGGTGGGTGTGATGCTGGACACGATGCGCCAGGTTGAGTCCCACCTGTTGATGAGGCATTACGACGGGTTTCTGAAGAAGGGCCGCATCAAGGGCCGTTCCTAGTCCAGTCGGCGAAAGTGGACGAACGGACGCATCGCGATGATTGTCATCAAGACTGCGGAGGAACTGGAGGCGATGCGGCTGGTCGGCGGGCTAGCTGGGTCGGTGCTGGAAGACGTGGCGGGCTGGATCAAGCCCGGCGTGACGACGCGAGAGATAGACGAGTACGCGGCGGCGCGGATCGGATTTTACGGTGCGCGGAGCGCTTTTTTGGGCTATCGCGGCTATCCGTGCCACACTTGTATCTCGGTGAACGAGCAGGTGGTACACGGGTTGGCTGGTGATCGTCATGTACAGTTTGGCGATATCGTGAGCTTGGATGTCGGTGTGATCTTTGACGGATTTATCGGCGACACGGCGCGAACGGTGCCGGTAGGGGCCTGTGACTTGGCGACGCAAAAATTGATTGAAGTCACGGAGCAGTCTCTCTACGATGGTATTTCTCGCGCTTTGGCGGGGAACCGCGTTGCGGACATCTCGCGGGCCGTTCAGGAGCGCGTGGAAGCTAATGGTTTCAGCGTTGTGCGGGAGTTCGTCGGTCACGGGGTCGGTCGCTCGATGCACGAAGAGCCGCAGATTCCGAATTTTTACGAGAGCGGTCGGTCGCCGGTGCTGAAGCCCGGGATGACGATAGCGATTGAGCCGATGGTGAACGCCGGCGGGCCGGCGGTGAAATTTTTGAAAGACGGATGGACGGTGGTGACGCGAGACGGGAAGCCGTCGGCGCATTTTGAACACACCATCGCCGTCACGGACGGTCAGCCGGAGATTTTGACATGGCCTCGGAAACTCTCCGCGCCGAAGCGCTGATTGTCGAGGTGTTGCGGCCAGGGTTGGCCCGGGTGGAGTTGGCCAACCGTTACCGGTTGATGGCTCACACGACCAAACGGTCGCGCGGGCTCGACGGTCGGTTGGTGGTGGGGAATCGGTTGACGGTCGAGCTTTCGCCGTTCGACCTGTCGGTGAGCCGGATTATCGGCGAGTTGGAAAACAATTTAGTGAAGTAGAGACATATGAAAGTTCGCGCGTCAGTAAAGAGATTGTGTGAGAACTGTAAGATCGTGAAGCGCAAAGGTGTGCTTCGCGTGATCTGCAGCAATACCCGCCACAAGCAACGGCAAGGTTAACCAAGGTTTTTATGCCCCGTATTATTGGTGTAGATATTCCGGCCAACAAGCGCATCGACATCGCCCTGCGCTATGTCTATGGCATCGGTCCTGTCAACGCGAAGGAGATCCTGGTCAATGCCAAAATCGATCCGGCCATCCGCGCGAAGGATCTGACCGAGCAGCAGCTCTCGCAGATTGTTCATGCCATTCAGGATGGCAAGTACGTCATCGAGGGCGACCTGCGCCGAGAAATCGGCCTCAACCTCAAGCGGTTGCAGGGCATCAAGAGCTATCGCGGCATCCGCCACATGCGCGGTCTGCCCGTCCGCGGTCAGCGCACGCAAACGAACTCTCGCACCCGCAAGGGCCCGCGTCGGACCGTTGGCACGCAGCGCAATCCGAGCGCCAAGGCTGGCACCACCTAACCGATTTGATTTATTATGGCTGACGAGACCAAGAAGAAACCCTCCCCGAAGAAAGACGCTGCTGCCGCGGCGGCCAAGTCCGCTGCTCCTGCTGCTGCGCCCGCTATTGTCGCGGCCATGGCTGCCCCCACCGCCGCTGAGTTGCTCGGTGAAGGTGTCGGTCCGGCGAAGATTGTCAAAGCCAAGGGCTCGAAGAACGTTGCCGTTGGCATCGCCAACATTCTGGCCACGTTCAACAACACCCAGGTGACCATCACCGATATGCAGGGCAACGTGCTCGGCTGGTCGGCTGGTGGCCGCGTCGGATTCAAGGGCTCGCGCCGTAGCACCGCCTTCGCCGCCCAGCAGGTGGCGCAAGACGCCGCGCGTCAAGCGATGTCGCACGGTCTTCGCGAGGTGGAAGTACGTGTGAAAGGGCCTGGCTCCGGCCGCGAGTCCGCTATCCGCGCGCTGCAGGCCATCGGCCTCGAAATCACCACCATCAAGGATGTAACGCCGGTGCCGCACAACGGCTGCCGGCCGAGCAAGAAGCGCCGCGTCTAGTTACAGAGTGCAAAGTTCAACCCGATTTTAAGCTATGGCACGTTACACTGGTCCCCGCGTCCGCATCAGCCGGCGCTTTGGAATACCGATCTTCGGCCCCTCGAAATATCTCGAGCGTAAGAATTACGCCCCCGGCGTCCACGGCCCCAAAGCCCGCCGCCCCAAGGTCACCGAGTACGGTCAGGCCCTGCAAGAGAAGCAGAAGCTCCGTTATTACTACGGGCTGATGGAGCGCCAGTTTCGCGGCGTTTACAAGAAGGCACTCGGCCGTCGTGGTGTGACGGGCGAGACAATGCTTCAGATTCTCGAGACCCGTCTCGATAGCGTGGTGTTCAGCCTCGGTTTCGGCAACACTCGTGCTGCTGCGCGCCAGATGGTCGCCCACGGTCACGTGAAGGTGAACGGTCGCAAGGCCAGCGCCCCCTCGTACGCTCTCAAGGTGAACGACGTGGTCGAGATTAAGAATTCGAATGTCTCCCGTCAGCTGGCGACGAAGGGCCTAGAAGTTTCCACCAGCCGCACCGTGCCGGAGTGGCTGCTCCTGAACAAAGAGGCCTTCAAGGGCACCGTCGTTCGCATCCCGTCGCGGGATGAGATTCAGCCGATTGCCAACGAGCAAGTCGTCGTCGAGTTTTATTCCCGCTGATGAACCCGCCCCGCGAGGGGCATAAATAGGCAAATACAAGGACCGTTCCGGAAGCGGGAATAAACCGGATTGGTCAGTTTAAATTTGCCGGAAAGAAAACAATGCCAGTACGTCTAGGACGTTTCGAGTTGCCCAAGCTTTTGGGTAAGGACGAATCCACCGCCACCGCCACCTACGCCAAGTTTACGGCTGAGCCGTTTGAGACGGGCTACGGTCACACCGTCGGCAATTCGCTCCGCCGCGTGCTACTCTCCTCGCTCGAGGGTGGGGCGATTACCTCTGTCAAGATCGACGGCGCTCAGCACGAGTTCGCTACCGTGGACGGCGTGGTCGAGGATGTCACCGACATCGTCCTGAACCTGAAGAAGGTTCTCTTTAGGTGCCACACGCGTGAGACCCATACACTTCTCCTCTCCGTCAATAAGGAGGGAGCCGTTACTGCCGGCGACATCGAGTGCGACCAGAACATCGAGGTCGTCAATCCCAAGCAGCGCATCTGCACCCTCGACAAAAAGAAGAAGTTCGCGATGGAGTTGGAGGTGCGCGTCGGCCGTGGTTTCTGCCCCGGCGATGAGAACAAGAAGGTAGATCAGGCCATCGGTGTCATCGCCATTGATTCCATCTTCAGCCCGGTCACTCGCGTCCGCTACAGCGTCGAGGCCGCGCGCGTCGGTCAGCGCACCGACTATGACCGCCTTGTCATCGAGATTTGGACCGACGGCCGCATCGCCCCGCAGGACGCCCTCTTGCAGGCCTCGGGCATCCTCCGCCACCACCTCGACGTTTTCGTGAACTACGACGAGAACGCCGTCGAGTTTGAAGAGGCCGAGCAGAAGCAGGATGAGGAGAAATCCAAGCTCAAGAAGCTCCTATCGATGAGCGTGAACGAGATCGAACTCTCCGTCCGCGCCGCCAACTGCCTTAACAATGCCAACCTCACCACTGTCGGCCAGCTCGCGATGAAGACCGAAGCCGACATGCTCAAGTACCGCAACTTCGGTAAGAAGTCGCTGAACGAGATTAAGGACAAGCTCACCGCCCTCGGCCTTTCTTTAGGGATGACCTTCGACGCCGTTCTGTTTGAGGCGCCCAAGGAACCCGGTCCGCTTGAGGCTTGAGCCGTTTCCCGGAGTGAATTATGCGACACCTTACACGCACTGCTAAACTCGGCCGCACTGGCGAACATCGCAATGCGATGCTGGCTAACCTCGTGTGCAGCCTCATCAAGCACAAGCGCGTGACCACCACCTTGGCCAAGGCCAAGGCCGCCCGTTCCGTGGCGGACAAGATGGTCACGCTCGGCAAGGCTGGGTCCCTCCATGCCCGCCGTCTCGTTTCCGCCCGTCTCCGCCAACACTCGCGCACCCATTTCAAGGGCACGCCCACTGTGAAAGGCAAAACGCTGCGCGATGCGTGGCGCAAGGACGAGGATGTTGTCCGCATTCTTTTCGAGGACATCGCCCCGCTCTTCAAAGAGCGCAAGGGTGGCTACACCCGTATCCTCAAGCTTCACCAGCGCCAAGGTGATCAAGCTCCGCTTGCTATTCTTGAGTGGGTCGAGCAACCCGCCGAGGTGGCTGCGCCGGTTAAGACTGAGGAGAAGGCCGTCGAGGCCAAGAAGTAAACGGTCTACAAGTTCACGAAGGCCCGTCCCCAAGGACGGGCCTTTTTCTTTTCTAAAATAAAACCTTTGCTGCCCATCAGTGTCCTGCTAACAACGCAGCGCAATCAATCAACAAAAATGAGCAATGATTCAAACGCATCCCAGCCTTGGTGGCGTGGACTTACTCCTTACCATTGGTTCGTCTTCGCCGTAGCGGCACTGGGCTGGCTGTTTGATTGTCTTGATCAGCAGCTTTTCACGCTCTCGCGCGGTCCCGCAATGAAGGCGCTCCTGCCGGCAGGCAAAGACCCCTTGCTCTGGGGTGGTTACGCGACCTCAATCTTCCTGTGTGGCTGGGCCACGGGTGGATTGGTGTTTGGTGTGCTGGGGGATCGCATCGGACGGGCGAAGACGATGATGATCACAATCCTAATCTACTCGCTCTGCACGGGATTGAGCGCTCTGTCGCAGACGTTTTGGGATTTTGCGTTCTACCGGTTCATCACCGGGCTGGGCGTCGGCGGCGAGTTTGCGGTGGGCGTAGCGCTGCTGGCGGAGGTTATGCCGGCGAAAGCCCGCTCCGGCGCTCTCGGCTCGTTGCAGGCGCTCTCTGCGGTTGGCAACATCTCCGCCGCACTGATCGGCATGGGCATGGCGAACCTAGAGCAAACTGGCGCCATCTCACTCGGCAACTCCTGGCGGTGGATGTTCGTCATCGGGGCGCTTCCGGCCTTTCTCGCACTCATTATCCGTACGCGGATGAAGGAGCCGGCGCGCTGGCAGCAGATGAAGGACTCCGGCGAGTTGGATAAACACAGCGCCTTCACCTACAAGGAGCTTTTCACCACGCCACGCTGGCGACGAAACGCCATCATCGGTATGCTTCTGGTCTGTTCTGGCGTAATCGGACTTTGGGGCATCGGCTTCTACACGCCAGAACTTGTGCGCACCGTATTGCGCAAATCCTACACTGCCGCGTATGTGGATTACGCGAAAGCGACTGCTACTACTGCTGCTGCAACCTCGACCGATACGGTCCCGCAAGTCATCAGGGACGCGCATGCGAATCTTACCAAGCAAGGGTTGCCTGCCGCCGAGATCCAAAAATCTATCGAGACAAAAACCATCGGACCACTCGTGGACAAGTGGGCGAGTTGGGGTCTGCTCACGCTGCAAATTGGGGCGTTCTTCGGGATGCTGAGCGCGAGTTGGGTGGCGGCGAAGTTGGGACGACGACCGGCTTTTGCCATAGCGTTCTCGACGTCGCTGGTGGCGACGGCGTGTGCCTTCTGGTTCTACCGCGACGCGAGCCAAACCTTCTGGCTGATTCCGATTATGGGATTCTTCCAGCTCTCGGTATTTGCGGTCTATGCAATCTACCTTCCGGAATTATTTCCCACCCATCTGCGCAGCACGGGAACTTCCTTCTGTTACAACGTGGGCCGATTTATCGCGGCGGCTGGGGTGCCAGTGATTGGGTTGCTGAAGACCCAAGTCTATGCCAACTCTCCCGAGCCGATGCGCCCTGCTGCACTGACGATGTGCTGCGTTTTCCTGCTCGGCTTGGCGGTGCTGCCCTTCGCGAAGGAGACGAAGGATCAACCGTTGCCGGAGGATGAAAAAGGATTCGCACACTGACAGTCCGCAGCGGGTGCCCGACTGTAAGTTGGAAACCCGCTTGTCTGTGTCCGCGCCTTACTTCTTCTCAAAGTTCAGGCAGAGCAGTCGGTCCTCGCTGCGCAGGTAGAGTTTCTTGCGTGAGAGGACGGGAGCGGCCCAGCAGGGATAGTGGAGCTGAGGCACCTGCCACCGGGCGATTTCCTCCGACTGTTTCGAGTTCACCTGAAAGAGCCCGAGCAGGCCGCCTTCACCGAGCACGATTAGCTTGCCGTCGGCCATAATGGCTGAGCCGCGGCCATACACGGACGGCTGCTTACTACTGTGAGCGCGCCAGCTTTCGTCCCGTTCCCACGCAACTTTTCCGGTTTTGAAATCCACGCAGCGGAACGAGGCGTCCGGTTCGTTTCGCCCGCTAAACGCGTAGAGAAAACCATCGTGGTAAATCGGCGTCGTCCAGTGAATCTCGAGCGAACGTCCAGCCCACGTTTGCGTGAATGTTTTGTTGCTCGGCTTTAG
This sequence comes from Akkermansia muciniphila, assembly GCA_945900775.1. Taxonomy (GTDB): domain Bacteria; phylum Verrucomicrobiota; class Verrucomicrobiia; order Limisphaerales; family SIAT01; genus SIAT01. The sequence continues at coordinate 1,082 of CAMDJP010000027.1, read as the reverse complement.
ATCGAGCAGGAACGAACCGACGTTGTAATAAGCGGCCGAGCAGAACACTGAGTTGCCGACGACGACCGGGTTTGCAGCGTTGACCGACTCGTTCACCTGCGCGCGGAACCAGCGGCTAAAGTGTGGCAGGCCGTTCGTCGGATTGAGCGCGACCAATCCCTGTCCCATCAGCGCGAAGACCACACGCTCTCCGTTCACTGTGGCTGCGACCGGCGTGGCATAGCTAGCTTGCTTGTCCCACGTGCGCCAGACCACCTCGCGGTCGCCCGGCCAACCAATCATCGGCTGACCTTCCCAGTTTTTTTTGCCGACACTTTCCCACACCGTCTTGCCGGTCTTCGTGTCGAAAGCGACAACGCCCGAGTTCGGTTGGCCTCCGACAATCACAATCAATTTGTCGCCCTCAAGAATCGGTGTGCTGCCGACACCGAAGAACGCCTCGGGCACATCGAAATCCTTCGCCGTGTCGCGCCGCCAGATTTGTTTGCCGGTGCTTAAGTCCAGGCACAGCAGCACGCCTTCGGCGCCGAAGGTGTAGCAGCGTTCCGCGGAAAGAAGTGGCGAGCCGCGCGGCCCGTTGTTGTACCCGAACGGATCAGTGTAGCTCGTGGGATAGCCGTATTTCCAAAGGGACTTGCCGGTCGCAGCCTCAAACGCCTCAACGATTTCCTCGTTCTTGATGCGGTGATGCAGCACGAGCAGATTTCCGCGCACGCTCGGCGCGCTGTAGCCGGTGCCGATTTCTTTCTCCCAAATCAGTGGTGGCCCGAGCGAAGGGAAGCGGTCGATGAGGCCTGTCTCTCTCGAGGTGCCATCGGCGCGTGGGCCGAGGAACTGCGACCAGTCCTCCAAAATCGGCTCGGCGGCCAAGATGCTGCCCGCAATGAGCGCTCCAAGTGCGGGGAAGAGGAGACGGGAGAAGATGCGAGGCTGTTGGTTCATGGCGAGGTTGGCGAGGTTGGCGAGGTTGGCGAGGTTGGCGAGTTGGCGAGTTGGCGAGTTGGCGAGTTGGCGAGTTGGCGAGTTGGCGAGTTGGCGAGTTGGCGAGTTGGCGAGTTGGCGAGTTGGCGAGTTGGCGAGTT
>CAMDJP010000026.1 GCA_945900775.1 Akkermansia muciniphila | reverse complement strand
GGGGTCTTGCTCCCACATCAGGTAGGCCATCGGGTTTATATCTGGCTCCCTCATGGTGGCTACATAAGGGGGGGCCGAGGGACCGAGGAAAGCGTAGTTATTGACCGCGCCATTGAAGCAAAAGCTGCTGATGCCGTGGAACCCCGCGGCCACACGGGCTGAGAAGAGGACATCCACGGTACAGCGGTAGAGGTTGGTGGCGCGCTCGACAAAGGGATAAATCTTACCGCCCGTGATATCGTACGTCGGGCCGTTGTACAGCCAACCCCAAGAATCCGGCCCCCAATTCGAGGAGGGCATGTAGTCGTGGTTGTCCCCGGAATAGGTGTGGTTGGCGAGGAGGATTTGCTTGAAGTTGCTAAGGCACTTGGTCTGGTGTGCCTTGTCTTTCGCCTTGCCCAAGGCCGGCAAGAGCATCGATGCAAGAATGCCGATGATGGCGATGACCACCAGCAGCTCGATGAGGGTGAAGGCCCGCGCACCGGAGCGGAGGCGAGCTAAATAGATCCGAGTGGGGATGAATTTCATAAGGGCGCGTAGGTTAGATGCTGAGGAGCATACCAGAACAGCAGCGTCGGCGCCAGTGCCAAAAGGGACTTTCGCCGCCGTGGCCGGAAATGACGCGTCATGCGTGAGATTCACGCTTTCTGCGTGAACCTCACGCATCTCCTGTAGCCCGATTGTCTGATTTCCAAGCATTTGCCCGTCTTCCTAGTAAGACTATCGTAGTTTTAGCAAATCCTGTGCCACGGCACGGGTGCGAGACTATTCAAGGCTTGAGAAGCTCTGTTGCTTGAAAAAACACAGCTCTTTTACCCCTTGTCTCCTTGTCCGTCCTACGGAATCCGTAAAGAGAGTTTATTATTTAAGAAAATCCGTTTGACGAATGGACGAACGTGGATACGTTCTCACCCAACCCCGAAAAGAAAGGAAACAGCCATGTCCCTCATCACCCGTATCGTACTATCCTCAGCCCTCGTCCTCAGCCTGACAGCTCTCACTAGCCGTGCGGCTGACGAGAAGAAGCCGGAGGTCAAGGCCGAGAAAAAGGCCGCCAACATACCGTTCAACACTAAGATCAAGTCGGTAGATGCCGTAGCCAAGACCATCACGCTGGACGAAAAGACATCGCGCGTGATTGCCGCCGGTAAGACCACCAAGGTCTCGCTCGACGGCAAGGATGCCACGCTGGAGGACCTGAAGGCGGGGCTCTTCGTGACCGGCGCCTACAAGAAGGAAGGCGAAAAGAACATCGCCACTAGTATCAAAGGCTCAACCACTGCCCCCGAGCCGAAGAAGAAAAAGTAACGCGCAAGTGAGCGACCGAAGCGCGCTCAGCCACCGAAACGTTTTACGAGCAGCCGACTACGGGCGGCGGTCAGCGCCATGATGAAATCGTCGTAGGAGCTGAACCGCTGCCCGGGATCTCTCGCCATTGCGCGGACGATGGAGTCGTTGGTGTCCGGCGACAGGGTGGATAAGATCTTGTTCGGCGGTGTCAGCGGCTCCTCTACGTGCGCCATCGCCACCTGCGCGTCATCGGCTCCGTCGAACGGCGGTTTGCCAGTCACGACATGGTAGAGAGTGGCGGCGAGGCTATACATATCGGACCGAAAATCCTCGCGCTGATGCTCGACCCGCTCGGGCGCGATGTAGAGGGGCGTACCCATCAACCCCTCGTCGGGGTTGGACTTCTCGCCCACGCGTTTGGCTAGACCGAAATCCACCAGCTTCGGCTCGCCATCCGCATTGAAGAGAATGTTGCCCGGCTTCACGTCGAGGTGCAGAAGGCCGTGCTTGTGGGCGGCGTCGAGAGCGCCGGCGATCTTGATGCCGACATCGAGCGCCAGCAGTTCATCCACCCGACCCTCCTTCTCGAAGCGACCGTCGAGGGAGCCGTTGTCAGAGAGCTCCATCACGAGGAACTTGCGTCCCTCATGCTCGTCGAAGTTATGGATGTGGATGATGTTCGTGTGGTTCAGGCCAGCGCACGCGCGGGCCTCGCGCAGGAATCCGGCCATCGAGGCGGCATCCTGCGCAAACTCCTTCTGCAGCAGCTTCACCGCTACCTGGCGCTGGAGGATGGTGTCGTATGCCCGAAATACGGTGCCCATGCCGCCGGAGGCGATCACCGAGCGCAGTTCGAAATGGCGTAGCTTCACCGGCATCATCACTGGATGTGCGCACTCCGCGCACGGCACGGTCTGAAAACGCGGCGTGACGGAAGGGATGAAGTTTTTCGCGCCACACCCTTCGCAGGGAACCATCTTGAACTGTGCTTCTCCAATCATGGTGTTCAATCTGCTTACATATCACTCCACCCGTCCGGTGGGAAGTCAATGCCCAGAGTGCAAAACTTCCCCGTCGTTGCCGGACGCAGTAGGTTTTCTTTCGACGCTGAACGCGCTTTGTGGCAGATACGGGCGAGCCGATGCGCCTGCTCTACAACATTCTCTTCCCGATTTTCTTCGCGCTGAGCGCGCCGTTCTACTTTCTCAAGATGTGGCGGCGCGGAAACTGGCAGCGCGGTTTAGGCCAGCGGTTTGGACTTTATGACGCGGATCTGAAAAACCAGCTCGCCGACAGACGTGTGCTCTGGCTTCACGCCGTGAGTGTAGGCGAGGTGAATCTATGCGCCCAACTCCTCCAAGAACTCGCTCCGCACCTGTCCGACTGGCGTTTCGTCGCGACCACCACCACCTCGACCGGCATGAGTGAACTGCAGAAGAAACTGCCCGCCGACGTCATCAAGATTTACTATCCGGTGGACGGCTTCTTCGCCGTGCGCCGCGCGCTGAACACCATCCGCCCTGCAGCCCTCGTCCTGGTCGAGGCCGAAATCTGGCCGAACCTCCTCTGGCGTGTAGACGACCTCGGTGTGCCAATTTTCCTAGTCAACGCGCGCGTCTCGGAGAAATCGTTCCGCGGCTACCGGCGTTTCGACTTTCTCTTCCGGCCGCTGTTCGGAGCCTTCCGCGGCATCGGCACGCAAAACGAAACCGACGCCGCACGGCTGCGCGAATTGGGAGCCCGTGCGGAAGCCGTCCACGTGACTGGCAACCTCAAGTTCGATGCGGCCCTCGCCGCGAGTCCGCGCAAACTCGACGCGGCCGCGCTGCTGAAACAAATCGGCGTCGGGCCGCAGTCGCGCGTATTAGTGGCCGGCAGCACGCACGATGGCGAGGAACTGCTGCTCGCCGAACAATGCCGCCGGTTGCGAGGGCGGTTTCCCGACCTGTTTCCCGTGCTGGTGCCGCGCCATTTCGAACGGGCGACCGCCGTGGCGGAGCAGTTGCGTGCCGCGGGATTTAACTACGCACGCCGCAGTACGCTGACGCCGGAGAGGACATTCGCGCCGGGCGCGCTCGATGGACTGCTCGTGGACAGCACGGGCGAACTGCGTTGTTTCTACGAAACGGCGGCGTTGGTGTTTGTCGGTAAAAGTCTCACCGCGCGAGGCGGGCAGAATCCAATCGAACCAGGCGCGCTCGGCCGTGCGATGGTGTTCGGCCCGCATATGGAAAACTTTCGCGCCATCGCAGAGGATTTCGTGAAGTCAGCCGGTGCAGCGCAGGTGCGGGACGCGACGGAACTGGAGACGGTCCTCGCGGACTTGCTTGGAAACGAGCCGCGCCGGAAACAGTTGGGGCAGCAGGCGCTAGAAGTGGTGCGTCGAAATCAGGGAGCGTCAGCCCGAACGGTCGAAATGCTACGGGCCCAGCTTAGCGAACCTTCATCCGGCGCTTGATCTCATCGCGGTTGCCTTGTTGCAAAAGCCGCCAGAGATTCATCACTACCTCGGTCTTGACGTGCTTGAGAAGAATCTGCCGTTTGAGATCGCCGTTGTGAAAAACTACCGTGCCGTTCTCGTACGCTTCGACGCGCCAACCTTCTTCGTCCTTGAGGCTCGCATACAGAGCGGTACTGCCGCGCTCGTGAAGCGACTCGAGGGCGGTCAGCAAGTCCCCCGCTGTGGGGTTCTCGCGTTCGACATTCTGAATTTCCAAACAGGTTGACATAGCATGCCCGTTCGCTTGAGTAAGTTAACGGGCCTCCTTGACGATTCTTGGTTAAGGTATGAAGGCGGCAAGCGCAAGAAAAAAATGCGCTGGAGAATGAAGACGGATGAGGATGCGGCGGGGCCAGCGGACCGTCCCAGCGCTTCAAACAATGCCGGAACTGAGCTTGATGCCCTGAAACCACATGGCGAGCTGCTGCTTGTTGGAGCACTTCTCGAAGGCGACTTCCTTGGTGATGACTCCGTTCTCAACCAAGTCATACATGCACTGGTTGAATGTGACCATACCGTCGTCTTTGCTCACCTCGATACAGGCGTGGAGCTTGTTCAGCTCGCCGTCGAAAATCTTCTGCCGCACGAGCGGCGTACCGATCATGATTTCCTGCGCGGGCACCATGCCGCCGCCGATCTTTGGGCACATGCGTTGTGCGATCGCGCCACGAAGCACGTCCGAGATGGATTTGCGCACCGACTCGCGTTCCTCCATCGGATAGAAGTCAAGCAGACGACCGGGCACGGTGGATGCCGCGGTGGTGTGAACCGTCGAGAGAACCATCGTACCGGTGTCAGCGGCGCGCACCGCCGCCTGAATGGAAATCTGGTCGCGCATCTCACCAACCAGCACCACGTCCGGATCTTCGCGCAACGCGCTCTTCAAGGCGCGCTGGAAAGACATTGTGTCAATGCCGACCTCGCGTTGCTCGATTACGCACTGGTCATCAGGGAAAATGAACTCAACGGGATCCTCGATTGTGATGATGTGTTTCCGATAACTGACGTTCAAGTGCTGGACCATCGCACCCATGGTAGTGGATTTGCCGGAACCGGTGATGCCGGCGAGCAACACCAGACCGCGCTCAGCCTCGGCGAGCGTGAGGCAGAGCGGCGAGATGCCGAGTTGCTTGGCGTTGGGAATGTTGCTCTTGATGTAACGCATCGCGAGAGCCCACTTGCCGCAGGCTGAGAAGGCGCTGACGCGAAAACGACCGTACTTCGGATTCTGGTAAGAAAAGTCCGCCTCGCGATCCTTTTCCAAATCAGGAATCTGGTGCGGCGGAATCATCATGCGGATGATTTTGTCCATCCACCGTCTCGTCGGAATCGGGAAATCACGATCGCGCAGGCCGCGGCTGATGCGAAAATGGATTGGCGCGTCTTCCTTAAGATGCAGGTCGGCGCAGTTGGTGTTGACGGCATCCTGAATAATCTCATCGAAGAGCCGGAAATCCTCGTCCTCGATCGCGATGTCCGCCTTCGTGTCGGTCTTCTCCTTCATCCCCGCGGGGAAATTTAGGCTGAAGTGCTTTTTCTTCTCCTCCGGCGGCGGCTCTTCGGAGGTCGGTTCGGAAACTTCTTCGACGGGCGCGGCTTCAGCCGCTGAATCGGCAGGGACGGCGTTCGGGTCAGCGTTCGAATCTTCGTACACCACTTCGCCTTCAGCAGGTTGGCCCTCAACGTACGGTGCAGTATCGCCATCGGTCGGCTGGCCTTCGGCGTAAACCTCCCCCTCCGCCTGGCCTTCGGCGTATTGTCCTTCGACCTGCTCAGGCTGACCTTCGGTGTAGGTCGGCTGAGCTTCGGCCGGTTGGTTCTCCAAGTTTTGAGAACTCATCCCCGCGATAATAAGGAGTCGGCCGGAAAAGCAAAGCTTTGAGTGGCGAGAGAGAAAAGCCGGCCGGCGGCGCAACTCACCACTCGATGATGGCCGCGGCCCAAGTGAGGCCCGCGCCAAAGGCAACAAGCAGCACCAGGTCGCCGCGTTGGAGTTTGCCATCAGCGACCGCCTCGTCCAACGCGATGGCGACGGATGCGGCGGAGGTATTTCCGTATTTGTCGAGGTTCACGAACATCTGCTCGGGCTTGCCGCCGAGGCGGTCGGCCACGGCGTCGATGATGCGCCGATTGGCCTGGTGCGGGATGACGAGCTTGATCTGGCTGATATCCAACTCGCAGCGCTGGAGGACTTCGCGCGCCGCCGAGCACATCGCGTTCACCGCGTTCTTGAAAACATCCTTGCCGTCCATCCGCAGAAAGTGCGCGCGGTCATTCACGGATTTCTCCGTGGCAGGACAACGACTGCCGCCGCCGGGCATCGAGAGTAGGTTCGCCTTGGTCCCGTCCGATCCCATACAGGTGGCGAGGAGGCCTTGCGAACCTGGGCGGTTCTGTAGGATGGCCGCGCCCGCGCCATCGCCGAAGAGCACGCAGGTGTTACGATCCTTCCAATCAACGATGGAGGAAAGTTTCTCTGCACCGATGATTAGGACAGTGTTGTAGGCATGCGAATTGATGAATTGCTGGCCAACCTCAAGTGCGTAAATGAAGCCCGAGCAAGCAGCCTCAAGATCGAAGGCGGCCGCACGGTGCGCCCCAATCTTCTGCTGCACGAGGCAGGCGGTGGCCGGGAACGGCATATCGGGCGTGATAGTGGCGACGATGATGAGGTCAATCTCCTCCGCCTTCACGCCGGCCATCGCCATCGCACGGCGCGAGGCCTCGGCCCCGAGATCAGAGGTGAACTCGTCGTCCGCGGCGACACGCCGTTCCTTGATGCCGGTGCGGCTTGTGATCCATTCGTCCGTAGTCTCGACGATTTTCTCGAGGTCGGCGTTGGTGACGATTCGTTTCGGTAGATACGCCCCGATGCCGGTGACGGAACAGGTGCGGCCCTTGAAATCGTCTTTCGCGCGCGGATGCTGGATTTTCTTCGCGGTGCTCATCAGGCGGCCTCCGATTTGGCGACGCCCAGCGCGATATTGGCAGCCGTGATTTCCCGCCGGATGGCTGCGGTGATGTGGCTCTGATTAGCAACCATAGCTTGACGGATGGCGTTCATGATGGCGCGTTCACGCGCAGAACCGTGGCTGATGAAAACGTCGTGGTTCAGACCGAGCAGCGGGGCGCCCCCATGGTTCTCAGGGTCGATGCGCCGCTTGATATTATGGAAGGCGTTCTTCGCGAGGTACGCGCCAACCATGCGCTTGGGGTTCTTCGTCAATTCCGTCTTGAGCCAGCCGAAGAGGTTCGTCGCCAGGCTCTCGCAAGTCTTGAGAACGATGTTGCCCACGAAACCGTCACAGACTACCACGTCGACACCGTTGGCGAAAAGGCAGTGACCCTCGACGTTGCCGATAAAATTGAGGTCGAGATGTTTGCAAAGCCGGAAAGCCTCGCGGGCAAGGTCGTTACCCTTCGTGTCCTCGGTACCGACGCTCAGCACTCCCACGCGCGGACGCGCGATGCCGAGCACGTCGCGGGCGTAGACGTGGCCCATCACCGCAAACTGCGCGAGATGGAGCGGCTTGCACTCGACGTTCGCGCCGGCGTCGAGCAGCACAAACTCGTTCTGCGGCGCGGGGATGACGGTAGCGATAGCGGGGCGTTCGACGCCCACGATGGGACGCAGGCGAATGGTGGCGGCAGTGACGACGCCACCAGTGTTGCCAGGGGAAACGAACGCGTCAGCCTTCCCTTCCTTGACCAGTTCCACCGCTCGGACGATGGAACAATCCTTTTTCTTGCGCAGGCCAGCTAGTGGCTTGTCCTCCATCGTCAGCACCTCAGAAGCGTGGACGATGTGGATCCGCTTTTCGTCGCAATGGTACTGGGCGAGCGCGACTTCGATTTCGGGCTTGTTGCCCACGAGATGGACCGCCGAGATTTCCCGGTGCGCCTCGAGAGCGAGCTTGATGCCGTGCACGACGACCCCACAGCCGTGGTCTCCGCCCATGACATCCACTGCGATTCGCATAGATGGAAAGAGCGCGGGAAACAATCCCGCGCTCCGCGAAAGGAGGAACTCAACCGACCTGGACGTTCTTCACCTGGCGGCCCTTGTAGAAACCACAGGCCGGGCAAACGCGGTGCGGCACGTGCGGCGCGGCGCACTGCGAGCAGACGGAGAGTTGGGGCAGCTTGAGCACGCTGTTATAAGCGCGGCGCATCCGCTGGCGGCTATGCGACGGTTTGCGTTTCGGTACACCCATAAATCACTCTTTCTCGATGTTCAGTTTGTCCAACGTCGTCCACGCAGACGGCGTTCCGCCCGGTTGGCCGGCGGAAGGCTTCTCAGCGGCCGCAGTCTTTATCCCACGGCACCCCATCTTACACAGCGGATGCTGCGGAAGGCTTAGGAGAATATCTTCCCGCAAAAATGGAGTCAAGTCCACGGAATCCTCGACGGTTAGCACCTGTTCCTCCCCCACCAGAGGCAAGTGGCAAGCCCAGTCGGAGAGCTCAATCCGGTGTTTGAAGCGCTTAAGACACCGGACACAATCGCATTCTATCTCGAGCCGCAGACTCCCCTGCACCAGCACGGCGAGTTCGAGGTGCTGCGCTTGCAACCGATAGCGCAGCGGTTTCGTCGCCTCCATCACTCCCATTTCGAGCATCAGATCGAGCTCCGCCGCCGGCAACTCGCCAACGAGCGTCTGGTCCTCCTTCTCCAACTGGCGTATGCTAATCTTCAACGGCATACCGGCACGACCGCTTTAGCGGCGACGGGGTTTGAGTTTGGCCTTGAGCGCCTTCTCCACATGCGCCGGCACGAAAGGGCTGACCTCGCCGCCGAGGCGTGCAACCTCCTTCACCAGCTTCGAGCTGAGGAAGGTATAGGCGCCTTTGGGCATCATAAAAATCGTCTCCAGCCGCTGGTTGAGCTTGCGGTTCATGAGCGCCATCTGGAACTCGAACTCGAAATCCGACACGGCGCGCAGGCCGCGGATCACCGCACAGGCACCCCGCCGCTGGGCGTAATCCACGAGCAGACCAGCGAAGGCGTCCACCTCCACGTTCGCCAGCGGCTTTAGCACGCGCGCCGCCATACGCCGCCGCTCGGCCACCGTGAAGAGCGGCCGCTTGGTATCGTTGTCAGCCACCGCCACGATGACGCGGTCAAAGAGCTTCGCCGCACGCTCCACCAGATCCAGATGGCCGTTGGTGAAGGGGTCGAAGCTGCCGGGATAGATGACCGTTCTCACAGCTTCAAGTTCACGATTCTCCGTCCCGCGCGCAAGCTCTTTCCCGAATCGAAACTTCGGGTGCAGCCGTTTTCAAAGTGCACAAGTGATTCATTTCTTCATCAACCGCGGCAGACTCGCTGCGGCGACCGCCTGCCCGTGACGCTTGTCCTTTTCATCCGGTGTGTGGAAAAGGATTCGCGTCGCCAACTCGGGAAACTCTGCAGCCAGCACCTCGCGCGCCCCATCGAGAATCACATCGCCGCCCGCGCCGCTCATCACGCGCCCGAGAACGAGCACGTGGTCGAAGTCATAAAAGTCCGCGTAATGCGCCACGCCGTAGCCGAGGTAAACGCCGATGGTCTCGTAAATCGCCCGCGCCCGCGCATCGCCGACAGCCATCAGCTTCTGCACGAGCTTGAGCTTTTCAGGAAGCGGCAGTGCCGGGTCACACTCGATGCCCGCCGACGCGAGCAGCCGGCCGACGGCCTGCTGCGAGAAATACTGCGCGCCACAGCCGCGGTCGCCGCTCCACTCGTCTGAGGGCGCGTCGGGATGATGATCTACCGGAGCGAAGGCCAACTCGTTCAACCATGGCGTGATGTTTCCGTCGCGCGTCACATAACCCGCCGCCTGGCTGGTGCCCATCGCGATGCCCAGCACCGCGTTCACCCCCAAGCTCATCGAACCCGCCAACGCCGTCACCTCACCGTCGTTCACCACCTCGAGAGGGGCGCCGTTCCACGCCCGCTGAATCTCGAGGAACATCTCCTTCACCCGCCGGTTGAAGACCTCCGGTGCCACGCCACGGAACAACGACGCCACCTTCACGCGGTTGTTCACGTAACAGCCAGCCGCGCTGCCGCCGATCGCATCCACGCGCGGCAGATGTGCCGCGGCCTTCTTCAATGAATCCATGACGCCATCGAAGTGGTATTGCGGATCAGCCTGAAAATAGGGGTCCCACACCGTCTCATCGCTGAAGACCACTTCACCGTCGATCACCGCGGCCACTTTGCGATCGCTGCCGCCCAAGTCGAAGCCAATGCGACAACCGTCGAGCTGGCGACCGAGCGGTTGCGTGCGGACGAGTTCCGGTGGCAACGCGTTATCCGCCACATGCACAATCTCGATGGCACGATCAAAGATTTTTCGGCCAATCATCTCGCTGTCGAACCGGCCCGTCGCCGTCTCGTGCAAATGTTTCTGCAAGGACGCCGCAAGCGACTGCGGGCCTGCGAAATGGACGCGCCAACCGCCGCGCGCCCACAGCAGGAATTTCACGAACCGCTCGAGATGGTCGAAGTTCGCTCTCGCTTGGGGATGGTTCTCAGGGAAAATCTCTGTGGCGGAGTGAAACACGGAGCCGTCCGACTGCTCGAGCGCAAGGCGCACCGGAACAGGCCGACCTGTCGACCGTGCCGCGGCACGATGGGCGCGGTTCGCCAGCACGGCGGGACGGAACTGCAGATCGAGGACCGGAATAATCTTCGGCACAGGAAGCAACGACGCGTTCATCACCCCCGATGATACCACCGCGGCCGTGGAAGTGAATTCAAGACTGCTACACCGGTGGCTGAAAGCCGGGGCGAATCTCCGGGTGACGAATCTCGCCACCACGGTTCGCCGTGCGTAGCAAGAGAGCGCTGCTCGCCAGCGCCAACGCTAGCACCGAGGCAATAGCCCACTTCGGCAACAGCCGACCGCCACGCGAAAGAAACAGGGCTGCACTCGAAACGAGACCTAGTAGGAAAATGGCGGTGACGGCTTGGTCGGCCGACTCCTCGTGGGCGTCCATTAAACCGTGATCAAAGTCGGACCATTTCGCGACTTGCTCATGGGCGTAGTCGCCGCTCAACTTTGCCGCGAACGCGACCCAGAATAGCGCGACGAATCCACACAACGCCAAGCGCTGCCACGCGACCTCACGTCGAACAAGGGCGATTATAAGAATCAAGCCGATGAACGGCACTCCGAGCACCGGCAGGTGGTTCAACCCGAGATGGAGATGTGTCCAATTCATCGAAGCAGCTCTGGAGCCTGGCTTCGCCGATTGACTTTTGCGAGGCAAAACGGCCCACGCGTCCGTTAAATGACTGGCCGTTCGGTACTGCATAGCGCAGCGTCTTATTCGATCGCTGGGAGAAATCGATAGGCACGAGAATCTTTTCAGATGCAGCTGGCCGGGGAATACCTGCATTGTTCAGCTGCGATTAGATTGGCTTGGTTTCATAGGAATTCCTTTCTGGCTTAGTGTAATTTATCCGTGTCCACCAAAAGCCAACCGGCTGTACTGGCGTTTTCCAGATTGCCGGCAAGCCGTTTCGCCCGATAATCGACGCAATGAAGCGCCAGCGCGTCGCCAGCCTCAAAACTCTGCCGGAAGGCGAGTCTGTGAAGTTCCAGTTCCAACGCGACGGCCTTTCCTTCGAAGGCTTCGCCCTGCGCTTCGGCGAGCAGATTGTCGCCTACGAAAACCGCTGCCGCCACCTGCCGCTCTCGCTCGACTACGGGGATGGGCGCTTCCTCACACGCGACGGCGCGCATCTCATCTGCCAGAGCCACGGCGCACTTTACGAGCCGCTCACGGGCCTTTGCGTCCGCGGCCCGTGCGAAGGCGCGAGCCTGCGTCCGCTCAAGGTCGAGCTCGCTGAGGACGCGTTATGGCTCGTTTCGTAAGCAATCCGGCGTGAATGTTTTCGCTGGCGTGGCGTCCGTTAATCCGCAACTGTCGTTCCCCTTGATTCAACCAAAACCAACCATGAAAGCCCCCAACCTCATCCTCACCCTGACCGTTCTCAGCCTCGCGCTGAACCTCGCCGCCCAAAACGCCCCGGCGGAAAAGAAAGACGCACCTAAGAAGGACGCGCCAAAAAAAGAAGCCCCCAAGCCGGCCCTCAAGCTCCCGCCGCAGGCGCCGGATGTCGCCGCGCCGAAGCTCGACGGAGCCACCGGCAAGCCGCAGACGGGCTTCGTCAACGCGCACAACAATTTTGTGAAGATTGCCAAGGAAGGCAAAGCCGAGTTGGTGTTCCTCGGCGACTCCATCACCGCCGGTTGGGGTGGGCAGAAGGCGACCTGGGAAAAGGCGTTCGGCGCCTACAAGCCGGCCAATTTTGGCATCGGCGGCGACCGCACGCAGCACGTGCTGTGGCGCATCGAGAATGGCGAGCTGGAGACCATCAAGCCCAAGGCCGTCGTCATCATGATCGGCACCAACAATTCTGGCAGTGATTCCGCCGAAGGCATCGCCAAGGGCGTGACGAAGATCGTCGAGACCGTCCGCGCCAAGCAACCGCAGGCGAAGATCCTTCTGCTCGCCATCTTCCCCCGCGGCGAGAAGCCCGACCAAGCCCAACGCGTGAAGAACAAGGACGCCACCGCCATCTTCGCCAAGCTCGATGACGGCAAGAACGTCCACTTCCTCGACATCGGCGCGAAGTTCCTCCAGCCCGACGGCACGTTGACCAAGGAAGTCATGCCCGACCTGCTTCACCTCTCGGCCAAGGGCTATCAGATTTGGGCCGACAGCATCTCGTCCAAGCTCGCTGAGTTGACCAAGTAAATTTCGAACCTGCGGGCCGTCGGCATAAAATCCGCGGCCTGCTTTTCTTTCCAACCGACACTATGAAAAATCTACTGCTGAAAACCGCCGCCCTCTTCGCGCTCACGGCCACCCTAACAATCGCCGCCGACTTCAAGAACGAGCCCGGATTCACGAGCCTCTACAACGGGAAAGACCTTTCGGGTTGGGGCTATCGCGACAAGGATTTTAAACCCATCCCCGCCGAGACGTTCAATGACAAGAGCGAGGCGAGCGACGGTCGTTACACGGCCAAACCCGGCATTCTCACTGTGAACCCGCACGTGGAAGGTAAGGCGCGCTTCCGCCAGCTCTACACCGTCCAGGAGTTCCCCAAGAACTTCCACCTGAAGCTCGAGTTCCGCGCCGCCGTGAACGCCGACAGCGGCATCTACCTGCGCAAACCGCAACTGCAGTGCCGCGACTATCTCGTCGCCGGCCCGTACAAGGAGCTCAAGAAATACAAGGCGCAGGACTGGAACGAAATCGAGGTCATCGTGAAGGACGGCGTCGCGCGCTGCACCTGCAACGGCGAAGTGCTCGAAGCCGCGCTGAAACTGCCCGCCACCGGCCCCATCGGTTTGGAAGCCGACCGCGGCACGATGGAATACCGCCACATCCGCATCAAAGAACTGCCGTAAACGTCGACGCCTTCAATTAAAACGAAAGGCCGGAGCAAGTGCTCCGGCCTTTTAGTTTCCAAAAACCGTTCGTTAGAACTGCGTCGCGCGCATCGCGGCTTCGTGCACCGCCTTGACCGGCACGCCGGCCTTCGCCGCCAGCTCGCGGCAGCTCTCGAACTCCGGTGCGGCTTGCACCACTTTGCCGTCGAGCTTGCCGAGCTTCACCTTCACCTCGCCAAAGGGCGTCGTCACCGTTGTGAACTCGCGGCGCAACTTGCGGCGTTCCGCGGTCGTGCGGCGCACACCGAAGGCGCTCGTCTCGCGCAGCAGCAGCTCGCTGAATTTATCCGCGTCCGCCGCAGCGCAGAGCACGGTGAGCAAGGTGCCCGGCCGGTTCTTCTTCATCTGGATGGGCGTGTGGAAAACATCGAGCGCGCCGGATGCGAGCGCCTTCTCCACGAACGCCCCGAGCACCTCGCCGCTCACGTCGTCGAGATTCGTCTCGAGCACCACAATCGAATCCGTCTGCCAGTCATGGACCGAAAGCGAACCGCTCGCGGATGCTTCGCACAGGATGGCGCGCACCACATTCGGGCGCGTAAGATTGTTGCGCGTGCCGAGGCCGTAGCCAATTTTTACCGGCTTCAGATTTCGCAACGGGCCGAACTCCTCCACGAACTCCGCAAGCAGCGCCGCGCCCGTCGGCGTCACCAGCTCATGCGGTTCCTCGCATTGCGCCACCGTGATCCCGCGTGCGGCGAGAATCTCCAGTGTCGCCGGTGCCGGAATCGGAAACCGCCCGTGCGCGCACGTCACAAAGCCCGTCCCTTCCACCACGTTCGCCGCGAGCACGCGCGGTCGCCCGAGCATCTCGAGCGCAATGCACGCGCCCACGATGTCCACGATGGAATCCACCGCGCCTACCTCGTGAAAATGCACCTGCTCCGGGGGCATCCTATGAATCTTCCCCTCCGCGTTCGCCACGCGCTGGAAGACCGCCACGGCCTTCTGCTTCACCCAGTCCGAGAGCTGGCTCTGGTAGATGAGCGCTTTGATCTGCGAGAAATTCCGGCTCCCCTCGTGCGAATGCCCGGTGTCCCCCGAACCGTGACTGTGCGAAGTGTCATGGTCCCCGTGTGAATGAGAATGGCTATGGTCGCCGTGGTCGTGATCATGCCCTGCCGTCAGATGCACATCAAACTTCACGCCCGCGATACCGGACTTCTCGCCGTGCCCCGCGTGGAGGTGATACCCCTCGAGTCGCAGGCGTCCCAACTCCTGATCGAGCAGGCGGAATTCGACGCCCAGATCTACCATCGCCCCGAGGAACATGTCCCCGCTCAGCCCGCTGAAGATGTCGAGATAAAGCGCCTTCATAGCCGCCAGCCTAGCCTCGCGCTCCCGCCCCGCGCCAACCAAAAAAAGGACGGGAAGAAGGACGCACTCAGCCGCATGTTGGTATGGACGGCGGCGACCATCGGTTACTCATCCCGCCCAGGGCTAGTCGCTTTCCGCCGCCAACGCGTTAATCTGACTCGCTGCGTAGCCCGCGCCAAATCCGTTGTCGATATTCACCACCGTCACACCGCTCCCGCAACTGTTGAGCATGCCCAGCAACGCAGCAATGCCGCCGAAGCTCGCGCCGTAGCCGATGCTCGTCGGCACTGCGATGACCGGCTTGGAGACGAGGCCTGCGATGACACTCGGCAGCGCCCCTTCCATCCCCGCCACCGCGATGATGACGTTCACGCTGCGCAATGCTTCCACGCGCGCGAGCAACCGGTGCAATCCCGCGACGCCGACGTCGTTGATGCTCACCACAGAGTTGCCCATGATTTCCGCGGTGACCGCGGCTTCCTCCGCCACGGGCAGGTCGCTGGTGCCCGCGCATACGACAGCGATGACACCGGGACGTTTTGGTAACGGCTTCTTTTGGATTGTCACGCACCGCGCGGCTTCATGGTGGACGGCGTGCGGGAATTTTCGTTTCAACACGCGCGCATGCTCCGGCCCGATGCGGGTGATGAGCACGCGATCATTGGCTTCGAACAGGCGCGCGGCGATGGCGGCGACTTGTGCGGGCGTTTTGCCTGCGCCGAAAATCACTTCTGGAAAACCTTTGCGCAGTGCCCGGTGCGTGTCCACTTGTGCAAAGCCGATGTCCACGACCGGCGCCGCCAGCATCACGCGCAGCACCGTGTCGCGGTCGACTTTCCCGGCGCGGAATTGGTCGAGGATTTTGGAAGCTTCGGCGGTTGTCACGTCGGCAGTGTGCCAACATGCGGCGGTATGGTCACGCTGGAAAATGACACTGCGCGCGCGGGCTATTTGCCGGCGGCGGCCGCTGGCTTCTGATACACGCGCACGTAATCCACTAGCAGGCGCTGTGGGAATTCCGTTTGCTTGTCGGGCGGGCCGGGCCACTGGCCGCCGACCGCGAGGTTGATGATGAGGAAGAACGGCCGGTCAAACGGCGCAGGGAACGCGCCGCTCTCGCTGCGCCACTCGCGTTGTTTGGCGTATTCTTTCCCGTCCAGATGCCAGCGGAACTCATCGCGCTCCCACTCTATCGCGAACACATGAAAGTCATCGGCGAAGGTTCCGTTCGTCAGCGTGTGCACTTTGGTGGCCTGTTGGTTCTTCGGCCGGGGCCCGCCGAAATGCAGCGTGGCATGGAGCTTGTTCGGTTCGTGGCCGACCATCTCGATGATATCAATCTCACCGCTGGACGCCCAACCGCCGTACTTCTCTTCACTGGGCAACATCCACACGGCCGGCCACAGACCACGCCCCGTCGGCAGTTTTGCGCGGACTTCCACACGGCAATACTTCCAGTCCGCGCGGTGCTTGGTGCGGATGCGGCCGGAGGTGAAATCCTTGCGCACACCAGCCTGATTGAACGACTCGCGCAATGCTTCGATGACAAGGTGGCCGTCCTTCACGCGCACGTTCTGCGGCCGGTCCACATAATATTGCAGCTCGTTGTTGCCGCCACCGTGGCCGTTTTCTTCAACATCCCACTTGGTGAAATCCAGCTTCGCGCCGTTGAATTCGTCCGACCACATCAGCTTCCACGGCTCGGCAGCAGTCAGCATTTGCGCAACGAAAATGAAAGCACACGCGACCCAACGTTTCTGTGCGGCAAACATGGCTAACGGATTTTCGGCAGGAGGTAGCCAAGCAGTTCTGCGATGGGCAATCGCTCCTGCTGGCCATCGTCGCGGTGGCGAAGAGTGACGGTGTTGAGCAGCTCCGGCTTCTCGCCGAGCGTGTCGAAATCAATCGTGATGCAGAACGGCGTGCCCGCTTCGTCCTGTCGCGCGTAGCGGCGGCCGATGGAACCCGCCTCGTCATAGAACGTGTTCATCTCGCCGCGCAATAGCGCAAAGACTTCCTGCGCTTTCTTTACCAGCTCGGGCTTGTTTTTAAGCAGCGGCAGCACGGCGATTTTAATCGGCGCGACGCGCGGATGAAACTTCATAATCACGCGCGTCTCGCTCTTGCCTTTGTCATCGGTGTCCGTCACCTCGCTGTACGCATGCGTGATGAGACCGAGGATGAGGCGGTCCACACCGGCGCTTGGCTCGATGACGTGCGGGATGTACTGACCCTTTGCGAGACCGTCGGCGTTCGTGCGTGCGGTGATGGCGGCTTTCTCGGGCACTTCGCCGGTCCGCTCCAGATATTTGCGGCGCGCCTCGAAGTAGCGTTTCCAAAGCTCATCCTGTTTTTCCTTGGGCAACTTGCCCCACGCCGTCCGCAGTTCTTCGTCGAACACGCCCATCGCCTTGCCCGAGCAACGCTCGTGCTGGCTCAAATCATAATCACTGCGCGCAGCGATGCCCTCGAGCTCCTGTGTGCCGAACGGGAACTTGAAAAGGATGTCCACGCAGGCGCGCGCGTAGTGCGCCAGCTCTTCGGGCTTCTGCCAGTATTCCTCAAGTGTCGTGCGCGGCAGGCCGATGCCCTCGTAGAACTTGATGCGCTCTTCGACCCAATACTTGTGCCACATCTGCCAACCCCAGTTGGCTTGCGGTTCGCCGGGATGCCCCGCCGCGTCCACTGCAGCGACCGCCCCCGCCTGCGCTTCCACCGCTTCATCGGGCTTGATGAAAAACTCCAGCTCCATCTGCTCGAACTCGCGACTGCGGAAAGTGTAGTTGCGCGGCGTGACCTCGTTGCGAAACGCCTTGCCCATTTGCGCGATGCCGAACGGCACCTTCTGGCGCGACGTCTCCAGCACATTCTTGAACTGCACGAAGATTGCCTGCGCCGTCTCGGGCCGCAGATAGCAGAGATTGTCATCCGACTCCACCGGCCCGTAATGCGTCTTGAACATCAGATTGAACGGGCGCGGCGCCGTGAGTTCGCCGCCGCAGTGCGGACACGGCGTGACCAATCCTGTCTGAGGGAACTGCTCGGTGGCTAAGTACTGATAAAGTTCCTTCGTTTCCAGCGGCGCGGGATTCTGCTGCACGCGCTCGGCCAGCCAGCTCAACGTCACCTCCGGATTGCGCACCAGCGCAAGATTCGGCGCAACACGCTGCCCTTTGCCCTTCGCCCATCCCAGCAACCGCGCGCTGTCCACGTGGCCGCTCGGACACAGCTCTGCGACGGCCTGCGCCCACGCGTTCTCCGGCAACTGCTCCCAAACCTGATCGGCGCGCACCAGCTTTTTGCAATGCCGACACGTGCTCATCGGATCGCTGAACGTGTCCACGTGGCCACTGGCTTTCCAGATCTGCGGGTGCATGATGATGGTCGCCTCCAACCCCACCACGTCGTCGCGCAGGCGCGTCATCTGACGCCACCACAACTCCTTCACGTTGCGCTTAAGCTCCGCGCCCAGCGGACCGTAATCCCAAAACCCATTGATGCCGCCGTAGATTTCGGAGGACTGGAAAATGAACCCGCGACGCTTGCAGAGGGAGACAATCTTCTCCATCAACGCGGTTGCTTTTGGGTCAGCCATAAGGCGCGCATCATTCGGCAAAGCGCGCCTTGGTGTCAAGGCAACCGCCCTTTTACTGATCGCACGGTGAGGCGCCTCAGCGCAGGAAGGCTTCGTGCAGGCCGCCGTCCACGGTGATCACTTGACCGGTAGTCTTGGAGAGACGGTTGGTGATGAGGAGGAAGTAAGCCTCCGCCTGGTCGGCGGGCGTGATGGGCGCCTTGGTGAGCGTCCGGTCGGCGTAGAACTGGGCGAGCTTCTTCACGAGCGATTCGGTCGCCTCGTCGTCGGTGTATGGGATGTTGTACTTGGCGAGCGAGCCAATGACACGGTCACGCGGGAACATCGCGGAGCCCTGCACGACCGTCGCCGGGGCGACGCCGTTGACGCGCACGAGCGGCGATAGCTCGATGGCAAGCTCGCGCACGAGGTGGTTCGCAGCAGCCTTGGAGCAGTCGTAGGCGACGCTCCCCTTCTTCGGCACGACGGCGTTGGCACTGGTGGTGAGGACGAGGTTGCCGCGAAGCCCCTGCTCCTTCCACGTCCGAGCGGCCTCGTCGCCGACGATGTAGCTGCCGGTGACGTTGACGCCGAAGGTGAAGGCCCACTTGTCGTCTGGGATATGACCGGAGGTGTCGCTCGGCCAAAAGACGCCGGCGGTGACGCAGATGGAATCAAACCCGCCGTAGGCGAGCGCGACTTGATCCAACATCGCGCGGACGCTGGCGCGATCGGTGATGTTGCAGGCGAGGCCGAGGGCCGGGCCGCAGTTGGAGATGCCAGTACCGGCGACGCCGATACCGTGGCCGAGCTTGTCGGTGAGCTCATTAGCCGTGGCCTGCGCGGTCTCGGTCTTCATGTCCACGCAGACGATGTGCGCGCCCTCCTTAGAGAGGCGATGGGCGGTCTCTTTGCCGATGCCAGAGCCGGCGCCAACAACGACGACGACCTGCCGCGCGAGTTCTTTTTCGGCGGGCATGCGCTTAAGCTTGGCCTCCTCGAGCAGCCAGTACTCGATGTCGAACGCCTCCTGCTGTGGGAGCGCGATGTACTTATCAATCGCCTCCGCGCCACGCATCACCTCGACCGCACAGTTGTAGAACTCGGCGGTGACGCGGCTCTCGGACTTGTCCTTGCCCCACGCGACCATGCCGAGGCCGGGGACGAGCACGACGGTCGGATTCGGATCGCGCATCGCGGGCGAGTTGGCGTGCTTGCACTTCGCGTAATACGCGGCGTAGTCCTTGCGATACTGCTCGAGGCCGGCCTTGAGCTTCGACTTGAGCGCAGCGATGTCCTCAGCCTGCGGATTCCAGTCCACGTAGAGGGGCTTGATCTTGGTGCGCAGAAAATGGTCGGGGCACGACGTGCCGAGCTCGGCGAGGCGCGGGGCGTCCTTCGAGTTCACGAAGCGGAGGATTTTCTCGTCGTCCTGCACGGTGCCGATGAAGCGGCGCTGCTGGCTGACCTGCCCGCGAAGCCACGGGAGGATGGCCGCAAAGGCCTCGTTGCGTTTCTCCTGCGGGAGCGTCTGGAACTTCGTACCGCCGAAGACCTTCCCGTCGCCGCCCTTCTCGGCATACTTCTTCTCGATGTAGTCCGAGGCCTTCTCGATGTAATCGAGCGTGACGTGGTAGCAATTCTTATCATCGTCCGCCCAACTGATGAAGCCGTGCTGGCCCATCATGATGGCGTTGGTCTTCGGGTTCTTACGGCAGATTTCCTGCATCGCTAGGCCGAGCTCGAAGCCGGGGCGCATCCACGGCACATACCCCATCACGCCGCCGAAGATTTCCTTCGTCAACTCCACGCAGCGCGCGCTGGCGGCGATGGAGATGATGGCGTTCGGATGCATGTGATCCACGAACTTCGCGGGGATGAAGCTGTGCAACGGCGTGTCGATGGACGAGGCGCGCGGGTTGAGGTTGAACGTGGTGTGGTTGTACATCGCCACCATGTCGTCTTCGGCCTGCGACTTGAGTCCCTTATCAGCGCGCGCGGCGTAGACCCTTTGCAACGCGATGAGCTTGTCCTGATAGAGGCTGGAGAAGTTGTCGCGCGTGGAGGTGCGGAGGTCGCCGCCGGAGCCCTTCACCCAGAGCACGCTGACGGGCTCGCCCGTGAGTGGGTCCTTCTCGGCGAGCTTGGAGGAGGTATTGCCCCCGCCGGTGTTGGTGATGCGCTGGTCGCTACCAAGCTTGTTCGAGCGGTAGACGAGCCGGTCCGCGCCAGAAAGCTTGGCGACCTCGGCATCGTTCCAAAGATTGTTGACGTGCTGATAGGTCTTGTTCGACATACAACAGGCGAGAAGGCTAGAGGCGCGGGACGCAAAGCCGCAATGCTTTTTTGCACGCGATATTGTTCGCCTCGCGGCCGAGGGAATATGCTGGAACAAAACGTTCCGACCCCCTAGCTTTCACCGAGACGTTACAGAATTATTACCCCACCGCAACCATGAGGGCAGTCAACCGAGCTCTTTCAGCACCAGCATCCACCGGCAAGATTAATGGCAAGGGCGCGCCCGTTTCCAACTCGGAACACGCTGCTTCCAACGGCCACGACAAGGTCACTCCGCCGCGCGGTTACACGAACGAGGATTCGGCGCACCGCCGCGAGTGGCTCGCGAAACGCACCGGCGTGACCATCTCCTCCGGCGTCTTCGATGAACCGGAAAAACTCCAGGGGTTGATCGAGAACCATGTCGGCTATGTCGGCATCCCGATGTCTGTCGCTGGCCCTCTGAAAATCGCCGGCTCGTTCGCGAAGGGCGACTTCTATGTGCCGCTCTGCACGGTGGAGGGCACTCTTTCGTTCTCGATGACACGCGGTTGCTATCTCACGCATCTTGCCGGCGGCATCACTACACGCCATTTCAAGCAGGAGCTTTCGCGCGCGCCAGTGTTCATCTTCAGTGACATGACGCAGTCGGTGAAGTTCATCGACTGGGTTAATCTGCATTTCTCCGAGATCAAGGCCGCCGCTGAATCCACTACACGCCACGGCCGACTCCTGCGCATCGACAAATATCCCGCACACAACCGTGTCATCCTCGACTTCGTCTATAACACTGCCGAGGCCGCCGGACAGAATATGGTGACCATCGGCACCGACAAGGCCTGCCGCTGGATTCTCGGCGAGGTGCAGCATCTCGGCCCTGTACGTTACCTCGTGGAGAGCAATTTCAGCGGCGACAAGAATCCGACGCACCGCACACTGTTGCACGGCCGCGGCCATCAGGTGATTGCCAGCTTCACCGTGCCGGAACGACTGCTGCGCAAAGTCCTCCGCGTCGGCGTGGACGACGTCATCCAATGTGCTACGGACAAGCAACTCGGCTCGCAACTCGCCGGCGTGCTTGGTTTTAATCTCCACGTCGCCAACGGCCTCGCCGCAATCTATCTCGCTACCGGGCAGGACGTCGCCTGCGTGACGGAGAATGCGGTCGGCATCACCACTTTCGACCGGCGCGGCGAAAACCTATTCGCCACCCTTACAATGCCATCAATCACTGTCGGCACCGTCGGCGGCGCCACGCGACTGTTGCAGCAGCAGAACAATCTCAAACTGCTCGGCTGCGCCGGCGAACCCGACTCCTCCAAGAAGCTCGCCGAGATCATCTGCGCCGCCGCGCTGGCGCTAGAGATTTCGCTGGCCGGCGCCATCATCAGCAACGAGTTCGCGGCTTCTCACGCCAAATTCGGGAGAAAATAAGTGGCGGCCATCAAGCACCTGCTCGAAGCGCCCCGCGCCGAGGCGGCGATGAATTTGCACCTTGCGCCGGCGAGCCTCCGCGAGCGTGCCCTGCGCGCGGGCTTTCGCGGCTTCTGCCGCGTCCTGTTCCGCCTCTGGTGCCCGCTCACGGTCATTCACCGCGAGCGCCTTCCCAAGCCGCCCTTCCTTCTCTGCAGCAATCACTGCAGCCACATGGATAGCGTAGTGCTGATGACCGGTTCGGGTCTACCCTTCAACAGTTGTGCGATGCTCGCGGCGAAGGACTATTTCTTTGAGAACAAAAATCGGAATGGTTTCTTGCCGCTCTTGATGAACCTCATTCCAGCCGACCGTAAGGCCAGCCGCCACGCCATCGCTGAAGTGCTCCGCGCCTGCCAGCAATTCATCCACGCCGGCGACCGCTGCCTCATCATGTATCCGGAAGGCACGCGCTCGATGACCGGCGAGCTGCAGCCGCTCAAGAAAGGCGCTGCGATGATCGCCGTCGAGCTCGGCATCCCGCTCGTGCCTGTGCACATCGATGGCACCTTCCGCGCGCTGCCCAAGGGGGTGAAGCTAGTCCGTTCCACGCGAATCATGATGCGCGTCGGTGCGCCGATTGTTCCCAGCGATTTCCTCGCCAAGAGCCGGATCGATGGGCAAAAGGACCTCCAGACCTATGCGAAGGTGACCGATGAGTTGACCCTTCGACTACGGCAACTCGCAACGGAACAGGCTAATGCCCGCTGAAGTAAAACACATGAAGTGGTGGGGGTGGGGCGATGAAGGCGCTTCCTTCGATATCTCCGATCGTCCCGGCGTCTGGCCTTATCTCGCCACGCAACTCGGTATCACCGAGACGGAGATGACGCCGCCAGTCACCTTCGAGAGCATCCAGCTTCCCGCAGCGAAACGGCACGAGCAGTTCCTCACCGACGCGCGGCGCGCGCTCAAGCCCGACCAGTTCCGCGACGACAAAATGGAGCGGCTCGTCCACGCCGCCGGCAAGAGTTTCCGCGACCTTTGGCGCCTGCGCCGCGGCCTCGTGAGCCACGCGCCGGACCTCGTCGTTTATCCTGAAAGCGAGGCGGACGTCGTCGCCATCGTCACCGCGGCCCACTCACACGAGGTGGTGCTGATTCCGTTCGGCGGCGGCTCGAACATCGCTGGCTGCCTTGAATCAAAGGACGCCTACGGCCGGATGGTTGTCTCGCTGGATATGGGCCGAATGAATCGTGTGCTCGAGGTCGACGCACATTCGCTCGTCGCGCGCCTTCAGCCCGGCGCGCTGGGCGACGACATGGAGGCGCAGCTGCAATCGCACGGCGTCACGCTCGGACATTTCCCTGATTCCTTCCTGCATTCCACGCTCGGCGGCTGGATCGCCACGCGCTCGGCTGGCATGCAGAGCGACAAGTACGGCAAGATCGAGGACATGGTCGTGTCGCTCCGCATGGTCACGCCCAGCGGCACCATCGTGACGCGCACGGTGCCGAAGTGCTCGAATGGCATCGACGTGAACCATCTCTGCATCGGCAGCGAAGGGATTCTCGGCGTCATCACCGAGGCGGCGATGCGCGTACACCGCCTGCCCGAGCGCAAGGCCTACTACGGCTACCTTTTTCCCGACTTCGAGAGCGGTGTGGCGGCTGTCTACGAGTGCGTGCGGCGAGATCTCATGCCTGTGATCACGCGGCTCAACGACCCTTTCAAGACGCAGCTTTCCTTCGCCTTCAAGCAGCGCACCACGCCTTTCAAGCAGCGGATCGCCAACGCGATGAAATGGTATCTGCGCCACGTGAAGAGGATTGATTTCGCGAAGTGCTGCATGATGATCACGGCCTTCGAAGGCGAGCCCGCCGCCTTCCGTCAACGTCGCGCCGAGGTGAACGATATCTATCGCAACCACGGTGCCGCTAGTCTTGGCGACAGCCCCGGCCGCTCGTTTGAGAAGAGCAAGTACGACTTCCCCCACCTGCGCGACTTCGTGATGGATCGCGGCATCATTGCTGATGTCAGCGAGACTGCGACCGTTTGGAGTAATCTGCTCAACCTCCATGCGAAGACCAGCGATGCTATCGCGCAGGCCATCCGCGACACGGGCAGTCCGCCGTGGGTCGGTTGCCACGTCAGCCACAACTACCACGCCGGCGCGAGCCTCTACTTCACCTTCGGTGCGGCGCCGCACCGCGGCCGCGAGCTTGAGCAATATCTCTACGTGAAGAAAGCGGCCGAGGACGCCTTCCTCAAACACGGCGGCACGCTCTCGCATCATCATGCCGTCGGTACCGAGCACCTGCCATGGATTGAAGAGGACCTCTCGCCCGCCGGTCTTCATGCCGTTCGCGCGCTCAAGACCGGACTCGATCCGAAGAACATCATGAACCCCGGCAAGATTCTCCCCGGAAAAAATCCCATTGCGGAATGGGGTCTCAGCGCCAAGGCCATACACGTTTTCCGTAAACCGTGATGTTCGCAGGCAAATCCATCGCCATCACCGGCGCTTCAGCAGGACTCGGCCGTGAACTCGCCGTGCAACTTGCACGCGATGGCGCGCGCCTCGCGCTTTTCGCACGCAATGAAACCGCCTTGCGCGAAACCGCTCACCTCTGCCAGCAAGCTGGCGCACCCGAACCGCTCGTCGTGGTTGGCGACGTCACGCAATCTGGAGACTGTGTGCGGCTGATCACGGAAACTGTCGCCCGATTCGGCGCGCTCGACTATCTCATCGCCAACGCCGGCGTCAGCATGTGGGCGCGATTCGAGGACACCCGCGATCTCGCGCTCTTCCGAAAACTCATCGACGTGAACTATCTCGGCGCGGTTCACTGCCTGCACCCCGCGCTGCTGCACCTGCGCAAAAGCCGCGGCCTCTTCGTCGCTATCGCTTCGCTGCAATCCAAGATCGGCGCACCCGCCCACACCGGCTACACCGCCGCGAAGCACGCGCTCGACGGTTTTCTGGAAAGCCTGCGGATGGAACTCGACGGCAGCGGCGTGGACATTCTCGCCGTTTATCCGAGCTGGATTTCCGGTACAGAATTGCGCTCGCACGCCTTCTGCGAAGCCGGCGCGAAAACGGGCGACGCCCGCCGCAGCCACACGAGCGATGCCGTTCCCGCGGAAGAATGCGCCACGCGGATTCTCGCCGCGATGACCGCGCGCAAGGAACAGCTTTTCATACCGAACAAATATCGCTGGTTGCCGTGGGCGCGGCTGGCATTGCCGCGGATGCTCCGCCGCAGCATCCAGAAACGCGTCGCCTCACAACAGGTCGGCGATTGATAAACCAAGGAGGACCGCGACACGCATGAATCTGAGTTACCTGGTCGCCTGGACTTCTTTCCGCGCGCTCTGCCGATTTTACTTCCGCGCGCGCATTTATCATCGAGACCGCGTACCACTCAACGGGCCGGTCATCCTCGCCTCGAACCACGTCAGCTTCATCGACCCGCCGTTCATCGGCTCGTCATTGCCCCGCCAGCTCTGCTACCTCGCGCGCGAGTCGCTCTTCCGCCATCCAATGAGCGGCATGATTCTGCGTTCATGGAACTCCATCCCCGTGGATCGCGACGGCGGAGGAGGCAAGGGCCTGAGGGCTATTTTTGATCGCCTTCTTGCCGGCAACGCCATTCTCATCTTCCCCGAAGGCACGCGCTCCCATGACGGGCAGATTCAAACTGCTCGCGCTGGTATCGGTCTCGTCATCCTGAAATCGACCGCGCCCGTGGTCCCCGTCCGTCTCTTTGGCATGTTCGAGGCGTACGGCAGGCATCTCACAATCCCGCGACCGAAGACCGCCGCCGTGAAATTCGGCAGGCCGATGGATTTCACCGCGCTCCGGGCCGAGGCCAAAACCTGTACGAAGGAACGCCTCAAACAGCTTTACCAAGTCGCCGCCGATGAACTGATGCGGGGCATCGGTCGGCTCGAGCCTTGTGAGGACAAGACGGAGTTCCCGTAATCACACGCTATTCACCGAGCTCGTCCCCGAATTCGTGACTTTCACAAAACCGCCTCTTCGTGTTTAGTCACGCCGTTTATGAGCAAGACCGCATTGCTGTTCGCCGGACAAGGGGCCCAAACCGTCGGTATGGGCAAAGACCTTGCCGCACAGTTTCCGATTGCCAAGACGCTCTTCGACCGGGCCAACGCTGCGCTTGGCTACGACCTCGCCCAAGTCTGCTTCGCGGGCCCGGAGTCCGAGTTGACGAAAACCGAGAACGCCCAGCCAGGCATCTTCCTCTTGAGTTGGGTCGCGCTTGAGTTGCTCAAGGAGCGTGTGCCGAATCTGAACTTCGAAGCCACGGCCGGTCTCTCGCTCGGCGAGTTCAGCGCGCTCACCGCGGCGGGCGTGATGTCGTTCGAGGATGGCCTGCGTGTGGTGCGCCAGCGCGGGCGATTCATGCAGGAGGCGTGCGAGGCGACGCGCGGCGGCATGGCGGCGATCATCGGGCTCGACGAGGGACCGACACGCGAGGTCTGCGCCGAGGCCGGCGTCGAGTTAGCGAACCTCAACTGCCCTGGTCAACTTGTCATCTCCGGCGAACTGGAGAAAATCAACACAGCCTGCGAGCTGGCGAAAACGCGGGGCGCTAAGCGTGCATTGGCTCTGACGGTCGCCGGCGCGTATCACTCAAAACTAATGGCCAGCGCACAGCCGAAGTTGCGCGAGGCGCTTGGAGCCATCCCGCTGAACCTGCCATCCGTACCGGTCATCGCCAATGTCACCGCCCAACCGCACGCGACCTGCGGCGAGATTCACCAGCGGCTGGTCGAGCAGGTCACCTCGTCGGTGCGTTGGGAGGAATCCGTCCGCTATCTGCTCGCACAGGGTTTCACGCGTTTCATCGAACTTGGGCCGGGCACGGCGCTCACCGGCTTCATGAAGCGGATTGACAAGACCGCGCAGGTGCTCAACGTGGCCGACACGCCCAGCCTCGAAGCAACCGTGAAAGCGCTCGGAGGTTGAATCGCTAAGACGCCAGCAGCCAAGATAGTTCTGTTCATCTGGTCAATTCCGTCGAAAATCCACAACCAACTATGAGTCAACTTGCCAATCAGATCGCGGTCGTCACCGGCGCGGGCCGCGGTATCGGCCGGGCCGTCGCCCTGAAATTCGCCGCCGAGGGGGCGGACGTCGTCTGCGTCTCCCGCACCGCGGAGAACTCGGAAAAGGTCGCCGGCGAGATCCGCACGCTCGGCCGAAAGGCGTGGGCGCATGCCGTGGATGTGACGGACGCCGCTGCGGTGGCGGCGGCGGGCGAGAAGATTCTCGCCGAGTGCGGCCGCGTGGACATCCTCGTGAACAACGCCGGCGTCACGCGCGACGGCCTGCTCATGCGGATGAGCGACGCGGACTGGGACACGGTGCTGGACACGAATCTGAAAGGGGCATTCCTCTTCACCAAAGCCTTCGTGCGGCCGTTCATCAAGCAACGCAGCGGACGAATCATCAACATCGCCTCGGTCATCGGCCTCATCGGCAATGCGGGGCAAGCAAACTACTCGGCGAGCAAGGCGGGCCTAATCGGCTTCACGAAGGCGACCGCCAGAGAACTCGCCAGCCGCGGCATCACCGCGAACGCGCTCGCGCCCGGCTTCATCGAGACCGACATGACCGCGGTGCTCAAAGAAGAAATGAAGACCGAGTTGCTCAAGAACATCCCGCTCGGCAGACTCGGTCAGACGGAGGACATCGCCAACGCGGCGCTCTTCCTCGCCAGCCCAGCGGCGCGCTATATCACCGGCCAGGTGCTCTCGGTAGATGGCGGGATGGTGATGTCCTAAGCCGGTAACCTTGGAAATATTTTGCGATTCGACGCTTGACGCCCCAAGAGGGCTTGCGTAGAGACGAGCCAGTCTTACCAAAGATTTATGTCTGAAAAATCTGAAAAATCCATCGAACAACGGGTCAAGGATATCATCGTCGCACAACTCGGCGTGAAGCCGGAGCAGATTTCTCCGGAAGCTAAGTTCATTGAGGACTTGGGCGCCGACTCCCTCGATACCGTCGAGTTGGTGATGGCCTTGGAGGAAGAGTTCGGCAAGGAAATCCCCGACGTTGAGGCTGAGAAGCTCCAGAGCGTCGGCGACGTCATCAGGTACGTCGAAGAGAGCGCCAAGTAGCAGGCGCAATTTTCGGGGGGCGGCTCGAACTGAGGTCAGCTCAAGCCGCCCCCCTCGTTTTTATGGCAGGCACGGAACGCAGAGTGGTGGTCACGGGCATCGGCGTCATCTCGGCGCTCGGCACGGAGATTGATACCTTCTGGAAGAACATCCTCGAAGGCCACTGCGGTATCGACCGCATCACCCTCTTCGACGTTTCTAAGTACGATTGCCAAATTGCCGCGGAGGTCAAAAATTTCGACGCCGCGCCGGCCTTCCCCTCGCCCAAGGATCTCCGCCGCACCGACCGCTTCACCCAATTCGGCGTGTACGCCGGTTGGCGCGCATTGCAGGACTCCGGACTCGACCTCGAGAAAGTCGATCGCGACCAAATCGGCTGTTTCATCGGCTCGGGTATCGGCGGTCTCTCAACCACCGAGGCGCAACATTCGGTGCTTTTGGAAAAAGGCCCCAGCCGCGTTTCGCCGTTCATGATTCCGATGCTCATCCTGAACATGGCCAGCGGCATGTTCTCGATGTACTACAAGCTGCGCGGCCCGAACGTCGCCACCTGCTCCGCCTGCGCCACCAGCACCCACGCGCTCGGCGAAGCCTGGCGCACCATCAAGATGGGCGACGCGAATGTGATTTTTGCTGGCGGCACCGAGGCCGCCATCGTCCCGCTGAGCATGAGCGGTTTCGCCGCGATGCGAGCGCTCAGCACACGCAACAACGAACCCAAGCGCGCCTCGCGGCCGTTCGATTCGCAGCGCGACGGTTTCGTGATGGGTGAAGGCGCCGGCGTCCTCGCGCTCGAGGAACTGGAGCACGCCAAGGCCCGCGGCGCGCGTATCTACTGCGAGATCGTCGGCTATGGCAACACCGCCGACGCTAACCATATCACCGCCCCCTCGCCCGAGGGCGAAGGCGCCGCGCGCTGCATGAAGATGGCCCTGCGCTCCGCCGGTCTGCGCCCCGACGAGATTTCCTATATCAACGCCCACGGTACTTCCACACCGCAGGGCGACGTCTGCGAGACACAAGCAATCAAGAGCGTCTTCGGCGACCACGCCAAGAAGCTCGCCGTCAGTTCCACCAAAGGCGCGACCGGCCACATGCTCGGCGCTGCCGGCGCGATCGAGATGGCTGTTTGCACGAAGGCACTCCAGACCCAGATCGCTCCGCCCACCATCAATTACGAAAATCCCGACCCGCAGTGCGACCTCGACTGCGTTCCGAATCAGGCGCGGCCGATGGCCATCACCGCCGTCCTGAACAACTCCTTCGGGTTCGGCGGCCATAACGCCACTATTGCGGCGAAGCGGTTCAACGGTTAGTTTCGCGCGCCTCGAAGGCGCGCATGAATTTCCTCCCCCTGATCGAGGCCAAACGCGACGGAGCCGCGCTGACACCCGCCCAATGGCAGGAGATAGTCCGCGCCTTCGCCCATGGCCACATCTCCGACCACCAGATGGCCGCCTTTCTCATGGCGGTTTTTTTCCGCGGGTTGACCAACGAGGAAACCCGCACTCTCACGCTCGCGATGCGCGACTCGGGTGAGACGCTACGCTTTCCCGACGATCCGCGCCCCCTCGTGGATAAGCATTCCACCGGCGGCGTCGGCGACAAGGTCTCGCTCGCACTCGCGCCGCTATTGGCCTGCCTCGGCTTCCGCGTACCGATGATCTCTGGCCGCGGCCTCGGGATCACCGGCGGCACGCTCGACAAGCTCGAATCCATCCCTGGACTCACCACGCAACTCGCGCCGGAGCGCCTCATCGCGCAGGTGCAAGCCATCGGTGTCGCGATGGGCGGCCAGACCGAGACGATGGTTCCCGCCGACAAACTTCTCTACGCCCTGCGCGACGTCACCGGCACCGTCCCCAGCATCCCACTTATCACCGCGAGCATTCTCTCCAAGAAACTTGCCGAGGGAATCGGCGCGCTGGTGATGGATGTGAAGTTCGGCGCCGCCGCCTTTATGCGGACACGTGACGAGGCCCGCGCACTAGCCCACTCCATCGCCTCTCTTGCCGCCGAGTGCGGCGTGAAGACGCGCACGTTAATCACCGCGATGGATGCGCCGATTGGTCGCAGCGCTGGGAATTGGCTCGAGGTGAAGGAGTCCGTCCGTTGTCTCGAGGGCTATGGCCCCGACGATTTTCAGGAACTCGTCGTGGATTCCGCCGCCCATCTGCTCGTGCTCACCGGCAAGAAACCGGAGCTCGCGGCGGCCCGTGCGGTCTCGCTGCAATGCCTTGCCAGCGGCGCGCCCCGCACGAAATTTAACGAGCTCATCGTAGCGCAAGGGGCCGATCTCGACGCCTTCCATTGCCAACTCGCACTCGACCACACCGCGCCCGTCGTCCTCGAAGTTACCACATCTGAGGAAGGCTTTATCAGCCGCTGCGATGCAAGAATCATCGGCGAAGTCGTGCGCGACCTCGGTGGTGGTCGCATGACGAAGGAATCCGTTATCCATTGCGCAGTTGGCGTGGACATGCTGGCGAAACTTGGAGAACCGTTTGGCATTGGCAGCCTGCTTTGTCGCGTCCACGCCCGCACCCGTTCTGAAGCGGAATCGGCGGCGGCACGACTACGCGGCGCGTTTGCCTTCAGCCGCGAACCGCACGAACCGGCGCCGCTCATTGCTGAGGTGATTTAAGCGCAACTCATGAACTGCTTCGTCACTGGCGCATCGGGTTTCATCGGCGCGAACCTCGTCCACGAACTGACTGCCCGCGGACATCGAGTACGCGCGCTGCTGCGCCCCGGCGCCGATCTTCGCGGGCTGGAGGGGGCCGATTACGAGGCCGTGCCAGGCGATGTGACCGACCGTGATTCTCTCGCGCGCGGCCTGCGCGGCTGCGATTGGTGCTTCCACGTTGCTGCTAGTTACCACCTCTGGCTCGCTGATTACGCACCAATGTACCGCGCGAACGTGGACGGCACGCGCAACGTCATCGAGATCGCCACCGGCGCCGGCTGCAGCCGCATCGTGTACACCAGCACCGTCGGCTGCATCGGTCTGCCGCAGGAGACGGATGGCCTCCTGACGCCGTCGGAGGAGATGGCGCCCGTTTCCGAGGCGCAGATGACCAATGATTACAAACGCTCGAAATGGCGCGCGGAAGTCGTCGCGCGTGAGTTGGCCGCAAAGGGCGCCCCGGTCGTCATCGTGAATCCGAGTGCGCCCGTCGGCCCGCGCGATGTGAAGCCGACACCAACGGGCAAAGTGATTGTGGATTTCCTCAACCGCCAGATGCCAGCCTACCTCGATACGGGGCTGAACTGGGTCCACGTGCGCGACGTCGCCATTGGCCACATCCTGGCCGCTGAACGCGGACGCATCGGCGAGCGCTACATTCTCGGTCACGCAGAAGGCAACTGGACGATGCGCGAGGCGTTCGCCGTCTTGGAATCGGTCTCCAACGTACCCGCGCCGCGCATCCGCATCCCGTATTTCATCCCGCTCATGGTCGCGCACATCGGCGAACTGGCCGCACGCTTCACCGGGAAACCGCCGCGCGCGCCGTTGGCCGGCGTACGGATGGCTCGTTACAAGATGTTCTTCAACCCGGCCAAGGCAATCCGCGAACTGGGCCTGCCGCAGACACCGCCGCGGGACGCGCTCGCGGACGCCGTCGCGTGGTTCCGCCAATGCGGTTACTCGAAGGTGAATTAGCACGCAGGTCGGTGAGTTCCGGCGGCAGCCTTCATCGCTTGACACTATTTGCGCCACTGGTAAGGTCGTCCGCTCCGTTGAATACGGACTTGTGGCTGGGCCACGCAGATTTGCTGAGATATGAAACGCCAATACCAACCGTCGAAGATTCGCCGCCAACGCCAGCACGGCTTCCGCGCCCGGATGAAGACCCGCGGCGGCCGCAAGGTGCTCGCCAACCGCCGTCTCGTGGGTCGCAAGCGCCTCACGCCGGTCTGATTTATGCCCGCCCCCGCCCCGCTGACTCTGCCGCGCGAGCGGCGCATCAAGCAGGGGCGCGACTTCGCGCGGCTCAAATCAAAAGGCCAACGTGTCGTCCACGGCTGTCTGATTGTGAACTGGCTGGAATTACCGCCGAGCCGTCCCAGCCGCGTGGCGGTAATTACCACGCGCAAGCTCGGTTCGGCGGTTGTACGTAGCCGCTGCCGGCGTCTCTTGCGAGAGTGTTTCCGGCTCCACCAGCACGACTTGCGGCAACCCTCCGAGGTCATCCTCGTTGCGCGCGCCTCGCTGACAGGAAAGAATTTTGTAGACGTGGAGAAGGATTATCTCACCGCGCTTCGTCAAGCGAAGCTGCTCAAGACAACCGCGTGAACATTGCTCAATACCTGCTCGTCGTTCCTATCCGGCTCTACCGCTGGCTGGTGTCGCCCGTACTTGTCACGCTCTTCAGCCCGAGCGGACTTTGCCGTTTCGAGCCGACCTGCTCGGCCTACGCAATCGAAGCCGTCGCCCGCCACGGCGCGTGGAATGGTTCTCGCCTCGCCGCCCGGCGCCTCTGCCGCTGTCATCCGTGGGGTGATTGCGGTCACGACCCCGTGCCACCGGTGAAGCTCGCGATTTCAGATTCCAGATTCCAATCGGAACCGCTCCACGTCCGCACGGATTCGCGCTGCTGATTTTTCCCCAATTTTTCAAATGGACCGTAAAGCCATCACCGTCGTTGTCGTCTCCGTCGTCCTGCTCGTTCTCTGGTTCCCGCTGGTGAACAAGTTCTACCCGCCGGTGCCGATCGAGCAGCGGATCGGCTCAAACAATCAGAGCACCACCAATCGCACTGGTACGAACATCGACGGCACAAATGCGACCGTCGTGAAACCGCCGAGCGTGATTACGAACGGCACGGTTGCCGCCATCATCGCCAAGCCGAGCGCGCCGGAGCAGACCCTGATACTGACGAACGAATGGGCACGGTACACCTTCACCTCCCACGGCGGTGGGTTGAAGCAGGTCGAACTGCTGAAATACCCTGCCGACGTCGGCTGCCGCACGAAGGAAAAGGAGAAGCAGAAGGATGTCGCTTACGCCGCGCTCAACACGCAGGCACTCGTGCCGGCGCTGGCGCTCACCGGTGCGCCGGAGTTGCAGGACAAGCAACCCTTCGCGCTCACCACGACCACGAGCGGCGTTCGCGCCGAGAAGACGCTAACCAACGGCCTGAAGCTCGTGCATGAGTTTGTGCTGGGGACGAATTATCAATTCGCCGCCACCGTGCGCATCGAGAACACCACGGCCGCTCCGCTCGCGGTCGGAGCGCTCGAATGGGTGCTCGGCACCGCGACGCCGATGAGCTTGCGGGACGACGGCCTTCTGATGGGCCTGATGGAAAGCGACGGCAAGAACGTTCAGATTGTGGATCAAGCGTGGTTCGCCAACCGCACGCTCGGTTGTTTCCCCGGGACGCCGCGCCAGGAGTTCAACAGCACTGGCACGAACGCCGCATGGGGCGCAGTATACAACCAGTTCTTCACCATCACCGCTGTGCCCCAGGACCCCGCGCCGCGCCTCGTCGCGCGCGAGGTAGCCCTGCCCGAGCCGACTGCCGCCGAGAAGGTCGCCGATCCGAAGGCTTTCCCCAAGCCGGTTGGCTATCAAGCCGCCTTCGGCTACACAGCGACGGTGCTGAAGCCGGGTGAAACGCTCAAGCATCAGCTCACAGTCTACGCCGGCCCGAAGGAATATAATACGCTCGCGCGCCTTGGCCTTCAGGAAAAGCAGGAGCTCGACGCGGTGATGAACTTCGGCACCTGGTTCGGCTGGGTGGCGAAGGCACTCCTGCTCTCGATGAACGGGCTCGCCGCGTGGGGTCTGCCGTACGGCTGGGCCATCGTCGTCATCACCATCATCATCAAGCTCATCTTCTGGCCGCTCACCAACGCCAGTACGAAGTCGATGAAGCGCATGGCCGAGCTCCAGCCTCAGATGAAGGCGCTGCAGGAGAAGTACAAGGACGACTCGCGCAAGATGAACCTGAAGCTCATGGAGTTCATGAAGGAGAACAAGGTCAGCCCACTCGGCGGCTGCCTGCCGATGCTCCTGCAGATCCCCGTCTTCTTCGGTTTTTACACGATGCTCCAGAGCGCCATCGAGCTGCGCGGCGCGGAGTTCTTCTGGGTCTGCGACCTCTCGCAGCCCGACACACTCGCCAGCATCGGCGGTTTCCCCATCAACCCGATGCCACTGCTGATGGGCGTCACGATGATCTGGCAGGCCCGCCTCACGCCGCCGTCACCGGGCATGGATCCGATGCAGCAGAAGATCATGAAGTACATGCCGCTGATGTTCATGGTCTTCCTCTACAACTTCTCCGCCGGCCTCACGCTCTACTGGACCGTACAGAACCTGCTCACTATCGCCCAGATGAAGATTACCAAGGTCGACCCCCAGGTCACCAAAGCGGTTGCCACGAAAGCCAAGAAGAAATAGATTCATCCGAACGAACCTAAGACCACTATGTCTAGCCCCGCCAAACCGATCCTCGAGGAGATGCTCCAGAAACTCGGGTTCCAGGCCACCATCACCGAGCAGATGCTCGACGACGGCCCCCTGCTCGAAATCCAGTGCGAAGATTCTGGTCGCCTCATCGGTCGCCAGGGCCAGACCCTCTCCGACCTCCAGTACATCACCAACCGCATCCTCTTCCAGAAGGACAAGACCACGCCGAAGGTCACCGTGGATGTCGGCGGCTACCGCAATCAATCGCGCGAGGCCCTCGTAAAGAAGGCCCTAGAAGCTGCGGAGAAGGTTCGCCGCTGGGGTGATGTCGTGGAACTCGAGCCGCTGAGCGCTTTCGACCGCCGCATCGTTCATAGCGCCATCAAAGACGACCCCGACATCGAGACCCACTCCGTCGAAGTCGAAGGCACCGACAAGAAAGTCATCCTATTCCGGCCGAAGCGCTGAAACGGGAGTTCACTTTCCCGCTACCCCTTTAAGATAGGCTAGCACGAGCTCCGGCAGATCGCTGCTGTAGCCGCCCTCGAGCACGCTGAAGAACGGCACGCCGAGTTTTCGCAGCGATTCCCCCGTCCACTGGAAATCCTCCGCCTCGAGCTGCTGCTGGCAGAGCGGGTCGCGTTTGTAGGCGTCAAATCCCGCCGACACGCCGATGAGATCGGGCTTGAACGCCTTCAGCTCGGCCAGTGCCTTCTCCGCCTCCTTTCGCCACGTCTCGCGCGGCGCGTTTGGCGCGACCGGGTAGTTGTGGCAGTTGTCGAAACTCTTCTGGCCCGAGCCGGGATAGGCTGGAAACTGGTGGATGGAGAAGAACGCGCAGGCCTCCTGCTTGTGCAGAATAGCCTCGGTACCGTTTCCGTGGTGCACATCGAAATCGAACACCGCCACACGTTTCACGCCCGCCGCGCGCGCCGCGAGGACGGCGATAGCGATGGAGTTGAGGTAACAAAAACCCATCGGGCGATCGCGCGTGGCGTGATGTCCCGGCGGACGCAATAAACTGAATGCGTGTCTTCCCTCACGCGCGAGCTTCAATGCATGCAGCGCGCCGCCGACCGAACGCCGCGCGTGCTCGGCAATCTTGGGATAGTTCGGCGTGTCGCCATCGAATGGCTCGGACGCAATCTGCACGCCGTGCAGATGCTCGATGGTATGGGCGCAGAGGATTGTGGCGTCCACCACGGGCAGTGGCTCTGCCCAGTTCAGTGGCAACTCCTTCTGCGCCTTGAGCCGTTCGACGGTCTTGGCCACGCGCTGCGGTCGCTCGGGATGGCCGGGTTGCTGGTATTCCGTACAGCGGGCGTCGGTGATGATTGTCACGCCAGTTACCTACGCCGGCTCGCGGGGATTTTCAATCGCGGATAAGAGTAAGCCGTGCGCTTTGGGCGTTGCCAAAGCCACAATGCTCGCCTTTAATGCCCGCCATTCGCGGAGGTTTCCTACGCGCGCCATGTCGGAATACAAAGTCAAATTCGAGATCTTCGAGGGTCCGCTCGACCTGCTCCTCTACCTCGTGAAGAAGGAGGAGGTGGACATCCATCAGGTCAACCTCACCAAGATTGCCACGCAGTTCATCGAGTACGTGGATTTGATGCGTGTGTTCGACCTCGAGATCGCCGGCGAGTTTCTCGTCATGGCCTCCACGCTGATGTACATCAAAAGCCGCGAACTGCTCCCAGCCGATCAGCAGGTCGTCGCCGAGGATGAGGACGAGGGGGAGGATCCGCGCTGGGAGCTGATTCGCCGGCTCGTCGAGTATAAGAAGTTCAAGGACGTCGCTGCCGAGCTGCAGGAGCGCGAAGGCGAGCAGGAGCACATCTACCCGCGCCTGCCCGGCAAGCCCGAGTTCGCCGACGCCACACCCGCGCCGCGCGCCGCGGTCTCCGTGTTCGACCTCGTCAACGCCGTCAACGGTATCCTGAAGCGCTTCGCCAATCAGGATTCGCGCGACGTGTACGAGGACAAGTGGACCGTCAGCGAGAAGATCGAATCCATCCGAGCCCTCGTGCAGACGCGCCCGCTGGTGAAGTTCTCCGAGCTGTTCGCCGCCGCGCAGAGCCGTGCGGAAGTGGTCGTCACCTTCCTCGCGATGCTTGAATTAATCCGCCTTCGCCAGCTCGTCATCGAGCAGTCCGAGGCGTTTGCCGAAATCGAGATCCGTCCCGGACCACCCGAAGCGACCTTTGAACCCTCGCCTGTCGTGGTGGAGAACGCCGCGCCGCCACCAACGAATTAATCATGGAACTGAAGCACATTTTGGAAGCTATCCTCTTCTCGGCACAAAAGCCGATGAGCCCGAAGGAGCTGCAGGAACTGCTCGCCCAGACCTCGGAGCAGGCGGAAGAAGAGGCCCCGCGTGCGTTCAAGAAGACTAAGCAGGAGGCCATCGTCGCCGCGCTCGAGGAGCTCGCCCGCGAGCACGAACATGCCGCGCGCAGCTACCGCCTCGCTTGCGTGGCCGGCTCGTGGCAGTTCGTGAGCCAGCCAGAGTTCGCACCGTGGATTCGCACGCTCGTCGGCCAGAAACAGCGCCCGACGCGCCTCTCGCAGCCGGCCCTCGAGACCCTTGCCATCATTGCCTACCGTCAGCCGGTCACCCGCGCGGAGGTCGAGCAGATCCGCGGCGTGGCGGTGGACGGCGTGATGCAGACATTGCTCGAGCGCGACCTCGTCGAACAATCCGGCAAGGCCGAGGTCGTCGGCCGTCCGTCGCTCTACATCACCACGCCGGATTTCCTGGAGTACTTCGGCCTGCGCTCGCTCGAGGAGATGCCTGCCGCCGATGAATTGCGCCGCATCCCAGTGCATAAGCCCGAGTCGCTCGCCACGGCGGACATCGGCCTCGCTACCGCGCCGCCAGAGGCGCTGGCAGAGATGGACATGAATCAGTTGACCGCGCCGGCTGCGGGAGCCGCTGAAAACAAAGCCTGATTTCTGATGAGCCTCCAAGAGCATCGCAAGGCGATTGACCAGCTCGACGCGAAAATTGTCGCGCTGCTGAACGACCGCACACGGCACGTCCTCGAAATCGGATCTCTCAAGATCAAGGCCGGCGAGGAAATTTACGCGCCGCACCGCGAGCGCGTCGTGCTCGAGCGAATTGCCAAGCTGAACAAAGGCCCCATCACCAACGACTCGCTGCGCGCCATCTACCGCGAGGTGATGTCGAGCGCTCTCTCGCTGGAGAAAACGCTCACCATTGCCTACCTCGGCCCCGAGGCGACCTACACGCATCAGGCGGCTATCCGCCGCTTCGGCACGAGCCTGAACTACGCCGCGCAGAAGACGATTGGTGACGTGTTCACGGAGGTTTCCAAGAACTGCGCCGACTACGGTGTGGTGCCGGTGGAGAACTCCACCGAGGGCGTCGTGACTCACACGCTCGATATGTTCGTCGAGAGCGACTTGAAGATTGTCGCGCAAATCGTGATGCCCATTCAGCACTGCCTGATGAGCCGTGGCGCCCGGACAAAAATCAAGAAGCTCTACACGCACCCGCAGGCGCTCGCGCAATGCCGCGCGTGGGTGCAGCGGCATTTGCCGCACATCGAGATTGTCGAGACCTCCTCCACTACGCGTGCTGCCGAGCAGGCGGCGAAGGACCGTCAAGCCGCAGCCATCGCCAGCTCACTCGCTGCCGAGCGTTACCGATTGAACATCCTCGAGTCCGACATTCAGGACAGCGCGGCCAACGCCACGCGGTTCCTCGTACTCGGCCGGAAATGCGCTCCGCCCACCAGCGACGATCGAACCAGCATGATGTTCAGCATTCATCACCACGTCGGCGCGCTGCATCAGGCGCTTGCGCCGTTCCAGCGCGCGAAGCTGAATATGACCAAGATCGAGAGCCGCCCCAGCAAGCGGAAGGCGTGGGAATATTTCTTCTTCGTGGACTGCGACGGTCACTCCGAGGACCGCCGCGTAGCCCGGGCGATCACCGAGTTGGGCAATCATTGCACCTTCGTGAAGGTGCTCGGCTCGTATCCGAATTCGGACTGATTTGATGAGCCACCTCGCCCAAGCCCGCAGGGTGTTCGATATCGAGCTAGCCGGTCTGCGCGCCGTTCGCGCGCGGTTGGACGGTGGGTTCGAACGCGCGATCGAAATTATCGCTTCAGCACTTCGCCAGCGCGGCAAGGTCGTCGTTGTCGGCATCGGCAAGTCGGGCAACATCGGCCAGAAAATTGCAGCCACGCTCACGAGCACCGGCTCTACGAGCGTCGTGCTCAACAGCGTGGACGCGCTCCACGGCGACCTCGGTATCGTGAGCGACGGCGACGTGGTGCTCGCCTTGAGCTATTCCGGCGAGACAGAGGAACTGGTGAACCTGCTTCCCGCACTCAAGCGTTTCACGGTGAAGATTATCGCGCTCACCGCCGCACCGAAATCCTCGCTCGGCCGTCTGAGCGACGTGGTGTTGAACGTCCGCGTGCCGAAGGAGGCTTGCCCGTTCAACCTCGCCCCGACCGCCAGCACTACCGCGATGCTCGTGCTCGGCGACGCCCTGGCGATGGCCGTGCTCGAGGCGCGCGGCTTCAAGAAACACGACTTCGCCAAGCACCATCCATCTGGCGCAATTGGCCGCGCGTTGCTACTGCAGGTACGCGACATTATGCGTACGGGCGGGCGCAACGCCATCGCCCTGCAGACGCTCTCCGTGAAGGAGGCGTTGCTGGTGATGACCCGCGCTAAGTCGGGCAGCGTCTGCGTGGTGGACAAGCGCGGCCGGCTCGCCGGCGTCTTCACCGACGGCGACCTGCGCCGCTGCATGGCCGACGACGATCACATTCTTTCCCGCCCGCTGGCGGCGGTGATGACGCGCAAGCCGATTTGCATCAGCGAAGATTCGTTGGCGGTCGAGGCGCTACAAATCTTTAATACGCGAAACATCGACGATCTCATTGTCGTCAACGCGAAAAAAGAGCCGGTCGGGCTCGTGGATTCACAGGACCTTCCAAAACTCAAACTGATGTGACTCCCATGAAAATCACGCTCCAACTCCTCGCCGTCGTCCTTAGCACTTTTGTTATGGCCAAACGCACCCACGCCCAGCAGCCAGACAAAGTCCAGCAGACCAAAACCTTCGAGCGTACGGCCACTAAGAAGCTCAAGGCTGATTACCTCCTTTTCCTTCCCAAGGGCTACGACGCCAAGGCTACGAAAAAATGGCCGCTGCTGCTTTTCCTACATGGGGCCGGCGAGCGCGGCACGAACGTCTGGCTTGTGGCCAAGCACGGACCGCCGAAGTTCGTGAAGGACCGCGTGGACTTCCCGTTCATCGTTGTCTCGCCACAGGTCGCGCCCGGTCTTCGCTGGGAAAACGACACCATGCTTGCCCTCCTAGACGACATTATCGCCACCCACAAGGTGGACAGCACGCGCGTCTATCTCACTGGTCTCTCGATGGGCGGCTACGGCACTTGGAATCTGGGCACGACGCACCCGGAGCGTTTTGCGGCCATCGCGCCGGTCTGCGGCGGCGGCGACACGACCCTCTTCCGCCTCGCCGATCCGAAGAAGACAGCGGCACTCAAGACTCTCCCCATCTGGGCGTTCCACGGCGACAAGGACATCGTCGTGCCGCTCAAGAAGTCCGAGGAGATGGTTGAGGCGCTCAAGAAATTCGGCTGCGAAGAGGTCAAGCTCACCGTCTATCCCGGCGTGGGTCACGACTCGTGGACCGAGACCTACAACAATCAGGCCCTCTACGACTGGCTCCTCAAGCACCAGCGGAAGTGACGGTCTATCTGCACAAAGACCCTTAAAAAACCTTCAGCCAATCCGCTGAAGGAGTGTGCTTTTCAGGGCTCAGGCAGCGTCGCACACAAGACTTGGCGAGACCGCTAATTCCGATTACGTTTCGTGGCAACGGATATGCCAGCTTAGCTCAGTGGTAGAGCAACGGTTTTGTAAACCGTCGGTCGTCGGTTCAATCCCGACAGCTGGCTCCACTT
>CAMDJP010000025.1 GCA_945900775.1 Akkermansia muciniphila | reverse complement strand
GAGCGTGCTGGCCTTCCATAAGCG
The DNA here is from genome assembly GCA_945900775.1 of Akkermansia muciniphila. Lineage (GTDB taxonomy): Bacteria > Verrucomicrobiota > Verrucomicrobiia > Limisphaerales > SIAT01 > SIAT01. The sequence goes on along the minus strand of CAMDJP010000025.1, from coordinate 41,443 downwards.
GGACGGCGGTTGAGCGTCGATAATATTCGCTTTGCGCGCGGGCGCGGTCGGGCTTAGCCTTCCCCTCCTAAAAGAGGCTTATGAAATACAATCCACCCCAGCTCTGGCAGCGTTTCCAGCAGTATTACACTGAGTTTCCCTCCATCGGCCTGGCCGTGGATGTCAGCCGGATGAACTTCGACGACGCCTTCCTCACAGCGCTGGAGCCGCGCCTGCAGAAGGCCTTCGTCGCGATGGCGGAGCTAGAGCGGGGCGGTATCGCCAACCCAGACGAGAAGCGGATGGTCGGCCATTACTGGCTGCGGAATCCAGCGCTCGCGCCGACGGCGCTGCTGCAAAAGGAGATCACGGAGACGCTCGCGGCGGTGAAGGACTTCGCCACAGAAGTGCACGCGGGCACGATCGCGGGGGCGCACGGGCCGTTTCGGCACGCGCTCATCATCGGCATCGGCGGCTCGGCGCTCGGGCCGCAGTTCGTCGCCCACGCCCTCGGACGAGCGGCCGAGGACGAGATGGCCATCCACTTCTTCGACAACACCGACCCGGATGGCATGGACAAGACGCTCGCGGACCTCGAGTCGCTCCCAGACGGCCGCCTCGGTCAGACACTCGTGGTCGTCATCTCCAAGAGCGGCGGCACGAAGGAGACGCGCAATGGGATGCTCGAGGCGAAAGCGGCCTACGAACGCGCGGGGCTGCGGTTCGAACAGCACGCGGTGGCCGTGACCGGCTTCGGCAGCGAGTTGGACAAAGTGGCCGTGGAAGGCGCGTGGATCCGGCGCTTCCCGATGTGGGATTGGGTCGGCGGCCGCACGAGCGAGCTCTGCGCGGTCGGCCTGCTGCCCGCCGCATTGCAAGGGCTGGACATCGACGGGATGCTCGCCGGCGCCAAAGCGTGCGATGAAGTGACGCGTCAGCCGTCGTTCAAGACCAACCCAGCCGCGCAGCTCGCGGCGATGTGGATGCATTCCGGTAACGGTAAAGGTTCAAAGGATATGGTAGTTTTGCCGTATAAAGACCGATTATTCCTATTTTCTAAGTATTTACAACAGCTCATCATGGAGTCCATCGGCAAGGAATTAGACCTCGATGGCGTGGTGGTAAACCAAGGCCTCGCAGTGTACGGCAACAAGGGTTCGACCGACCAGCACGCATACGTGCAGCAACTCCGCGAAGGGGTGCACAATTTCTTCGTCACCTTCATCGAGGTGCTCAAGGACCGCGAGGTGGCGGGCATCGAGGTGGAGCCGGGGACGACCTCGGGCGATTATCTCTCGGGGTTCCTGCTGGGCACGCGCGCGGCGCTCTACGAGAAGGACCGTGAATCCATCACGCTCACCGTGCGCGATGTCTCGCCCTTCACCATCGGCATGCTGATCGCCCTCTACGAGAGAGCGGTGGGACTCTACGCGAACCTCGTGAACATCAACGCCTACCATCAGCCGGGCGTCGAGGCGGGCAAGAAAGCGGCCGTTACGGTCCTTTCGCTCCAAACCAAGGCTACTGCGCATCTGCGTGCGAATCACGGACAAGGCTTCACGGCCGATGAGCTAGCCGTCAGCATTGGCGCGCCGGATTCGGCCGAGACGCTCTTCAAGATCTGCGAGCACCTCGCGGCAAACGGGCGCGCCGTTACCAAAACCGGCGGCAAGACCCCATTTACAGCGAAGTACAGCGTGGCCTGACCCATGTTCCACGTGGAACAAGTCGCGAAGAGGGCTCTGGGAGCATCACTGCGCGCTTTTTTCGCGCCCGCGATGCTGCTTTTCGATTGTCGCAGCAATAGCACAGGTGCTACACAGTGCGGCACAGGTTGAGCCGATGTTTGTCTATCCAAAAGAGTGGGACGTAATCGTCGTGGGCGCTGGGCACGCGGGCATCGAAGCCGCGCTGGCCGCCGCGCGGATGGGTTGCGAGACCCTAATGCTCACGACCAACCCCGACACCATCGGCCAGATGTCGTGCAACCCCGCCATTGGCGGCCTCGCCAAGGGCCACCTCGTCCGCGAAATCGACGCGCTCGGGGGGGAGATGGGTAAGTGTACCGATATGACCGGCCTTCAGTTCCGAATGCTCAACACCAAGAAGGGGCCAAGCGTCTGGGCGCCGCGAGCGCAGTGCGACAAGAAGGCTTACCAGTTCCGGATGAAGTGGATTTGCGAACGCCAGCCGAACCTCGACATCCAGCAGGGCCAGGCCGCGAAGCTCGTCCACAAAGACCGCGAGATCTCCGGCGTGGAGACGACTCTGGGTGTTCAATATCGTGGTAAGACGGTGATTCTCACCACCGGCACCTTCCTGCGCGGGTTGATGCACATCGGCCAAGACAAACAACCCGGTGGCCGTGCCGGCGACGCGGCGGTGGTGAACCTCTCCGATTCCATGCGCGAGGTCGGTTTGGAGTTGGGCCGCCTCAAAACCGGCACCCCGCCGCGCCTGCTCCGCCGCTCGATTGATTTCTCCAAGCTGGAAACCCAATCCGGCGACGAACCGGTGCCGTGGTTCACCTATTGGAAGGCTGACCTCTGGAACGACGCATTGTTCCACGTGGAACAAGGCGGAAAGGCGTCGCGCAACGGACAACCCGTCTACCCGCCCGGTTCCATTTTGGCGCAAATCGACGGCCAGCTTCCTTGTCATGTCACTTATACCACCGACCGCACGGCTGAATTGATCCGCGCCAACCTGCACAAATCCCCTATGTACGCGGGCGTAATCGAAGGGGTCGGCCCACGGTATTGTCCCTCCATCGAGGATAAGATTGTCCGGTTCGCCGAAAAAGAGCGTCACCAGCTCTTCCTCGAACCCGAGGGCATCGCCACCGACGAAATCTACGTGCAAGGGTTCTCCACCTGCCTGCCGTTCGAGGTCCAGTACGACATGGTCCGCAGCATCATCGGCTGCGAACGCGCCGAGATTCTTCGGCCCGCCTACGCGGTGGAATACGATTTCGCTTTCCCGACGCAGCTCGCCCCGTCGCTCGAGGCCAAGGCGTGCCGGAACCTCTTTCTCGCCGGCCAGATCAACGGCACCTCAGGCTATGAAGAAGCCGGCGCTCAAGGGTTGATGGCCGGCATCAATGCTGCGCGACGCGTGCAAGAAAAGGAAGCCGTCGTCCTGCGGCGGGATCAGGCCTACATCGGCGTGCTCATTGACGACCTTGTGACCAAAGGCACCACCGAGCCGTACCGGATGTTCACCAGCCGCGCCGAATACCGCCTGCTCCTGCGCCAAGATAACGCCGACGCGCGACTATCTAGAAAAGGTAACGATATAGGACTGCTATCATCTGATAATATGGCTGTTTTTGAGTCTAAAAATGCCTTTGTTGAAGATGAGATATCTAGGCTAAAATCCACCCGTGACGGTGGGACTTCCTTAGAACAGCTCCTCCGGCGCCCTGAGATTTCCTACAAAGACCTTCCGCAACGGAACGAGACGTTGAGCGAAGAAATCGTCCAGCAAGTCGAGATCGCCATCAAATACGCAGGCTACATTGACCGGCAAGAGATCGAGGTCGAGAAGATGCGCTCGATGGAGGAGAAGCAGATCCCGAGCTGGCTCGAATACGAGCGTGTGACGGGTCTACGTACCGAGGCACGCCACAAACTGGCCCAGATTCGCCCCGCGACCGTCGGGCAGGCCAGCCGCATCTCGGGCATTTCGCCGGCCGATATTAGCCTCGTGCTGGTGGCGATGAAGCGCGGCCCGACCGGCAGCGCGAAGCTTTCCGGCTAGCCCTGCAAGAGGTCCGCCACTACGATTGGTCTGTGAATTCACACCGCCTTCTCAAACCACTTCTCTGCGCTTTTTTTATCGTTTGTTTGGCCGGCGTCGTGGCCACTGCCGCTGAATCGCGCCCGCCGAACATCGTCATCATCTTTGCGGACGACCTCGGCTACGGCGACCTCGGCTGCTACGGCCATCCGAATATTCGCACGCCGCACTTGGACCGCATGGCCGCGGAGGGAATGCGCTTCACCGAGTTTTACTCCGCCGCTGAGGTCTGCACGCCGAGCCGGGCGGCGTTGCTCACGGGGCGTTACCCGATTCGTAGCGGAATGTGCCACGACCAATTCCGCGTCCTGCGCAGCCGCTCGCTCGGCAACTTGCCCGACAGCGAAATCACTTTAGCCGAGGCGCTGAAGACGAAGGGCTACGCCACCGGAGCCATTGGCAAGTGGCATCTCGGCGTGCCGCAGTTCAATCCCGGCGGTCACCCGCGCAAGCACGGCTTCGACTTCTACTTCGGCCTGCCGCACTCGAACGACATGGACTCCACCCCGCTCGCGCCGAAGGCCGCGCCCAAGCTCGCTGAGCAAAAAGCCGAGTGGTGGAACGCCCCGCTCTATCGCGACGAAAAAATCATTGAGCGCCCCGCTGAGCAAACCACGCTCACGCGCCGCTACACGGACGAGGCCGTGAAGTTCATCACGGCCAACAAAGCGAAACCTTTCTTCCTCTACTTCCCCCACACGTTCCCGCACACGCCGTTGTTCGCCTCAAAGGATTTCTTGGGCAAGAGCCCACGCGGCCTTTACGGCGACGTCGTGGAGGAGCTCGACGCCAGCGTGGGCCGCGTGCTCGACACGTTGCGTCAGGAGAAGCTCGCGGAGAACACGCTCGTCTTCTTCACGAGCGACAACGGTCCGTGGCTCATCATGAACCAGCAGGGCGGCTCGGCCGGCCTCTTGCGCGAAGGGAAAGGCTCGACCTGGGAAGGCGGGATGCGTGTGCCAGGCATCGCGTGGTGGCCGGGCAAAATCAAACCCACCGTCCAGCGCACCATGGCCAGCACGATGGACCTTTTCACAACGAGCCTGAAACTCGCGGGCGCGGAAGTGCCGAACGATCGCGCGATTGACGGACTCGACATCCGCCCGCTTCTCTTCGGCATCGGCACGGTTGAGCGCGAGGCGTACTTCTTCTACCGCGGCACACGTCTGATGGCGGCGCGTTCGGGTGACTTCAAGGCGCACTTCATGACGCAAGCTTCCTACGGCCAGCCCAAGCATGACGAGCACACGCCGCCACTGCTCTTCAACCTCAAGCTGGACGCGAGCGAGGTCCACAACGTGGCGACGAACCACGCAGCGGTGTTGAACCAAATCACACAGGCCGTCGAGAAACACAGAGCCGCATTGAAGCCCGCGCCGAGTCAGTTGGTCGATCTCGCGCCGCTGGGCAAGCCCTGAACCGCAGGTAGCGCCTTCGTGGTCGCAGGTTTTAACGACGGCGTGATGGGCGCCGGTTTAGTAATCGTGATGCGGTCCACTTCGAATCCGTCTTCGTCGAGTTGGCGCAGGACGAGCTTTTGCGGATCGGCCTTCACGACGCTGAATGAGTGGCGGTCGGCGATGTACTTCGCGGTGAAGGGGGTCCAGTTCTCGGCGCTCGGCTGAAACCGTGGGTCCAGCTCCTCGACGCTCGGCTTGTAGAGGCCCGCGCCGCCGCCGCCGGTCACCACGTAGATCACGCCCTGCGGCACGGTGTTCGTCGCGCCGTCGAAGCGCGAATCGATCGTGAACACGCCGTTCACTTCGCCTGCGCGGTCGGGCTTCGCTTGCGCGGGCTTGAACTTGAGCGGCTGGCTTCGCTGATAATTGTGCACGTGTCCGGCGAAGGCGATGTCCACACCGCACTCTTCGAAGAGCGGCGCAAGCACCCGCGTCTGCTGCTCGCGATAATGGGCGAGCGTGGCTTGGAAACCGGGGTGATGGAAGAAGACGAGCTTCCACAGCGCGCGGCTGCGCGTGAGGTCGGCGCGGATCCATTCGAGGAGCGCCGGCTCGGTGAAGTCGACGTAGCGGTTAGCATCGAGGCAGAGACCGTGCACCGAGCCGTTATCGAAGGAGTAGAAGCCGAGATGCGGAGAGGCATCCGCGGCGGCGCGTTTGAACTCGGCGAGTTGCAGATCGGTTCCACGCACGCGTAGATGCGAGCGGAGCGGCGGCGGGCCATTGCGCGGCGGGTGAAAGAAATAAAACGCGCCCAAACCATCCGGCACGGTGGCGAGATTGGACGCGCCCACGTCGTGGTTACCGAGCACGCCGTAGAACGGCACTGTCCCCATCACCGGCGCACCCGTTTCCGGACTCGCTTCGATGGTGTTGTTATACGGGCCCCAGAAATTCTTGAGATACTCCTTCACCGTGCCTCGTGGATAAACGATATCGCCGACGATCACGGCGAACTCCGGCGCAGCACGACCGATCTGGAAAGCGATTTTCCGCTCGTCGGCCTTGCCGTCGCCCGTGTCGCCCACCACCACGAACTCTACCGCGTTGGTCGCCGACTTGCGCGTGACCACGGTGCCAGCGCGAAGGACTTCGTTCTCCAAACGCACGCGATAATGGAACTGGCCGTCCAGCGGCAATCGGCCGATGTAAGCGGTGTATTTCAGATAGCTGCCTTCCTTGCCAAAATTGAGCGCCGTGACGATGGGCTGAGTGAGTCGGCCGAAATTGGTCGTGGCGCCGAAGTCCACCTCGAACCGACCCGGCTGAGTATCGGTGAGCCAAGTGATCACTTTGCTGTCGGCCGCGCCGGATATTGGTTGGTGGCCCGATTGCACATACGGCTTCACCAAAATGGTCTGGGCTGAGAGCGCCACACAGAAGGCGAGCGGTGCGAACCAGAGAGAAAAGCGGCGATTCATCGGCGGCAGACTAGCGGTCGGCGGCGATGACTCAAGCGCGGAAACGCAAGGCGCCGCCCGTTGTGAATAACTCGGGGATAAGTGGTCTGTTTTCCCGCTTGCCGCTGCGCACTGAAACGGTGTTGGGCCATTTTACGCCGCCTTTTCAAGAGACGAAAAGCAGGAGCAAAACTCCGAGCGCGATGCGGTACCAGCCGAACGCGACAAATGTGTGAGTCTGCACAAACCGCAGCAGCCACTTCACCACCACAAAGGCCGTGAGCGCGGACATCACTGTGCCGAGCAGAATCAAAACCCATTCCTCTGTAGCCGGCGGCGCATCGTGCCGGAGCGCCTTGTACGTTTTCCAAGCGCCGGCTGCTAGCAAGGTGGGAACACCGAGCAGGAAAGAAAACTCGACGGCCAGCGGCCGGCTGAGCCCGAGCAGAAGGGCGACCAAAATAGTCGCGCCGGATCGTGACGCGCCCGGAAAGGCGGCGGCCACCAATTGAGCGAGCGCGATGGCGATGGCGATGAGCCAAGTCACTTCTGACGCCGTGGCATCCGAGGATCCGCTGGCGTTCTTTCGCTTTTCAATAAGCAGGAAGAGCACGCCGCCGATGAGCGTGGCCCATGCGACAGGGGCGACTTTGTCGGGCAGCTTCAGCCCTGCTTTTTCGAGGATTAACCCGCCAAAACCGGTTATAATAAAAGCAAAAACCAGCTTTCCGACATAGCCTCGCGTAGATGGTGTGCGCCATGTTTCGGCCAGTTGGCGAAGCCGATTGGAAAAAACCACGAGGACGGCAAGCACGGCACCGCTTTGGATGACGACGTTGAAGAGGTCGCTTTTGTGACCCAGCCAGCGTTGGGCGATGAGTAGGTGGCCGGTGGAGCTGACAGGCAGGAATTCGGTGACGCCCTCTATTACGCCCAACAAGATGGCAACAACCCATTCTGGCATCGGCGGCGAGTATGAGATAGGAGGGTGGTGTGCGCACGGTTTATTTCGATTACAACGCCACCACGCCGCTCGACGCGGCCGTGCGTACCGCCATGCTGCCGTTTTTGGAGGGCGAATTCGGCAACCCTTCGAGCATCCATCACGTTGGCCGCCGTGCACGGGCGTTTCTCGATGATGCACGCGACCGCGTCGCTCGGGTTTTTGCCTGCAAACCGAGCGAGGTTATTTTTACCTCCGGCGGCACGGAAAGTAACAACTTGGCTGTGCTCGGGGTGGCCCGGCGCTTTCGGGATAAAGGGCGCCATATCATCACCTCGGCGGTGGAACATCACGCTGTGATTCACCCCTGTGAATATCTCTCCAAAAAGGAGGGTTTTGAGCTGACCGTCCTGCCGGTGGATGGAGCGGGGCGCGTATCGCCAGACGCCCTTCGGAAGGCGCTTCGACCAGACACTGTGCTGGTTTCGGTGATGGCAGCAAACAATGAAATCGGCACGGTGCAACCGGTCGCTGAACTGGGTGCCATATGTCGTGAGAGGGGGGTCGTTTTCCATACCGACGCCGCTCAATGGCTCGGCAAAGAACCATTTGTGGATATCCATCAGTTCAACGCAGACCTCGTCTCGGTTTGCGCACACAAATTCCACGGCCCGAAAGGTGCAGGCGCGTTATTTATCCGTTCGCCTCTGCTACCCGACCCTATTCTGTTCGGCGGCGGTCATGAAAATGAGTTGCGCGCCGGAACGGAGAATTTGCCCGTCGTCGCGGGAATGACGTCCGCCATCGAACTTTTCTTGCGTACGCCGGTCTTTAACCAAGAGACTCTCGCTCCACTTCGCGAGCGTCTGCGCACGGCGGTTGGTGCGGTTCCGGGAGTAACGATCCGCTCGCCGCGGAATGAATGCCTGTCGAACACGGTTTCCTTTAGCGTCAAAGGCTGCGATAGTATCGCGTTGCTTGCCGGTCTCGATTTGGAAGGCGTTTGCGCATCGAGCGGCTCGGCTTGTTCGGCGGGATCTCTTGAGCCATCGCATGTTCTCAAAGCTATTGGGTGTGCGGCGGATGAAGCAAATTCTCTTGTGCGGCTCTCTCTCGGCCGAGAGTCGACCGTCGAGGAAGTACAGTCCGTCTGCTCCGTGCTTTCGGTTGTTATTAAACGTGCTCGAGGTGGTGAATTATGAGCCTCCTGTCTGTGAACTGTTTGTCAGTCCTTCGAATAACTCAGGGTTACTCCCAAAGGCCTCCCTCTATTCGCAAAGTTCTTGGTTCTTTCGAGAGCCTTGCTTTTGGCGTTTTTTCGCCTTCAGTTCCCTTGACACTCACAGTTGTTTGCCTTATCCAAAGCCCTTATTAATAGTGATAACTAGAGAACATTCTTCCTTTCCTTAAAGCCCATGAAGATCGTCATCACCAAGGAACAGTTCATCAACGGACTCCAAGCAGTCCAGAACATCGTGGGTACTCGAAGTACCTTACCCATCCTTTCGAACGTGCTCATCCGCGCCGAGGAAAACCGTCTCGAGCTAACCGCCACGGATCTTGATGTGAGCGTCGTCTGCTCCGTGGACGCGAAGGTGGAGAAGGGCGGGGCCACCACGCTACCGGTGAAGCGTCTCTTCAGCCTCATTCGAGAGCTTCCCGTCGCGGAGATTGAGTTGTCGGTGGACGACAAGAACATCTGCTCCGTGCAAGCCGGCGCCTCGTACTACAAGATTCACGGGCTTCCTGCGGAGGAGTTTCCGCCGTTGCCGCGTTTCAAGGACAACCGCAAATTCTCGCTCCCCCAGGAGAAGCTTAAGGAGATGCTTCGAAAAACCTCCTACGCTATCTGCACCGACGAGTCGCGCTACGTTCTCAATGGCATCTTCACCAGCCTCAAGAAGGAGAAGCTCACGATGGTGGCCACGGACGGACGCCGCCTTGCGCTCGTTGAGGAGGACATCTCGCAGAGCAAGGAAGACGCCGCCGAATTCATCATCCCTGCCAAGGCCGTGAACGAATTGAACCGCCTCCTCCAAGCGAAGGGGGAAGTAGAAATTCGCCTGAACGAAAACCAAGTCTCCTTCAACCTCACCGCCGAGAAGGGACATCCGCTACTTCTCTGCTCCAAGCTCGTCGAGGGAAACTACCCCAATTATCGACAAGTCATCCCGACCGAGACAAAAGAACGCATCGCGCTCGGACGCGAAGAGCTTCATCAGGCACTTCGCCGCGCGGAACTGATGACCAGCGACAAGGCCAACTCGGTTAAACTCACCTTCTCCAAAAATAACCTCACCATTGCCGCAAACACGCCCGAGGTCGGCGAAGGACGCGAGAGTATTGCCATCAATTACAAGGGCCCCGAGATGACCATCGCTTTCAATCCCTCTTACATGATGGATCCGCTCAAAGTGCTGACCGCTGACGAGGTCTACATCGAACTGCGGGACGAGATGAGTCCTGGTGTTCTCAAAACCAACAGCCCGTTCCTCTACGTGCTGATGCCGATGCGCATCAATTAGCGTCGGCCGACCGGATGAACTGGCACGCCGAACGAAGGCTTTTTTTGGTCGCGCTTGGCATCCTTGCTGCCGATCAGGCGACGAAGCTTCTTGTTTCTTGGAAACTGCCATTTCATGAGGAGTACGTTCTTCTCGAAGGTTTCTTCAAATTCGTCCACTGGGGAAACACCGGTGCTGCCTGGAGTCTTTTACAAGGCAACAATCTTTTACTCGCCATCATCTCCGGTGCCGCGCTCCTCGCGCTTTTCCTCTATCGCCGCCACTTCGGCACCGAAACCACACGAGGCCAGATTGCCGTCGGCCTGCTATTCGGAGGCATCATCGGCAACCTCATCGACCGTCTGCGTGTGGATCACGTAATCGACTTCTTGCGTTTCTATGTCCGTCGTCGTGAGAGTGGTACGGAGATTGGGTTTCCCGCCTTCAACATCGCCGATAGCGCGATCTGCGTCGGTGTTGGCCTTCTTTTCCTCATGTCGTGGCAGGAAAACGGAAAGCCGGTGAAAGACACTGACACGGCCGCTGCGCCGCCCGTCGAGAAGGCGAAGTGATTCGCCTATGCCGGCGAAGAACAAAGCGACCATTTTCATTGCTGGGCCAACCGCTGTCGGCAAATCCGCTGTCTCTTTCCAGATCGCCTCGGAACTCGGCGGTGAAATAATCAGCGTCGACTCGATGCAGGTCTACCGCGGGCTCGATCTCGGCACCGCCAAGCCGACCGCAGAAGAACGAGTCCACACGCCGCACCACCTCATCGATGTTGCCGAGCTGAGCGAGCCTTTCAGCGTCGCCGATTTCGTCCAGCTTGCCCGCGTTGCTGAGGAGCAGATTCGTTCACGTGGTGCAGTGCCAATCTTCTGCGGCGGCACCGGCCTCTATTTTCGGGCCTACTTCGAGGGCCTCGGTGAAGCTCCGCCTTCTGATTCAAATCTCCGCCTCGCCCTCGAGGCCGTGCCGCTCGATCAACTTCTGCGCGAGCTGGAACAGAGTGACCCGGCCACGTTCGCGAAGATTGACCGACAGAACCCGCGCCGTGTCATCCGTGCGCTCGAGGTTGTTCGCCTCACGGGCAAACCGTTTTCCGAACAGCGGGCCGCGTGGACCTCTCATCCCGCCGTGCCCATTCTTTGTTTGCAGCGCAATCCCGTCGATCTCCGCGCCCGCATCGAGTCGCGCGTGGATGAGATGTTTCGGCGCGGCTTGGTGGATGAAACGCGTCGGCTTCTCGACCGCGGTCTCGACCGGAACCGCACCGCGATGCAGGCCCTCGGGTACCGGCAGGTCGTCGAGCAGCTGCGCGGTGAGCGGCCTTTGGCCGAGACCATCGCGCTGGTGAAGACCAAGACCTGGCAATTCGCCCGCCGCCAGCGCACTTGGTTTCGCCAGCAGATGAATGCACACTCACTGGAAATTCCTGCCGCCGAACCAGCGGAGCGGACTGCCGCCCGAGCGCTGGTCGCGCTAAAAGAGTCGTCCAGAGCCGGTCGCGCGTGATAACGTTTTGATGGAAGATTGAGAGCATACTACGCCAACGATAAGAAGACCGAGCGGGCGTTCCTCGTCGGGTTAGAGCAGAAGAACGGCAACAGCTGGGCGAACCGCGAGTCGCTCGATGAGTTGGCTGAGTTGGCCGCGACCGCCGGGGCCGTCGTGGTGGGCGATGGTCTGCAGCGGCTCGAGTCTCCGACATCCGCCACATTCATCGGCGCAGGGAAGGCGGAAGAGTTCGCCAAGCTCTGCCGCGCGAACGAGGTGGACACGGTCATCTTCGATGACGAGCTGACCCCTGCGCAGGCTCGTAACCTCGACAAGATTTTCGGCTGCCGCGTGATTGACCGCACCGCGCTGATTCTAGAGATTTTCGCCCAGCGCGCCCGCACGCGCGAAGGCAAGCTCCAGGTCGAGCTGGCGCAGCTCGAGTATCTGCTCCCGCGGCTCACGCGCTTCTGGACCCACCTTTCGCGCCAGCGCGGCGCGACCGGCTCCATCGGCGGCGAGGGTGAGACGCAGCTCGAGACCGACCGGCGCAAGGTGCAGACCCGCATCGATAAGATCCGCGACGAACTCGAGATTGTCCGCCGCCAACGGACAACCCAGCGCGCCGGCCGTCAGCGGCATCAGTGGCCGCTCGCCTCCATCGTCGGCTACACCAACGCCGGCAAGTCTACTCTGCTCAACACTCTCACCGGCGCCGCTGTACAGGCCGAAGACAAGCTCTTTGCCACGCTCGATCCGACCACGCGCCGCCTGCGCCTTCCCACCAACCAGAATGTGTTGCTTAGCGACACTGTCGGTTTTATCCGCAAGCTGCCGCACGACCTTGTGGAGGCCTTCAAAGCCACACTCGAGGAAGTGGTTGAGGCCGATTTGCTCCTGCACGTGGTGGATGTCAGCCATCCACAAGCCAACGAGCAGATTCAGGCCGTGAACAAAGTGCTGGCCGAGATTGGTGCCGCCGATAAACCGACTTTGATGGTCTTCAACAAAATCGATCGCTTCGAGAGCGAAGACTTCGTCCGCCAATGGCTCGCGCAATATCCTCGCGCCGTGGCCGTCTCCGCCCGCACCGGCGCGGGCTTTGCGGAATTGATGGGCGAGCTAGGTGCCGGCCTGCGGCCTATCCGCGAGTTCCTCGATCTTTCCATCCCGCACAGCGCCTCGGCTGCCATCGCCCGCCTGCACTCCGTCGGGCAGGTGGTCGAGCGCAATTACGAGGGCGAGACCGCGCGGTTCAAGGTCCGCCTGCCGCCCCATCTCCACGCCGAGTTCGCGCCGTTCATCGTAGGCGAACCAGCGTGACGGTAGCCAGCCGCCGGTTGCGCAATCGTTGCACCCGTGCTTCATTGTCGGGTTCCCATGAACACCGGCATCCGCATCAAGGATCTTCCCAACAGTGAACGGCCGCGCGAACGCCTCGCCGCACACGGCGCCGACGCGCTGAACACGACCGAGCTGATTGCCATCCTGCTCCGTACCGGCTTGCGTGGTGCCTCAGCGATGGATGTCGGCCGGGAACTGATTGCGCGGTTCGGGACGCTCGATGGTTTATCGCGAGCTTCGCTCGAGGAACTTTGCCGCGTGCGCGGAATTGGCCGCGACAAGGCGGTGACGTTGAAGGCGGCCTTCACGCTCGCCCGTCGAATGGCCGCGGAGCTGCGCTCCGAATCACCCGCGCTCGACAACCCCGCCAGCATCGCCGATTTGCTGCGCGAGGAGAATCGCACCTATGAGGTCGAGACCTTCCAGATCCTGCTCCTCAACACCCGCCGCCGTCTCATCCGCGTGGAGCGCATCTCACAGGGCACGCTCGATACGCTGCTCGTCCATCCGCGCGAGGTCTTTCGTGCCGCCATCGCCGCGAACGCCGCCGCGATTGTGCTGGCTCATAACCATCCGAGCGGTGATCCCGCGCCGAGCGAGGCGGACATAAAAGTGACACGCGACCTCATACGCGCCGGACAACTCCTGAAGATTGAAGTGCTCGACCACATCATCCTCGGCCGCCGCACCACCGACCGCGCGCGCGATTACGTCTCCCTGCGCGAGCTCGGGCACTTCTACGGTTGATCGAAATCGGCTGCTCAAATCCGCATTTCCATCCGCGCCCGGCCATGTTATTTCGTGGTGGAGCAAATGATTCATCCGACTGCCGTCATCCATCCGAAAGCTAAACTCGACCCCACCGTTGTCGTCGGCCCGTACGCGGTGGTGGATGAGAACGTCGCGCTCGGGTCCGGCTGTGTCGTTGGCCCGCACGTGTACCTCACAGGCCACACGACCATCGGCGCGAACAACCGCTTTCACGCCGGCTGCGTCATCGGCGACGCGCCGCAGGACTTGAAGTACGATGGCGCGCCGACGCGCCTGCGCATCGGGGAGAACAACGTCTTCCGCGAACACGTCACTATCCACCGCTCGAACAAGCTGGCGGAGGACACGATTATCGGCTCGCACAACCTGCTGATGGCCCACAGTCACGTGGGCCACAATACCGTGCTCGGCGACCACGTCATCCTTGCCAATGGCGCGCTCCTCGCCGGCCATGTTGAGGTCGGCGACCGCGTCTTTCTTTCCGGCAATTGTCTTGTGCACCAGTTCTGCCGCGTCGGTACGCTGGCTCTGATGCAAGGTGGTGCGGCCATCACCAAGGACCTGCCGCCCTTCTGCATCGCGCGCAATGGGATGAACCGGCTTTGCGGGCTGAACAGCGTCGGTCTGCGGCGTTCGGGTGTGATGCCCGAGCAGCGGCTGCAGTTGAAGAAGCTTTACCACGCTCTCTTCCGGCGCGGACTGAATCTCGGACAGGCGCTGCACGCGGCCGAGCGCGAGTTTACGGACGGTGCGGCCCGGCAGTTAATCAATTTTATCGCCACCAGCAAACGCGGCATCTGCGGCGATACCGGCCGCGAGGATTCGACCGAGGCTGGCGAGTGAGATGAGCCACGGGTCGCCCATCCGCTTTCTCCTCGGCCCCGCCGGCAGCGGCAAGACCTTCACCTGCCTCGCACAAATCCGCGATGAGTTGAAGCGCGCCCCAGAGGGTCCAGATGGCCCACCGCTCCTGCTGCTCGCCCCGAAGCAGTCCACCTATCAACTCGAGCGGCAGCTGCTCGAGGACCGCTCGCTCGAGGGCTACACGCGTCTGCACATCCTTTCTTTCGAGCGCCTTGCTGCGTTCGTTCTCGTCGCGCTCGGCCGGCCGGAGCCCCGTCTACTTGATGCCGAGGGCCGCGTGATGGTCTTGCGCGCCCTGCTGCTGCGCCGGGTCAAAGAGCTGAAAATCTTCCGTGCCACCGCGCGCCTGCCTGGCTTCGCGCAGCATCTTGGGCAAATCCTGCGCGAGCTGCGCCGCGCACAGCTCCCTCCACGCCGCCTCCGCGAGCTGGCCGCAAAGCCCGGCCGCGTGCCGCAGCTCCAGGCCAAGCTGCTCGATCTCGCTCTGCTGCTGGAGGATTACGAGAAGTGGCTTGAAGACCACGCCCTGCGCGACGCCGACCAACTCCTCGACCTCGCGAGCGAAGCGCTCCGTGCGCTTCCCGCCCAATCGCCATTGCGTTTGGGCGGGCTCTGGCTCGACGGCTTCGCCGAAATGACCCCGCAAGAGCTGGAACTGCTCGTGGCGCTCTTGCCGTGTTGCGAGAAGGCAACGCTCGCCTTTTGCCTGAAGCAGGAACCGGCCACTGAACCGGCGTGGCGCTCGACGTGGGCGGTCGTGGCACAGAGCTACCGCCGCTGCCGTCTTGCGCTGGAACGATTGCCGTGCATGAAGGTAGAGGTAGAGGCTCTGCAATTCGCCGCCGGCCCCCATCGTTTCACCGGCAACGAAACGTTGGCTCATCTCGAGAGGGCGTGGGCAGGCGATGCATCGGCCGCGAACACCCATTCTTCGGAAACCCTCCGCATCGTCGCCTGTCCGAACCCGGAAGCCGAGGCGACCCTCGCCGCGCGCGAGGTGCTGCGGTTCGTCCGCGCCGATTCTACGCGGCGCTTCCGCGATTGCGCCGTGCTGCTTCGTTCGCTGGAGGGTTACCATAACGCGCTCCGACGCGCCTTCACGCGCTTCCGAATCCCCTTCTTCCTCGACCGCCGTGAGCCCGTGGCTCACCACCCGCTCGCCGAATTAACCCGCTGTACCATCCGCATCGCGGCCCACGGCTGGCGTCACGACGACTGGTTCGGCGCGCTCAAGACCGGCCTCGTGCCCGCCGGCGAGGAGCAAATGGACCGGCTGGAGAATCTCGCGCTCGAGTATGGCGTCGAGGGCAGCGTCGGGTGGCTCCAAACGCTGGCACTGAAGCCGGCCGAGGAAAACGAACGGTCTCAACGGCGCGCCGCCGATCAGTCCGTCCGCTTCGAGCCGCTGCGGAAGAAACTCGTCGAGCCGTTCGCATCCTTTGCGGCCGCTGTCAAAGGCCAGCCCACTGGCCCGGAACTCGCAGGGGCCATCCGCGGTCTCTGGAAAAAACTTCGCGTGGCGGAGCGGCTGGAGAAATGGAGCCGGGGCGAAGGCGGTACCGCCGCAAGCAGGACGGCGTCGGTCCACATGACCGTCTATCAGCAGATGCATGATTGGCTGGCGAATGTGGAGCGAGCTTTCTTAGGCGAGCCGTTGCCGCTGCGCGACTGGCTGCCGATTCTCGAGGCTGGCCTTGCCGGTCTCAGCGTCGGGGTCGTGCCGCCGGCGCTCGACCAGGTGCTGATCGGGACGGTGGATCGCTCACGCAACCCCGACCTCAAGCTCGCGCTCGTGCTCGGGATGAATGAGACGATTTTTCCTGCGCCGCCGTCCGCACCGCTGCTGCTGACTGAGGCGGAGCGGCAGGTGCTCGATGACGATGGAGTGTTCCTCGGCCCGAGCGCGCGTCATCGCCTCGGCCACGAGCATTACTACGGCTACATCGCCTGCACCCGCGCCCGCGAGCGGCTCGTGCTCAGCTACGCCGAGACCAACGTGGAAGGGCGTAAGAGCAACCCCTCGCCCTTCCTCGCGCATGTGCGGCGGATTTTTCCCAGCCTCGAGCCTGAAAAATACCCCGGCGAAACGACGTGGCGCGACGCCGAACATCCATCAGAGCTGCTACCCGAACTGTTGCGCAACGCTGCCGCGCCGATTGAGGCGCAGGAGCGGCCGCTTACGGAGCTCGGCAGGCAGACGGAGTTCGCCAACGCGCTTGCGCGACAGGCGCAATTGGCCAAAGCGACGCAGCCGCAGCCGGTGGCGCCGGACTTGATTAAGGCCATTCATGGTGTCGAGCTGCGAAGCTCCGTCAGCCGGCTGGAAGATTTCGCCGCCTGCCCGTTTAAGTTTTTCGTTGCGAACACGCTCGGTGCCCAGGAGCGGAAAGAGTTCGAGGTGGATTCGCGCCAACGCGGTAGTTTTCAGCACGAGCTGCTCAACCGCTTCCATAGCGAGCTGGCGCAGGAGAAGAAACGCTGGCGGGATATCGCACCAGCGGAGGCTGGCAGTCGCATCCACGCACTGGGAAAATCGCTGGTACCGATGTATGCGGGTGGGCGCTTTGCGGCCACGGCGCCGGGCCGTTTCATGGCGGAGGTACTCATCGCGGCCACGGCGCGGCTGATGGAGACGCTGGTCAGCTGGATGGGCCAGTATAAGTTTGATCCGATGGCGGTGGAGGTCGCCTTCGGCCTTCCGGAAAGTTCGCTGCCGGCGTGGTCGCTGGATTTGGAGAACGGACAGCGGCTCGCCCTGCGCGGGCGGATCGACCGCGTTGACCTCTGCCGCGACTCGGCCAGCGGCGAGGCGTTTGCCGTCGTGCTCGACTACAAATCGAGGGCGCACAACTTGGATGCCGACAAGCTGCACAACGGGCTGCAGCTCCAGTTGCCGGCCTACCTCGCCGCGCTCGCGCAACTCCCCGCTGCGGCGGGGTATTTTCACGCGACGAAGATCGTGCCGGTCGGGATTTTCTACGTGAATCTGCGCGGGACGAGCGGCGGTTCGGCCAAGAGCCGTGGCGGGGCATTTGACCCGACGAGTCAGCAGGCTCGGCGGCTCGATGGCTACCGTCAC
The DNA here is from genome assembly GCA_945900775.1 of Akkermansia muciniphila. GTDB lineage: Bacteria > Verrucomicrobiota > Verrucomicrobiia > Limisphaerales > SIAT01 > SIAT01. The sequence goes on along the minus strand of CAMDJP010000025.1, from coordinate 23,804 downwards.
GCTGGGATGTTCGACATCGCCCAGCTGCGTAATCTCGATAGTCGTGAAGTCCAGAAAGGCGACCAGTTTCGATACGAGTTCACCAAGGCAGGGGCGCTTTACGGCAACCGTGCTCAAGACGGTGTGCAGACCGATTTTTTTCGTACGCAGCTGGAAGAGGTCCGTACGCAGCTGACCTCGCTCGGGAAGAGGATTTTTGCCGGCGAGACCACGGTGGCGCCTTACAAACTTGGTAGCGGCTCATCGCTTGAAACGCCCTGTCACCGGTGTGACTTTCGCGGTGTCTGCAGGTTCGATCCGTGGGTGGACGAATACCGGGCGTTGCAGAAAGCGCCGGCCGCCGGGGCGGCGCCAGCCGAGAACGAGGAAGAGTCGTGAGCGCTTTCTCCAATCCATCGCAGCGCGCGGCGATCGAGGCTGGCGGCAATGTGCTCGTCTCTGCCGGCGCCGGCACCGGCAAGACGACCACGCTCGTCGCGCGCGCCCTCCGACTCGTATTCGAGAAGAGCTGCGACCTCGACCGGATTTTGATGGTCACGTTCACAGACGCTGCAGCAGCCGAGATGCGCCAGCGGCTTCGCGAGGAGTTGGAGAAGCTCCATACTGCGGAAGAGGCCGCCAAATCCGAACGCGCGGCCGAGCAGCTCGCATTACTCGACACTGCGCCCATCGGCACGCTCCACGGCTTCTGTCTGCAACTGGTGCGCCAGCATTTTCACGACCTCGACGGGGTAGATCCGCAGGTAGCGGTGCTGGATGCTTCGCAGACGCGCCCGCTCGAGGCGGCCGCGCTGGAGACGGTGCTCGAGCGGCATTACACCCGCGCTAGCGAGGCGAGTGAGCGCGTGCGCGAATTCATCCGGTGCGAGTGCCGCGGCTCGGATGATCAAGTGAGGGCTCTGATCCTCAGGCTCCATCGCTACGCGCAGACGTCACCGGACCCCGCGGACTGGATACAGAAGCAGCTTGAATCCTTGAAGGAGGCGGATCCTGTACACTGGCGGCACTGGTTGGTGGAGGCGTTTCAGGAATGGCGCGCCTTCTGGCTGCCGCGGTTCCGCGCCGCACAGACGGGCCAACCTTGCTACGCCACATTTACCAACGCACTGGTTGAGGTTTCGAATCCGCCGACCACGGAGAAAATGAGGGCTGCCTTAAAAGCGATTGGCGAGGCGAACCAGACGAAGGGCGGCGTGTGGCCCGCGAAGAAGGCACTCCAGCTGCGCGCTCCGTTCAAAAAGTTCTTCGGCGAAGCAGAGGAGTTCCAATCACTCGCCCTGCCGGAGGACGGCAGCGATCCGTTGGCGGAGGATTGGCGCCACGTGCGCGGGCCGATGAGTGTGCTGCTGACGCTGGCTGGCGAGTTCACGGCCGAGTTCAGCCGTGCCAAGCGCGAGCTGGCCGGCGTGGACTTCGCCGACATCGAGCAGTTTACCCTGCGCCTGCTGCGGCAGCCGCAGATTGGCGAGCGGTGGCGTGCGCAGTTCGAGCATGTGTTCGTAGACGAATGCCAGGATATCAACGCCGCGCAGGATGAAATCCTGCGCCTGCTCAGTGGCGAAGGCGCGAAGGCGAACCGCTTCCTCGTCGGCGACCTCAAGCAGAGCGTCTACCGCTTCCGGCTCGCCGACCCCCGCATCTTTCGGCGCTACGAGCACGAGTGGAGCGGCGAGGCGGGCCAGTGCCTGCGGCTCAGCGACAACTTCCGCAGCCGCGAGGGGGTGCTGAAGTTCATCAACCGCCTCTTCGCCGCGCTGATGCGGCCGGTATTCGGCGGGATGGATTATCCGGAGGCGACGCACCTGCGCTTCGGCCGAGGCGCGACGCATCCCGAGTTGTCGTTGAAGAACGATGTCGATGGTCACCCGCGCGTGGAACTCCATCTCATCCAGCAGACGGAGATGCATTCCACCGCTGATAAAAACGACAGTGATGATGGCAACAGCGGCAGGCTCGCCTCGGAGGTGTTCGACCTCGAGAAGACGGAGAAGGAGGCGCGCCTTGTTGCCCAACGCCTGATTCAACTCCGTGCCGAGAAGCGGATGGTGTGGAATGGCAAGACGCTGAAGACCGTGGACTGGGGCGACATGGTTGTGCTGATGCGCTCGGTCAAGGCGAAGAGCGAAACCTACGCGAAGGTGTTCCACGAATTCGGCATCCCGCTGGTCGCGCGGCGCGGCGGCTTCTACGGGGCGCTCGAGGTGATGGATTTGCTCAACCTGCTGCGTCTGCTCGACAACCCGCTGCAGGACGTGCCCCTGCTAGCCGTGCTCCGCTCGCCGCTCGTCGGCCTCTCGCTCGATGAGCTGGCGGCGATTCGTGCGACATTGAGCCGTGCGCCTTTCTGGGAAGCGCTAAGGAAATTCCATCGCGAGACGGCTCACGACCACAGCGCGTGGCCGAAGGTGGACGAGTTCCTCACCCGGCACGCGCGCTGGCGGAGCGGCGTCCAGCGCGGTTCGCTCTCTGCCTGCCTCGAGTCGGCGCTGGACGAGACCGGCTACGAGGCGCTACTGCTCGCCGGAGCGCGCGGCACCGCACGCGCGGGCAATGTCCGCCAACTGCTCGCGCTGGCGCGCCGGTTCGATCCCCACCAGCGGCAGGGATTACACCGCTTTCTCCGCTTCATTGATCAGCAGCTCGAACTGGAGGAAGACCGTGAGCCGGCGCCGCCAACCGAGATGACTGGCGCTGTCGAGTTGCGGACAATCCATCAAAGCAAAGGGCTCGAGTTTCCCGTCGTGGTGCTGGCAGGTATCGGCCAGAGCTTCAACGAGCAAGATTTGCGGAAGGACATCCTGATTTCGCAACGGTACGAGTTCTGCATGAAAGTGCTGGCGCCCGAGGCTGAGCAGCGCTATCCGAGCCTGCCCTTCTCTCTTGCCAAACGTCACGAGGAGGCCGAGTTACGCGCGGAAGAACTGCGCCTACTCTACGTGGCGATGACGCGCGCACGCGACACGCTGCTGCTCGTCGGAACCGACACGAGCCGGCCGCTGGACAAAGATGGGAATCTGAAAATCCAGACGCTCGATGACGTGACACTACTCGAACAGAGAAGCTACCTTGGGTGGTTGAAACTCTGGCTGCCGGAACTGGTCAAAGCGCAGGCCGGTGTTGCACGGCGCGAAGATCGGAACGACCTCGTGAGCTGGGCAATCTATACGGCCGACGACGAGCGTTTGGCGGTGACACCGGTGCTGCCAGCAAAGGCGCCTGCCGCCCTCTCTGACGCCGCGGTGGAGAACGCCGCGCTGAACGTGCTGCGGGAACGGTTCGCGTGGCGATACTCCGATGAGGCGGCGACGGAAACGGCCGCCAAGGCGAGCGTCACCGCGCTGCGCCGGCGGTTACGGGAGGCAGAGGACGAAGAGGTGGCACAACAGTTTCGTGCACCGCGATTCAGATTCACAGAAAACGAAGTCACCACGGGGAACAAACTTTCTCCGGCAGAGATTGGGACTGCACATCACACATTCCAGCAATTCGTGGCGTTGGACCGCACAGGCAGCGTGGGCGAGTTGCGCGCCGAGGCGGATCGGCTGCGCGGTGCGGACGTATTCACACCAGCCGAGAGAGAAGTGTTGGATCTGAATGCGCTAGCGACGTTCTGGGATTCAAAGGTGGGCCGACAGATTCGTGCCGAGAAGGGTGCGACACGCCGGGAGCTTCCGTTTACGGCGCGATTTGGTTTGGAAGAATTGACTGCGCTGGGTTTACCTGCCGGCGGCGGCGCAGCGGATGATTTCGTCGTGGTGCAGGGCGTAGCGGATCTCGTGGTGATGTTGTCGGAGGAAATCTGGCTGCTCGATTTTAAGACGGACCGGATGGACCGCGCTACGTCCGCCGAACTGGAGGAGAAGAAGGCCTACTACGCTCCGCAACTGAAACTCTACGCGGCGGCGCTGGAGAAGATTTACAGACGCCCCGTTACGCGGCGCTGGCTTCACTTTTTTGACGTCGGAGAAACAACGTCGGTTTAAGAGCCGTCAAATCAGAGTCGGTTGCGCGGTGTCGGCGGGGCCGTTTGTCGCGGCTGCAGCCGTTTTCTCTTTTGCGGTGATTTCACCGGCAGTCTGTAACGACACAATTGGCGAGCGGATGGCTTGGCCTTGATAGGTGTAGCCGCTCGCGAGCGTGGCGTCGATGCGCGCGCCGGCGGTGGGCTTGGCTGGTGCGTCGTCAGGAAGCTGGTGGTGCTTCTCGTCGAACGGCACACCGTGTGCAATCTCGACAGGCACGAGGCCGACGCGGCGGGTGACGTCGCGGCAGGCGGCTTGGAAGCGTGAAAGATTCTCCGCCAGCTCGGTTTTTCCGGAGCGCGCGCCTGCCTGTTGCAGCGCGTACACGTGGTCGAGCAAGCGCACGACGACCTGCAGCCAGTCGGTCTCGCTGCGGCGGAGCTTCTCAACCTCGAGGCGCAGGTGGCTTTTCTCTTTCTCGTCCGCTCGCTTGAAAAAATCGGCGAAAGCCGCGGCCTCAGCTTCCATCCGCGAGTTCATCTGCTGCGCGGATTCGAGGACTTTGTTGCCGGAATCGAGGGCGCTCTGCCATTGGCCGGTGGCGGTCTGGATCTGCGCGGCGATGGACTCGAGGTTCTTAATTTGCTCAACGGTGCCAGCGAGCGATTCGGATTCGGCGAGGCGGAGGGCGGCTTTGTGTTCCCAGACGAACGGCGTGACGGCGAGCCACGTGCCGGCGGCGACGCATAGGAAGAGCGCGACCGCCTGCCAGATGGTGATGAACGGATCCACCTTGAGCATGATCCAGTAGGCGAGCCCGAGGAAGAGGGCGTCGCCGAGCAGGAACGGCCACTTGGCGACCTTGAGCGGAGCGCGGTCAGTCATAGGCGGCGAGGATAGGAGGCGCGGCAGTGGCGGAAAAGTGAAATCGCGCCGGACGAGCGGTTCGTTGACACGTTTGGCCACGGGCGTTTACGGTGACTTGTAGATGAACGCGCTCAACGATTCCCTCATCGAGCTGATCCGCCGTACGTCCGTGGAGCTCCCGGATGACGTGAACCAAGCGCTCATCCGCTCGCTCGAAAACGAGAAGAAGGGGACGATTGCCGAGAGCGCGCTCAAGATTATCGACCAGAACATCGTGCTGGCGAAGCGCAAGTCCCAGCCGATTTGCCAGGACACAGGGAGCATTCTCTTCTACGTAGATTGCCCGGTCGGCTTTGACCAGATTCATTTCGAGGAGACGGCACGCGTGGCGGTGACGGAGGCGACGAAGAAAGGTTATCTGCGCCAGAACTCAGTGGATTCGCTCACAGGCAAGAACGATGGCACGAATGTCGGCCCTGGCGCGCCTACGGTCCACTTCCACCAGCACCGTTCGCCGGAAGTTTCCGTGCGCCTCGCGCTCAAGGGCGGCGGCTGTGAGAATGTCGGCGCGCAATACTCGCTGCCGAACGAGAAGCTTCACGCTAACCGCGACCTCGACGGCTGCCGCAAGGTGATCCTCGACGCCGTGCTGCAGGCGCAGGGGAAGGGTTGCGGCCCGGGCATCCTCGGCGTCTGCATCGGTGGCGACCGCGCGACCGGCTACGAGTTCAGCAAGCAGCAGTTTTTCCGCAAGCTCGACGACCGCAATCCGAACGCGGAGCTGGACGCGCTGGAGCAGGACATTTTGAAGACTGCGAACGAGCTGGGCATCGGCCCGATGGGTTTCGGTGGTAAGACGACGTTGCTTGGCGTGAAGGCTACCGCGGCGAACCGGTTGCCGGCGTCGTTTTTCGTGAGCATCAGCTACATGTGCTGGGCTTACCGGCGGCAGGGCGTGAGGCTTGGCGGCGCTGGGGAAATCACGAGCTGGCTCTACTAAGTGCTAAGTGCGCCGCACAGGCATCATGCAAACCTCCGCCGTGCGAAAACCTTGGTACCGCGTCCTGTATATCCAAGTGCTCATCGCCGTCGCGCTCGGCATTCTCGTTGGCCATTTCTTCCCCGACTTTGGCAAGTCGCTGAAGCCGCTCGGCGACGGCTTCATCAAGCTCGTGAAGATGATGATTGCGCCGATCATCTTCTGCACCGTAGTCCACGGTATCGCTTCGATGAGCGATTTGCGCAAGCTCGGGCGTGTTGGTGTGAAGGCGCTTTTCTACTTCGAGGTCGTCTCCACGCTGGCGCTCGCCATCGGCTTGATCGTGGTGAACGTGCTCAAGCCGGGGGCTGGCTTTAACATTGATCCAAAGAGGCTCGATCCGACTCTCGGTACCGCCACCGTCCAGAAGGCGCAGGCATTGAGCACGACGGACTTCGTGCTCAACATCATCCCGAAGACCTTCATGGATGCGTTCGTCTCGGGCGATCTCTTGCAGGTGTTGCTCGTCGCAATCCTCGTCGCATTCGCGATTGCTTTCATGGGCGAACGCGGCAAACCGCTCTTGCACGGCATCGAATACGGTTCACAAGTTTTCTTCGGCGTGATGAATATCGTGGTGAAGGTGGCGCCGATTGGTGCGTTTGGTGCGATGGGTTTTACGATCGGCAGCTACGGCCTCGTCGCGCTGACGCCTCTCTTGAAGCTGATGGGCGGCTTCTATCTCACGGCCGGATTATTTGTTGTCCTCGTGCTCGGGGCCATCGCGTGGTGGAGCGGCTTCTCCATCTTCCGCTTCCTCGTTTACATCAAGGACGAGTTGTTGCTAGTGCTCGGCACAAGCTCCTCCGAGACTGCGCTGCCCGGCATGATCGAGAAGATGCAACGGCTCGGCTGCTCGAAGTCCACGGTCGGCCTCGTGATTCCGACCGGCTACAGCTTCAACCTCGACGGCACGAACATCTACATGGCGATGGCCGCGGTCTTTCTTGCGCAGGCCACCAACACGCCGCTCGACTTCGGGCAGCAGCTCACCCTGCTGCTGATTGCGATGATTACTTCCAAGGGCGCCAGCGGCGTGACGGGCGCGGGCTTCGTGACGCTCGCAGCCACGCTCGCCGTCGTGCCGAGCATTCCGATCGCCTCGCTCGCTCTGCTGGTCGGCATCGACCGCTTCATGAGCGAATGCCGCGCAATCACGAACCTGATCGGCAACGGCATCGCCACGGTCGTCATCAGCCGTTGGGAGAACGAGGTGAGCGTGGCGACGTTGAACGAGAACCTGCGCCGACCCGTCCATCTGGAAGAGCCCGAGGGACTCGCGTCGGACCGAGGTATCCGTGAGACCAAGGAGTCGTGAACGTGTGACGATGATTCAACGAGCTTGAACCTCGGAGCGCTTTGGCCTAGTTCTGAATCGAAGACGACAAGCCCAAGTTTATGATTTCGCTAACCACTCCAATCACCGAGCAGAAAATCCGCTCGCTCAAGGTCGGTGACCCAGTCTCTATCTCGGGCATCGTCTTCACCGGACGCGACGCGGTGCACAAGTATCTGCACGAGGGCGGCGCGCTGCCGCCGCAGGTGAATCTGCGCGACGGCATCATTTATCATTGCGGACCGGTGATGATGAAAGAGGTGGACGGCTCGTGGCGTTGCACCGCTGCCGGCCCCACCACGAGCATTCGCGAGGAGCCGTATCAGGGCGACATCATCCACAAGTTTGGGGTGCGCGGCGTGATTGGCAAAGGTGGTCTCGGCGAAAAAACACTGGCGGCCTGCAAGGCCGACGGCTGCGTTTATCTTCACGCCATCGGTGGCGCGGCACAGGTGCTGGCGGAGTGCGTCAAGAAGGTGCGCGCTGTCTATTTTCTGGAAGAGTTCGGCAGTCCCGAGGCGATCTGGGAGCTGCAGGTGGAGAATTTTCCCGCTGTGGTGACAATGGATTCCCACGGAGGCTCGCTCCACAAGGAAGTCTTCGCCGCAAGCGCCGCGGAGTTGGCCAAGAGGCTCTGAAGCGACGCGCCTTTCAGGCGCCGATTTCCTGAGGGCCTTTCCCACCGCAGACGAGGAAGAGGGCGGCCATCCGCACAGCGAGGCCATTCGTCACCTGCTCGAGGATCACCGAGCGTCCGCAGTCAGCCACGTCGCTGTCAATCTCCACGCCGCGGTTGATGGGGCCGGGATGCATGATCATCGCGTCGGGCTTGGTTCGGGCGAATCGCGCTTTCGTGAGGCCGAAGAGGCTGGTGTATTCGCCGAGGCTGGGGAACATCGCCTTGCGCTGGCGCTCGTGCTGGATCCGTAGGAGGTTGATGACGTCGGCGTCGGCGATGGCCTCGTCCACGTTGTGCGTCACGCGGCAGCCCATCTGCTCGAAGACGCGCGGGACGAGCGTAGACGGTCCGCAGAGCGTCACCTTCGCGCCGAGCTTGGTGAGGGCCCAGATGTTTGAGCGGGCGACGCGGCTGTAGAGAATGTCCCCGAGGATGGTGACGTTCAGCCCGGCGATTTTTCCTTTGCGCTCACGGATAGTGAAGGTGTCGAGCAGCGCTTGCGTGGGGTGCTCGTGAGCGCCATCGCCGGCATTGATGATGTTCGAATTAACGACGCGGGAGAGGAAGTGCGGCGCGCCACTGGCGGAGTGGCGGATGATGATGACGTCGGCGTTGAGCGCCTCGAGGTTGCGCGCGGTGTCCTTCAGCGTCTCCCCTTTCTTGAAGGAGCTGGCTTCGGCGGAGAAGTTGATGACGTCCGCCGAGAGACGCACTGCGGCCAGCTCGAAGCTGATGCGCGTGCGTGTGCTCGGCTCGATGAAAAGGTTCATCACGGTCTTGCCTCGCAGCGCGGGGACCTTTTTGATGGCCCGTTCGCCGACGGCTTTGAAAGCCTTCGCGGTGTCGAGCAGTGTCGTGATCTCCGCGGCGGAGAGCGATTCGATGTCGAGCAGGTGTTTGCGGGTCCAGCTCATAATTTCATGATGGTCACGGCATCCTCGCCGCCGGTTTCGCTGAGTTGCACGTCGATGCGTTCCTGCAATGAAGTGGGCGTGTTCTTGCCGACGAAATCGGCCTTGATGGGCAGCTCGCGGTGGCCGCGGTCCACGAGGACGGCGAGCTGGATCCGCATGGGCCGGCCAAGGTCGAGCAGGGCGTCGAGCGCGGCACGCACGGTGCGGCCGGTGAAGAGGACGTCGTCCACGAGCACGACGGTCTTGCCGGTGAGGTTGAAGGGAATCTCCGTGGGATGCACGGCGGGCGGGATGCGGCCGCCGAGGTCATCGCGGTGCATCGCCACGTCGAGCGTGCCGACGGGGACGGGATGTCTCCAGATGTCAGCGAGCGATAGCGCGAGCCGCCGTGCGAGATGCACACCGCCCTGCTGGATGCCGACCAGCGTGACATCGGCGCCAGCCTCGTTGCGCTCGGCGATTTCGTGAGCGATGCGGACGAGGGCGCGTTGCAGAGCCGTGGCGTTGAGGAGCGAGACGGGTTTAGGAGACATAAAAAAACCAGCCCAGCCCGTGGGGGCGGGTCTGGCAAACTCGGTTGCGCGGCGGCTTCATCGTTCCTTGGCGATCTCTCAGGATTGCCTTAAAGGACGGGTGCGGGAATGGCTCAGGTCCGCTGGGCCTGGCGTTTCTTGCGCCACTTGGAGCGGTGCCTCACAATCCAGTCCGTCAACGCGAGTTCGAAGCCGATGTCGCGGCCGATCTTTTCAGATTCGATCCACTTGTGCTTCAGAATCTCCTCTCGTTCGGCTTGAAACTCGCGATACAGGGTCGAGTTTTTCAGCAGATCGGCACCCGAGGTTTCTCGTGTTGGGATGGCCATATCCGTCGCAATTTCCGTCGAAAGAGTACCGTAACATTGGTTGAGCCAATGGCAACTCTGTTTTTTGGATGCTCCACCGGTCCATTAGTTGGTTTTGCCCTCTGGAATGACCGAAGATAAAGGCGTTACACTATGACTCCCGCAAAAACCGGATGGACTTAGGCAAGTTTTTCACGCAGGGCTGTGGCAATTTTTACGAAGCACTTTGCCGGCGGTTCGTCTGGCTGTGAGACGGTAACGGGCAAGCCTTCGTCGCCACCCTCCCGGATTTCCGTGAAGAGCGGGATTTCGCCGAGGAAGGGCGCGTTCTGCCGCGCCGCTTCTGCCGCGCCGCCGCCGTGGCCGAAGATTTCGATACGCTGCCCGCCTGGCGCGGTGAAGTAACTCATGTTCTCTACGATACCGAGGATTGGCACGTTCAGCTTGTGGAACATCGCGATGCCTTTGCGGACCACGCCGAGGGAGGCCTCCTGTGGCGTGGTCACAATGACGCCGCCATCGAGCGGCACGGTCTGGCAGAGAGAGAGCTGCGCGTCGCCGGTGCCCGGCGGTAGGTCCACCAGCAGCACGTCGAGTTCGCCCCATTCAACTTGGTTAACAAACTGCTGGATGGTCTTCATAATCATGGGGCCACGCCAGATGACCGGCTGATCGCCATCGAGCAGGAAGCCCATCGACATCAATTTCACGCCGTAGTTCTCGAGCGGCAGGAGCCGTTCCCCTTGCGGCGTATCGACCACGCCTGGCCGGCCATGTACGCCCATCATCAGCGGAATGCTCGGGCCGTAAATGTCGCAGTCGAGCAGGCCGACGCGCACGCCGAGCCGCGCGAGAGCGCAGGCGAGGTTCACCGAACAGGTGCTCTTGCCCACGCCGCCCTTGCCGCTGGCCACGGCCACCACGCGGGCGATGCCGGGGATTTTGTGCTGCTGCGCAAAGGGTGAACGCGGCGCGGCGCCAGCCGCTGCCCTCACATCCACATGCACGGCCGAGACGCCGGGCAACGTGCGCAGTACCTGCTCGCACGAGGCCTTGATCTGGACGGCCAACTCGGCGTTCGGTGTGGTCAATTCGATGGCTACGCTCACCGCGCCGTTGGCGGCGGCGGCATGCTTCACCAGACCGAACGACACGATATCGCGGGAGTAACCGGGATATTTCACGCCCTTGAGCGCCTCGAGAATGCTGCCTTCGTTCAACATAAATTTCGCCAGATGAAATCCGCTGCACGGCCTGTGCGGCACGAAGGCGAACCATAACCGGCTCGGCAACGCGATACAACCCTGCTTCGCATGGCTTGCCTCAGCCCGCGCGCCTTGGCTACGATGGGCTCGGATGCGTCTGCTCGACCGCTATCTCCTGCGCGAACTGCTCGTGCCGCTGGCCTATTGCTTGGCCGGCTTCCAGATTTTCTGGGTCGCCTTCCAGCTCTTCAACGAGCTGCCGATGTTTCAGGAACGCGGGATGTCCGCCACTGCCATCGCGTGGTATTTCCTGCTCAAGACGCCCGACCTGTTGCCCAAGGTATTGCCGATGGCCCTGCTGCTCGCGTTGTTGTATGCGCTGACCAACCACGCGCGGCACAACGAGCTGGTCGCCATGCGCGCCGCGGGCATCGGCCTCTGGCGGATTGGCGCCGGCTACCTTGGCGTGGGCGCGCTGCTGAGCCTCGGGTTGTTGTTCTCCAACGAGGTGCTCGGGCCTGTCGCCGACGAGGCGGCGGAGAAGATCCTCATTCGTCACGGTGCCCGCGCGGCGGCGGTCGCTTCGGCGCAGGGCGAGTGGATCCCTAACGTCAACTTCCACAACGAATCGGCCGACCATTGGTGGCGCGCCTCAGCGTTTCATATGAAGCGAGGCGAGTTGCTTAGCCCGAGCGTGGAATATCCCGCCGGTGGCGGTACGACTAACTGGCTCTCGGCCGACCGCGCGGTGTGGACGAATGGCGCGTGGCTGTTCCTCAACAACGTCCGCCTGCACATCCGCCGTCCGCCGGATCCGGACATTCCGGAGATTTACATAACGAACCGATTCGCTGTCGCCGCGCTCACCGAGTCGCCGCGCCAGATGCAGACGGAGATCAAAGTCGGCACGATGACTGCTGCGCGAGCAGCCAAGCAGCTTCGGTTCAACCTGCGCGACCTCGTGGACTACCGCCGTTTCCACCCGCACCTGCCTGCCGACCGCCATGCTCTGGTGGCCACGCAGTTCCACGGACGGCTCGCGCAGCCGTGGACCTGTCTCGTGGTCGTGTGCATCGCGCTGCCGTTCGGCGCGCTGACCAGTCGGCGCAATGTCTTCGCTGGCGTCGCCGTGAGCATTTTTCTCATGGTGGTGCATTATTTTCTCACGCAGCTCGGCCTCGCCTTTGGCACCGGGCTGGTATTGCCGGAAACAATCACACGCCTCTCACCGTGGGTGGCGGAGCTGCCACCGATTCTGTGCACGTGGGGGCCGAACGCGCTCTTCGCCGGGCTTGGCATCTGGCTGACGAACAAACTGCGCTGAGATGAGCGATGAACTGGTAGAACTGAAGGCGCGCCACAAGCAACTGGAGATGCTGTATCAAGTCAGCCAGCGGCTCCATTCGACGCTCGAACCGCAGGAGGCCCTTTCGTTGCTGGTCGACGAGGCGGTCCGGCTCGTTCGCGCGACGAGCGGTTCGATTGTAACCATCAATCCGACGAACGGATTTCTCGAGATCGAGGCCGCGCACGGATTTCCGACGGAAGGGGCGCGACTCAAACTCCGCGTCGGCGAGGGCATCACCGGCTGGGTTGCGCGCACCGGCAAGCCCGCTCTTGTCGGCGATGTCACGAGCGACCCGCGCTATGTGCCCGCACTCGAAGGTGTCCGCTCCGAGCTGGCCGTCCCACTGCTGGACGAGGGCGAGGTGCGTGGCGTGTTGAACGTGGATTCCACGCACACCGATGCTTTCACGGCCGCGGACCAAGAATGGCTGGAGGCCCTCGCGGTGCAAGCGGTTCAAGTGATTCGCAACACGTGGCGGCACGAGCGGTTGCGGCACCGTGCGCAACTCTTCGAATCGCTCGCCAGCGTGAGTCGCACCATCAATTCCACGCTCAACCTGGACGACGCCCTGCGGGTAGTCACGCGCGAAGCGAGCGCACTGGTACAGGCGAAGATGGCCTCGATCCAGATGCTCGATGACACCCACGAATGGCTCGTGCTGCGCGCCAGTCACGGTGCGGACGCAGCCTACCTGAACAAGCCGCCACTCCCCGTGGCTGAGAGCCTCATCGGCACGGTCGTCCGCCGGCGCAAGCCGATGCAGGTCGAGAACGTGCAAGAGTCGGGGCTGTATCAGCAGACTTGGCTGACGCGAGAGTCGGGACTTGTCTCACTGCTCGCCGTACCGCTGCTCTTCAACGACCGCGCCACCGGCGTTCTCTCCGTGTACAGCGGCCAGCCGCACATCTTCTCCAACGAGGAGGTCGGCATCCTCGGCTCGCTCGCCGAGCTCTCCGCCATCGCCATCGAGAAGGCACGCCTCTACGAGCGCATCGTGGACCTCGAGGCTGAGCTACGTCGGAACGAGAAGCTCTCCGCGCTCGGCCTGCTCGCCGCCGAGGTCGCGCATGAGATCCGCAACCCGCTCACAGTGATGAAGCTCCTCTACCATTCGCTCGACCTGCAGTTCGCCGCAGGCGATCCGCGGACGAAGGACGCGCGGCTGATGGGCGAGAAAATGGATCATCTGAACAAAATCGTGGAGCGCATCCTCGCCTTCGCGCGCACCGCCGAGCCGCAGTTCGCCGCGGTGGACCTGAACCGGCTCATCGACGATCTCGCCCTGCTCACGCGCCACAAACTCGCGCACCAAGGGGTGGAGCTGGTGCGAGACCTCGCCACCGCCCTGCCGGGCATCAAAGGCGACGCTATGCAGCTTGAACAGGCTTTCCTCAATCTTACTCTCAACGCCGCCGAGGCCATGCCGCACGGCGGCCGGCTCACGCTCACCACCCGCGCTCAGAAGCCCCGCGGCGAGGGGGCGCCCACGCATGTCGTGATTGAGTTCACCGACACCGGCGCGGGAATGACCGCCGAGCAGCAGAAGCGCGCGTTCACTTCCTTGCTCAGCACGACGAAGGCGAAAGGCACGGGCCTTGGTCTAGCGATTGTGGCCAAGATTATCGAGGCGCATCGAGGAGATGTGAAAGTGAAGTCGAAGCCTAGGAAAGGCACCACCATCCGCCTCACGTTGCCGGTGTGAGCGTGGTGCGGAACTGAATCAGGTGTGACGCAGAGCCTCGATGGGATCGAGGCCGGCTGCGCGACGCGCGGGATAAAGACCGAATACCACGCCGACCAGCGCGGAGATTCCGAAGGCAATCACGACCGACCACCAGGTGATGATGGTCTTCATGCCGGCAATCTGCTCGACCAGCAGCGGGGCGGTGACACCGACGAGGACGCCGATCAACCCGCCACCCACCGAGAGCACAACGGTCTCGACGAGGAACTGCGTAGTGATGTCCTGCTTTTTTGCACCGAGGGCGCGGCGGATGCCAATCTCACGCGTCCGTTCGGTGACGGTGGCGAGCATGATGTTCATGATGCCGATGCCGCCAACGAGGAGCGAGATGGCAGCGATGGAGCCGAGCACCACGTTGAAGATGCGCTTGGTGCGTTCGGCTTGGCGCAGAAGCTCGAGTGGTACGACCAGCTCGTAATCCTTAAGAGTGTGGAAGCGCTCGAGGGCGCGCTGGATGAGCGGCACGGCGGTTTCGACCGAGTCGGGATTTTCGAACTGGAGCGTGAGCTGGTGCAGTTCGACCTTCTCGGCCTCGAAGCTGCCGGCACTGCGGCGAAAGATGACGTCACCGAAGCGGCTGCGCGCGGACGAGAGCGGGATGTACACGTTGGCGTCGATGGTCTGGCCCTCGGTGGCGCCGGATTGCGGACGCTTCTGCTCGGTGCCGCGTTCGCGCACGATGCCGACGACGCGGAAGTAGTTTGGCCCGATTTTTACCTCCTGTTCGAGCGGGTTCTGTCCGGTGAAGAGGCTCTCGGCGAGGCTGAGGGTGATGGCGCAGATGTTATTCTGGTAGGTCTCGTCGGTCTCGGTGAGGAACCGTCCGGCGAGGAGATCCAGACCGTTGATCTCGGGATAGAGCGGATGGGTGCCGATGATCTGACAGGGATGACTGATGGTACTGAAGCGGACATCGTCGCGCATGATGCGCAGCGGGAGCACGCGGCGGATGCCGGGAATGGTCGCCTGTAGGCGCGCGGCGTCGCGGTAGGTGAGGCCGTACTCCGCCACGAAGCTGCGTTTGCTTTGGCCGGCGGAGTTGTTTTCGGGTGTCCGCTTGACGCTGCGGATGATGACGTTGCTCGAGCCAAGCTTCTTGATAGCTTCCTGCGCCTCGTGGCTCGCACCTTCGCCGATAGCGAGCATGGCGATGACGGAGCAGACGCCGAAGATGATGCCGAGCATCGTCAGCGCCGAGCGCATCTTGTGAAGGAGGAGGCTCTTCACGCCGAGTTGCACGATGCGAACGAATGCGATGGGAATAATCGGCTTCATCGTGCGGCCGCGGCGTCGGCGTGTGCGGTGGCGACGTGTGCGGCGGCGGCCACGGATTTGCGGTTCAATTCGTCGCGGTCCACGAGGCCGTCCTTCATTCGGATGACGCGGTGAGCGCGTGCGGCGACCTCTTCGCCGTGGGTAACGAGGACGATGGTCTTGCCGGCGGCGTTGAGGCGACCTAGCACCTCGAGGACCTCGCGGCCGGTCTGGGAGTCGAGGTTGCCGGTCGGTTCGTCGGCGAGGATCAGCAGCGGGTCATTGACGAGCGAGCGGGCGATAGCCACGCGCTGCTGCTGCCCGCCGGAAAGCTGCTTGGGGCGATGGTCAAGCCGGTCACCGAGGCCGACGAGGCCGGCGAGTTGCACACACTGGTCCCAGCATTGCTCGAGGTCGCGGCCCTGATAGAAGAGCGGCACGTGGATGTTCTCCACGACAGTGAGCTGGTCGATGAGGTTATAGGATTGAAAAATGAAACCGAGGCGCTGGCCGCGGATGATGGAGAGCGCGTCGTCCTCGAGCGTGGAGACGTCGTCGCCACCGAGCCAGTAGCGGCCGCCGGTCGGCCGGTCGAGGCAGCCGAGGATGTTGAGGAGGGTGGACTTACCGGAGCCGGAGGCGCCCATGATGGCGACGTAGCTGCCGGGATCGATCGTGATGTTCAAGCCGCGCAGAGCGTGCACCTGCACTTCGCCGAGGTCGTAGGTCTTCGTCAACCCCTCCAGCTGGATGATTGGCTGCGACTTCATTCCCCAGCGGCGGCCGGCCTCTTGCTTGCCACGGGAACAGTGGCTTTTTCGCCGTTGCCGGGATCCTTGGGCGACTTCTCAGATTTCTCGGGCCGGAACTTGATGGGTGGGCCTTTTTCGGTGAAGCCTTTGCTAGGGGTGACGCTAGGCACAAGAGGTTCCTGCTTCTCGGTCTGGAGGGTCTTGCCGTTGGCGTAGGGATGGCTGGCGAGGGGATCTTTCTCTCCCCCCTTCACGATGGAATTGTCGAGGTCGAGGCCGTCGCCCTTGGTGAGCGGCGAAAGCATCACGCGATCGCCTTCCTTGAGGCCGCTGCGAATCTCGATGAGCTTATCGTTGTGGTAGCCGATGGTGACGGGCACGGAGGCGGGGTTGCCGTCGCGCTCGACGTAGCAGACCTGCTGGCCCTTGTGCGAGGTGACACACTGGATAGGGACGGTGAGGACCTTTTGGAGGTTGGTGACAACAATCTCGGCGCGGGCGGAGACGCCCGGCTTGAAGTCGGCGAGAGTCTCATCAATCAACACCTCGGCGGCGTAGACCTTCAGGCTCGGAGTGTAGTACTTGCTATTCGAGTCGGGCAACGGGGCAATCTTTTTGACGACGCCGTTGAACTGCTTGTCGGGCATCGAATCGATTGTGACGAAAGCAGGTTGGCCGGGCTTGACCTGACGCACGTGGGACTCATGGATCTTGATTTCGACCATCATCTTCGAGACGTCGGGAAGTTTGATGAGCGGCTGCTTCTGTCGGACGACCGCACCTTCTTCAATCGGCTGGCCGAGGGAGCTGGAGACGGGCGCGTAGACCACGAGGCCATCCTGCGGCGCGAAGATTTTCGCGAGCTGAAGCTGCAGCTTGGTCTCTTCGAGCTTGGTGGACTGCAGTTCGAGGGTGTTTTCGCGGGCCTTGAGATCCGCCTCGGCGGCGGAGAGGAGCGACTTGGAGCGCTGCTTGATGCGGAGCAGGGCGAGCTTAGCCTGCTCGTGGGCGGACTCGAGGAGGCGGATCTTCTTCGGATAGTCGTATTTCTCGGAAAGGCGCAGGGCTTCAGTGCCTTTCTCCAAAGCGATGTCCTGTCGTTTCAGAGCAAGCTGGTCGCCCTCAAGTTCGGAACGGGTCGCATAGCCTTTGGTGTGGAGCTTGCCGGTCCATTCGAGCTTGTCCTTGGCGCGCTGCACCTCCTCCTTGGTGATGGTGATGTCAGCCTCCAGCACGCGCTTGGCCTGCGGCCAGTCGCCGAGCTTGTACTTCTCGAGGTCAGATAGGGCGAACTCGACTGCCAACTCCGCGTCCTTGTCACTCGCGTCGTTGAGGAGCTTCTGGATGTCGAGCTCCTCTTTGGCCTTGGTGAGAGCGAAGCGGGCGTTCTCGACGGTGACTTCCAAAGTAGCAAGCTTCTCCTTGATACCGGAGGAATCGAGCTCCACCAGCAAATCGCCCTTCTTCACGGTGGTGCCTTCGGAGACAATCTTGAGAATGCGCGGCGTGCCTTCCATCTCGCAAAGCACCGTCAACTCCTGGGTGGCAGCCAGCGCGCCACCCTCAATGACGGAGACGAGGAAATCGCGGCGTTCCACCTTGTGATAGGCGGTCTCCGGGGTGCGGGTTTTGTCCGGACGCGCGGCGAGAAAGATCAGCGTGGCAGCAACGCCGCAGATGGCGACGGCCTGGATTTTTGGATATTTTAGAATTTTCATCAGTTTCCAAAAAGTTTCTCTGGTGTGATTACTTCCTTTTCCGCGCCGTTCACCGGTGGCGGGACAACGACCGGTTTACCACCGGGAATCGGATGGTCGCGGAGCCAGAAACGCTCGCCGCCGGAGCGAAGCGCCCCGACGTCGATGAGCATCTTCAGCCGCGCGGCGTGGTAATCCACGAGGGCCGCGGTGACGGCGTTCTGCGCGGCAACGAGCGCTTGCTGTGCCTCGAGCTGGTCGCGGATTTGCGCGCGGCCGGCCTGCAGGAGCAGGTCGGCACTCTCGACGCGGCGCTTGGCCAGCTCGAGCGCGTTCTGCTGAATCTGGTAGTTCTGGCGAGTCTGATCGAGGGTGCGAAGGCCCTGCCGGACGTTGTCGCGTGCGCCGTCGAGCGCCGTGGCGAGGGCGCGAATCTGCTTCTCGAAGTTGATGAGCGAGGTGCGGTAAGCATTGCGCTCGCTGAGGCGGTCGAAAGGCAGGTCGAGCTTCAGGCCGGCATTGCCGGAATATTTGCTGACGTCGAAGTTGCTGTAGTTCAAATCGGACAGCGAGATGTCGGTGATGAGATCGAACTTGGGGGCGAGCAGGTTGGCGGCGACGACGATTTTGCGCTTCGAATCCTCGAACTTGTCGATCTCATTGAGCAGGTCGAGCCGGTGCTTGATAGCGGCTTCGAAGCCGCTCTGCTCGTCGAGTGGCAGCGGCAGCAGGCCAGCTTGCGTGAGCTCGTCGAGCGCGCGATCGTCGAGCGCGACGGGCGTGCCGAGCGGCAGGGCGAGGGTTTGCTTGAAGGAATCGAGGCTAGTCTGGTAGCTCTCGACGGCGGCGATGTAGGCGACCTTGGCCTTGTATTCTTCCTGTCGGGCCTGGTCCACCTGGAAAGCCGGGAGGCGGTCGAAGGCCAGCGCCTCGGCGCGTTCGCGGGCGCGGACGAGGTTCAGGTAGTTCTCGTAAGCGTTGCGCACGGCGGCCTTCTTCTGAAGGAGCCGATAGTAGGTGGTGACGATGTCCGTCGCGAAGGTCTCTTGATAATGGCTGAAGGCGCGAACCTCGTAGATGACGTCGCGCTCGGCCTGCGTGAGCGCCTCGGCGGCGATGTCCGCACCGGCACCGCGGAGCAGCGGCTGGGTGAGAGCAAGGGTGATGCTGGGAATCTTCGGCGTGCCGTTGAAGTAGAGCGCGAGGTCGTTCGCGAGGCTGGCGGTGAACGAGGCGCCGGTCTGGAAGAGCTTGCTGAGCGTGGCCGAGGCGTCGGAGGTACCGTTCACCTTCTTGTCGGTGCTACGCGTCACGCCGATGTCGGCGCTGGCGGAGGAGACCTTCCACTCGAACTGATGCCGGGTGCCCGTGAGCGAGAGCGCCGAGAGGTAAAGCTGCTCGCGGCGGAGCTGGTAGGCGCGGCTGTTGGTTACGGCGAGACCGAACGCCCGCTCCAAAGTGAGCTGCAGCTTGTCGTTGTCCGTGAAACGCTGCTTGATGATTTCCTCAGCCTTGATGGCGTGCGGATCGCGCTTGGACCACGGCGTTTCGATACTGAAGGCGTTGGTCTGGCCATGGACGCGCTGTTGTTTCTGGGCCAGAATGCCGTAGATATCCTTGTCCGCCGACTGGCGGTAATGCGCGGTGGAGCAGCCGCCTACGGCCGCCACCAGCACCAATAGGATGTGCAAACGCTTGAGCATCAGTTTTTCTCGCCGCAGGGCGAGATGGTTAGACTCGTCGCGCGGGAAAATGTTTCACGATTTTCCTTACGCGCGCGCACCCATCACACTCCTTAGCGTGGATGGTCTCATTGAATCTGTTTTACGCGCTCGGGTCAAGCCAAGCCTTCTGTTCGACGATGGTTACGGTGCCGAAAACTAGATGTCACCCAATTGTAAACAAGTTTCCCTTGACCGGCGGCGGCAAAAGCGGTTCTCTATACCCAGTTCGCGGAAGAAGTAGCTTCGCGAAAAGGAAGGGCAGTTAACCCATTAAACTGAACGGCCTGCGACCCAACCCGCGTCGTCGTCGAGTAGAGACTCCCACACCCGAAGGCTAGATGCCAAATGGCGTTGCTTTTGCTTGAATGCCTGCTTTTGGGGAGGCGTCTGAGATGGGCGCTTGGACCAGGGCTATTACTGTGACATTTCCCCCGCTGGTCCCTACTTGGAAACAGTTGGATTGAAGAGACGTTTTTATGAGTTTGTTTGGAACATACCGCCTCCAGGAGCTGGTTAATAACGGCGGCCTGGCGGAGTTGTGGATGGCCACCGATGAGGAGGGCCATCACGTGGCCGTGCGCAAGATGCACGAACACCTGCTCAAGGAATCCTCCGCGCCGAAGCTCTTCAAGCGCGGCTGCGAGATCCTCGCCAAACTGCCGCCGCACGAGCACATCGTGCGCTACCTCGACCACGGCAAAATCAAAAAGTTTCCCTTCCTCGCCCTCGAGTACGTCGAAGGAGCGAACCTAAAGTCGCTAATGCTGCGCGAGGACCCGCTCCTCGGTGAGCTGATCTCGGACATTCTTTACGCCATGGCCAATGGCCTCGAATACCTCCACGATAGCCGTGTGATGCACCTCGATTTCAAGCCGGAGAACGTGATGGTCTCTCACGGCGGTCGTGTGCTCATCGTGGATTTTGACACAGCCCTGCCCTTGCCGCAGAAGCCCGAGAAGCTCGACAAGAATTCCGGCACGCCGGGCTACATGGCTCCCGAGCAGCTCCGCGGCCAGCCGATTGATCAGCGCGCGGACATCTTCGCCTTCGGCCTCGTCGCCTACGAGTTGCTCACCCAGCGCAAACCCTTTGCTGGCGATACGCCCGAGGACGGCGTGCGGAACGTCCTCGACGGCAATTTCCGTGTCAAATCCATCCGTGAACACAACGAGCACGTCCCCGCGGACGTCGAGCAGATCGTCATGAAATGCCTGCAACGCGACATCGCCGCGCGCTGGCCGAGCATGACGCTCGTGGCCGGGAAGCTCCGTGTCGCCCTCGGTATCCGGCTGGTATCCGCCTAACCGGGCCGCAACTGGCCGCTTGACTTGCTGGGCGTTTGCTTTTGGAATCAGCCTTCCGTGATTCCCTCTAGGGAACGCGCAACAACCAACGCACGCCAACTATGTCCGCCGCATTTCCGAACATCCCAAAAATTCAATACGAAGGTCCGCGATCCAAGAACCCGCTCGCCTTCAAACACTACGACGCGAGCGCCGTCATCGAGGGCAAGACCCTGCGCGACCACCTGCGCTTCTCGGTCGTGTATTGGCACACGATGTGCGGTCAGGGCGCGGATATGTTCGGCTGGGGCACTGCTGTCCGTCCCTGGGAAGCTGGTCTCAGCGGCCTGGACTTGGCCAAGGCCCGTGTGCCGGTCTTCTTCGAGATTTGTGAGAAGCTCGGCGCGCCCTACTACGCGTTCCACGATCGCGATGTCGCCCCGCACGGCAAGGACCTCAAGCAGTCGAACCAGTGGCTCGACACCATCACCAAGCTTCTGAAGGCGCAGCAGAAGAAGACCGGCGTAAAACTCCTCTGGGGCACCGCGCAACTCTTCGCCCATCCGCGCTACGCCCACGGCGCGGCCACGAGCTGCGACGCCAACGCCTTCGCCTTTGGAGCCGCGCAGGTGAAGAAAGCCCTCGAAGTTACACACGAGCTCGGCGGCGAAGGCTACACCTTCTGGGGCGGCCGCGAAGGTTACTCCACGCTCTGGAACACCAACATGAAGCGCGAGCTCGAGCACCTCGCTAAGTTTCTGCACATGGCCGTCGCCTACAAAAAGGAAATCGGCTTCAAGGGCCAGTTCTACATCGAGCCCAAGCCCAAAGAGCCCACCAAGCATCAATACGACGCCGATGCTGCCGCGTGCCTCAACTTCCTCCGCGAATACGACCTCATGGACCACCTCAAGCTCAACCTTGAGACCAACCACGCCACGCTCGCGGGCCACTCCATGCACCACGAGCTCGAAGTCGCCGGCGCCGCGGGCGCGCTCGGCTCGATCGACGCCAACACCGGCGACCTCATGCTCGGCTGGGACACCGACCAGTTCCCGACGGACATCTACCTCACCACGCAGTGCATGTTGAGCATCCTAAAATATGGCGGTCTCAAGACCGGCGGCGTGAACTTCGACGCCAAGGTGCGTCGCGAGAGCTTCGAGCCGGTGGATCTCTTTCACGCGCACATCGGCGGCATGGACGCCTTCGCGCGCGGCCTCAAAATCGCTGCTGCCATCCGCGCCGACGGGCGCCTCGACGCCTTCGTCAAGAACCGCTATCGCACCTGGGACAGTGGCCTCGGTAAGGACATCGAGAAAGGCAAAGTCGGCTTCGCACAACTCGAAGCCCACGTGCTCGAGCACGGCGACCCGAAGCTCGAAAGCGGCCGGCAGGAGTTCCTCGAAAACTTAATCAACGAGTTCATCTGAGCTGGGTCGGTTGACTTGCCGGCGAGGGAATATACCTTCCGTGCATGAAATCCTCCCCCCTGTTTTACGGACCGTTTCGTGTCGTCTTTCTGAAGCACAGGGAGGGCGTGTTCGTGAGTTGCCCGAACTTTCCCGGCTGCCATTCTCATGGGGCGACGGTCGAGGAGGCCCAGGAAAACCACGTCGCTACTATGAACAGGTGGCTCGACTGTATTGATATCTACCCTGACGATATACGGCGAAGTCAACGAGACAGAAAACGCTGCAACCGGACAGATGCCCAAGATGCCCAGATGCACGCTCATGCCGTGAAGGTTCTGCGAAGGAAAGGGCTTCAAAATCTGGACCACCTCTGCGTCGTGAAGGCACTGCAAAAGGTGGGATACGAAAACAACTTTTTCTTGGAAGACAACGAGCCAGAAAACAATCTCATTCTGATTCTGATGAATGACGAGAACGGTCGCGTGGTGGTCGTACCGCGTGCTAGCCCAGTGGAGAATTACATGATGGCGGCCATCGTTCGCGCCGCCGGGCTAACCCTCGAGGGGTTCAAGAAACTTCTCTAAGGCACCGGCAGGGAATCTCGCTGCGTACCTTTCAGCGAGGCTGCTCACGGCCCGTTCCCTTTGCTGATGATGGAGGCTCAATCTGTGAACATCGGCGCGGTTGGGCTTGTCCCAACTCGCTGAGTCGCTACAGTCCGCCCATGGACGCGCCTCAACGCCGTCAGTTTTTTACGCTGCTGCTCGTCATCGTTCCGATGGTGACGCTACTGTTGCTCTCGCTCGGATACAGTCAGACGCTTCGCACAGAGCGCGTGCTCGCGGGAGCGAAGGCGCTGATCGCTGCGAGACCGGCCTACTTGAAGACCGGGGTGTTGCCCACAACCGGCTCGCCAAAACTTTTTCTCTACACAAAGCCGTTCATCGTGGCCGGCGTTAATCATCAAAGCGTGCTGGCGGTTCACTTGCTCGGAAACGAAAACCACGGTCTGCTCGCCATCACCACCGATGGCACACTGCTCTGGGTGGATCGGAAAGAACGCGCCCGCGTCATCCTCGCTGATACTTACGGAGCGCGATTTTTCCCGCCCGGAATATAGAACACAAAACTCTGGCGCATGATGTTTATGAAAATGTGGATTCGGTCACTGATGGTATTGATGGTGGCATTCAGCGCCTGCGGCAAAAAGCAGGCTGAACCTGCGAAAGGCGCGGGCAAAGCGCAGGAGTTCTTCGTGCGCGGCGTGGTACGCGAGTTGAAGGCGGACGGCAAGACGGCGGTCATCCAGCACGAGGAGATTCCCAATTACATGGAAGCAATGTCGATGCCGTTTCGCGTGAAGGAATCTAAGGAGTTGGCGGAACTAAAACTAGGGGACGAGATCCACTTCCGATTCGTCGTGGCTGAGTACGAGAGCTGGATTGACCGGGTGACGAAGACGGGCCGCTCGATGCCGACGACAAATTCCGCGACAACCAACACCCCAGCGCGACGCGATTTCCGGGCGGTGCGAGATGTCGAGCCGCTCAAGATCGGCGACGCGTTGCCGAACTATCCGCTCACGAATCAGCTCGGGCGCGCCTTTGCCCTGCACGACTTCAAAGGTCGCGCGCTGGCGCTCACCTTCATCTTCACTCGATGTCCCGTGCCGGATTTTTGTCCGCGTCTGTCGACCCGCTTCGCCGAGGCGCAGGAGAAATTGCTGGCGACAAACGGCGCGCCG
>CAMDJP010000024.1 GCA_945900775.1 Akkermansia muciniphila | reverse complement strand
AAGCGCGTGCCGGCCGCCGGAAGCCCGGTGAGCGCCGAGAGCGCTGCGTAGGCGAGCTGGCGACCGTTGCGATCCGCCACCGCCGCATCGCCCACGAAGCCCTCGACCGGTCCCAACTCGCCGCTCGCGCCTTGCAGGAAGAGGCACGGTGCGCCCGTCTCGCGCTCGACCACCTCGCGCAGCGCGCCGATGTAGTCGGGGCTGATGAGCGTGTTGTCCCACGCGAGCGTGGTCGGGTGGCACGCGTAGTTGACCACGCTGGCGAGCAGTGTGCCGTCGGTGCCGGTCACGCGCGCGATGAGCACGGTGTCATCGGCAAGTCCGGCGGGGTTGAACCCGCAGGCCCAAAGCTTGCGCTCCTCGTCCCAGAAGTCGCGGTGCGCGGCGAGGTTGCAACGGCCGTTGCCGTAGGTGATGTCAGCAGGCGCGAGCTTGGCGACGGCTTCGTTCACCAATGCCGCAGCGCATTCCGCCAAGTCGCGCAGATAGCTGGGAATCAAATCGCCGCCGGGCAGCGACGCGCGTTCCAAGCCCATCAAGCCCGCGCCGTGCGTGTGAGAGAACACGACGAGGATGCTCCCCGCCGATTCCCCGGTGGCCTGCGCGATGTGCGCGACAAGCTGACCGTGCTCCACGGCACCCATGATGCAGTGGTCGAGCGCAAGCAGGATTTGGCGAGAGACCGTTCCAGACGGCGACTGCAAGTCGCCGGCACGAGCGGTGGGCGCATCGGCCGCTTCGAAGATGGCAACGGTCGCGCGCAACGGACGATGCACGCCCGTGGCGCGCTCGTGTTTCGCCGCGCCCCACATGCGGTGATAGATGTTCGCGGGTGGCGTGATGTCGCCCCACGAGAGGGCGAAGCGACACCGGCTTTGTGGTGTTTCGACTTGGGTCATATCTAAGAGTCCGACTTCGCGCGCACCAAGGCTTGTTCAAACACCGTCCCATCGGGCTTCAGCAACAACCAGCAGACCGCGCTGCCGAGGTAGAGAGCGCCAAAGGTCACGAGCACGACGTTCCAGTTCTGGTCCTCGCCCAGCAGCAACGGCACGGCCAGCGGGAAGAGCATCGCGCCGAAGTTGCCGGTCATGTTCATCACACTGTTCACGGTCGACACGTGAGCGCCGCCCATATCTATCGTGATGGTGTAGCCGCACGGCCCCACCACTGCCGCGAAGAACGACCCGGCGCTGATTATGAGGACCGCCGTGAGCGGGTCGGCGAAGAAGTAGGCAGACAAGGTCAGCGCCGCGCAAAGCCCGAGCGAGACGAGGGACACGCCTTGTCGCGCAAGACGACGGCTGCCGGTGCGCTTGAGGACCGCGTCAGAAATCGCACCGCCTGCGAGGCCGCCCACCACAACCGCGAGCAATGGCAGCATCGTGAGAAAGCCGGACTTGAGGATCGTCACGCCACGCGCTTCCTGGAGATAGGTGGCGAACCAACTCGTGAAGAACATATAGCCCGCCCCGCGGAAGAACTGCTGGCCGCAGATGCACCACATGGCTGGGCTAGTGATGAGCTGGAGCCACGGCGTGGGAGGTGCCGCAGCCCCTGCGGGCGACGGCAAGTCGCCGGCACTGGAAATCAGCTCCCGCTCCGCGGTGTTCACCGCCGGGTGCTCGCTCGGCGTGTTCCGGAACCAGCCCCAAAACCACGCCGCCCACAGGAGACCCGGCAGACTGTAGAGCACGAACATCCACCGCCAGCCAATCTCCACGACGAGCCAACCTGTCAGCACCGCGCCCACCGCGCCTCCCACGGACATAAAGCTGCCGAGCGCGCCGGTCGCGAAGGCTTGGCCGGTCTTGGGAAACCACTTCGCCACGACGCCGATGCAGATGGGAATCAGGCCGGCCTGCGAAACGCCTTTCATCACGCGCATGGCCAGCAGGTTGAAGAAGCCACCGACGGCCGTGAGCCCGGTCGTGATGGACCAGGCGATGGCAAACGCAGGCAAGGCGCGGCGCGTCCCCAAGCGTTGCCCAACCCACGCGCCGGGAATCTGGCAGAGCGCGTAAGAAATGAAGAAAGCGCTCATCAGCCAGCCGGACTGTTCCTTCGTCAGCTCCAAGTCTGCGCGCACGGTGCTCTCGGCGACGGCGATGGCGTTGCGGCTGACATAGGAGAGCGCAGCAGCTGCGCACAGCCCAGCCAAGACGGCGAACCGGACCCTGGTGGGTCGTCCTATTTCAGCACTTTGGTTTTGTTGCTTCAATCAGTAGGTCAAAGAGCCGGTCCACTTCGCGCGTGGTTTCGGTGTCCAGCCGAAAGCCGACGGGGCCGCGGACGAGCGTGTTTTTGAAAATACCTTGCCGCACCAGCAGGTGCTTCTCCACGGCGAGGAAGGCATCGAGACTGGTCTGCATCGAGATGAGGGCGGCAATCGGGCCGTGGATACGATCGGCGAGCGCGGTGTCGCCGGCGGCGAGCGCGTGCCAGAGCGGGACGAGGCCACGGATGAGGTCCGCGCCCGGCATGGTGCCCACGATGCCGCGCCGGAAGGAATCCACGAGCGCGATGCCGCCGGTGCCCTCGAAGACGCGCGCGCGGCCACCGGTGGCGTCGCGCAACTCGGAGAGCTTCGGGCCGATGGGGCTGGCCTCTGGCTTGTAGAGGACGCGGTCAGGGCCGAACTCGTCGAGCAACCGCGCCTGCATCGCGATGGGCATGGGCTTGCCGACGTAGCCGCTGGCGTCCTGCACGATGATGGGGATGCGGATGGCTTCGATAATGCGCCGGTAGTAGGCGAGCAGTTCACCCTCACCGATGCCCACGGACACGGGCGGAATGGCCATCACCGCGTCCGCGCCGGCAGACTCGGCGTGCCGAGCGTAACGCTCCGCGACCTTGGACGACTCCGCCCCGACACTGATGACCACCACACCGCGCGCGCGGCCAAACTTGCACGCGGCGGCGGCGAGTTCTTCGCGTTCCTCGCTGGAGAGGCGCAGTGTTTCGGACACCATCGCCATGACGATGCCGTCTGCGCCGCAGTCGTAGAGCCAGGTGATTTCGCGCTCCAGCGTAGCGTGGTCAATCGTCTCGTCGGGATGCCAGGGCGTCTGGAAGACCGGCAGGACGCCGCGCAACGCCCGTGTGGTAGAAAGCATGCCGGAATTCTAGCAGGCGTGGCGAGACTCGCAAGGCGGCAGAAATCCTTAGGATACTGAGCGCATCTCGGCCGGGCGCTATCGATTTGAAGTTCCGGAATAAATGTTGGGCCTATGAAATTACACTCTGATGCCGAGCGGCTGCCGAGCGGCGGGCAAGACCTTCGTCCCGCCAGTCCTCGACACGAATCAGAATCGCACGTGCATCTCTTACGACGGCAAGGCGCGGAATAACCTCGACTGCGACACGTCGAGAGGCTCCACGAATCTGTTCACGGAATCCGCTGAGTGGGCGCAATCGGCTTGCCTTCCCACACCGCCTCACCGGTCTTCGCGTTGTAGGTAAGAATGCGATGCTGGCTGCCGAGTGCGGGCGGCAGGTCTTTCTTCGGAAGCCACTTCGCCAAATCGAGTTTGATCGCGGCGTGTTTCGTTTCGCCGGCGAGATTAAGCCACTCGTTCGGATCACGCTGCATGTCGTAGAGCTCCTCGGAGCCGTCGGCGTAACGGATGTAACGCCACTGCTCGGTGCGGACGGCGTGGTTGCCTTGGTTGTGCGTGGTGATGGCCGGCCATGGGCGCGGCGCCTGCGCGTCCTTCAACTGCGGCGCGAGGCTGTGGCCTTCGAGGGCGTTGCGCGCAGGCATTCCCGTGAGTTCAAGCAGCGTGGGAAAAAGATCGAGCAACTCAACGGGTCGACCGCACTCGGCCGCTTTCGCAATGCCCGGACCAGCGAAGATGAGCGGGACGCGTGTGCTGCGATCCCAAAGGGTGTTCTTGCCAGTGATGCCTTTCTCGCCGAGATGCCAGCCATGATCGCTCCAGAGCACGACGATGGTTTCCTGCGCGCGGCCAGTGGCGTCGAGTGCATCGAGCACCCGCCCAATCTGCGCGTCCATGTAGCTGATGCTCGCGAGATAGGCGCGCACGAGTGGTCGCCATTCATTCTGTTTTTCCAGCGTGGCGAGCCGCAGCTCCGGAAGTTCCCAGTGCAAATACCACGAGAAGCGCGGCGTGTCGTCCCGGTCGCTGGGCCGTACCGGCGGCATCTGGAGCGTCGCGTCGGGATAGAGGTCGAACCATTTCTGTGGCGCGAAGCACGGCACATGCGGGAGGCGGAAACCTGTGCTGATGAAGAATGGTTTCTCCTTCGGCGCGCGCTGTAACGCATCAATGGCGGCATTCGCGATTTTATAATCGCCACCGTCCTCGTCTCGTTCAGGGAAGACGCCCCAGTCCATTGCCGGATGCTGGGGGCCGGCCAACTTGTTGATGCGTTGCGCTGGCTTGCCTATGCCGGGCGCAGGACCCCATTCGCTGAACTCGGCCGCACGGTCCTTCGCCTTGATGGAGCCGTCGTGATAAATCTTCCCGCAGGTGTAGGTGAACCAACCGGCGCTCGTGAAGGTTTGCGGCAGCGTGACGTGGTTGCGCGTTGCCTCGACATCGCGAATGCCGGGCGCGAGGCCGTAGATGCCGGTGGAGGATGGACGCAAGCCGGTGAGCAGGCTCGCGCGCGAAGGGTTGCAGAGCGGCGCCTGGCAGTGGGCGTTCGTGAAGAGCGTGCCGCGCGCGGCGAGCCGGTCGATGTGCGGCGTCTTTACCTGCGGATGGCCGCCGAGACAGCCGATCCAGTCGTTCTGATCGTCAATGGCGATGAAGAGAACGTTGGGATTCCGAGCGGCAGACACTCGATCACCGAGGATGCAAAGGCCCGCAATGAGGAGTGCAACGAATCTCACGTTCAGCTCACTTTCCGCAGCTTGGTGATGCGGCCGGTGTTGACCCACTCGGCGACGAAGATGTTGCCGTCGGCATCAAAGCAGGCGTCGTGCGGGTGCAGGAATTTGCCGGAGACCCAGCCTGCGCCCTTTTCCTCGCGGCGCAGTTTCATGCCGTCCTTGAGCACAGCAGCGCGCCACTCGGGATCCTCGCCGAGGTGGACGATGACCTTGTCGTCCTTGTCCAGCAGCGTGATGCGCGCGCTGAGGTCGGGCACGAGGAGAGTGTCTTTGTGCGAGTCGAGGTTCGCGGGGAGGATGAAACCATCGAGTGTCTTGATGTGTTTGCCTTCGAGCGACCACCACTGGAGTCGCTTGTTCGCACGGTCGGCGACGACGACAGAGGGCGTGCGGCCGGGGCGGTCATCCATCCAAAGGCCATGCGGGGTGTTGAACTGGGCAGGACCAGCGCCGGGTTCGCCGAACATCGAAACCCACTTGCCACTCTTGTCGTAGCGATGAACGCGGTGTGCGCCGTAGCCGTCGGCGAGGTAGAAGCCGCCGTCAGGGAGGAAGGCGTAGTTGGTGGGCATGAAAGCGTCGCGACCCCAGCGCTTGGCCGGCTTGGTGTCCTCGTTCTTGAGATAAACGCCAGAGTCCATGGGAGCGTATTTCTGCCAGACGGTTTCGCCCTTGAGCGTGAGCTTGGCGAAGCTCTTCACCTGCTGATAAGCGGTGACCCAGAGAAACTGCTCCTTGCCCTCAGTGCGGACTTCGATGCCGTGACCGCCGCCTTGAAACTGCTTGCCGAAAGCGCGGATGAACTTGCCCTGCGCGTCAAACACGAAGATGGACGGGTGATCCTTGAGATTCTCGCGGCCCTCGTGGATGACGTAAAGATTGTTGTCACGGTCCACAGCGACGTTGTGGGTGGTCTGCCACGTGTATTGCGCCGGGAGCTGCGCCCAGTTGTGCAGCACCTCGTAGCGATGGGCGCCGGCACCGATGACAAGTTGATCGCTCGACTTCTGCGCGGTGAGCACACGCGGTGCGGCCAGCACAGCGGCGGCGGTGGTGACGGTGGAAACAAAATGGCGGCGAGAGATGGGACGTGTCATAACGAGAGAGGTTTGGGTTGCAGTATTCAGTTCAAGATGAGTGTAAGCGGATACACCGCCCGCGCAACACCTGTGTTCAGCAAGCGAGACTTCGATACGGCTGCTCCGGAGGTAATTCCCCGCACGACACTCAGCGGTTCAGCAGCACGAATCACGCTACTTTAAGGGTGGGCGAAATCTTTCCATGAACCCGTTCTGGCCTACTTGGCTGTGGCTCGGACGCCCTACCACTCGCGTTGACAATCTCTCTCTTATGCCACCACAGTCGGAGATGTTCCGCCGTACTTTACTTCGTCTTGCGTCCTGCCTCCTGCTTGCTTTGCTCGCCAGTGGTGCGAGCGCTCCGAGAGAGGTGCGGAACCGCCTTTCCGTCGGCGTGGCGCAGATGGACATCACGCCCGACTACCCCGTCCGCCTCAATGGCTACGGCAATCGCCGCACGGAGTTTGAGGGCGTGGAGCAACGCATCCGCGCAAAGGCCCTCGCGTTCGGCACAAGTGAAGAAAAGCCCGCCGTCCTAGTCACCGTGGACAACTGCGGCGTGCCGGAATGGATTCGGACCGAACTCCTCAAACGCCTCGCGCGCCACGGCCTTCAGAGCGAGCGCTTCGCCATCTGCTCGAGCCACACACACTCCGCACCGATGCTCAACGGTCTGCTGCCGACAATCTTCGGCGTGCCAATCCCACAGGAGCACCAGCGCAACATTGACCGCTACACGCGCGAGTTCACGGATAAACTCGAACAACTCGTGCTCACGGCGCTAGCCGAGAGGAAGCCGTCCTTTGTCGCGTGGACAAAAGGGGAAGTGAAGTTCGCCAAGAACCGTCGCAAGCCCACACCCACTGGCTTTCAGAACGCCGAGTATCCCGAAGGTCCGGTGGATCACGAACTGCCCCTCCTGCGCGTGACTTCGCCGGACGGCAAGCTGTGCGCCGTGCTCGCGAACTACGCCTGCCACTGCACCACGAGCGGCTTCAACAAGATCCACGCGGACTGGGCGGGCAGTGCGCAACTCGCGATTGAAAAAGCGCACCCCGGCGTTGTCGCGCTCACGGCCATCGGCTGCGGCGCGGACCAGAATCCCTACCCGCGCGGCACCTACGAGTTGGCGGACAAGCACGGGCAGTCCCTCGCCGATGAGGTCACGCGGCTCTTGAAGGAAGGTAAGTTCACCTCAATCACTGGCCCGATAACCGGCAGAACCAAACGCATCGAGTTGCCATTCGATAAACTACCCACGCGCGCCGAGTGGGAGGCAGCCGCGAAGAAACCGGGTGCGGATGGCCTGCGCGCGCAGTTCGCCCTCGCGAAGCTGGACAAGGGCGAAAAGATTTCCGACCACCTGCCGTATCTGGTGCAAGTTCTGAGCTTCGGCAATGACCTCGCGATGGTTTTCCTGCCGGGCGAAGTCGTCGTGGACTATGGCCTGCGCATCAAGCGTGAGTTCGACGGTGCGCGTGTCTGGGTGAACAGCTACGCGAACGACGTGCCCTGCTACATTCCCTCGCGCCGCGTTTGGGAGGAGGGCGGCTACGAGGCGGTTGGCGCGATGGTTTATTACAACCGTCCCAACCGCTTCGACGGCACGCAGGAGACGCGCATCATGGAGGCGGTGCAGGCAGTGATGCCGAAGGGGTTCGCGCGCTGAACAGGCGCCCTACGCCAGCGCTAGGATTTTACTAGCGAGAGCGATAAGCCCAGACCGCGGTGCCGTTGATGACGACGAACACGCCTTGGCTCGGGTCGAAATACGCGAGGCGCTTGCCTCCCTCAGGCATCTTGTCGCCCTCGGGCTGCAACTTGGTCCATGCGGTTTTGTCAGGGTCGTACGCCCAGAGCGCGTTGGTTTTGAATTCAATCAACAGGCCGTGGCCGCTCACGGAATCGTAATACATCGGCGAGTAGGCGTCGTGTCCGTAAGGCACTTGGTCCGAGTCCTTGTCCGCGGCAATCACCTTCTTCCATGTGTTCAACTGTGGGTCGAAGTGATGCGTGCTCTTGTGGCGATGGACGATGACGAGCTTGCGCCGTACATCGTAGTAGCCGACCTGTTCTGGCTCCGGCGCTTCCTTCTCGAACTCGGCCGGCTTGCCGTTGCTCTTGAGATCCCGCCACGAGTTGCTCTTCGCGTCATACAGCCACGTGCCGTGCATCTGCCAGTTGTTCGCGTGCCAAATCGTGCCGCGCAGCTCGGGCACGTACTCTAGCATCCCCCCAAAGATCGGGCGCGGATACGGTTTGTCCGTCTTGAGCATCTGCCACTTCCCGCTCGCCGGCGAGAAAGCCCACATCGGTGGTCCTGGATAAAGCGTAGCCGGATCGCCGCCGAGTTGCACAGCCGCCTTCTTCTCTTCCGTGACCCACGTGTTCATGAAGAGCATCTGCCTCTGCACCGGATCGTAGGTGAGACCCCACCACGTGTGGCCGATGATCCCCGGTCCGCCCCGTTTGGTGATGAAAATGCCCTCCTTGAATTCCACGTCGCTGAAATCCTTGCCGAGCCCCGTATAATCGCGCGCGTTGTCCGGCGCGTACAGCATCGCCCAGCTCAGGGCGGCGAGATCGAATTCCCACACGTCGTTGATCCGATGCGGCACCGCGTGATTGGCACCGCAGAAGAGGGCGCGCCGGCGCTCCGGTGCCCAGACGACCTTGATGGTGAAATCGCGTCCACGCGGCCCGTTCTTATGAAGGTCGAATTTCCTAGCCACCTCGTTGAACTCGCCGACCACCGCTGCCTGGCCAACGATGACCGCGCTGTTCGCTTTCAGGGCGCGAATTTTTCCCAGCGCCGCCTCATTCACCCGCAATGCTGGTTTGATCGGCTCCTGCGCGATGGCAGAAACGCCCGTCAACCAAGCCTGAGCGAAGACGATTGCTAGAGCAAATCGGCAGCCGCTGAATTTCTGTTGGAACATGGCTCGGTGGTTTTCAGGAGGTGGCTCCTGCTTTACCGATTCAAGCCAACACGCCCTTCACCACGTGGCCGTGGACATCCGTGAGACGGTAATCGCGGCCTTGGAAGCGGAACGTGAGACGCTCGTGATTGAAGCCCAGTAGATGCAGGATCGTGGCCTGCAGGTCGTGCACGTGCACCTTGTCACGCGCGACAGCGAAGCCGAGGTCATCGGTCTCTCCGTAGTTCGTCCCGCCCTTCACACCGCCACCGATGAGCGCCGTGCAGAAGCAATCGGGATAATGGTCGCGGCCGAGCACGGTGCCGCCCGCAGTGCGGCCCTCGCGGAAGGGGGTGCGTCCGAATTCGCCGCTCCAGACGATGAGCGTGCTGTCGAGCAGGCCGCGCTGTTTGAGGTCGCGCACGAGCGCGGCGACCGGCTTGTCCATCGTCGCGCACTTTTTCGTAAGACCATCGCGGATGTCTTCGCCCGGTCCCGTGCCGTGAAAGTCCCAGCCCCAGTCGAAGAGTTGCACGAAGCGTACGCCCTGCTCGACAAGTCGCCGTGCGAGCAGGCAGTTGTTTGCGAAACTCGCGCCGCCGGGCGTCGCGCCATAGGAATCGAGTGTCGCCTTCGATTCCTTCGCGATATCCATCACCTCCGGCACACTCGCCTGCATGCGGAAGGCGAGCTCGTACTGCTGGATTCGTGTGAGCGTTTCTGGATTGCCGAGTTCCTTCGCTTGCAGCTCGTTCAAATCCTTCAACGCGTCGAGCGTGCGCCGACGCATCTCGCGATCCATGCCGGGTGGGTTTGAAACGTAAAGAACAGGGTCGCCCTTCGAGCGGCATTGAACGCCTTGAAAAACGGATGGCAGAAAGCCGCTGCCCCAGTTGCTCTGGCCGCCGCTGGGCTGTACGCCGCTGGAGATCAGCACGACAAAGCCGGGCAGATTCTCGTTCTCCGTGCCCAGGCCGTATGTCGTCCACGCGCCCATCGAGGGACGGCCCTGCCGCCCGTGACCGGTGAAGAGCAGCAGTTCGGCGGGCGTGTGATTGAACTCATCGGTCTTCATCGAACGAATCACACACATCTCGTCCGCGATGGAATGGAAATTCGGCACCGCATCGCTCATCCAGACGCCGCCCTTGCCGTGCTGGCTGAACTTTCGGCGCGTGCCGAGCAACTTCGGGACACCGCTGGTGAAAGCAAAGCGACGCCCCTTCAGATAGTCATCCGGGCAATTCTGCCCGTCCCGTTTCACCAGCTCCGGCTTATAATCGAACAGGTCCAGATGCGGCGGCGCGCCGGACATGTGCAGATAGATTACCCGCTTCACCTTCGGTTCGAAGTGCGACTTGTGCGGCGCCAGCGGGTTCGCCGCCGAGGTCGGGGCGGCGGCGGCATCACCATTGAGGAGCGACGCGAGCGCAATCGAGCCGAGACTCAACTGGCTGGTAGTTTCGAAGAACTGCCGGCGGGTCTGGTGTTCTAATTGCGCGTGTGTGAGGGGATCGAGGTTCATATTGAATCAACGTTTCATGAACATTTCGTCAAGGTTCAGTAACACATTCGCCACCGTGGTCCACGCGGCGAGTTCGCTCGCATCTTTCGGCGCGGGCTGCATTGGAGAGGAAGCCAGCTTGGTCGCCGCTTCGGGATCTTTCGCAAAAATCGCTTTTGCATCCGCGTGCAATTTCACCAGCCGTGCTACCTCCAGCTCCGCTGCCGGTCGCGACAGACAAAGCTCGAGGCCGAGGCGAACCTTCTCGGCCACGGTCGGTTTACCAGCGGCAACGAGCTGCCGGGCGAGAGCCTGCGCGGCTTCGACGTACACGGGATCGTTCAACGTCACGAGTGCTTGCAGCGGCGTATTCGTGCGGCTGCGGCGGATGGTGCAGACCTCGCGGCTCGGTGCGTCAAACGTGGACATACTCGGATATGGGCTGGTGCGGCGCGCCTCGGTGTAGAGCGCGCGGCGGTAACGATCCTCGCCGGGACTGGTTTCCCAATCCATGTTGCGGCCGAAAGCCGCGCTGAGCCCGAGCGCAGGACGCGGCGGACGGACGCTCGGCCCGAGCAGTTTCGCGCTGAGCAAGCCGCTGACGGCGAGCGCTTGGTCGCGTACCATCTCAGCTGGCATACGAAAGCGCGGTCCGCGTGCGAGCAACCGATTCTCCGGATCGCGCTCGAGCAGTTCCGGCGTGGCGCGGGACGACTGCTGGTAGGCGGCGGAGACGACGAGCAGTTTTGTAAACTCCTTCAGATTCCAATTCGACCGGTGCAACTCGGTGGCGAGCCAGTCGAGCAACTCGGAGTGCGACGGCAATTCACCCTGCGCGCCGAACTCTTCTGCCGTGCGCACGAGGCCAACGCCGAAGATCTGTTCCCAGTACCGGTTCGCGAGCACACGTGCGGTGAGCGGGTTGTCGCTTGAAACCAGCCACTCGGCGAGGGCGAGGCGATTGCGCGGCGCTCCGGGCGGCGCTCCGGGCGGCAGCGGATGAAGCGCTGCTGGGACGCCTTCGCTCACCTCTTCCCCGAGGTCCTGGAAACTGCCGCGGAACTGCTGGTGGGTCTTTCGGCGCGCGTTGCCGGCCAGCTCGCGGAAGATCGGCACGGTGTTCGGCTTCAGTTCCGCGAGTTGCTTGTTCAAGACCGTGACCTTCTCGCGGTCGACCTTGCGTTCGGGCCAGATATTCCGCGCGTAATACTCTATGATGGACGCGTGCATCGCTTCGGCTTGGCCGCCCTGCGGCGGCGTGGCTAGGAGTGCGAGAGTCTTGATTGCGGCCAAAATGTCCGCGGGCGTGCGCTGGTGTTCCATCACGTGCGCGTCGGCCGTCACACCGAAGCGAAACCGGCCGAGTGTGGCCTTGGGCGTAGCGGACTGGTGGTCGAGGGTGATTATCAACCGCGAGCCGGCTACCGCGGATACTGGCTCGGCAGCGATGAGCGTGAGTGCGTGGTCCTTGTTCGCCGCGCCGCCCACGGCCCAGCCGCGGGTGCGATTTTTCTTGGGCGCGTCATCGTTGATGACATTCTCGGCGTCAAATCCCGTTTGCGTGAAATCAGCAGTAACCGCTGTGAAGCGCACCTCCCGCTCGCCGTTCAGCGTCAGTTCCACGGTGCGCGGCGGCGCGGCGTTGTCGCCCTTTTCCCACACGACCTTGCGCTCCTCGTCGAGCGCGACGATGCGGAAGCCTGCGAGTCGCTCGGGCATCTCGGCGCGGTTCCAGATGGCTAGACGGTCAATCGTGCGCGTGGTTTTGAGGTCCACCTCCCACCACGGATTGTCCTGCTGAGTCGTGTGGGCGACGGAACCTTTCTCGTACTCCCCATCGGTGCGGCCGTCGATTGCGCGTGCCGCGGCGGCATCGGTGTAAGTGCTGCTCTGTTTCGCTTCGCCCTTCGGCGCGACATTCGTGCCGCCGCTGAAGACCTGAACTTCGGCGAGCTGGAGCATCTTCTGTTTGCCGAGAAGCTCGAGACGGATGAAGCGGGCCTTCACCCCGGCTGCGGCGGCGGGAGGGCGCAGTGTCGCGCGTAGGCGTGTGAGAACGAAGTTGCCCTCGGCATGGCCCGCGTTCGGCATCGTTTCCAAACGCAGCGCCGCAATCTTTTGCGCCTCGATGAGTGGCAACTCGATGGTGAGCGTCTCCTTGGCCGCATCGTTCTTCGCGATGGACACGGCACGGTCGCCGAGGACGATAGCTGGCGCGCCGGACTTGGCCTTCGGCGACACGGGCACGGGCACGTTCCAGTTGATCGAGAACGGAAACGAGCGCGCCCATTGCTTGGCGGCGGCGGCGGTCGCGGCATTTGGCGTCTTAAATCGCGCCTCAATTGCCGCGAGTTCCGTCTGCCACGCGCCGCGCTGTTTCTTCTGCTCGCCGGTGAAGAACTCGAGCAGGGGCGACTCGTCGCGTTTGTCGGCATCGGCGGTGTTGTTGAGAAAGGCGAAGAGCTGGAAGTACTCACGTTGCGTAATCGGGTCGTACTTGTGCGTGTGGCACTGGGCGCAGGCAATCGAGGTGCCCATCCAGACAGCCATCGTCGTGTTCACGCGATCCACCACGGCGGCATTGCGCCACTCCTCGTCATTGGTGCCGCCCTCGCTATTCGTCATCGTGTTTCGGTGGAACGCGGTGGCGGTGAGCTGCTCGTCAGTCGCGTTCGGCAGGAGGTCGCCAGCGAGTTGCTCGCGCGTGAACTGGTCGAACGGCTTGTTCGCGTTGAACGAGTTGATTACATAATCGCGGTAAGCCCAGATGGTGCGCGCTGGGTCATCCGCGTAACCGGCCGAATCGGCGTAGCGCGCGAGGTCGAGCCATATCCGCGCCCAATGCTCGCCGTAGGCCGGCTTGGCGAGCAGGCGATCCACGAACCGTTCGTAAGCGCCGGGTTGCGTGTCCTTCATAAACTCCTCCACCTCGGCGGACGTGGGCGGCAGGCCGATGAGATCGAGCGCGGCGCGGCGGGCCAGCGTGTGGCGATCGGCTTCGGGGGCGGGGCGCAATTTCTCCTGCGCAAGCCGCGCGAAAAGGAAATGATCGACCGGATTCTTCACGCGCGTCTTCGCCCAATCCTCAATCGGCGGCAACGCGTGGCGGACCGGTTTCTCGTAAGCCCAGTGCCCGCCCCATTTCGCACCCTGCGCAATCCACTGGCGGAACAGCTCGACTTGTTGCCGCGTGAGCTTCTTCCCAGTCTTCGGCGGCGGCATCACGTCATCCGCGTCCGTCGTTGTGATGCGCTTGATGAGGTCACTTTGTTCCGGCTTGCCGGCGATCACAGCGGTGATGCCGTCCTTCAGGCGTTTCGCGACAGCTTCTTCATCGAGACGCAATCCAGCCTTGCGGTCCTTATCGTCTGGGCCGTGGCAAGCGAAGCAGTTTTCGGAAAGAATCGGGCGGATGTCGCGGGTGAAATCCACTGGGGCCGCCCCCGTGGCGAGCGAAACGGCGGCCACCGTTCCGAAGTTTGCCAAAATGATTTTCCAACGTCGCATAAAACTATCGGTAATACTGACGATTCACGGTCGTGCATCATTCACCAACGCCGCGCGGTCGTCAAATGCGCAAGCAATCCACCGCCACGCTAAACCAGCACCAACACAATCGCCGCCAGCATCAGCACCGCGCCAGCCAGCCGCCAACGCAACACGCTCGCGCCGAGCTGTTGCTCGCGGTTTTTGAACCAATGCCCCAGCGCCCACACCGCCACCACGCTCCACAGACCGCGCGAGCTGTAGAGTACGTTCGCCGTCGTGGCGGCGCCGAAACGCGCGAGAACGCTGACGAAGATGAGCGATTGCAGCCCGATGAACAGGCAACCGCTCAGCAGCCACGGCCAGGCGGCGCGCGGCACCTCGCGCAGTGGCGCATGGAAGAACGGCACGAACCCGAGGCTGAACAACGCGACGAACCCGAGCATCACCGGCAGGAATCGCCCCACTCCCCACGCTGGCGCCCACTTCTGCACCAGCACATCAAAGATAGCGAACATCGCCGCCGAGCCACCCGCGTAGAGAATCGTCCGTCCCACATGATGGTGCTGCGCGCCATCGGTGCGATTGAGCAACACAATGGCGAGCGAACTCAATCCTGCCGCCATCCACAGTTTTAATGACACACCGGTGGTGAGCAGCAGTGTGGTGAACAAGGCCACGAAGATAATCTTCAATCCCATCACCGGCGTCGCCACGGAGACGTCGCCCTTCTGGAGCGCGACGAAATTGAGCAGCTGACCTAAGAGATAGAACACTCCAGCCAGCGCGGGTTGCCAGAGGAGGTCCGCATGGAAGGTGCCGCCGAACGGCAGAAACATCGCGAACAGCCCGGCAGTGATGAGGTTCGAGATGAACGCCGTGCGCCAGATGCCGACGCCCAGTTCTGCCGAGCGCTTGGCCAGCAGCACGCCGGCGACATATACCAGCGCCGCCAGCAAGGGTAGGAGAACGGGCAGGACAGTGCTCGCGGTGTTCATCACCCGGCCGTTAGCGGACGATTTTCAGCACTCGATTGTTGTAGCTATCAGTGATGTACAACGTGCGATCGGCGGCGACGAAGACCCCGTGCGGCCGGCTCAACTCAGCCTTCAACGGATCCCCATCGAGACCGCTCTTGCCCATCTTGCCGGTGCCCGCCACGCGGATGATTTGTCCTTCGCGCGGGAGAAACTTGCGAATGATGTGATTCTCCGCATCGGCGATGATCACGTTGTCGTCGAGGTCCACGCAGAGATGCTTGGGGCCGCTCATCGTCGCCGCCAGCGCGGGCCCGCCGTCACCGTCGGCGCCCTTCTTACCGCTCGAGTTCACGACGGTGTGGATCGTGCCGTCGGGCCGGACGACGCGCAGAGCGTTACCGCCGCGTTCGAGGATGTACACGTTGCCTTTGCGATCCGGTGCGACGGCGCGCGGATCGGACAGCGGCGAATCGGCGGCCTTCGCACCATTCTTCGGCGTGCCCTTCTGGCCGTTGCCGGCGAAGGCGTGGATGATGCCCGTTTTCAAATCGAGGTAACGAATGCGAGTGTTGTGCAAATCGGCGAGATAGAGCCGCTCACCCTTGAAATCGAGTGTAGCGCAGTAGATGCCGCCAAGCTTCGCGGCCGTGGCAGGACCGCCGTCGCCCGAGAAACCCTTTTCACCCGTGCCGGCCACGGTGGTGACAACGCCCGTCTTCGCATCAATCTTGCGGATGCGGCAGTTCCACGTGTCGGCGAGGTAAATGTCGCCATTCGGTGCGATGGCGAAGTTGTGGATGCCATCGAACTGCGCCTTCAACGCCGAGCCGTTGTCGCCGCCCGCGCCCTTCGCGCCAGTGCCGGCAAGGCGCGTGATTTTTCCGTCCTTCTCGAGCCGCAGCACGCGTTGGCCCTGCGCCATCTCGGCGATGACGAGCCTACCCGCGGGGTCGAATTCGGCGGCGAACGGCTCTTTCAACCGCACCTGCGCTGCGGCGCACGGAGGCTCATTCGTGCCGCCGCCGGCGACAAGCACGAGCCGGTCGGCGTGGAGCGGAAGGGCGGCAAAGGTGAGAAGCAGTGCCCCGACGAGATGCAGTTTGAGCATTGCGATTTAGGTAACTGTTCGGCGCGGCGAACGCCAGATGAATCAGCTAGGCAAATCATAAACCCACGGCGCGCAGGGAATGCCTGCCCTACCCACCCATCCCGGGATCAGGACGATCAAAAATCTATGATAGAGGACGGTTGTTACTCTTTTTTGGAGGCCTCAGGGCACTATACT
Source organism: Akkermansia muciniphila (assembly GCA_945900775.1). GTDB lineage: Bacteria > Verrucomicrobiota > Verrucomicrobiia > Limisphaerales > SIAT01 > SIAT01. Next base: position 26,301 of record CAMDJP010000024.1, on the reverse strand, counting down.
GCGGGAGATAATTGTCACCCGTTTGGCTAATAAGTAAGATAAGCAAAGGTTTGCTTCGTTGTTTTGATGAGTCACTATGCTCATTCCAACGCACTGCACTGTTCTTGGCACAGTGAGAAATCAGTATCCAAGTATTGATGTGCCCTCGTGCCGTCCTCTTCCGTTTCTAGGGGCCGGTTTGTAACAGGTGTAATAGGTGTAATAGGAATTGGGACACGCAAAACCGACGGGCCGGAAGGAAAGAGCCAAAGCCGCGACTGCGTTCGAATTGGTTGCAGAGAATGCAGGCAGAGGAAATGTAAGAGGTATAATGATGGGATGCGAACCGAGAATATCCGTGAGGGTGCCGGAGGAGTTGAAGGAGCGCCTGGGAAAGGCCGCGAAGCACACGAATGTGGACGAGTCGGTGCTGGTGCGCGCGGCGTTGACGGGGTTGGTGGACTGCATCGAGAAGCACGGGAAAGTGACCTTCCCGCTGCGAATTAAGATCAGCAACGACGCTTAGCCGCCCGTTTCTGCCAAAGCATGGCGCCTTGAACCCCGCAGTCCGTGGCGGGTTCTATCGGGCGCCTTTTTTGTTTTCTGGGGCTGAAGCGGCTAAGGGTGTTAGAAAGCTCTAAGCTCGTCCTGATGTATCAGTGGAGAAGTCCCCTGTCAGCGAGGAAGCGGGAACGTTTGTTGAAAAGCTTTGTGGTGGCATGACCGCTTGGGCGACGGCGGAGTTGATTGGAGTTCAAGGTCAATACCGCCATCGACTTTTTCATGCGACTGCGAAAGCTCATCGCCAGCAAGCTGTCCAGCTACGAGTTGTCCGGGGAGGTGAAGGTCGATAGGAGCTATTTAAGAGGCGCACGCGAGGGCAGGCTCAGCCCGACAGCATCCTTTACACCACCACGTTCAAGACCTACGATGCGCTCGATCTCAGTCGATTTTATCATCGGCATCGAAAGCCAGTTAAAACACCGGCTCAAACGCTAACTCTTAGCCGCTTCAGTCTCTAAAATAATCGTTGCTTGCGCACGCATGCGACATCCGTAGCAACCGCAATAAGCCCCCCACGTTTATGAAGCAAAACCCGCTCCGCCTCGCCGTTCTTGGCCTCACGCACGATCACGTCTGGAGCAATCTCGCTGAGCTGCGACGCATGAAAGACGTGTCTCTCGTCGCTGCGGCGGATCCTCACGCCGCGCTACGCACGCGGGCCAAGCGCGAATTCGACTGCGCCACGTACGCCGATGCCCGTGTGTTATTTGAGCGCGAACGTCCCGATGCCGTGTTCATCTTCAGCGACAACGCCGCGCATGTGCCGCTCACCGAACTGGCCGCTGCGCACGGCGCGCATGTGTTCGTCGAGAAACCGCTGGCGGCCGATTGCGCCGGAGGCGGCCGCATGATTGCCATCACGCGCCGACAGCGCGTGCGGTTGATGGTGAACTGGCCCATCGCCTGGTGGCCGCAGTTGCAGCACGCCGTGGCTCTGGCGACCAGCGGCGCGATTGGTGACCTGTGGCAGGTGAAATACCGCGCCGCCCACGCCGGCCCGCGCGAAATGGGATGCTCGCGCTACTTCTGGGAATGGCTCTATGACGCGCGGCGCAACGGCGGTGGCGCCTTCGTCGATTACTGCTGCTACGGCGCAATGCTCGCGCGCGTCCTGCTCGGTCAACCCACGCGCGTCACCGGCGTCGCCGAGCGCCTGCTCAAGCGCGACCTGCGCGTGGAAGACAACGGCCTGCTCGCGATGCACTACCCGCACGCGCTCGCGCTGGCCGAGGCGTCATGGACGCAAATCGGCCATCTCTCCAGTTACTTCACCTTCATCTACGGGACGAAAGGCACGCTGCTCGTGGAGCCGGGCGACACTGGCCGGCTGCTGCTCGCCACAACGAAGGAGCCCGATGGCAAGGCTGTGAAGGTACCGAAGCCAAAGCCGCACCTGCGTAACGCCAGCATGCACTTTGTCCACGCGCTACGAACCGGCGCACCGTTCCATCCACTCTGCGACGCAACGGTTGGCCGCGACACGCAGATGATTCTGGCCGCCGGCATGGAATCAGCCCGCAAACGTGCTTCGGTGAGGTTGAGGAAATGACGGGCGGCTTCGGACGCCGCGTGCTTCTCGAATCTCAGAAACCAATCAGGCCGCGCAGCCATGGGCCGATTTTGCGGACGTTGAGGATGATAACGATGAGTGCGACGACGGCTGCGGCCTTTGCGGCATAGTTCGCTACACGCGCCCACTTCGGGCCGAGCTTCGTCTCGACCTTTTCCCACAGCGAGTCCTGTACCGGCTCGGGCTGCACGTCGGACTCGTACACGCGTTGGCGGTGATCCTCCTGCGCGATCTGCGAGACGCGCATCTGGATATAAAGCGCCTTGGTTTTATTCGGGTCGCCGCCGCTGCGGGCAATGGCCTTGGTCCAGAGCGCGTCGTTAATACGGTTCTCGCGCAACTCCTCGGCCACGACTTGATAGAACTGGTCTTCGCTGTCCATCGGGCGGGCACCATCAAACCGTGTAGGCCGGGAAAAGCCAACCAAAACCACAAGCACGTGGATGTTGGCGGCGTGGGAGCGTGACATCACGGGCCTTCTTCGCTACGTTGCGCGGACGTGCGGACCCTTCATCTGTACATCACGCGGCAGGTGCTGGCCTCATTGGCACTCTGCGTCGCGGTGCTCACCTTTGTGCTGCTGCTCGGCAACGCGTTGCGCGAGATGATCGCGCTGCTCGTCAGCCGGCAGGCGACGCTCGGCGGTCTGGCGGACGCTTTTGCCCTGCTGCTGCCGTTCGTGCTCGCCTTCGCGCTGCCGATGGGCCTGCTCACGGCCACGTTGCTCGTCTTCGGCCGTCTGAGCGCGGACCAGGAACTCACCGCAGCGCGGGCGAGCGGCATCAGCCTCGTGGCCCTCATCGCTCCGGTGCTGGCGTTGAGCCTCGCTTTCAGCGCCCTCTGCGCGTGGGTGAACCTCGATCTCGCACCGCGCTGCCGGGTGCAGTACCGCGAGCTGCTCTTTCGCCTCGGCAAATCTGATCCGACGGCTTTCCTCGTCGAGAACAGCTTCCTCACCGACCTACCCGGCTACGTGGTGTATATCGGCAAGAAACGTGGCGACATGTTGGAGAACGTCCTGCTCAACCGCATCGAGGGCGGCGAACTGGTCCAGCGTACACGAGCGGTCCGCGGGCGGGTCACATACGACGACGCACGCAACCAGTATCTCTTCCGCCTGTTCGACGCCCAGATTGCCCTCCGCACCCGCGAGCCGGGCGCCACGACGAACGCCCCGCCGGTCTTCGGCGAATGGGAAACGCCCGCCGCCGGTGAGTTGTCCATCGCTGTGGATTTTCAAAAGCTCGTCGCAGCGGCGTCGAAACCCTCGATCAGCAACATGACCTTCCGCCAACTCGGGGACGAGCTGCGCACCCAACGCGCCGCGGGCGTGGAGACCTCGCCCATCCTCGTGCAGATGCACCGACAGGTCGCCTTCTCTTTCGCCTGCGTCGGCTTCACGCTCGTGGGCATTCCGCTCGGCATCCGCGCACACCGGCGCGAGACGAGCGTGGGCGTAGCATTGGCGCTCATTCTGGTGCTCGTCTATTTCAGCTTCCTCATCCTCGGCCAATCGCTCGAGACAAAGCCCGAGCTTTTCCCGCACCTCATCCTCTGGGTGCCAAACTTCCTCTTTCAAGGCATCGGCATATGGCTCCTCTGGCGCGCCAACCGCGGCGGCTGATATGGAAACGGCTCGGCTCGACATCCTCAACGGCCAGCTCGCGGGACAGACGCGCGCCGTGGAGCAGCTGCCTTTCGTCATCGGTCGCAACGCCGAGGCGGACTTGCGCCTCCAGGAGCCGGGGGTGTGGGATCGCCACGTGGAACTGGAATGGCGCTTCCCCGAAGGCTATATCGCGCGGCGCCAGTCGGACGCCACTGCCACGGTGAACAATCAACCCTTCACCGAGCAACGCCTGCGCAACGGCGACCTGCTCGAGTTGGGCGGGGCGAAGCTGCAATTCTGGCTCGGGGACGTGTCGCAGAAGCGGCTCCGACTCCGCGAAATGCTCGTCTGGGCCACGCTCGCGGCGCTCGTGGGCGCGCAGTTCTGGCTAATTGTCCGCATTGGAAACTGAACCGTCGCCCCGGAATTCCACGTTGCCTCGGCCTTGGGTGACCGTTACTATGTCCACCTGATGAGACATCAGCTCGACTTCGAGAAGCCCATTCTCGAACTGCAGCGCAAGCTGGATGACCTGCGCGCCCATCCCGAAAAACACGCCATCGGCGTGAGTTTCGAGGAGGAAATCACGCAGATGGAGCGGAAGATTACCGAGACGCGCCGCCAGATTTATGCGGGCCTCAGCGCGTGGCAGCGTGTGCAGATGGCCCGCCATCCCCGGCGCCCTTTCACCCTCGATTACCTTCGCACAGCTTTCACCGACTTCACCGAACTGCACGGCGACCGGCTCTTCGCCGACGACCGCGCCATCGTGGGCGGCTTCGCCCAGATTAGCGGCCGGAAGGTAGTCGTCATCGGCACCCAGAAGGGCCGCGACACGAAGGAGAATATCATCCGCAACTTCGGCTCAGCCCATCCCGAGGGCTATCGCAAGGCGCTCCGCCTGATGCGCCTAGCGGATAAGTTCGGCCTCCCCATCGTCACGCTCATCGACACCGCCGGCGCTTATCCCGGCATCGGCGCCGAGGAACGTCACATCGCCGAGGCCATCGCGGTGAACCTGCGCGAGATGATGCTTTTCAAGGTGCCAATCATCGGCTGCGTCATCGGCGAAGGCGGCTCGGGCGGCGCCCTCGGCATCGGCGTCTGCGACCGCGTGCTCATTCTCGAAAACGCCTACTATTCCGTGATTAGCCCCGAGGGCTGCGCGGCGATTTTGTGGAAGGACCGCAAGGCCGCACCGCAGGCCGCCGAGGCGCTCAAGATCACCGCCAGCCACCTCCTCGAGTTCGGCCTCGTGGACGAAATCATCCCCGAGCCCCTCGGTGGCGCGCATCAGGATCCCATCACCACCAGTGCCAATCTGAAGGACTGCCTAGTTAAGCACCTCGCCGAAATCGCGGCGCTCAGCGAAACGGATCGGCTGCAGAAGCGCTACGCGAAGTTCCGCGCCCACGGCCATTTCAACGAACCCGAAGCGACGCCGATGAGGAAGTGAAGCGCGCGGCCGTGCCGCTTGCGGCCGCTGCCGTTTACTAACGGACTGTACCGTGCTCTATCCGTTCACATTCCAGTCTATCTTCAAGGAACGCGTCTGGGGCGGACGTCGGCTCGCGGAACTTTACAGCAAGGCCCTCCCCGGCGGCGCGCCCATCGGCGAGTCGTGGGAAATCAGCGACCGACCCGGTGACGCTAGCGTGATCGCCAACGGGCATCTCGCCGGTCGCGACCTGCGCTGGCTGATGGAGCAACATCGCGACGAACTGCTGGGCTCAGCGAAGCCAGTGAACGGCCGTTTCCCTTTGCTCGTGAAACTGCTCGACGCGCAGGACAAACTTTCGCTTCAAGTCCATCCCCCCGCAGACCGCGCCACGCAACTCGGTGGCGAACCCAAGACCGAGGCGTGGTACGTCGGCGCCGCCGGGCCGGACGCGGAGATCTTCGTTGGCCTGCGTACCGGCACCACGCGCGCGGAATTCGAACGCCGTCTGCACGACGGGAGCGTCGCCGAGTGCTTCCACCGACTGCGAGTGAACCGAGGCGACGCGATGTTCCTGCCGAGCGGACGCGTCCATGCCCTTGGCGCCGGCAGCGTCATCTTCGAGGTCCAGCAGAACTCGGACACGACCTACCGCGTCTTCGACTGGAACCGCCTGGGGCTCGACAACAAACCGCGCGAGCTGCACGTGGAACAGGCGCTCGCTTCGATTGCGTTCGATGATTTCGAGCCAGCGCTCGCCTCCGCGCACTTCACCGAAACGCTGACAGAGCGCTCGCGCGTACTGGCGGAAGCGCCGGGCGCTTTCCGGATGAGTGAGCACCGGCTCCGCCTCGGTGCATCCACCATCCTCGATCGGGCGGGTCTCTTCATCCTCGGCATCGTGGAGGGCGAAATTGTTTTGCGAAGCGCGAACACTGAATTACCCCTGACCGCTGGCCAATTCGCGCTCGTACCCGCGAGCGTGGAGCGTGTTGAGTTGCGGGCGAAAACGGAAGTAACTTTTCTTCACGCCGCGCCGTGGGCCACTTGAACCTAAAGTAATCGATGGAAGAGAAGAAGCCGCAATCACAGTGGAAGAAGCACCTCCAGCGCTGGGCCATTAGCACGCTGGCGGTGTTAATCGCCTGCAATGTCGTCAAGGGAATCGAATACGACAACGTGACAGGATTGCTCGTCGCCTCGTTGCTACTCGGCGTGCTGAACACCTTCCTGCGACCAGTGCTGCTGCTACTCTCGTTGCCGCTGCTCATCCTCTCGCTCGGCCTGTTCATCCTCGTCATCAACGCGCTGCTACTGCTCTTCGTGGATTGGCTCGTGGAGCCGTTCCGCGTGGATGGTTTTGGGCCGGCATTCTGGGGCGCGCTCATCATCAGCATCGTCTCGCTCATCGCCAATATGCTTATCGGCTCGAATGATTCGAAGATGACTCTCCATCGCGCCCGTTCAAAGCCGCAGCAGCCGACACATCGCGACGACGGCAAAGGGCCGATCATCGACGTGTAATCTCGGCGGTAAGCTCGCTCAGCCTACTTCAGCCGGTAAGCGGCGCGGCGGGTGGGAATGCCCTGCGCGTTAAACTCGCGTTCAAAATCGGTCACCACCGCGGCCAATTCGGCCGGTGTCTCCACGGGCTTAAAATCCTTCTCCGCCGCGGCAAAGACCTCCTGCATCTGCGCGAAGTAATCCGCGTCGTCTGTGCGCAGGTAGACAATACCCATCGGCGCGAGCGCTTGTCGCGCGACCTCCGGGAAGCGCGCATTGATCAGGCGGTGCTTGCGGTGCTTCTTCTTCGGCCACGGGTCGGGGAAGTAGATGTGCAGCGCCTGCGCGCAGTGCGGCGGGAGCAGATATTCGATGAAATAGGCCGCCTCAATACGGAGCAGGGCGAGGTTGGCGAGACTGGCGCGGCGGCCTTTGCGGTCGAGCTTGCGCAGCCGGCCGAGCAGTCGTTCGACGGCGAGGAAGTTCCGCTCCGAACACATCTGCGCGTAGCGGACGAGGAAGGAGCCGTCGCCCGCGCCCAACTCGATCTCGAGGGGTTGTAGCCTTGCGAAGAAACTCTCCAGCCTTAGCCGCTCAGTGATCGAGGTGAGCGGTTGGATGAACGTGGGGGATTGGTCAAGGATCGAGGGCGTGCGGCACTTCGCCGGGCCGCCGTGAGGGTTCAAGATCCTTCTCCCTTCCCGACGAAGAGCGCGAGCGCGGCGGTGTAGCCGTGGAGAAAATTGCTGGCGCCCACAGGGCCGATCTCGCCGTTGCAGAAGAAACCAGCCATTCCAAGTGGTCCGAGGCGTTGCTGCACGAGTGAGGCGTCGTGGCTCGGGGAGCCGAACAGGCTTTTGCCTCGTCCATTGCAGGAGCAAAGGCAGGCACCATACACAGGCCGACCTGCCACGGCGGCGTGCTCTTTGTCGAGCAGCGCGGCCAAATCCTCGTTCGCCGCAGCGGCGTCGCGTCGGTGGAACTGCAGTGTCTGGCCGGTACGCGGCAGGGCGCCAATGGAAATGTTGCCTTCCTTCGGATCGCCCCCGAGCAGGTTGCGGATGAGGAAATCTCCGCGATGAAACTCCTCAGCGTACTCGTTCACGACGAGACCGACGAAGAGGTTCCCGCGCGCCTTCTTCTGTTCCTCAGCGGAAAGAGTGTTGTACGTTTCCGCCAGCACCTCATAAGCAGGCCGGTTGCCGATGGCGTGGATTACGTTGCGTTCAGCCTTGGTAATGGGCCACGGCTCGCCAATCGGTGTGCAACCCTGCGAGATGACGCCCGCCAGCGTGACCTCGCCGCCGATAGAAATCGCCACGCCGCCCTCTTCAAACACGTCTCCATTTAGATAGACCTGCGTACTGCGCGCGGCGTAATCACCGCTAGCGAGTCCTCCAAAAATAGGTGTCGGAGCATAGTTCTCGTTCCACTGGCGCAGCCACGTCTCGGCATCGAGGTGGAACGGATCCGCAAAAGTCAGCCAGCCATTCGTCCCCGCGGGTTTCACCCCGGTCTCCGCGTGCCAATATTCCTGGCCGCTACAATCATCCACCTGCGCCTGCACGAAGCGGACGGCGCGCAGGTCAGCGCCAGGCAAGTGATAAAGGGCGAGGACGAGGCCGGCGTTCTCCTCAATCTCCTCCGCGCCGGCGATGAGGCTCTGGCTCGAACAACCGGCCAGCAGTGGAATCTGCGCGTGAACGCGCAAAATCTCCAGCACCTGCGGGGCAACGGCAAAGAACTGCGGCGTAAGGAAGACCAAGCCCAGCGAGACGCGCGGCGCGGCGAGACGACGCCGCAAATCCTCAGCCCAATGCTGCAGGCCGGCTTCGTCGAAGCCGCCCGACCAGTGCGCCGCCACGCTGAACTCGTTCCGCATGCAAGGAAGCTACGACCGACCGACCGCACAGGCAAAGCAGAAGTGAGCGCGCAGCGCAGCGGTGATATTAAGAATAGTCTGTGAATAACTTTCCCGCTCCCACTTTTTTGGCTTCTTGAGCTGTGTTTACGAATCTCACTGTGTCGAACGCGCAAAGCCCTAGTTCCCCTTCGGTAGGCGCTTTTCTCGGTTGTGGTCTGAGGAATAACTAATGTGGCGGACGTTAGACAACCGCGCTCGCCTTTTTGGCGGTGTTTCAATATTGCCGCTTCGGACAATCGCTCCGAGCGCGGAATAGCTGCAGATTGAGGCATTAGACGACCCGACGCCGTACATCGGCACGCAAGAAAAGCGCGCGGTTAATCTTTCGCGAGTTCGCGCTATGTGGCCAGTGTGGCTCGACAGTCCCACTCGGATTTCAAATTCATCTTAGGAAACAAACAGGGCCGGCATTTCTGCCGGCCCTGAAGTGTTTTCGGCTGAAGCCGCGAGCAGCGAATTTACTTCGCGGCCGTCTTCGCGCTGTCGGTGTGTTCGAGGCGGACAATCTGCGTATCCTTGTTGTTGCCCCACGCTGTGCCGAACTCGATTAGATAGAGACAGCCATCGGCGCCAAGCTCGAGGTCCATCGGGCGCTTGAAGGTCATTTTCGGGCAGAACCGCTCCATGGCCAGCGAGCCATCGACTTTCTTGGCGATGTTATGGTTTTCGTCGAGCTTCACCGCGATAATCCAGTTGCGGCTCCACTCGTAAATGAAGAGCGTGCGGTCGAACTCCTTCGGCAGCTTGGCAGGATTGTTCACTTTCTCGTCGAAGTAATAAACCGGCCCGGCCATCGCGGTGCGGCCGCCGCTGCCCACGGCGGGAAAACGCGTGCTCTGTCCCGGCGGATAATAGATGAAGGCCGGTTGCGCCGGCGGAAGCTGCTTGATGCCCGTGTTGTTGGGCGAGTTGTTGACGGGTTTGAGCGCGTCGTGCAGTTGCGGCTCGCCGGTCAACCAATCCGTCGGCTTCGGCGGCAGCGGCGTTTTCTTTTCCTTCACCGCCTTGTCGTACGCTTCTTTGCCTTTCTTCGATTCAGCGCGCGCCGTGAAATCAATCTTTGCATACGGCTTGTTGTCGGCGACAAAATAAGGCCAGCCGAAGAAGCCCGCCGTGCGCGCTTGATTGATTTCGTCGAAGCCGGCCGGACCGCGATGTTCGGTCGGGCCGCCAGCATCTGGGCCCACGTCACCCCAGTACACGTACCCCGTCTTTTGATCCGCGCTCACGCGGAAGGAATTGCGCGTGCCCATCGCATAGATTTCCGGACGCGTGCCGGCCGTGCCGGGCTTGAAGAGGTTGCCCGCAGGAATCGTGTAGCCACCATCAACCTTCGGCGTGATGCGAAGGACCTTGCCGGTGAGCGCATTCGGGTTCGCGCTGGATTTCTGCGCGTCCCAAGGGCTACGACCCGCCCGATCGTCGCTGGGCGAAAAGCCATCCGAGTCGAACGGGTTCGTGTTGTCACCGACGGCTACGAGCAGATTGCCCTTGCCGTCGAACGCGAGCGAGCCGCCCACGTGGCAGCACTGTTCGCGCTGGGTCGAGATGTCGAGAATCGCCTTCTCGCTTGCGAGGTCGAGCTTCTCATCGGCGAGCGTGAAACGGCTCACGCGGATGATGCCGGTCTTCGCGCCGCTGGCGTCCTTGGTGGTCTCGGGAAGCGAGCGGTTCAGATAGACCCAGTTGTTCTTGTCAAAATTCGGATCGAGCGTGATACCGAGCAGGCCGTCCTCGAGCCCCGTGAACACGTCGAGCTTGGCGATAACGATGCCCGCCGTTGAGCCGGGTTTGATGAGCTTCACCGTGCCGTCACGCTGGGCGTAGAAGACGCGGCCATCGGGCGAGATGGCGAGCTCCATCGGATCCTTGAGCGAGTCGATGAATTTGCCATCGACCTGCGAATCGGCCTCGAGGATCACCTTGCGGAACGGGCCGTCCGTCTGCAAACCGCTCGGCGCAGGACCATCATCTTTCTTCTTGGCCGGAGCCTGAGTGGTTTGGGCGAGGAGCTGACCGGCAGCCACGAGGCCAGCGGCGAGGAGAACAACGTGCTTTTTCATCGTCTTCTTGGACTATTTTTAAGGGAGCCCTCATTCACCTAAATGTAGGTACCCAGTTTCGTGACATTAGGCAAAAGCCTTTGTGGAAGCAAACCCGGAAACCCGCTCGGGGCAACGCGTGGAAGAAGAGAAGTAAAGCCGCTGCGACTTTTACTTCTTCTCCTTCTCTTTCTCGGTAGTGGCGGTGCCGTTGCGCTTGGCGAGGATGGCCGCGATGATTTTCTCCTTCAACTCGGGTTTCTCGATGAGCGACTTCTTGGCGGCTTCCTTGCCCTGACCGATAAGTTCGCCGGCGAACTGAAGCCATGCGCCTTTCTTATCCACCACACCGTTGGAGATACCGACGTCGAGCACGCACCCTTCCTTGTCGATGCCGTGATTGTAGATGATGTCGAACTCGGCCTCGGCGAACGGCGGCGCGACCTTGTTCTTCACCACCTTCACTCTGGTATGGTTACCGATGGCGTTGCCGGCGGGGTCCTTGAGTGTATCTCTGCGGCGGATGTCCAAGCGTACACTGGCGTAGAACTTCAGCGCCTTGCCGCCAGGCGTGGTTTCGGGGCTGCCGAACATCACGCCGACCTTCTCGCGAAGTTGGTTGGTAAAGATGCAGGTGGTCTTGGATTTGTTGAGGATGGCGGTGAGCTTGCGGAGCGCCTGGCTCATGAGTCGCGCCTGCATACCCATCGTGGCCATGCCCATCTCGCCCTCCAACTCGGCTTTCGGTACGAGCGCGGCGACGGAGTCCACGACGATGACGTCCAGCGCATTCGAGCGCGCGAGCGTCTCGCAGATGGTAAGCGCCTCTTCGCCGGAGTCGGGTTGGGAGACGAGCAAGTCGTCTAAATTCACCCCGAGCTTCTTGGCGTAACCTGGATCCAGCGCATGCTCGGCATCGATGAACGCCGCGAGGCCGCCGGCCTTCTGCGCGTTGGCGATGACATGGAGCATGAGGGTCGTTTTGCCGGAGGATTCAGGGCCGTAAATCTCGATGACACGGCCGCGCGGGAGACCGCCGACGCCGAGGGCGAGGTCCAACGCGAGCGCGCCCGTGGGAATCACTTCGATCTGCCGCAGGGCATGCGCGTCACCGAGGCGCATGATCGCGCCGTCGCCGAAGGCTTTAGTGATAGTCGCGACGGCGGCTTCCAGATCGCGTTCACGGGTGGCGGCTGTCTTGGCATCTTCGCCGGCGGGTTTCTCTTTTTCTTTGGCCATGATGAAAATCTCCTTTGTCGTTGTCTGGGAAATAATGCGCTGCGAACGGGGCAAGTCAATCGAAGGTTGCGAGCAGGTACAAACTCAGCGGCTCGCGTGCGCGGTATCGGCCTTCTCCATCTGGCCGCGCGTCACGCCGAGTTGGTTTATGAGCTTGAGCTCGCGCCAGAGCTGCGCGCCGGTGGTTTCGCCGCGCAGGAGCGCACGGTAACGGGCGATGGTGCGCTCCACCTCGGCTGTCGTCTCGTTGAGAAACTCCACGCGGAAACGCCTCACGCCCAAATCGAGCAGCCGCGAAGCAAACTCGGCCCCGGTCTGCGCGCGCGCGTTGAAGACCGTATTGCGGCAACCGGCATCGGCCTTGAGCGGATGCTCCGCACCCACACGATCGCGCAGTTGCACCGAGTGTTTGTCGCACGGCCGGCCGCAGTCGCGGTAATCCTTGCCGCTCGAGAGAAACGCGCAGAACACGCAGTGCTCCATGTGAAACATCGGCATGTGCTGATGGATTGTCACCTCGAACCACTCCGGCGGCGCGCCTCGCAGCAGCGCCTCGAGTTGCGCGAGGTTCAGGTCGTAGCTAGCCGTGAGCCGCTCGAGTCCGAAGCGGTTCTTAAAATACTCCGCCGTGATCGGGTTGGCGACGTTCAGCGAGAAGTCGCCCATCTTGCGGCAGTCGGCGAAGAACTTGAGGTGCTCGTGGTTGCGGACGAGATAGCCGTCGGCGTCGCTGGCGCGGACCAGTTTCAAAATCCATTCCTCGCCCGACTTGAAAACACGCGGCGGTGCGACCCAGATGGTGGAGTCTCCGGACGCCTCACAACCGCGCGCGGTGCGGAAGAGCGTGACGGCCTCGCGATATTTCTTCGGATCCTCGAACTCGCAGTAAACCGTGCGCGCATCACAGCGCAATGCAGCTTCCAGCTGCGCCATCGACCGGACGAGCACTGTCAGTTCCGGTTTCGTTGAACTGCCGGCCTGCGATGTCGCGGTCGGCGTTCCCGGCTTCGCGACTTCGCGAGTGACCAGCTTCCACCGCTTAGGTGCTGCGCGCAGAGCATCGAGTTGCGCCACGACCTCGCGCCGCAAGCGGTTCAATTCGCTCATCGGCAACATCACATCGCCTTCGAGCTTGCTCACCAATTCGCCGAGCTTGAAGGGCGTCCCGCCGAGACGACCAAGCTGCTCGCACAAACGCTCCGACGTGAGCGGCTGTTTCTCGGCCGCAACGAGCGGCGAGGACGATTGCACCTGCGCGACGTGGCCCGACTCGTCACGAACAATCAGCGTGAATGGCGCGCCGACGTGGCCGTGAACTTCCATCCGCACTGGGCGCTGGAACTTCGGCGTGTCGCCGTCGAACGTCTTGCGCAGCTCGCGGTCCAGTTCCGGATCGTTCGTCTTCCAGACTTTGTCACCCGTATGGACGCGCGCGAAATCCACTGCGTCGCGCATGAAAGTCAGGACCACTTCCTGACTTTGCACTTTTGGATTTTGGCTATGAATCTGAAAAACCCGCCCACCTTCCTCGTGGTCATCACCCCGGCCTGCATCGAAAACAACGCCGTCGCCGGCCTTCAACGCAGACGTCAGGCGCACGCGGACACGATCGCGCTCCACCCGCGCAACCTCGCCGAGATAGGCGCCGCGCTTTTTCGCGAAGCGGCCGTGGACCAGCTTTTGATTATCGATACCACCGAACCAGCCAGTGTGCAGGCCGCGCGAGAAGGCCATTTCAACCTCGTACCGCGCACCTTCACCGACGCGCGCTGGCGCAGGGGTTTTACTCTCTCCTTCGGAACGTTGCGGCTCGGCAACCTCGCGGCCGGGGAGTTTATCCAGTGCAGCGCGATACACACGCGTGATGCTCGCGACGTACTCGGGCGACTTGAGCCGTCCTTCAATCTTGAGCGATGTGACGCCCGCCTTCACCAGCTCCGGCAGCACGTCGAGACCGGCGAGATCCTGCGGACTAAGCAAGTAACGGCGCGCGCCGAGCGACACCAGCTTGCCATCGGAAATCAATTCGTACGGCATGCGGCAGGCTTGCGCGCACTCGCCGCGGTTTGCGCTGCGGCCGCCGAGCGATTCGCTCGTGAGGCACTGCCCCGAGTAAGCCACGCACAATGCGCCGTGAACAAAGACCTCCAGCGGCAACGCGACGGCCTGCGCGGCGCGGATTGTCTCAATCTCAGCGATTGAACATTCGCGCGCCAACACCGCCAGCTCGCAGCCGAGTTCGCGAGCGAACTCCACGCCCGCCGCGCTCGTGATGGTCATCTGTGTGCTCGCGTGAATCGGAAAGTCGGGCGAAATCTTGCGGATGAGCCGGCAGATGCCCACGTCCTGAACAATCGCGGCGTCCACGCCGGCGGCGATGATGGAGCGCAGATAATCTTCGGCCGCGCCCAGCTCATCGGCGAAGACGAGCGTGTTGAACGTGACGTAACCGCGCACGCCGCGCCGGTGCAGGAACTCCATCAAGCGCGGCAGAGCGGCTTCGGTGAAATTGTGTGCGCGCATCCGCGCATTGAAACGGTCGAGGCCGAAATAAATCGCGTCCGCGCCGTTCTCCACGGCGGCCTTGGCGCAGTCCCAGTCACCCGCGGGGGCGAGCAGCTCGGGCACAGATGGGGGTTGGACGCTTTGCGTCATTTCAACAGCGATTCAACCACCAAAGGGCATGGAAAACCAAGGCTCAAATGGCCGAGTGCCGAGGAATCCCAGCGCTCATGCTGGGCGAAGCTCTTCCAAAAGGAGCTTTTTTAATACACCAGCACCAGCACAGCCGCTCGTTCCACATCCCTGACCACATCCTCGAACTTGCGCTCTTTCGTGGTCGGCTCCTTTAACTTCTCGGCGACAGCAGGGACAGCTTCCAGAAAACTCAGCAGATAACTGCTCTTCACCGCGTAGTTCACGTTCTGGGCAAGGGTGCCACTCGTGGCAATGGCCGCCTTCTGGCTCAGCACCGCCACCACCACGCCAATCACGTTGCCCCGCTCATCCACCAACGCCCCGCCAGAATTGCCCGGTTGAATCGGCACGCTGATTTGGAAATGCCGCGCGTCATCCTGCGCCCCGGCGAGACTGGCAATGTCCCCTTTGGCCAGTTTAGGTGAGAACCCCTGCAGACCGATGTTCGGGAAACCGACCGTGGCAGCCGTCGCCCCGAGCCGCACACCGCGACTGGCGATGACCGGCAACGCCGTGAACTTTCCCTCCGCCTTGAGCAAGGCCAGGTCATTTGCCTTGTCCACCTTCACGACTTTTGCAGAGATGACACCCGCTGCGGTGAGCACGCGCACACTTGCCCCTTCACCGGCGACATGCTGGTTGGTGATGAGATAGCCATCATCAGTGATGAAGAAGCCGGTGCCGGTAGAGACCGGGCGCGATTCAGCGAGAGGTTGGCTGGAAGGGGCCGCACCGGCGGCGACCTCCACACGCGGCTTCCATTCACGCGCAAGCCGCTGGCCTTCGGCACGCTGCCCAACACTCAGATTGCGCTCAATCTTTGGTATGTTTCTTTTGGCTATTTCGTTCCCGTGCGCACCCGCCAAAAGGCACCACTTGTAAGCCTCCACCTCGTCTTTGATGACACCGTTACCATTGGAATACATAAACCCAAGATTGACTTGAGCCTTCGCAAATCCTTGTTCCGCCGCTTTGCGATACCACTTCACCGCCTCCGCTTCGTCCTTCACGACGCCGTTCCCGTTGTAATACATCTCGCCGAGGTTGAATTGAGCAATCGCACGTCCTTGGTCCGCCGCTTTGCGCCACCACTTCACCGCCTCCGCTTCGTCCTTCTCCACGCCTCGGCCAATGGCATACATCAGGCCGAGCAAGTCTTGCGCTTTGGCATCGCCTTTCTCGGCTTTGACTTTGGTTTCTTGGAAGAATTTGCGGTCCGCCTCGGTCGGCTCAGCCGCGCCAGCGGAATAGGAGATGAGCAGACTTGCGACGCAGAGGCAGAGGGCTGCGAAATGGGATTTCACGGGTGCGACAGTAATCCTTGTACCGAGAACAGACAAGCCTCCTTCTCCTCACCTCTCGCCTCACCTCTCTCCTCAAAAAGGAGTCCGGACGAGAGGGAATGAGGGTAGGCCCGCCACCTTGTCTTCTGAAGCCAATGTCTCTAGCCTCGGCTCATGAACATCACTGGTTGCATCCTCACCACCTTGAGCATCGCGAGCGTCGCGGTGGCAGCTCCAACGAATGCGCCTCCAACGTTGATAAAACCAGAACCGGCCCGGTGGTCCGAAGGGCAGGTGTTGGTGGGGCCGTCTTCTCTCGTGACCAATGTCCAGGGGCGGTTGATACAGGTGTTTCTCCAGATTGATCGGAACGCCACCGCGAACAAGCCCATCGCCAACGGGCTGGGCAAGGCGGGCGATTTGTTGCGCCAGTGGGCGGCCACAAACACGGCCGCGGGCCATCACGGCGATGTGTACGATAACCACGACGGCGATCATTCCAACATGAGCTACGGCGCATTCCCGCAGCTCACGCGCGTGGAGTTCGATGAGTCGCTCAAAAAAATCGGGATGAACAACGGCCTGCAACATCGTCTGCTGTACAACGCGGTGACGCTCGGTAACTCCTCCACCGCGCTGGTCAACGGCCCTTTCTGGCGCAGCCAAGGCCGCAACGCGCTCACGCTCTCCGCCGCCGGCGGGCATCTCTATCTGCAGTACCGCAACAATCATCTCTACTTTTATCCCGAGCATCGCGACTACGATCCCGGCCGCAATGGCGCCGACGGCAAAGGCTACGGCGACGTGCTGCCAGCCAATCACCCGTACATCATCCTCTCGCAGGGCTCCTCCGGATCGGACCGCATCTTCATGGATGCCGTGGCCGCCACACTCGCGGCCTTCCAGCCGGAGGTGAAACGGCGGTTGGTCGAGAAAGGCCTGCTGATGCCGACCCTCCAGATGATTTTTCGCACCTGCAATCAGCTCGTTCAGAAACCGGAACAATACCTCACCGGCACCGCGCATCCGCCGGTGTTCGATGGCAAACAGATTGACGTGGAGAAGATGGTGCAACTCGCACACGCCATCACGCCCGAGGCGTTGCCGCCGTTGGCCCAACTTGTCGTGGCGGAGGAAAATCTCGGCATCGTCGGACGCGATTACTTCGATGTCGCGGACCGCGAGCGATTGCTCGACACGCCGTGTGCGGTCGCGCGTGTGGTAAAGTCATTCACCTACACGCGGCGCATGGTGCTGGACGCCCGGACTAGTCTGGATCCGCAGGACAAACCGCTCGCTTATCATTGGGTGATTCTGCGCGGCGATCCGGAGCGCATCCGCATCCGTCCGCTGGACGCCACGCGCCGACGCGTGGAACTCGAGGTGGATCATCATCCGCGCCGCCCGATTGCGCCGGGCTCGGACATGGAATCCAATCGCATCGATATCGGCCTCTTCGTCCACAACGGGCACCACTACTCGCCGCCAGCCTTTGTCAGTCTTCTCTATCTCGACAACGAAAAGCGCGAATACGACGCGCAACACCGCATCCGCGCCGTGGATTACACGCATCCCGAGACGCGCGACAACTACGTGGATCCCGCAATCGATGCGCGTAAAGACTGGCGCGACGAATTCCATTATGACGACAAAGGTAAGCTGCTCGATTGGACCCGCCGGCGCGGTGAGCAACGGCAGGAATTCACCGCTGAAGGCCGCCTCATCACGCGCCGCGGCTCCGACAGCGCGCCGCAGGAAACCCGCAAAGTCACCTACCGCATTCAGGCCAAACCCAACACGGCACCTGTACTCGAACAGCAGACGGTCGAGGAATAAACCCGTGTCTTCATTCCGTCTTTCACCGCGAATCGTTTGCCCGTAGTTTGAAGACTATGCGTGTCGTGATTATCGGCTGCGGATACGTCGGCCTGCCGCTCGGAGCGGAGCTGGCGCGGCGCGGTCACACGGTCGTGGGCGTGCGGCGCTCAGCCGAGGGCGACGACGAGTTGCGCGCAGCGGGCATCACGCCGATGACGGCGGATGTGACGCAGCCGGAAACGCTCGCGGCATTGCCAGGCCGATTCGACTGGGTGGTGAACGCCGTGTCGTCCACAAAAGGCGGTGCGCCCGAGTATCGCGCGGTCTATCTCGAAGGCACGCGGCATCTGCTCGACTGGCTTGCCGCACATCCGCCGCAGCAATACATTCACCTCAGCAGCACGAGCGTGTACGGACAAACGGACGGCGCGCTCGTGGACGAAACCGCAGCCACCGCACCCGCGGGTGAGACGAGCCAGATTCTCGTCGAGACGGAACAGTTGCTCCGCACGGCGGCCAGTGAGCGGGGGTTTCCCGCCGTCATCTTGCGCGCGGCCGGTATTTACGGACCCGGACGCGGTCATCTCTTCCAGCAGTTCCTCCGCGACGAGGCGCGCATCGCCGGTGACGGCTCGCGCGTGCTGAACATGATTCACCGCGACGATCTCGTCGGCGCAATCATCGCAGCGCTCGAACACGGACAACGCGGTGAGATTTACAATGCGGCGGATGATGAATCGGTTTCGCAGATGGACTTTTTCCGCTGGCTCGCGACGAAGTTGAGCAAGCCGTTGCCACCTTTCGCCGGCGAAGCCGAGAACGCCGCGCGCAAACGCGGCCTCACGAATAAGCGTGTCGTGAACGGAAAACTAAAAACGGCCCTGCGATATGCGTTCACGTATCCGACGTTCCGTGAAGGGTACGCGTCCGAGATTGCGCGGCTGGGTTTGCTGTGAAGGTCCCGCATCAGCCGATGCGGAACGAGATGCGGGCGATCAGCTCCTTGCCGAAGGCGTGCTGGAGGCGCTGGAGAATCTCGCGGCGGCGATAGCGGACGATTTCGTCGAGCCATACGCTGCTGTCCACGTTCACGAAGAGCGTTCCCTTGTTCAGTCCGGAGGGTTTCGCATGCTCGGCAATGGTCGGGTCCACCAAGTTCAGCCACACCCGCATCACCTCCGCCTCGGAGAGGCGCTTGTCGAAGCCAAACTTTTTGAGCAACTCAGGCAACATCTGCGCGATTGGTTTGGCACCGTCGGCGAGCGCCTTCTCCGCATCATGCAAATCGATGCGGCGCCATTGCGCGAGCGCTTGTCGGCGAGCGCGGCCGGCGGGATCGGGCTTCTTCATCACGAAAGGTTCCACTAGAGCGACAGTCTGGCGCGCAAGACGAGACGGACAACGCGGCGTTGTTGGAACTTGTTCACGCGCTGTTCACGGCGCGCCGCGCAGCAGTCGGACGAGGTTAAAGTTGAAAATGAGCTGCAGGCCGGTGAGCAATGTCAGTACGTACACCACCTGTACGAAGACGCGCTCCGAGAATTTGCGGTTGAGCCAGACGCCGAGCCAGACGCCGAGCGGCACGAGGGGGAAATACGTGGCGCTCGCGAGCAACGTCTCACGCGTAATGATGTCATACCCCACAAAGAACGGCACTTTAATCCAGTTGATACAGGTGAAAACGAGCACCGTGGTGCCGACGAAAATCTCCTTCGGCATCCGTTGCGGGATGAGGAAGACACTCACCACCGGACCCGCTCCGTGCGCAAACGTGCTCGTCACGCCGGCCCCGATGCCGGACGGCACACCGAGCCAGTGGTTCGGCGCGAAAGCACCCTCGGCGCGGAAAATCTTTTCCTTCACGAACTGGAACACGACGAATGCCACCGCGAGCACGCCAATGGCGAGGTTCAGCTCGCGCGCGGAGAAACGCCCGATGAGCTGGACGCCGAGCACCACGCCCACCACGACACCCGGTAGCAGATAGCGCAAATTCTTCGCCTCCCATTTGCGCCAGTAATGATAGAGCGAAAAGGCGTCGCCCGCACACAACAGCGGTAATAGGACGCCGATCGCGTAGGTCGGCCCGCGGTCCGGCGCGGCAAACGCGAGAACGCAGAGCGGTGTGGTCAGCATCCCGAGACCGCCACCGAAACCGGCCTTCGACAGGCCGATGAAGAGCACGGCCGCACCGGCCAAAAGCATCGTGGACCACTCGTTCACCTCTCCGTTTTGGGCTGCGGCCGACGAAATGTCGAGCCACGAGTCGGCGCGTGAATAACGTGTGAGCAAGAAATACCCAAGCAAATCGGCCTTTTCTTGACTCCACAATATAAAGTGTGTTAATCAAAAAAGGTATACACCACTTTGTGGTTTATAAGGGAGTCCATGCGTTGTCCTAAGTGCAGTTGCCAAAACGATAAGGTGATTGATTCACGCGCCTCGCGCGAGGGCGCCACCATCCGCCGGCGGCGCGAATGCCTCGAGTGCGAGCACCGCTTCACCACCTACGAACAAATCGAGCACCAGCCGCTCATCGTGCTCAAGCGCGACGGCCGCCGCGAGGAGTTCTCCAAGGAGAAGTTGATGGGTGGCATCAAGAAGGCCTGTCAGAAACGCCCCATCAGCCAGCAGACCATCGAGGATCTCACCCAGAGCATCGTCGAGGAGATTTCCAACAACCACTCCGAGGAAGTGCCGGGCGGAACCATCGGCGAACGTGTGATGGAGGGACTGCGTGGACTCGACCCCGTGGCGTATGTGCGCTACGCGAGCGTGTACCGGCGGTTTCAGGAGGCGACGGATTTCGTGCAAGTGGTTCAGAAGCTCGAGAAGAAGAATGATACAGCTACATACCCACTACCTGGCATTTGAACAGCCGAATGGCGAGATGATCCCGTGCAGCACGGATGCAATGAGCATCAAGCTCATCGGCTCCGCCGCGCGCGAGCTGGATCGTGAAGTGGTGCGGCAAGCCGCCGCCGCCGTGCTCTTCTATTTCCGCCACGAACAGAACCGCACCAGCGTGACCGTCACCGAATTCGCCAAGGCTCTCGAACGCGTCCTGTGCGGTTTGGGTTTCAAGGTGCAGGTCGCCGGTGCCGCGCCGGTCAAACTCGATCTCGCGCCGGCAGGGCCCAGCGTGGCCGAGGCCAGCCTCGCGGAAATCGCCAACGCTGCCGACAAAGGTTTCGAGTTGGCCTTCTTCCAACGGCTCCGCATCGAACTGGAATGCGCGTTGATGCGCTCGCCCCAGCTTGTCCGCTTCACCGGCCTGCGCGGTTGCGTGAAGCAGCTCGCCGGTGCGCGCCGCTGGTGTCCCCGTTGTCGGCGGCTCAGCGACCATATTGTCGATTTTCTCCGCCATTACCTCGCGCGCGGTGGAGAGACCAAGTGCGCGCTGCTGGTGGATTGACGCCGCGCCGCCGTGCGCGCACCTTCGCGGCATGATCAAAACCCTCTTCGAGAAAATCGCAGCGCGGGAGACTCCGGCGAAGATTGCATACGAAGACGACCTCGTCCTCGCCTTCCACGACATCAATCCGCAGGCGCCAACGCACGTGCTGATTGTCCCGAAGAAACCAATCGTGCGCATCGGTGAAGCGAATGCCGAGGATCAGGCAACGCTCGGGCATCTGCTGCTGAAGGCCGCGGAAGTCGCGCGCCAACTCGGCCTCAAAGACACCGGCTACCGCCTCGTCGTCAACAATGGGCGCGACGCCGGCGAGGCGGTGCCGCATCTGCACGTCCACATCCTCGGCGGGCGAAAGATGAATTGGCCGCCCGGCTGACGCGGTTCACTTCTTCTTCAACGTCGAGAGAAACTCGAGCAGATCGACTAACTCCTGTACCGTCATCGTCTGCGCGAGGCCGGTGGGCATCACGGAGAGCTTCGTCTGCGCGCGCTTGGCGATGTCCACTTTCTTCACGCGCGTCACCACGCCACCCACGGTCTTGAGCGTGATTTCGTCTGCGGCGTCACTCACCACAAGGCCGAACAGCTCGTCGCCATTCTTCAACTCCACGCTCCACGCCTCGTAGCCGAAGGAGACGCCGGCGCTCGGCTCGAGAATCGCCTCGAGCAGCGCGTCCTTGCCCAGCTTGGAACCAATCTCCGAGAGCGCCGGGCCGAAGTCTATCCCCTTGCCGTCCACCTGATGACATTTACCGCAGCCGACCGACTCGCGGAAATAGGCCGCCGCGCCGTTCTTCGCATCGCCTTTCATCTTGAGCAGTTCGGCCAAAGGCGGCAGCGGCTTTTCATTCTGACCGGCGGGCGGCGGCAAAAGCTTCGCAGCCTCGGTCTTGATGGCGGGCCAGCGCACAGCGTTGAGCTCCGCACCGGCAACGAACTTCACGTCCGCCCCAAGCTTCTCCGCGCGAGCGAGCCGGAGCAGTTCGGTCGCTCCCTCCTGCGTCTGCGCCAGCGCGTGGACAACAGCCTTGCGCAGCGCGACCTCGCGCTTGGCATCGGATAGGATTGGAAGGAGTAGCGGCACGGCGCGTTTGTCGGCGGTGTTGCCGAGCCCCTGCGCGGTGGCGAGGGCGTTCGTCCCCGCGAGCGCGGCCGTGACAAGTTTCGCTTCATTCCCAGCGAGGAGGAACCGCATCGCGGCCACGCCGGCTTCATCGGCGGGAAGTTTCAACGCCACCTCGAGCAGCCCAGCTTCCTGTCCTTTCATCTGGAACTCGTCGACGAGCTTCACGAACTGCGGCGTGCCGCGCGTGGCGTCGAGCACCTTGCCGAGTGCCTCCTGCAGCTTCGGGTTTGCATTGACCTTCTCTGGCCCGAGGCGCGTGAGGGCCTCAATCATCGTGGCGAGCCGCTCGGGCGCAATCGGCTCAGCGGCGAAGATCGTCGCGGCGGCAAGAAGAGGGACGAGGACGCGGAGGTTCATGCGGCTCTATTAAAGGTCACGCACGGGAGGTCATCAAAACAAAACTGGCCGGCATCGCTGCCGGCCAGTGTAGATTCAAGCTTCGCTGCGGATCAAAGCGCACCGAGGGCGATGGCCGCGAGGGCGTCGTCCTTTTCCTTGCACTTCGGGATGAAGTCGAGCGCGCGCATGTAACGGGCCTTCTCCACTTCCTGCGTGGCCTTGTCGGTCGCAATCTTAGCGAGCAGCGTGGCTGCGGCGGGAGTGCGGCTACGCCAGATGATGTCACGACCAGCGGCGGTGTTCCACTTGTCGCCGGCGGCAGCCTGCCACGCAGCGAAGTACGCGGCTTCGTTTTTGTCGGCAGCGATGCCGAGCGCCTCGAGGTACCAACGATCTTTTCCGTCGTGCTTGAGCGCGAGCTGGGCCCAAAGCTTCGGCGCATCGGGCGAGGAATGATGGCGCAGGGCGATGGCACACTCCCGGCGGACGGCGGCGGAGTCGTCAGTCGCGAGCTCCTTCACGAGCGGGATCACGTCGAGACCGCGCTCGCGGGCGATGCGCAGGCCGGTGATGCGAATGTCGGCGTCCTTGTCATTGAGCGCGGCGGCGACGTACTTGGCCTCGCTACCTTTAATGCGAGCGAGCAGATGCAGCGCGCGGGCACGCTCACGGGCGTCGTTGCCATTCCAGACCTTGAGCAACTCGGCCTCGGCCTTGTCCTGAAGCGCATTCAGCGAGGTCCATGCGAGGTAACGTGTGGCGAGATTCGGCGACTGCAGCGCGGCCGTGGCGCCAGCGGCGGTGCCCACGTCGAGCTTCGGGACGGAACCTTTGTGACCCTTCGGCGCGACGCGATAGACGCGGCCGGTCATGTTCGTGAGGCTGCGGTCGGCCATGTTGTGGCCGCCGACGCCGGCATCATGCCAGTCGGCGATGAAGACGGAGCCATCGGGCGCGACGCAGACATCGCTCGGGCGATACCATGTATCGCTGCTAGTGAGCAGATCCTTCATCGTGGCCGCGTAGCCGGCGCCGGACTTCGTCGCCGGATAGGCGCGGACGGTGCGCGGGCCGGCGTCGCAGTGGAGCACCTGGCCTTGGAAGAGGGCGGGGAGCAGCTTGCCTTCGTACACGCAGAGGCCGGTGGGCGAGCCTTGGCCGGTGATGAGCAAGTTCGGGACGACGCCGGGGTCGTTGAGGTGCCAATGCTGCTGCGAAATCTCCTTCTCCATGTTCGCGCGCTTGGCGCGCCAGCCAGCGCCGGTGAGTTCGTCGACGAAGCCGTAGTTGCCGAACTCCATCACGTAGTTGATGCGGACGGCCTTGTTGCCGTCGTCGTCATTGTCGGACTGCCAGATTGTGCCGAACGAGTCCACGTTCACTTCGAAGTTGTTGCGGAAGTTCCAGCCGAGTGTCTCAAGGCCAGAACCGTCGAGGTTGCAACGGAAGACCAAGCCCTGGCGGTAAGGCTTCCCGCTGCCGGTCACTTCGTTGCCGGCCTTGTCGACGATGAACTTGCTGCCGTCGGGCGTCTTGAGCTGCTTGCCGTCGTTACCGATATTGAAGTAGAGCTTGCCGTCCGGACCGAAGACAAACGCGTGCGCGCCGTGGTCGTGTTGCACGCCGGCGATGCCGTTGAAAAGAATCTGCGGCGGGCCGTCGGCCTTGTCGTCGCCGTTCGCATCGGTGAAAATCATAATCTTCGGCGAGCAGGAGACGATGACCTTGTTGCCGAGCACGCAAATGCCGAGCGCGACGTTCACGTCGTCCCCCTGATAGAAGACCTTTTCCTTATCGGCCGCGCCGTCGCCGTCCGTGTCCTCGAGAATCATGATGCGATCGCCACCGAGGCGGGTCTTGGAATAGCGGCGGTAGTTCGCGCCCTCAGTAATCCAGACGCGGCCCTTGGCATCGATGTCCATGTTGGCCGGGTTGACGACTTGCGGCTCGCTGGCGAAGAGCGTGACTTCGAGGCCCTCGGCCGCGGTCATCTTCTTGAGCTCCTCGAGCGCGGCGGTGCGGCCAGTGGCCCGGTTATGCTGGGCCTGCGCAGGCAGCACGAGCGCGCCGAGCAGGACGGTGAGTGCGATGGTGGTGTGTTTCATAAAGCGTGTCTTGCGAGAGTTAACTAAACCGGATTGGCCGCGGGTGCGGCAATCTCTTTTTTACTTCTTCCCCTTCGGATCGAGGTTCGCTTTCAACTCCTCGGGCGTGACAGTGGAGGCAACGCCCTCCTTCGGCACCTCGGCCTTAGCGATCCAGAGGAGCCCGTTGAGGACGACCTTGCGAAAGTTGTCGTTGCCCCAGTTCGTGTGCTTGTGACCGCCGGTGAAACCGAAGCCGCGCCCGCCGTCAGGCCGCGTCGCGACCCACATCATCGTTTCGTCGCGGCCCTTCGCCTCGACGATGTGCGCGTACGGTCCGCGCGGATAAACGTACGGCCCACCACGCACCGCGTCACTCGGCTTCGCGACAAGAATCGGGGTGACGCCCTCCATCCCCTCGCGGAAGCGCATGTTGAAATACCACTCGTCCAGCACGCTGAACGGCTTCACGCCGTTCGCCACCGGATGCGCCGGGAACGACTTGAACTCCGGGGACCACATCGGGTTCGCGCTGAAGGCGTGCTCGTAATACCCGCCGATCCACGCCTTCAATGCCGCGCCCGGATCGCCCTTCGATACTTCCACGCCGTAATGCGCGCAGCCGATGCCCACGCCCTTCTTCGCGAGCGCGTTAATAATCGCAAGCCGCTCGGGCTTCATGGCCGGATGCCCGCCACCGCCGTCGGCATAAATCAAAATCGCGTCCGCACCCTCGAAGGCCTTGTCGTCCTTCGGCCAACCCATGTCGTATACCTCGGCCTTGATGCCGGGCACGCCGTCGAGGCACTTCTTTAGCAGGAGCGAGCCGGCACGGAACTCGTGGTCGCCCGGGCCGTGGCTCGGCCGACCGGCGATGAGGACGATTTTCTTATCAGCCGCCTCAGCGGAAATCACGGCGGCGAACCCGGCCAGAAGTACAAATAGTTTCATCGTACGCATTGATTGACGGCCGCCGAGCCTACCTAATTCGAGCTGCTTGGGAAGTCTGGAAATCTCCCGCGAACGCCTCGGCGGTATTCCTTCTGTCCACTTCGCGGCGTCTGCATTGCAACCCGTGGCTACGAGATATTGAGTAGGAAGCTGTAGCTCCCGACAGGCATTCTCGTTTTCACCTGAAACTTTCTCCTGTTCGTACCCGGGTCGTTTGCTACGCTCTTACCCGCACAAACCCTTTTAATAAAATAGAGGCTCTATGCTATCTCCTTATCGTAGCTTCATACTCGTTGCGACCCTCGGCCTGCTGACCACGTCCGCCCTCGCCGCCGCGCTGCCCATCGTCAGCGAGGTCGAGTTCCAGCCCTTCGTGGCGCAGGTGCGGCGGCTCATCGAGGCCACGGACTATCTCGGCACGCCGTTCAGCGCCACGGACAAGGCGATGCTGAACTCAGCGATGGCTTCGTCCGACCACAAGGCCGCCATCGTGAAGCTCCAGCAGGCGCTCGACCGCTACGCGCTCCTCGGCGTCCACATCAACCCCGAGATGCGCGTGAAGGTCGCGGCGGGCGACGCGAAGCCCGAGTTGATGCAGGACGGCTGGCGGCAGTTCCTCGTGAAGGTCGCGAACGAATCCGGCACGACCGCGCCGCTCGCCGTCGTCAGCCCGAACGCTCAGTCCGTCCACAATGTCCGCGCCGCGACGACGCCTTCCGA
>CAMDJP010000023.1 GCA_945900775.1 Akkermansia muciniphila | reverse complement strand
TCGCACAAGTCGGTCATTTTGATCTATCTCGTCGGCGGGCCGCCGCACCAGGACATGTTCGACCTCAAGCCCGATGCGCCGAGCGATATCGCCGGCCCGCACCGGCCGATCGGCACGAACGTGGACGGCATCGAGATCTGCGAGCTGTTCCCGCGCATGGCGAAGATGATGGACAAGTTCGCGCTCATCCGCTCACTCGTCGGGGCGCAGAACGACCACGACGCCTTTCAGTGCTACACCGGGCATAGCCGCACGGAGATCGCGCCGCCCGGCGGTTGGGCACCCTTCGGCAGCCTCGTGGGCAAGGTGCAGGGCGCGGTGAATCCCGCCACGCCGCCGTTTGTGAGCATGTGCTACGAATGCACGCACGGCCCCTACAACGAACCCGGCACGGGCATGCTGCCGATCGCGCAGTCGTCCTTCCGCCCGGTCGGTCCAGGCCGCGCCGACATGAAATTACAGGGCATCACTACCGACCGCCTCGCGGATCGCACGCGCTTGCTCGCGAGTGTGGACCAGTTTCGCCGCGACGTGGACGCCAGCGGGCAGATGCAGGGTATCGACGCTTTCACGCGGCAAGCAATGGGGGTGCTCACGTCGTCGAAGCTCGCCGAGGCGCTGGACTTGTCGAAGGAAGACCCTCGCGTCGTCGCGCGCTACGGCACCGGTGATGAGGTGAAGCGCATTGACGACAATGGTGCGCCGCGCGTTCCGCAAAGTTTCCTCGCCGCCCGCCGCCTTGTCGAAGCCGGCGCGCGCGTGGTGACGGTGAACTACAGCAAGTGGGATTGGCACGGCGGGCAGAACAACGACATTTTCAGCCGCGAGCGCGAGGATTTCCCGATCTTCGACCAGGCCATCACTGCGCTCGTCGAAGATCTCCACCAGCGCGGCATGGACAAGGACACGACGGTGCTGGTCTGGGGCGAGTTCGGGCGCACGCCGCGCATCAGCGCGCAAGTCGGCCGCGACCACTGGCCGAATGTGGCGATGGCGCTGCTGGCTGGCGGCGGGATGAAGTGCGGCCAGGTCATCGGCTCGACCGACCGCCTCGGTGGCGAGGCGAACAGCCGGCCTGTGACTTTCCAGGAAGTCTTCGCGACGCTCTACCACAACCTCGGCATTGACGTGAACACCACGACCGTCACGGACGCCAAGGGTCGCCCCCATTACCTCGTGGACGGCGGCGCGCAGCCAATCCGAGAGCTGGTCTGAGTCGCAAAACGGAGCCGACGAGGTCAGTGTGAAGTGGCAAAGCCACAGCCAACGACCCAAAACGGATCCGGAAACCTAGGCCGTCAGACGCCAATCTTCGCTGGTTGAGAATCGCTTTCCCGTCAGCACAAACAGGAATGTGAAAGTTTGGCTTCATTCAACCTCTCCTTAGCAAGGAGGAGGCTGCGCCACGTATCAGAGCTTGGTTATTTTCTCGATGAGACTGGAGGTGGATTTTCCCGGCACGTGGCCTAGGACGACGATGCGGCCGCCGCATTGGGTGATGACATCGCGCTCTTCCTGAGGGAGTTGCTCGACGCTGTAGTCGCCTCCTTTGACATAGACATCGGGGCGGACGAGCGTGAGGAGGTGGGTGGCGCGCAATTCCCCGAAAACGCAGACGGCATCCACGGATTGCAGTGCGGCGAGCACGAGGCCGCGGTCGGTCTCGGGATTCACGGGGCGTCCGGCTCCTTTGAGTTGGCGGATGGAGGCGTCGGAGTTAACGCCAACAAGGAGGGCGTCGGCCTGCGCTCGCGCCGCAGCGAGGTAATTCACGTGGCCGAGGTGGAGGATGTCAAAGCAGCCGTTGGTGACGGCAATTTTTTTACCCTCGGCACGGAGGCGTTTGCACCACGCGGGAAGGGTCTCGAGTGTGAGAATCTTGGAGCGGAAATCCATCGACCCGATGATGCCGCAGGGTGGTACACGGGGCAACGGCCAATTCACCACGGGCCGCGCGGAGGCTTGTGTCGGTCAGGGCGAGGCCCTAGAGTTGATTTGCGAAATGAAGAAGGAAGCCGTGCCAGTCCAGATCCGCGGCATCCTGCCGGCGAACAGCGGCGCGGCCATCTTCCTCGGCAATGACGAGAAGGTGTTCGTCATCCAGGTCGAGGCGGCGATGGCCTCGGTGATTGGGATGTTTCTCCGCGATGCGCCGAAGGAGCGCCCGCTCACCCACGACCTAATCAACAGTGTCTTCAAGGGGCTTGAGGTGAAGGTTGAGCGCATCGTCATCACCGAGTTGAAGAACTCGACCTACTTCGCTCGGCTCATCCTCCAGCAGGAGAACGAGCTGGGCCGGAAGATTGTGGAGGTGGACGCCCGCCCGAGCGACTGCCTTGCCATCGCCTCAGCGCACAAGGCCCCCATCTACGTCTCCGCGGCGCTCTTTGCAGAGGTCGACGATATGTCCGAGTACCTCGACCGCATCAACGAAGGCGGCAACGAAGGCGGCAACGAAGGCGGCAACGAAGGCGTTTCGGAATCCGAGACCTAACCGATGCCTCCCAGCGCCGCTCAACCCGCCAGCCCCGTCCTCCTCGTCTGCGGCGATGATGATTTTGGGGTGAGCCAGCGCGCGCGCCAACTTTATCAAGCGTGGTCCGCCGAACTCGGCGGCATGGATCATGAGACCATCGATGCTGCTGCCGGCAATTCCGGCGAGGCCCTCAAGGCGCTCGCCCGCCTCCGCGAGGCTCTCAACACGCTGCCCTTTTTTGGCGGCGGCAAAGCCGTCTGGTTCAAGGACTGCAATTTTCTCGGGGACGACCGCACCGGTTCATCTTCCTCCGTCACCGAAACGCTCGCGGAGTTGGCGCAGGAGCTGAAGAACTTCCGCTGGGACGGTGTGCGTTTGCTCATGAGTGCTGGCAAAGTGGACAAGCGAAAAACGTTTTACAAAACCATCGAGAAGCTCGGCGCGGTGGAGAGCTTCGTTGCGCTTTCAATCGACGATCGGGATTGGGCCGCGCGTGCCGAGGATCTCGTGCTGAAAAAGTTCCGTGCGCTCAAGCGATCTATTAGCGACGAGGCGTTGGCCGAGCTGGTACAGGCCGTCGGCCCGAATGCGCGCCAACTCGAGAGCGAGGTGGAGAAGGTGACGCTTTACGCTGCAGACGCCGCTGAGGTGAGTGTGAAGGACGTGCTGGCGGTCGTCTCGCGCAACAAACAGGCGCGCGCCTTCGCATTGGGGGATGCGCTCGGCGACCGCGACCTGCCGCGTCTGCTGCGTTGCCTCGATGAAGAACTGTGGGGGATGGAGACCGACCGGCAAAAGTCGGAGATCGGCCTGCTCTATGGCCTGATTTCAAAGGTCCGAGCGCTACTGTTCCTGAAAGAGATGCTCGCTGCCGGCTGGCTGAAGGAGACGCGCGATTACAATAGCTTCAAAGCCCAACTCGAGCGTGTGCCAGCGGACGGGCTGCCGACCGACCGGCGCATCAACCCGCTGGCGATTAATCCCTACGTGTTTTTTAAGGCGTTGCCGCAGGCCCGGCGGTGGTCCTCGGCCGATCTGGTGTGTGCGTTCGATCTGCTTCTCCAGTGCAACCGGCGGCTCGTCGGTAGTAGCCTCGACAGCGAGTTGGTTCTGCAACAGACCTTGACGCAGATTCTCCGTGCCGACACATTGGCAGTGGCGGGACGTTGATCCTGTCGAGGAGTTGTATCCAATGCTTTCATGACCATCCCCCCCGCCAGCCTGATGGTCGCCGTCGTCGGCTCGGCTATCTGCGTGAAGATTTCCGGACGGGCAAGCTTCGCCTCCAGTGTGGATTTCAAGACGCTGGTGAACGGAATGGCTCAGCGCGGACACCGGCGCTTTGTGCTCGATCTCGCGGATTGTTTGGTGATGGACAGCACATTTCTCGGCGTGCTGGCCAGCCTCGCCATCAAGGCCAGCAAGGCGCCCGAGACCGCAGCCGACGGTCTCTTCGAGTTGCTCAACCCCAACGAGCGCGTCAGCGATTTGCTGGAGAACCTCGGCGTGGCGCATCTCTTCAAGTTCCGGACGGGCGAGAACCCGTTGCTCGCGGCCTATGAACCTGTGGCTTCCGGCACCACCACACGTGCCGAGATGACCGGCACCTCACTTGAGGCGCACCAGACGTTGATGCAGGTGAACCCCGAGAACCTAGCTAAGTTCAAGGACGTTGTTAAGTTTCTCGCCGAGGATCTCAAGCGCCAGGAAAGCGCCGCGTCGTGACCGATTGCGCTTAGTTTTCAGGCGTTTTTCGCTTGTTGAAAACTTTTCCCGACGTCCGCTTGCTTTCGTCCAGTCGCATCCTAAACTCCGCGCGCTGATGGTCGATTTGGACGTGCTTAATCCGGAGCAACGGGCCGCCGCGGAACAGATTCGCGGTCCGGTGTTGATTCTTGCCGGCGCCGGCACAGGCAAGACCAAGACCCTCACCCACCGCATCGCCCACATAATCGCCCGTGGCGTCGCGCCCGGGAATGTCATCGCCGTCACCTTCACCAACAAGGCCGCGCGCGAGATGCTCGAGCGGGTGAATCAACTCCTGCCGCGCGCGCGATCCGAGAACGGCGAGAAGCCCGAGCGACCGACGCTCTGCACCTTCCACTCGCTCTGCGTGCGCATCTTGCGCCAGCACATCGAGAAGCTCGGCTACAAGCGCAACTTCGTTATCTACGACGAGTCGGAGCAGCTTTCGGCGGTGAAGAAAATTCTCAGCCACATTTCAGCGAAGGGAGAGAAGACCGATCCGAAAGCCATCCTCTCGCTGCTCAGCCGCTACAAGAACGGCGGCGAGCGGGCTGCTGCCTTTGCGGAGGAAAGCGTGCGCGCGATGGCCGAGCACATCCGCAAACGTTATGAGTCCGCTCTGCGCGCCTGCAACGCCGTGGACTTCGACGACCTGATTTTACTGACGCTACGCCTCTTCAAGGAGCATCCGGACGCCCTCGCCACCTGCCGTGCGAAGTACCGCTACGTGATGGTGGACGAGTATCAGGATACCAACGCCGCGCAATTCGAGTTGGTCCATTCGCTCACCTCCGAGCACCGAAATCTCTGCGTGGTGGGCGATGACGATCAGTCCATCTACGGCTGGCGCGGTGCGGAGGTGGCTAACCTGCTCGATCTCGAAAAGCATTATCCGGAGGTGAAGGTCATCAAGCTCGAGCAGAACTATCGCTCGACGAACACGATTCTTTCCGCCGCCAACGCCGTCATCAAAAATAACGCCCGCCGCCGGCCCAAGCAGCTCTGGTCGCGTAAAGGGCAGGGGAATAAGATTCGCCTCGCCGCCTTCGTTGACGACGAAGAGGAAGCGCGCGTCGTGGTTGAGGAGATCGAAGGCGACCGCCTCATGTACCGCATCCCGTGGCGCGACCAGGCGATTCTCTTCCGGACGAATCAGCAGTCGCGGGCGCTCGAGACCGCGTTGCGCAAAGCCAGCGTGCGTTACCACCTCGTCGGTGGGCAGAGCTTTTTTGATCGCCGCGAAATCCGCGACTTCCTCGCTTATCTCAAGCTCTTCATCAACCCGCACGATGACGTGAGCCTGCTGCGTATCGCGAATGTTCCTGCGCGTGGGTTGAGCGACGTGACGATGGAGCGCCTGCTCGCCGCCAGCCAAGAGCGCCAGTGTTCGGTCTTCAGCGCGATGCGTCATACCGATGTGCAGGCGCAATTCCTGCCGAAAGCCCGCGAGGCGATTGTCGCGTTCATCACATTTGCTGAGCAGACCCGCGCGCCGCTGGCATCGGAGGAGACCCTTTCGCTCGCGAAGTGGGGCGAGCGTTTCCTCGCCGAGACCGGTTATCTCGACGAACTGCGCCGGTCCGAGAAGAACCCTGACACGGCCGAGAATCGCGTGCGTAACCTGAAGGAGCTCGTTGTCACGCTCGACAAAGGCGCGGCTGGGTTGGCACCCGCCGAGCGTCTGCAGAACTTCCTCGAGGAACTCACGCTCGACGCCGACCGCGACGAGGAGAAGGAGACTGCGTTCGACGCCGTCACGCTCATCACCATGCACTCGTGTAAAGGGCTCGAGTACCCGCGCGTGCACATCGTGGGGCTGGAGGACGGCCTCCTGCCGCACTCACGCTCGAAGGTCGAGGGTACGATGGACGAGGAGCGACGGCTCTTTTACGTAGCCATCACACGCGCGAAGGAGGCCCTCACCATCAGTCACTGCGGCGGGCGCAAGAAGTACGGCCAGTTACTCCCGTGCCACCCCTCGCCTTTTCTGAAGGAGCTGCCGGCTGAACTAATCGAGGACGTCGACGAGGCAGCCAAACGCCCCGTGACCGTGTCAGCGGGCAAGGATATGTTCGCCGCCCTGCGCGCCTCGCTGGGATGAGTTGAAGGTGGTTTTCTTCGGTTGACCTCGGTCTTGGTGGAGATTGCTCCTCCAATCCTAAAACGCCGGATTTAGATTAAAAGGATGCGAAGAATCGGTCCTAAAACCCCATCAGTGAGACATTATCCCTGAAGGCGATCGGCCGTTTACCACTCGGATTGGGAGGGTTGGATGCCTCTTTTATATGTGCAGTGCGGTAAGGGATTTGCAGTCGTTGCATCGACCGTGGTGGTGAGGCAAGGACGCGCCTTCGAACGATTTCTCATTTGAGTCCTTTGACGGATGGCGCGTTTTATGCTTTTGTTCTGCCAGCACAACGCTATTACTTGAAAACCACGAAAATCAAGGCATTTAATCATAATTGCAAAAGTGCTCTGCGTGAGGTTCACGCACGTTGCGTGGGTTTCACGCTTATCGAGCTGCTGGTGGTCATCGCCATCATCGGTATCCTGGCCGCGATTCTTCTGCCAGCTCTCGCCAGTGCCAAGGTCCGCGCCTACACCGCCAAGTGCAAGAGTAACCAGATGCAGATTGGCAAAGCCCTGTTGATGTACGCCCACGACAACGGCAGCCTGCTGCCCGACCGCCGCGTGGCACCCTACAACGGCGGCGGCTGGCCGTGGGACATACCCGTCACGCTCACCACGCTGTTTAATAACAACTACGAGCTGAGCATGCCGCTCTACTACGACCCAGCCAACCAGTTCATGGACATGACCAAGTCATGGAACTTTACTCCCAACTTTCACGTGACCGGCTATGTCTGGCTCCTCCCCGGTGGCCCGAGGATTCCGCTCCCCCTGACCGTGGACAATGTGGACGGCAATTCCAACGCGGCATCAGGCATCCCCGCCTTCAACCCCAGCGCTCGGGAACTAGTCGTGGACGCTGTGGTTGCCCTGAACGGTAACTATGCCAAAGTGCAGGGTGGCCAACTCGACCGTACCAGCCATATGACTGGTGACTTACCGGCGGGGGGCAATATCCTCTTTACGGATGGTCACACCGAGTGGCGTCATCATTCGCAGATGAGCATTCGTGTCCCGACGAGCCCCCAGTTTGAGTGGTAGGCAGTCGTTGGCGTTTGCCCATTCACAGCCTCGGTCGTAATCCAAAAAGAAAAGAGCCGACACGAAGTCGGCTCTTTCTTGTTGAAATATTGACTGATTACTTGCCCTTCACATCGTAGGCGAGCAGGACGTCCTGGTCCCGCAGGTAGAGCCGACCGTTGGCGATGACGGGGTGTGCCCAAGAGTTTTCCTTCGCGCGGTCAGGTTGATCGAAGCGGCCCTTCTCGACGTAGGCTTTCGTGGACGCCTCGATGAGCGCGGTGGTGCCTTTGCCGCTCTCGCTGCGGATAACGAAGTGTCCGTCCGCGTAGGCGATGGCGCCTTTACCCACGCCCTTGTCGTTCCAGACCAACTCGCCAGTCTTGAGGTTCTGGCAAACCCAGCCTTTGCCGTCGGAAAAGCCGAATAGGTGGCCATCCTTGAGGATCACGCCGCCGTGATGGTTCACCATCACCTTGTTCGCGTACATCTCTTCGGGTGAAGCGGAACCGCCGACCTTGAAGGCGTTGCAACCGACACCGTAACCGCTGGTCACGTACACGATGCCTTCGCTGAAGATTGGCGTCGGAATCACCGCGGTCTGGCCCTTGCGAGGGGCGCGCCAGAGCAGGGAGCCACTGGTGGCGTCCACACTAGCGACGCTTTCAGCGGTGAACTGCACGTACTGGCGCTTGCCCATATAATCGACGGGAACGATGGATGAGTAGTGAGCGCCGTCGGTGAACTCCTTGCTTTGCCAGATAGTCGAACCGCTCTTCTTGTCGAGCGCGACAATCGCGCCGTTCTTGCCGCCGGGCGTGACGAGTACCTTATTGCCGTCCACGAGAGGCGACTCGGTGTATTGCCAGCCGGAGAAGCGGCCACCGAAATCGGTCGTCAGATTCTTGCGCCAGACTTCCTTGCCGTCCTTGACCTGCAGGCAGACGAAGTCGCCGAACTGGCCAAGTGCATACACGAGGTCACCGTCCACGGTCGGCGTGCAGCGCGTGCCCTTGTAGCTGCCGCCCGGCTTACCGACCGGCGCGGAAACCCAGAGTGGCTTGCCGTCCTTCTCGTTGTACGCGCGGACGAAGCTGGCGTCCGGACCGTCGCCCATCGTGAAGATGCGACCATTGGCGACCGAGAGGCTCGAGTAACCGACGCCCGCTGCGGTGGCTTTCCAAGCGAGCGTGGGCCCGCCGGCGGGCCATTGCTTGAGCAAACCAGTCTCGGTGGAGAGACCGTCGCGGTTCGGTCCGCGCCACGTCGGCCAGTCGGTGGCTTGGAGGGAAGAGACAAAGGCGGTGGTGAGCAGGAGTGTGGTTGCGAGACGCATATGTGGGTTGGACGAGTTAAATTGACTGCGCCTTCGATACGCTTTTGGCCTCTGTGTGGCAATCCATTTCTAGTCTGCGAAACCCCACGCCTTCCGCTTGCGCCGTGCTCAATTTCGCCGATTATCTCCTCAAACCGATTGGTTCTGAAGGTTACCGCGAGATGGCTCAGCGGTTGGTGGAGTCAATCGGACTAACCAAGCAGGCGTGAGGCGGTTTTTATTGTACAAATAATTCTAAGTTCGCGGTTTTTTTTGCCGAGTTCTATTGAGGTCTATTTTAAGAAAAAGCCATGATTGACCGCATTCAAAGCGAGCGAGCGCCAGTGCTTCGGCTGGAGTTATTTTCGAGCGCCGACCAATTCCGGCGTGAGATCGCGCGATTGAACGGGGGGGCGTATACTCTTGTGGATGCTGAGAATTCCCCGCGCGGCATCATTATTACACAGCCATCTTCTGGAATCGTCGGTCCCACACCGAAAGCCGGAGTGATCTTTAACGCTTACGCTTGATTCAGAGGTCGGCTTTCCCTTTCGTCCGCATCTCCTCCTTGGGTGAATAACTTCACCTTGCGAAGCTGTTGGCTGGCATCCATCGTCGCCACCTGCCGAAGTCGGCAAAAAGAGACAAAAAATGTTCACCAGCCAACCCCTTAGGCAGTGTCACCCCGTTGCCTTTCCGTTCGGTGTATTTCAACTCTGCGCGCTCCTCATATTGCTGAATCTGACGGCGTGCGGGGGCTCTAAAGAACGTGTGGAACAAGGCTCGCGCCTGATGCTCGCGCACGACGAATTGGAGCCGGCCAGCACTTTCGAGGTGCGCTTTGACGAAGATGTGATTACCGCTGATTTCGTTGGTCTGCCTGCTGCTGCATCACCGCTACTTCTCGAACCGCCGCTGGCGGGACAATTCTTCTGGCTCAGTCGCCGCAGTGGCGTCTTCACGCCGAGCGAACCGTTCAAGCTCGATCAAACCTACCGGGTGCGCTTGCGCGCCGATTTAAAGAACGCGGAAGGCCGTCCACTGACCGCACGTCTCGATCGGTCCTTCACTACGCCGTCGCTGACGGTCGCCGGTCGTTTGGAACGAGGCTGGTCGGATGACGACGCTTTTGGGCGCGTGACGTTGACGTTCAACACCGCGGTGTTGGCGGAGAAGGCTGAACGGTTCCTCGAGTTCCGAGACAAAAACAACCATCGCGTGCCGGTGAAGGTAGGCCAGAAGATGCGTTCGGCGGACTTTGAGGATGAGGATAAGCAGATGTTGACTTGGGAGGAGCGATTTCATGCCGCCCGAAAGAAGCCTGTGTGGGTTGCGCCGACGTCGCGCTTACATCCAGGAGAAAAGAAAAACGAACCAGTCGCCAATCGCCTCGCCGTCACGCCTGCGAGTCGGCTGCCGGAAGGCGAAGGCTGGCGATTGGTCGTGCGCGCAGGATTGCCCAGCGCGGTAGGCGCTTCTCGCATCCGAAAAGAAGTCGAGGTTGCCGTCGGCGATGTGAAGCCATTTGCGTTGACGCAGGTGATGGCGATGAACGAGATCGGTCAAGGGCGTGTGTTGTCGGTGGTTTTTTCGGGAATGTTTGCACCGGAGACGAATGCGGCAGTTTTGCTGAAGCAGTTTGCTATCACGCCGCTCCCTGTCGATCTGAACGCCACGGTGACCGGTCGCGCGATTCAGTTCACGGGCACATTTGAACTAGAAAAAACCTACACGGTTGTGATTCCGGCCGGCCTGAAATCTGCCGCTGGCTACGCGACGAAACAGCCGCGCAGCGAAAGTGTGGTCTTCAAACCGATTACGCCACGCGTGCAGCTTGCCAGCTTTTCTGCCTCTCAATTCGCCGCCGGCCAACGGCGTTGTGAGTTAGTGAGCGTGAATAATACCTCGCTCCACGTCCGCGCCAAGCGGCTTGATCGTGGCACGCTCATCCACGCTCTGCGCGGATACCAGCGCTACGCGGGAGACTCCCCTGGCGGCATATACGAGGACGCCGAGCGCGCGCAGTCGCTCGATTACAATCTGATGGCCGGTCAGACCGTCTTCAGTCGAACCCTAGAATCGAATGAGCCGATAGACACTGCCTCGCGGATGGAATTGTCGGTGGACGAACTTTTGGGCGGAGCTAAGACCGGCGCGATTTTCGTCTCGGTGGACGGCTTGGGACGCCAGCCTGACCACCGAGGCCAGTTGGCGGTGCACAAGACGCAAACGCTGTTGCAGGTTACCGATCTCGGTTTGGTCTGGAAACGTGCCGGAGAAAAACTGTTTGTCCACGTCTTTTCACTCGCGACCGGCCGACCGGTACCGGAGGCGAACGTTCGAATTTTTAACAACGAGAACTCCGAGCTCAACGTTGCGCAGACGGACGAGCACGGCGTGGCGCAGCTTTCCTCTGAAAAGGGTGCGGTCTGGTTGATGGCCGAGCACCATGAGGATCTGCATGCGCTGAGGATTAACGACTGGGAGACGAAGATTCCCCACTATCGTTTCAACGTCCTGTTCGACTCACGCGGTGAAGATGTCGGGCCTGAGCGCTTGATGCTCTTCACGGACCGTCCGGTCTATCGCTCAGGCGAGACGGTTCATCTGAAGGGTGTCGCACGCCGGTTTCAGCAGGGTCAACTCGTCGCACCTAGCAAGTTGCGCGGTCGTGTCAAATGTTTCGATGCCCGCGACCATCCGTTCTTCGAGACCAACGTCACCTTTACGGTCCACGGTTCGTTGGATGCCGACATCGTGTTGCCGCAGGGCGTGCTGGGGCATTACCGAGTCGAGATTGAGGCCGGCGCGTTTAACGCAACGCACTCTTTCGCGGTGCAGGAGTACAAGCCGAACGCGTTTCAAATCACGCTGCCTGAGAGGCGCCAGATTGCGCCCGGCGAGCAGCTGCGCCTGCCAATCAAGGCGGCCTATTATTTCGGCAAGCCGCTCGCCAAGGCTGAGGTTCGGTGGTCAATCGACGCCGCGCAAGAGGAGTTGTGGGTTCACAACTTCGATGGTTTCACATTCTTCGATCAGGCTGGCCGTGGTGATAATGAAGAAGGCCCGGCGCCGCTTGCGATCAACGGTTCTGGTCGGCTCGATGAACGCGGCGAGACCACGCTCGACCCTGAATTGATTGCGAATCCGCGCTCGCCTCGCCCGTTCTCGGTCGATTTGCTCGTCGAGGTTACGGACGTGAACCAGCAGACGATTTCCGCCAGCGAGCGTTACACGCGACACAGTTCGGCGCATTACTTTGGTTTGCGTCAATCGCGTGAAGTTCTGCGCGCCGGTGAGTCGCTAGAACTGGAGCTGATTGCCGTCGGTGCTGATGGTGTGCCGCTGACGGCGTCGGCTGATGCCGAAGTCACTCTTTCCA
Organism: Akkermansia muciniphila; assembly: GCA_945900775.1. Lineage (GTDB taxonomy): Bacteria > Verrucomicrobiota > Verrucomicrobiia > Limisphaerales > SIAT01 > SIAT01. Next base: position 30,825 of record CAMDJP010000023.1, on the reverse strand, counting down.
AGGTCCAATGGCATTCGCTTCGTCAGAAAGGGGCTGGTGGCGTCATCGTTTACAAAAATGAGCGGCGCACGGAAAAAATCGCGACGCAAACGCTCCGCACGCTGATTCCGCGTCGTGAGAACGGGGAGTGGAAAACCAGCGGCGCGGTTATCACAAAATTAACCCCGCCGGGTCCGGGACAGTACATCGTCGAGGCGCGCGGTGCGGATGGCGCTGGTCGCCCTGTGTTCACGGCTGTCGAGTTACACGTCGTTGGCGAGGCGAAGCCACTCGCATGGGATTATCGCAATGAGGCGACTGTCGTGCTCGTGCCCGACCGTCGCGAATATCAGCCGGGCGACAAGGCTCTCATCCTCGTGAAGACGCCGATTCAAGGGCCTGCTCTGGTCACTATCGAGCGTGAGAACATTCGGCGTTCGTTCGTCACCACGCTCAACGGCAACGCGCCTGCCATCGAGGTGCCGCTCCTCGCGGAGGATGCACCGAACATCTTCGTTTCCGTATTGCTCCTACGTGGTGCCCAGCAAAGTTCGCGGCAAGTGAAGGCAGCTGAATTCCGTCTCGGCTATTGTCAGATTAATGTGACGCGGCCGGAGTCGAAACTCGCCGTAAACGTCGCGCTTGAGCGGATTGATTATCAGCCTGCCGAGAAGGTCAACGTCGTGGCCGATGTAAAAGACTTCCGCGGCCAGTCGGTCGCGAACGCAGAGATTACGCTTTACGCGGTGGACGAGGGTGTGCTCAGCCTCGCCGCTTATCAGAGACCCGACTTGCACGCCTTCTTTTTTGCGCCGCGGCCTCTTTCTGTTATCACTTCAACGAGCTTCCCTCAAATGCTCACGGAAGATCCGAACCGCGTCGCGTTCGCTAACAAGGGCCACATCGTCGGCGGCGGCGGCGAGGGTGGCGAAGGTGGCGACACGCCGTTGCGAAAGAACTTCCTTGCCTGCGCGTTCTGGAACGCGCGACTCGTCACCGATGCCGAAGGAAAAGCGACAGCCGTTTTTGCCGCGCCGGATGGCCTTACCCGCTACCGCGTATTTGCAATCGCTCACACGCGGCAAAGCCAGTTTGGCGCCGCGGAGTCCGCCTTCCGCATCCACAAGCCGCTGATGATTGAGCCGGCCTTGGCGCGCTTCGCAAACGTCGGCGACCGCCTGCTTGCCCGCGCCGTCGTTCACAATCAGACCGACGCGGCTGGTGAGGTCGAAGTGGGATTGCAACTCGATGACAAGGCCGCACTCGCCGGTGCTGAGGCTACGCAACGACTCACGATTCCAGCGAAGGGGACCGCGACGTTGGATGTACCAATCGAGTTCAAGCAGGCCGGCGAGGCAATCTGGTCGTGGCGTGCCCGTTTCACAGATCCAGCGCGAAGCGCATTCGCCGATGCGGTGCAAAGCCGGCTGAACGTCGGCCACATCGCGCCCCTCTTGAAAGAGGTTCACTTGGGACGTCTCGAGTCGGGCGAAACGAATCTGCTCACGCTCGCCAATCCGCAGCTGCGCGACGGCGACGGCACCATCTCGCTCGTGCTCGCAAACTCGCGCCTGGTCGAACTGCGCGAGGCAGCCGCCCACCTGTTGACTTATCCGTATGGTTGCGTCGAACAGACCAGTTCAAGCCTGTTGCCGTGGGTGTTGTTCGACGAACTGCGCGAGGTCCTGCCAGTTTCCAACCGTGGCACCAACGAGGTTCGGGATATTGTCGGGAAAGGTATCAACCGGCTGGTCTCGATGCAGACCGGGTCGGGTGGCTTGGGCTATTGGCCTGGGGCGCGCGAGCCGATGCTGTGGGGCAGTGCCTATAGCGGACTGGCACTCGCCCTCGCGAAGGAACGCGGCCACAGCGTGCCCGAGGAATCGCTGAATCGCCTCGCCGATTACCTGCGCCGGCAACTTCGCGTGGTCGGGGAGGGAGAGCAATGTCTTGCTCTCTACACGCTCGCGTCGCTTGGACGAGCCGAACCGGCTTACATCGAAAAAGCTTTTCAAGTACGCGCGACGCTCGGCGAGGAAGACCGTGCATTGCTTGCGCTGGCTGTGCTGGCAGGCGAAGGTAAAAATAAGACGGTGATGGCGGAGGAACTTCTCACCGGCAAGCCTGCGGTCCGGGTTAGTGAAGGGGATTGGTTCGGTTCGCCTGCGCGTGCATTGGCTGTCCGTCTCCTCGCGTGGTGCCGGCTTCGTCCCCAGGATCCACAGGTGGATCGACTAGTGACCGAGTTGCTCGCCGGGCGCCGCGACGGCCACTGGCTCACCACGCAGGGCAACGCGTGGCCGCTGCTCGCGCTCACCGAGTACGCGCGGCGCGTCGAGAAGTCCGCGAAGCCACTGGCGGGCACCGTCGCGTGGGAAGGGCGGAGTTTCCCCTTCGAATTAGGACCGAACAAACGCACGTTTCAGCTCGCGTTACTCCACGGCGCTGCGCTTCGCACGGCACCGCTGCAACTCGTCCTTTCCCAACCCGGGCGGCTCTTCACGCAGTTGAAGATTGAGACGCGCTCGGCGGTCATGGAGACGCCGCGGCAGAACAGTGGCTTCGCCGTCCTCCGGAGCTACAACCGCGTGATGGACGACGGGGCGGTCGCGGAGTTGAAGGAGGCGCGCGTGGGGGATCTCATTCGCGTGACGCTCGAAATTGAGGCTAGCCAGCCAGCACATTACGTGGCGGTGGACGATCCGTTACCGGCGATTTTCGAGGCGGTAAATCCTGAGTTCCGTACCCAGCGCACGAGGGTGCAGTCCGAGGAAGGTTGGTTCAGCGACTTCCGCGAGTTGCGCACGGACCGAGCTCTGTTCTTCCGCGATCATCTCGCGCCGGGCCGTTACACGATCACGTATCTCGCTCGCGTTCGTGCCGCTGGGATGGCTATCGCCCCTGCTGCGAAAGTCGAGGCGATGTATCAGCCCGAGCGTTTCGGCTTCTCCGGTACGAGCCGGGTCGTCAGCGAGACGGCGCGGTGAACAGTCGATGAACGAGCCGACGAAAAAGCCGAACTACCGCGCGCGCTTCGTGCCAGCCACGTTGGTGTTGCTGGTGCTGTTTGGCGCAGGACAGATTGCGTTGAGGTTCGTGCCGTTGCCCGCGGGGTTGTTCGCTGCGCCTTCGGTGAGCCTTGAGTTAACCGACCGCCACGGGCAGACGCTCCGCGCTGTGCCGGACGAGGAACATCATTTCCACAAACGACTCGGGCTCACGGAGGTGCCGGAGGTTTTCGTCCACGCGACGCTTGCGGCTGAGGATAAGCGGTTTTGGCACCACGCGGGTGTGGACTGGCTGGCGACGAGCCGCGCGGCGAAGGATTGGCTGACGCGTGGGCGTGTCGTCTCCGGCGCCTCGACTATCACGCAGCAACTTATCAAGAACGCCGAACCGCGACCGCGCACGCTGCGCACGAAAGTGGTCGAGGCCGCACAGGCGCTTCGGCTGGAGCAGGTGTGGGACAAGCAGCGCATCTTCGAGGAGTACATCAACCTCATTGATTATGGGAACCTCTGCCATGGCGCGGCTACCGCGGCTCGCTTCTATTTCGACAAGCCGCTTGCGAAGCTCAGCCCTGCCGAGGCGGCGCTGCTCGCCGCGCTGCCGAACGGCCCGGCGCGGTTGAATCCGCTCCGCCATCCCCAAAGGGCGCGCCAGCGTCAGCGGCTGGTGCTCGAACGAATGCGCGCCAACGGTTGGCTGGCCGAGGCGGAGTTCGAGCGCGCGATTGCCGAGCCGCTGCGACTGAGTTCCGCCGGTCGCGCCTTCGCCGCGCCGCACTTCGCGGACTTCGTGCTCGCGCAAAACGAATTCTCTGGGCGCTCTGGGGCGGTGACGACGACGCTGGACCTTGAGTTGAATCGCTTCGTGGAACGCGTGGTGCGTGAACAACTAGGACGGCTGCGTGACCGGCGCGTAAGCCACGCCGCAGGGGTCGTGCTCGACAATCGCACGGGTGACGTGCTGGCGCTGGTCGGCTCGGGTGATTTTTTTGCGGCGGATGGCGGACAGGTGAACGGTGCGTGGGCTTCACGCTCGGCCGGTTCCACTTTCAAGCCATTCACCTACCTGCTCGCGATGGAGCGCGGCGATACACCAGCGAGCATTGTAGCCGATGTTCCGGTCGAGTTCGCTACGCCCACTGGTACGTTTCGGCCTGAGAATTATCATCGTCGCTTTCATGGGCCGGTGCGTTATCGCATCGCGCTGGCAAACTCGTTGAACGTCGCCGCCGTGCGTGTATTAGAACGAGCGGGAGGTCCGGAGTCGCTGCTGCGCGTTCTGCGTGACTGTGGATTGACTTCGCTCCAACGAAACACGGACCACTACGGTCTCGGTCTCACCATCGGCAACGCCGAAGCGCGGTTGCTCGAGTTGGCGAATGCCTACGCCTGCCTCGCGCGCCTCGGCGAATACCGGCCGTTTCGGCTGATCGTGGATGAACCGCCAGCGCCCGCGCGGCGTGTGTTCGATGCTGGCACGTCGTTTCTGCTGGCGGACATGTTGAGCGATAACCTCGCGCGTACAGCGGCTTTCGGCGCGGACTCAAGCCTGCGCTTCGATTTCCCCGTCGCTTGCAAAACCGGCACCAGCTCGGATTTCCGCGACAACTGGGCCTTCGGTTACACGCCGGAGTTCACCGTGGGTGTGTGGGTCGGCAACTTTGATGGCGCGCCGATGGAGCGCGTCTCCGGTGTGACTGGCGCGGCGCCGCTACTCCACGAGATTTTTACCCATCTGCGCGAGCACCGTGGCACGTCATGGTATGCATCGCCAGCGGAGGTAGTGGAAAGTACAATTCATCCCCTGACCGGCAAACTTCTCGCGAGCGATCAACTGGGAGGCGTGCGAGAGAAGTTTCTTTCACGCGCATTGCCGAGAATGGCAGCCCCCGCTGATTTAGATGCGGCGGGTCGCGTGCGATTGCCGACGGAGTACGAACAATGGCTAGCCAGTCGTGATAATTGGCTGGGCGACCGTGTGGTATTGACAGAGACGCCGCTGGCATCGAGCCCTCGTCTGATTTCACCCCTGCCCGGCAGCGTGTTTTATCTCGATCCCGACTTGCCGGCATCGGGTCAGCGTCTGCCGTTGCGAATCGGCGGCGGCACGGGACGCTGGGAAAGTTCCACCTTACGCATCGAGAGCGAGAGGGCCGGATCGTTCGTGCGACTTGCTCTGGGCCGTCACACGCTGCGCGTCACTCAGCCGGACGGCCACGTGCAGGAGACGTGGGTGGAGATCCGTACGCTCTGAGAGGGCCATTCGCCGCTTCCGTCGGTGACCCGTATCGGCTACTCTGCCATTAGTTTTATGGCACAAGTGAAGTTCGAGGACGTGGCGCTGCGGTTGCGTGACGAGGACGACGTGGCGGTCGCCAAGCAGACGATCAAGGCTGGCGTCGAACTGGTGAACGGTTCATCGCGGCTCGTGCTCAGCCGGACGGTTCCTGCTGGCCACAAGTTTGCGCTGCGGCCGCTCGCCGATGCCGCCCCGGTCCGGAAATACGGGCAGACCATCGGATTCGCTCGAGGGAATATCGCCGTCGGCGACCACGTGCACACGCACAACCTCGTGCTGCGCGACTTCACGCGCGACTACCAATTCTGCGCCGACGTGCGCCCGGTGGCTTTTCATCCGGCGGAGCAGGCGCGCACGTTTCAAGGTTATGCTCGACCCGGCGGCAAGGTTGGCACGCGCAATTACATCGCTGTCATCTCCACGGTGAACTGCTCAGCGAGTGTGTCGAAGTATGTCGCCGAGCGTTTCAAAGGGCCGGAGTTTCAGCGCGATTTTCCGAATGTGGACGGCGTGATTGCCTTCACGCACAAAGTCGGCTGTGGCGTTCAGCCTGGCGAACCGCACAAGCTGCTGCAGCGTGTGGCCGCGGGCATTGCGCGCCATCCAAACATCGCTGGTTACGTGATGATCGGCCTTGGTTGCGAGGTGAACCAGGTGCATCAGATTCGCGAGGCGCATCAGCTCGACCAACTCAAGCCGGGTGAGGCTGTGCCGACTTTTTTGACGATTCAGAACAGTGGCGGTATCCGCAAGACGATGGAGTCCGCTACGGCGGCGGTGGCGAAGTTGCTGCCGCAAGCCAACGCTCTCCGTCGCACATCGCAGTCGGTGAGCAAATTGATTCTCGCCGAGAACTGCGGCGGCTCGGACGGTAACAGCGGCATCACCGCGAACCCCGCGCTCGGTGTGGCGTCGGACGAACTCGTGCGATACGGCGGCACGGCCGTGCTAGCGGAGACGCCCGAGATTTACGGTGCAGAACATCTGTTGACCCGACGTGCCGTCACGCCGGCCGTCGGGCAGAAGATTGTGGACTTGATCCGCTGGTGGGAGGAATACGCGCGCGCGAACGGCGGCACCATCGACAACAACCCGAGCTACGGCAACAAGGAAGGTGGCCTTACGACCATCATCGAGAAGAGCCTCGGCGCGGTGGCGAAAGGCGGACAAGCACCCCTCGCGGCTGTGTATCAATACGCCGAGGAGATTTCCACGCCGGGTTTTTGTTTCATGGATACGCCCGGTTACGATCCGGTGAGCATGACCGGCCTCGTCGCTGGCGGTTGCAACGTCGGCGTATTCACGACGGGCCGCGGCAGTGTATATGGTTGCAAACCCTCGCCCTGCATCAAGGTTGCCACCAACACAACGCTCTATCGGTGGATGGAGGAGGACATGGACCTCAATGCCGGAACTATTCTTGACGGTACGGAGACGGTGGAGCAGGTCGGCATGCGCATCTTCGAGGAGATTGTCGCTGTAGCCAGTGGCAAGAAAACGAAGAGCGAACTCGCCGGTCTCGGCGACGAGGAGTTTGCGCCCTGGCTGCTCGGCGCGCAGTTCTAATTTTCTTCTTACACCACGGCTTTCGTCGTCGAGACGCGTAATGTGAGTCGGCCCTTATGCTGTACGAGTGCGACCTTTGAGCCGAAGGCGCGGGTGAGCAGACGCTCGTTCAAGACCGTCTTCTTCGGGCCCGTTCCGAGCACGCGTCCCTCGCGAAGAATCAATCCGTGGGTGAAGACCGGCATGATTTCCTCCACATGATGTGTGACGAAGACGAGCGTCGGCGCGTTCCGCTGCCGGCCGAGGCGCTGGAGGAATTGGAGGAAATGTTCGCGTGCGACGGGGTCCAACCCCGCGCACGGTTCGTCGAGGATGAGTAGTTTTGGCTTCGCCATCAGCGCGCGGCCGATGAGCACGCGCTGGCGTTCGCCCTGCGAGAGGTAGAGCCACGGACGTTCAGAGAGGTGCTCGCACTCGACTTCCCGGAGCAGGCGCAGCGCGGCACGCTTGTCCGCGGCGGTGTACCGTTCCCAGAGATCAATCATCGCGAACTTGCCGCTAATCACTGTCTCCACCGCTGGTTCCTCGGGCGCCATCAGTTGGTGGACGGCGGAGCTGACGATGCCGATGTGCAGGCGCAACAGTCGCCAATCGGCTTCGCCGAAACGTTCACCGAGCAGTTCCAGTTCGCCTTCGGTCGGCGTGAGATAGCCGGTGAGCGAGGAGAGCAGGGAGGTCTTGCCGGAGCCGTTCGCGCCGAGGATGAACCAGTGCTGACCGCGTTCGACGCGCCAGTTCACACCATCGAGGATGCGGGTGTTGCCGCGCTGGATGGCGAGGTTGTGCACGTCGAGGATGGCGTCGGTACGTTTCATTTTGTGCGCGCGGACAATAGCGGAAGCGGCCCTGTGCGCCCAGCGGTTTTCTTGACTTTTCCCGCCGCCGACCAAGACTCTGCCCGCTTATGACAAACATTCCGACCCAGTTTAACGGCGTGACCGCCGTGGCCAAGGCCAATGTCTATTTCGATGGCAAGGTGGTGAGCCACACCATCCTCCTGCCCGACGGCAGCAAGAAGACCCTCGGTCTCATCTATCCCGGAAAGTTCCATTTCGGCACCGACAACGCCGAGTGCATGGAGATTGTCGCCGGTCATTGCACCGTGAAGCTCGACGGGCAGTCAGCCACAGGCAACTACGCCGCCGGTCAACACTTTGACGTGCCCGCCAAGAGCGGCTTCGACATCGAAGTTCAGAGCGGCATTTGCGAATACATCTGCTCCTTCCTCGGCTAACTTTGGCATTGCGCTGGTGCGCGAAACCTCCGAATCTGCGCCCCGTCACACATCACAACAACCTATGAAACAACTCCCGCAATTGCTCGCCGCCGCCGTGTTCGCGGTTACGTTCTCCCTCACCGCCGCCGACGCTAAGAAATCGCCCGGCTACGATGATACCCCCGTGATTCCCGGCCAGACCTGGAAGGTGCACGACAGCAAGCGCCCGCACCCACCCGTGGTGAAGCCTGGGAAGTCCCCCACGCTCGGCGCCAAGCCCTCCGCCACCGCGGTTGTGCTCTTTGACGGCACCGATCTGTCCAAGTGGAAGAGCGCCAAGGGCGACGCCCCGTGGAAGGTTGAGAATGGTTATATGGAGGTCAACGGCAAGGGTCAGATTACCACCAAGCAGACGTTCGGCAGCGCGAAGATTCATCTCGAGTTCGCCACACCCAAGGTGGTCAAGGGCGAAGGTCAGGGCCGCGGTAACTCCGGCGTCTTCCTCATGGGCATTTACGAGGTGCAGGTCCTCGACTCTTACGAGAACGTCACCTACGCGGATGGCCAGTGCGCGTCGCTTTACGGCCAGTGGCCGCCCGACAAGAACGCATCCCTCCCGCCCGGCGAATGGCAGACCTACGACATCACTTTCGAGGCGCCGAAGTTCGCGGACGGCAAGCTCGTAGAACCCGCCTACGTCACGGTCGTCCACAACGGCGTGAAAGTGCACGACCGGCGCAAGTTCAACGGTCCCAGCGGTCATCGCAACGTCGTTGCCTACAAGGCTCACGGCGACAAGCTCTCCATCAGCCTGCAGGACCACGGCGACCCCGTGCGCTTCCGCAACTTCTGGGTCGAAGAGCTGAAGTAACGCTCGAAACTTAAAGCAAAAGCCGCCCCACCAGCGAAGCCGTTGGCAGGGCGGCTTTTTTATCCCGTCAAATCATCCCCGATGAAGGGGCGCGTCGAAGTGACCAGACGGTTCAAGAACGGCTCTTTTTAACCCCGCGTGAGAGAGGTAAGCCGCGGGTCATGCTTATGACGACGCGGAAGCGGACTCCTTCACAACATACTTCGACGACTTCAGTTCCGAAAACGCCACCTTCAGCGACGAAGACGCCAGGCTTAAGCGCGTCGGTGCCGTTTTCGCGTCAAAAGATTTTCAGCTAAACGAGTCTGTTCCTATTCCTAAGGAGGTTCCTCGTCATTGTCACGTGAGGAAGACAGATTCCCCCTCGTTAGCTTTTTCCCCTCGCTTCGCAAAGGGAGAGGGAGTGTGAGGTGGAACGTGTGGCTTCGTGGAACGAAGGATAGGGGACGCGGTTGTTGCGCGTTCTCAGAGCTTCGCCATGGCGCTGTCGAGCGCGGCGTAGAGCTGGTTCATCGTCTCGGGTGTCTCGTCGCCCATATTGGAGAGGCGGAAGGTGGTGCCCTTGATTTTCCCATAGCCGCCGTCGATGAGGAAACCTTGGTCCTTCGCGGACTTCTGCAGCTTGGCGGCGTCCACGGTGCGGCCGCCGGGCTTGGCGCCGTTGTTTACGCAGGTGAGGGTGATGGATTCGTAGCCGGTCTCGGGGAAGAGGGTGAAGCCGTGCTTCGCGGCCCAGTCGCGGGTCATCTGGTTGGTCTTCGTGTGGCGGGCGTAGCGGGCCTCGAGGCCTTCGGCGAAGAAGTCGTCGAGCTTGCTCGAGAGGGCGTAGACGTGGCTGATGCTCGGCGTGCTGGGGGTCATGTGGTCGGCGGCGTTCTTCTGGAACTCGACGAAGTCGAAGTAGTAGCCACGGTCCTTTGCAAGCGCTGCCTTGGCGAGCGCGGCGGGCGACGCGGTGAAGATGGAGAGGCCGGGCGGCAGGGCGAAGGCCTTCTGGGTGCCGGCGAGGAGGACGTCGATGCCGAGGGCGTCGAAGTTCAGCGGCAGGGCGGTCATGGAGGTGACGGCGTCCACGATGAACATGACGTCGGGATACTTCTTCTTGAGTGCGGCAATCTCCACAAGCGGGCTCATCGTGCCGGTGGAGGTCTCGTTGTGGATGAGCGTGAGCGAGTCGAACTGGCCGGTGGCGAGCTTGGCGTCGATCTGCTCTGGACGGATGGGCGAGCCCCACGGGACTTGGAGCGGCTCGGCTTCCTTGCCGCAGCGCTTGGCGACATCGAGCCACTTGTCGGAGAAAGCGCCCTTCATGCAGTTGAGCACCTTCTTCTGGGTAAGGTTGCGCAGCGAGCCTTCCATCACTCCCCACGCGGAGCTGGTGGAGAGATAGGGGAGCTGCTTAGTGCCGAGCAGTGTCTGGAGCTGGGGCTGGACCTTCGCGACGAGGTCTTTGAAGGCCTGGCCGCGGTGGCCGATCATCGGCTGGCAGAACGCCTTGAAGGTCTTCTCGCTGACTTCAACGGGACCGGGGATGTGCAACTTAATGTGTGCCATAAAACTTCGTGAAAGTTTTCACAAGGAGGCGCGCCGCGCAAGCAGGAGTTGTTGCCGGCGTGGAAAAGAAAAACGGCCCGGAATGAACCGGGCCGTTGTGAAGGCGTGTTTGGTTATGCAAAGAGCTTGTTCACAGCCTTGGCCTTGACCAGCTCGCGCGGCTGGTTGAGGTGGTTGTACACGATGGTCTCCGGATCGATGCCGAAGGCGTGATACATCGAGGCGAGCAGTTCGGTCGGATGAATGGGATCCTCGGTGGGCGCGGAGCCGGTCTTGTCGGATTTGCCGTGGACGTAACCGCGCTTGATACCAGCGCCAGCGATGATGCCGGTGTAGCAATAGGGCCAGTGGTCGCGGCCATTGGCGTCGTTGCTGTTGCCGGAGGTGGAGAGGCCCTTCTCGGGGCTGCGGCCGAATTCGCCGATAGCGACGACCATCGTCTCGGCAAGGAGACCGCGCTGATCGAGATCTTCGAACAGGGCGGAGAGGCCGGTGTCGAGCATCGGGGCAGACTGGTCTTTCATCCGCTTCTCGAGGCCGACGTGGACGTCCCACGAGTGGTTATCGGAGTTGGCGACCTTGGGCCAGATGACCTCGACGACGCGGGTGCCAGCCTCGACGAGGCGGCGGGCGAGGAGGAGGGATTGGCCGAAGGTGTTGCGACCATAACGGTCGCGGAGCTTGTCGTTCTCGCTAGCGAGGTCGAAGGCATCGCGAGCGCGGCCGGAAATGATAAGGTTCAGGGCGCGATCGTAATAGGTGTTGAGGCTATGCTGTTCGACCGCCTTCTCAATCTCTGGCATCGCTTCATTGATGGAGTCGCGCAAACGAGCGCGGCGCTTGAGGCGCGCGGGGAAAACTTCGGGGCGGAGCTGAAGGTCGTCGACCTTGATGCGAGTCATCTTCGACATATCCATGTCGTCGCCCTCGGGATACAGCGTGTAGGGGTCGAAGGATCTGCCGAGGAAACCGGCACTGCCGCCTTTGCCGACGACGTTGGACTCCTGCAACGGACGCGGGAGCATCACGAAGGGGAGCATCGGCTCAGTGGGTGGACGGAGGCGGATGATGTTGGAGCCGAAGTTCGGGAAATCCTTCGGGCTGGGCGGCTCAAGCTGGCCGGAGGGACTGACTTTGTCCGTCGTGTAGCCGGTCATCATCTGGTAGATGGCGGCGGTGTGGTTGAAGAGGCCGTTGGGCGTGTAACTCACGGCGCGCATCATGGTGAACTTGTCGTTCACCTTCGCCAACTGCGGCAGCAGCTCAGTGTAATTGATACCGGGAATCTTCGTCGGGATGGACTTGAACGGGCTGCGGACCTTGTCCGAAACGTTCTCTTTCGGATCCCACAAATCAAGGTGGCTGGGGCCGCCTTGAAGATAAATCATGATGATGTTCTTCGCCTTACCGCCGCCGGTCGAGGCGTTCTTCGCAGTTTCTTTGGCGTTGGCTTGCAGCTCGAAAAGCTGGGCGAGCGAAAGCCCAAGCATACCGGCGCCGCCGACGCGGAGCAGGTCGCGCCGAGTCATCCGGAGATTCTGATCGCAGAGGTCACTGCAGGTGCCGCCAGGTATGTGTAGCATAATGTTCTATTTGCTTTGAGATGTTTGAACGCTGCCAGATTCGAATTGATTTGTCCAATGTTGGTTAACGATTGAAAAGAAACGCGGGGCTGTTGATCAGCGCCCACGCGAGATCCTGCGCGGCCACGAGGCGTTGATTGCCGAGTTGCTTCGTGCTGAGCTCGCTGGAACGGCGCATGTCGCGCAGCTTCGGATCGATCGGCAGCGGTTCGCTGACGCGGGTGATAGTGGCCTGCAATACCCCAATCTTCGGGTCGGCGGCGCGCGGTTTCTTCGCGTCGCTCAGGGCGAGTTGGAGCTTCTTCAGTTCGCTGTCGCTCTCACGGAAGTGGGAGAGCAGGGTGGACTTCTGCTTCTCGTCGCGCTTGTCCGACGCGATGGCGAGGATGTCTGCGATGGCGCTCGGTGTGCCGAAACTGACCGGGGTCTTGGCCGTGGTGACGGAGAGGCGGAAGCGGCCGAGCGTGTGCATGCTGTCGGTATACTGCTGGTTGAGCGAGAAGCTCAGCGTGGCACCGCCCGCGATGCTGAGCGGTTGTTTGAACTCTAAGGTCGCCATGTGGCTCGCGCCCGTCTTTGGATCGATGGCCCAGCCATTGTTCGGCGTGGCCTGGCCGTCAATGGCGCTCTTCACATCGAACTTCTCTTGGCTGAAGTCGGCCTTGGCGTTTTGCAAATCCACCGTCTTCGCCTCGGCCGGCTTGCCCTTCGGGGCGGCCTTGAGTGTGAGTTCGGTCAGAACGAAGTTGCCCGTTGGCGAGCGGCCGGGGCCGTTATTGCCGAGTCGGGCGTCGGTGAGCGCTTCGAGCTTAATGGCGGTGATGCCTGTGAGGTCGGTCTCGGCGGTGATGTCGTAGGTGCCCTTGCCGTTCGGACCGCTGGCGAAGATGGAGAGGTCCTTCTGCTTCTCAAGCTTGGCGTTGAACGAGGACTTCAGTTCCTTCGGATCGAGCGCGGTCCAGCCGGTGTCCTTGTCGAGTTTCGCTTCCCACGCGGCGAGCTTGTTGGTGATGGTCGAATCGTAACTCTTCAACGCGGCTTCGGCGGCGGCGAGGCGCTCTTTCTGTTGGCGGTCGAGATCGGCCTCGCGCGGGGCGATTTCCTTCTGATATGCATCGAGATGGGCTTGAGCTTCCTTGATGGTGGCTTGGCGTACGCCTTCCTTTTGCGCGATGATCGGCGCGAAGGTCTTTTCTAAGGCGGCCAAATCGGTGACGACCTGCTGGTGCTCTGGTTCAATCGCGGCGATTGCGGTGAGGCCTTTCTTGATTTCAATCGGTGTGGCGGGCCGGTTAAGGATGCGCAGGAAGAGTTCGTTGATGAGCTTCTCGTTGTCGGCCTGTGCGGCGACGAATTTAGCGATGGCGTTCTGCGGATCGCTGATGGCGGTGTCCACGGTCGGGCCGCTGACGAGTGCCATCACCGGCCCGAGCTGCAAGCCGCTGCCGCGCTCGCATTCGCAAGCACTCTCTCGCGCCGGCCGACCGAGGTTATTCAGGAAGCCATCGGGCAACTTGATCGCGGCATCGGCCAACGCGGCCGCGCGGGTGCCAGGAGCCACGCCGGGGATCTGTGAGGAGGCGCCGGTGGCGAAATAAATGGAATCGAACAACACCTCTGCCGGCAACCGGCGTGCGGTGGCGTGCGAATAGTTAATCTTGTCGTCATCGTTCCATTTGCTGGACTTGATCGAGAGTTGGTACGTGCGGCTCTTACAGATGTTCTTGATGAGATTCTGCACGTTGAACCCGCTCTGGATAAACTCCTGCGTGAGTAAGTCGAGTAGCTCTGGATTCGTCGGCGGATTGCCGGCGCGAATGTCATCGATCGGTTCGATGATACCGACCCCGAGCAGGTAGCCCCAGATGCGGTTGACGTAGCTCCGCGCGAAGTACTGGTTGTCGGGCGAGATAATCCATGCGGCGAGACGGTCCCGGCGGGAAGCGTCGACTTTCGTCTCGTGCTTGGCGGCGAAAGGGAAGATTGGCGCGGTAATCTGTCCCGTACGGTCGTGCTTGACGTCGCCGGACTTCAGATCCTCGACGATCTCATACAGCGGCTTGGCGCCCTCGACGGCCGTGCCACCGATTTTCTTATTGCCGCTGGCGGGATCCGTCTTCAGGCCGACCTGCGCAAAGAAGGCGGCGGTTTCGTAATACTGGTCCTGCGTCCAGCGCTCGAACGGATGGTCGTGGCACTTGTTGCAGTTGAAACGGGTGGCGAGGAAGAGGTGCGTGGTGTTCTCCATCGTGTCGGCGGGCGTGCGGAGGATTTTGTAGTACGCGGCCTGTGGCTGTTCCTTGTTCGAACCGGTGGCGGTCAGGATTTTTTTGGCGAACTGATCGTACGGGGTGTTCTGGGCCACTTCATCGCGAATCCATTTGCGGAAGGCGACCGCGCCTTCGGTGCCGAGGAACTTACTGTTCACTTGCAACAAATCAGCCCACTTGTTCGCCCAATGCTCGATGTATGTTTCGCTGCCGACGAGCTTGTCGATAATCGCGTCGCGCTTGGCGCGGCTTTCGCGCGTGTCGGCGAGGAAGGCGCGCACCTCGTCGGCCGTGGGCGGGAGTCCGGTGAGGTCAAGGTAAGCGCGGCGCAAGAATTCATCCTCGGAGCAAAGATCGGCAGGGAGAATTTTCATTCGCTGCCATTTTGCGGCGACGAGTTCGTCAATCTTGCCGTTCGAGGGCGGCTGTTTCCAGACGAAGCCGGTGCGATCGCCCATCGCGGTGATGGTGGTTGCGGCGTACGCTCCTTCGAAACGCACGAGCACTGGGGCCTCGCCGCGGCGCAGTACGGTGACAATACCGTTTTCCGTCTTGATGATGTCCATGTTACCACTCTCGAAGAAGGCCTCGGCGCTGACGTCGCGCTTGCGGCCGTCGGCGTAGCTGGCGATTGCGCGAATCTGCTGCTTCGAGCCGATTTGCTGCACCACCGGGTTCTTTGGAAAGATCTCAATGCTGGTGACGCGCGGCGTGGTCAAATCGAGCTTGGCGCCATTGGCAATCCAGTTGTGGACGATGCTGTAATACTTGTCGCCGGGCTTCATGAGTTGACCGCCCATATGCGGCACCGCGCCGGTGGCCTTGAGCAGCATCAGGCTGTCGTCGGGCGAGGCGAGGTTGACCCGGCGCGAGGCGAGATCATCGGTGAAGGCGCGCACATCGTAGATCGGATCGTACCCGCGTAGCGAAAGCTTGAAGCCGTTTCTACCATCCTTCGAGCCGTGGCAGGTGCCTTGATTGCAACCGAGCTTCGAGAGGATGGGGTTCACATCGCGGACGAAATCAGCCGCGCTCTCGATTGCCGTACTAGAAACTGTGACGGGCACTGTGATGGTTTTGCCACTGAAGCTGATCTCGAGTTGCGCGGCGCCGTCCTTGAGGGGACGGACCAACCCGTTGACCGAGACGTCGGCGTTTTTGGCAGAGAGGGAGAACTGCGCCATGCGCGAGATGTCCACCGTGTCGCCGCTGGCGAGTTTAGCGGTGACGAGAAGCTGGCTATAATCGTTCCGGCCGGTAAGTGTGATCGCAGTGGGCAGGACCTCGATGGCGGTGACCTTCGCGTCCTTGGGCAGCGTCTCGGGGTCGAGTTTTAAAGTGGTGTCGGTGAAGGGTGCGAGGTTCGCGGCGTTCGCAGCCGTTTTCGCGACGAGGGTGACCGGGGTGAATTCTTTGGTGACCTCGCCGGTTTCGGCGTTGATCAGACGGATTTTTCCGTCCGAACCGCCAGCGGCGACGGTCTTGCCGTCGGGGTTGAAGGCGATGGCGTAAATGCCGCTGTTGGTGACGGCGACCTTCGCGATGAGTTGCGCGTTTTCGGATTGAAACTTCGCGATTGCGGTTTTTTCCTCCGCGGTCTGCTGGGCGAGCGGCTTCTTCTGCATGGCGACGATGTTCGTTGGCATCTTGCTCATGATTGCACCGTACACGACCACCTCGCCACGACCGTCGAAGCTGCTGCCGGCAGCGAATCGGTTGCCGTCGCGGCTGTAGCCCACGGAGAAGACGCGGCCGGGCATCGCGGGGAATTTCTTGATGAGGTTGGCGTTGTCGCCGATGACGCGCTTCGTGGTCCGGAAGACGCGGAAGATTTGAGGCTCGCCATCGGAGCCGCCCATGAGGACCTCGTCGCGGTCGGGGTGACGTGCGAGTGCACCGATGCCGCCCTTCAGCGCGCCGGGCGTGATGGAGGTGATGTTGTCGATGAACCGCTGGGTCTTGAACTCGGTGAGCTTGGCCGTCATGTCGCGGCCAGCGGAAATGAGGTGCTCGCCTGTCAGGTTGAAGGCCGTGTCGAACACCCAGTCACTGTGCGAACCCATGAAGAAGATTTGCTCGCCGGTCTTGGCGTTGATGGCGCGCACCGAGTTGTCGCCGCAGCCGAAGGCAATCGCCGTGCCGTCTGGCGACCACGAGGCGCCGTACACGGTGTCGTAGGTTACGGGGACGGAGAGGGCGAGTTTGCGCGTCTCGACATCCCACACCTGAACTTCGCCCATCCGCGCGGGTTGACCGCCGGTTACTGCCAGAAATTTTCCATCGGGTGAGAAACGCGCTGACTCGATGCGCTCGGAGAGGCCGATGAGCCGCGCGACCAGGCCGGAGCCGTCTGCCTTGTGCAGCAGCACTTCGTGGAAACCGGCCACAGCGATGAGGCTGCCGTCCGGCGAATAATCGAGCGAGGTGAGCACCGGCGAGCGTGTGTACACCGGCGGGTTTTGAGGGCTGAAACGGCGCTTCGCGTTCTCCGGCGTGTCATCCAGCGCGCCCTGCGCGATCCAATTCTTAATCAGTTCGATCTCGCCCTCGACGAGCGGCGGTTTGCCCTCGGGCATCTCGGCCTCGCCCTTCACCGGCGTGATGACTTTGAGCAGGTTGCTCTTCTCTGGTTGCTTCGCAACAATCGCCTTATCCTTGCTGTCACCCCCGGCGAGCAACTTGGCGAAGTCGGTCATCACGTAACCACCCTTGGACTTGGCCGGCTGATGGCAGCCTTGGCAGTTGGCTTGGAAGATGGGGCGAATCTGCTTGTAGTAGCTGACCGGCAGATTGGGATCCGCCTTTGCCTCGGCGGCACGGGTGGAGGTGATGGCGGTAAACCCTGCAAGCGCGAAAACAAAACTCAGGTGCAACTTCATAAGAGGCTTATTGTCGTTGTTCCGTATCGTCGTCCGATGTGTTTAGAAACTCGGTCGTAGATTAATCCAAAAGCGCGCCTAGAAGCAACGGATGCTTTTCGTTCCGCGCAACCATTTTTTTGACGCCGCGAGGGCAGGGGACAATTCAGGATTTTTTACGTCGCGGGATAGTCCGTCCTCTAATCCCTCTTCTCTCTGCAAGAAGGGGGCTGGGAGAAGAGGGTCGAAGGCGGGAAGAGAGTCGGGGCGCGTCGACGTGAGGTGGCTCAAACCCCGCCCTCACCCCCTTTCGTTTGGCGAAACGAGTGAGGGCAAAATGGACGGGTCGAAATGGACGGGTCGAATCAAAGGCCTTCCCTAGGATTAGAAATCGATTTTATTTGGTATATTTGAATCATATTAATCGATAAAACAAAATAGTTAATGATAAAGCCGTGTTTTTAACAAGCCGGGCTGCGGCTTGGTTTGGGTAAATCGGGAGATTCCCCTACTTCTTCGTCTCTTTTGGGCCGGTAGCGAATTTGCCGGGGGTCTTGAGGGGTACGGGAGAGAAAGTCGTAATCAGAGCGCCGTTGGTGGTGTTGAAGAGGCGCAGTTTGCCGTCGAAGCCGCCGGCGGCGATCTGCGGCAGCTTGGGATGGAAGGCGAGAGCGAAGAGGGGGCCCTCAATTTCCTTCAGCGTAGCGACGCGGGCGCCGTTCTCGGTGCGAAAGATGCGACCTTCGCCGGTGGCACTACCCACGGCGAGGAGGGAACCATCGGCATTAAACGCAATGGCGGTGGCGGTGACGGGCACGCGGTCGAAGCTGCGGATGCGGTTGGCGTCTTTTTCCGCGGCGGTGCGGTCGGCGTGCTCGGTCATTTTGTAGAGGAACACGGAACCTTGCGCCCCGCCATACGCGATCTGGTCGAGTGACGGATGGCGGACAAGGCAGGTGATCGGTTCATTGGGGCGATTGGCGTCCTCGAGGAATTGCTTCTTGCCGAGGTCAACGAGTTTGAGGGCGCGGTCACGTCCGCCAGAGACGAAGCGCTGGCCGTTGGTCGTGAAGGCGGCGCCGAAGGACCAGTCGAGGTGGTTCTCGAACTTGAAGAGTTCCTTGCCATCCGCTGCGGCAATCACGCGCACGGCGCGCTCGGCACTGCCGAAGATGAGGCGCTGCTGGTCGGGCGACCAGTTCACGCCAAAGAGCGAATCGCGGCCGAACTTGAAGGATTTACGGGGTTTTCCACTGGGCATCTCCAGAATTTGCACCTCTCCGAAGAGGCTGGGGCTGCCGCCAACTGCGGCAAGATATTTGCCGTCAGGCGAGAAGGCGAAGGATTCGATGCGGGCGGCGTCGCCGGACAGGCGCGCGGCGATGGCCGAACCGTCGGCCTTGTGCAGAATAATTTCGTGATGGGCGGCGACGGCGAGCAGACTGCCATCGGGCGAGAAGGCAAGGGCAGGGATGGCGGGGGCGCTGGGATAGAGGGCCGGAGCGGTGGGACTGGCGAAACCGGCCGGCGTATCGTTCTTCGCGCCTTCTTTGATCCAGCGTTCAAAGAGCGTCACCTCGCTGGCGGAAAGCGGCGCACCGTCCGCAGGCATGGAAGGTTCCTCACCGCTGATTTCCTCGATAACGAGGCTTTCCTTGGGCGCACCCGGCTTGAAGGCGGGACCGTGCTTGCCGCCTTTCCTAAAGGCATCGTAGGTCGTTAGGTCGAGATTGCCTTTGAGTTTGCCCGGATGATGGCATCCGTTGCAGGAACGGCGCAGAATAGGCGAAATCTCCTTGTGAAAGCTGATCGGTGCCGCCGCGAGCGGCTCGGCGAAGAGAAAACCGGCGGCAATGGTGAAAAAGGCGGTCCAAATGGCATTCATTGTGCGTAATCTAAGCGAGTTCATAGAGTAGATTATTCTCAAGAACCGTCAATGGCGCGCTGCCAGAGTTCTTGGAATGATGACTCAGCGAGCTGAAAACAAGTTATTGACATTTCGTCTTAGCGCCTCTACGGTCAGCCTAGATTTTGATTCGGGCGACAGAACGTTTCTTCAGAGGGGTTCTCCACCCCCACCTCCTTGGCGTCTGTTGCCCGAATCACTTTTTTAAAGTTCCCGGTTGACGCGCCCTAACGGTTCCCCTACCTTCGCGCTCCCCTTCGGGGGTGTAGCTCAATTGGTTAGAGCGCTGCCCTGTCACGGCAGAGGTTACGGGTTCGAGCCCCGCCACTCCCGCCACTTTTTCCTAAGGAATTTCAATTCCCATTGTTTTTGATGACAGATTGATGACAGTGTGTGGGCGTGAAAGCCCCCGTCATCAAATCGGTCCGGATCAAGAAGGGTGGAGTCTCGGCTTCCATCTATCCCACGCCTCGAGATGGGTACGAGGCCTATACGCTAGTCTTCTACCGGGACGGCAAGCGGATTCGCAAGGTCTTCCCCTCGCTCGAAGAGGCCAAGAGGGAAGGACAGGCGGCATACTTGGAGTGCCCGTTCGGGCGAACCCCCTCATGCAGAGCTACATTGACCGAGGCCGTAGCATTTCGGCGAGCAACTGGTCGCTCAAACTCAATAAGCGGTGGACAAGATGAGGAAACCGCGCACCGCGCCGACTTCGGCGCTTGCGAGACTTAATTCTGCCCGAGGTCGTTGGCTCGGACTTCCTTCATCTTCGCGGCGAACTTGGTCTTGAAGCCTGCCACGACGGACGCGAACTCCGGCTTCGCGGCGAGGTTGGTGTATTGCTTGGGGTCTTTCACCATGTCGAACAGCTCGACACCCTTCGACGCATCCTCCTCATACTGGATGTAGGCCCACTTGTCTTCGCGCAACAGGTAGCCCTTGCTCGTCGGCGCGACGCTGAACGCCGCAGCGCGCACCGAATGCTTCGGGTCGTCAAACATCCGCGAAATGTTTTTGCCTTGAAGTCGCGCGGGCACTTCGAGGCCGCACAGGCTCGCGACGGTTGGATAAAGATCGAGCAACTCGACCAGTGAATGACACACGGCCGGTTTCTTGCCGGGCACTTTGATGATAAGCGGCACCATCGCCGACTCGTCGCGCAAACTGACCTTCGCCCAGAAATCATGCTCTCCCAGATGGTAGCCGTGGTCGCTGGTGAAGATGACGATGGTGTTTTCCGCCTGCCCAGATTTCTCCAGCGCATCGAGCACCTTGCCGATCTGCGCGTCCATGAACGCGACCGACGCATAGTATCCGCCGACCGCCTTCTTCTGACGGCGCTCGTCCATCTTCATGTTCACGATCGTCTTGTAGTTGATGCCGGGCTTGGGGATGTCGTCCCAGTCGCCCGCAATCTTCTGCGGCAGCGGCAGCTTGTCGTAGGGCAGATACGGCTCGTAATACTTCTTCGGCGCGACGAACGGTACGTGCGGCCGCACGAAGCCGACGGCGAGGAAGAACGGCTTGCTTGCGTGCTTCTGAATCAACTCCACCGCCTTCGCCGCCGTCTTGCCGTCGGAGTGGACCATGTCATCGCCGTCCGCCTCCACCACGACGAACGTGTTCCCGCCCACGACCGGCCGTTTGCCATCGGGATTCCCCTCCAGCGTCTCGCCGTTGCCTGGGGCCTTCCACTCGGGGCCGGGGCTGTTGAACTTTTCCGTCCACGCCGCCGGGTCATCCGCACCATCGCCTTTGTTGTGGTCCCGTCCATCACCGCCCTCCTCGATGCCGCCGGGTACGCCCATGTGATAAATCTTACTCACGCGCGCCGAGTAGTAGCCGGCGTTCTTGAAATGCTGCGGCCACGTCGCGCGGTCGCCGATGGCGCGGCGCGGACTGGTGTAGCCGAGCACACCCGTCGCATGCGGATAGTAGCCGGATATGAACGACGCTCGCGACGGCCCGCAATAAGTCCCCTGGCACAGCGCGCGCGTGAACCGAGTCCCCTGCGCGGCGAGCCGGTCAATGTTCGGCGTCTTGCAAATCGTGTTCCCATAGCACGACAACGCCGTCGCCGTCAGGTCATCCGAAATTATGAACAGGACATTTTGTTGCGCTGCACTCACCGACACGTGGAGGAACAGCGAAACAATGAGAACAATGATTTGCTTCATGGGATGGGGCGAATAGGAAATTGCTTTCTGGACGCGCTACGGTTTAGAGACGCACCGAATCTCGCTGCGTCACCCATCGTCGATATTGGAAAAGCGTGACGAGAGCGATTCGAGGAAACAGTAGTCGAGACCAAAGTCCGCGCAAGCCCGTATCGTGTTCATATTCAATGTAGTCGTGCACTTCCGACGAGGCGTCGTCGATGGCGGTCAGCGAGTGGGTGTGCTTCCAGTACTTCATCGGCCCGGTTTTTTGCGTGTCGATGAATCTCGTCGACGTGACTTCGGAATGCTCTGCAACCCAATGTACAGGGATTGGGCCCATCCAGATTGTAAAATCTGCGATTGATCCATTCGCCAGTTCATCAAATCGATGGACTTGCATATAGGTGAGTGGCGGTGTCAGACGTTTCAGAATTCCACGTTGAAAATGGAATTCAGAGACGACGCTGACCGAAGCAGCCACTTGAAACCGAGATTCAAATACAGGCATCGGAAGGACTCTTTACTGATAGGAATTTGCTTTCTCGACGCTGCGCGGTTTAATTAGCTGCGCCTTCATTTCACTCCCAACTGTCCCTTTACGGCTCAATACCGGTACCCGATGGTCAACTGACCATAGGCGGCTCCGTCGCCATTGAACTGCAGACGGGCGTCATTGAGCACGAAGCGTCGATCAATCATCCAACCGCTCTCGAGCGAAGCGTAGAAACCCTTCGGACGACCCCAACGTGCCCCGACACCGGCACGAATTTCTCGGTACGTGGCGATCTGGTCGTCCATGGCGGATAGCCCATTGTCCCGGCCATACGTCCGATGCAGGTGGTAGGCTCCCCCCATCATCTCGGCCCCGATATGGAAGGTCCAATCGGCTGACGGACGGTACTGGATCTGGGGCCGCGGCAGCAGCAACGACAGCGTCCACTGCTCTGCGAAGCGCCAACGCACTCCCGGCCCACCCACCACCGGAATGTCCCGTCGCGGATCCACACTGACCGAGAGGAACACCTGCAGGTCGGGATTCACCGTGTAGCCCACCCCACTGATGAACGGCGCATTGAAATCGTCACCACTGATTCGTTCAAAATCGGAATAGAGACCTGGGGAAACCTCTCCGAAGGCCTGCCAACCGTCACGAAAACGCCAAGATCCCGTCAGTGGAAAGGCTACCGACTGCAAATTGGCTGGCAGTGGGTTGCCCGAATCACGACCAAAATCCCATCGCGTGTAAGCCACGCCTGCACCCCAATTCAAAGCAGCTCCAGGGTCGAAGATCCCCTTGTATTCCAGCCGTGTCCGAGCGGCATCCAGATTACCCAACTCACTGCCTCCCAAACGGATTTTTGCACCACCCGAGTAACCTGTATTCACCTCGAGAGCTCCAGTGTAAGACGGGGTCACGATTCGGTCTTGAGACCACACACTGCCCACGGCGATTAGAGCGGCAGCCGTCCAGAGAAGACTGATAGGAAATTGTTTTCTGGACGCTACGCGGTTTAGGTAGAATTGCTTTTGCGCCGAGTTCATCGGCTGTGATTTTGCGCATGTACAGAGCTTTGGCAAGTATCGTTATCGTGGCTTTTGCAATCACACGTCGATTTTGCCGAACAGCTCCGGCTCGCCGGAAGTAAACGGTCGAAAGGTGCGCTGCTGGCAACCGTTCCGGGGCACACCCCACCGGCGGGCGATGCGCTCATGTTTACTTTCCCCAATTCAATAATGAGTCAGAAGAAATGAGAGGAAGCCCGCTAGACAAGGAAGCACGTGAACAAGTAGAACACGATGACGAATAAAACCGCAAGCGTTGCGGTTTAGTAACATGTTAGGCATCAGCCGTGAGCGCAACACTCCAGCGAGATCAAGCATCCACGCTTGCGAAGAGTAGCCCGAAGAAGGCGCTCGCTCAGGCTCGCAAGGTAAACGAGCCTTGGTTTCGGGCGCAGGGATTATCTTGGGTGGCAAGATTCACGGACGGTGATGCAGTTGCCATCGCATCTGAGGCAAGGACAGCCGCTCGGGAATGTGAGGACGATTACAAGAGGTCAGCGGTTCGGGCTTGGGAGATTGCCGCATTGGCGGAGCGCGATTATAAAAAGGATGCGCGAATGAGTTTGAGCGAAGCCCTCGCCCTCGCCAAGCGTGTCGAGCCGGCATCTTCCCGCAGCGAGGCGCTTCTTCTACTTCTTCAGGCCGCGTTCAAGATTGGTCGAGACGAGGCTGAGAGAGTGTATGAGATATTGAAAGCTTCATGCTCGGTTGACGATCACTGGCGAGCCAAGCGCACCGTGCGTAACGGCGGGAGGATGCTCTCGGGGGAGAGTGAGCCTCGGGCGTTCTTTTGGTAGTATGATTCAAAACCAAGTCATGATGCCTAACCATGCGCTGAGCTTTTGTCGTTAGGCTTGTAGAAGCATCAGTCCGGTTCCAGGATTCCAGGTGCGGAAAAAGCGGGGTAATGATACAACATCCGGACATACAATGCAGATACGACAAGACATAATTGCCCTTCTGATGGGCGCTCTCGTGATACTGACATACGAGAGCAAGGGGGCGGTAGCAGCAGAGCCGCCCACTCCAGGCGAGTTCCTCACTTTCATGCACAAGACGGTGGAGAGAAAATATCTGCTCTACCTTCCCAAAAACCTCCCCGACAATGCCCCGCTGGTATTCGTTCTCCATGGCTACTACGGAGATGCCAGAGATTATATGGCCGATCTTGGTATGAATCGAGTGGCAGACGCTCACGGGTTTGCAATCTGCTACCCACAGGGGGCAAAGGATTTCAAGGGGACGCCTCACTGGAACGCCCGGCTAACAATCAGCAAGACCGACGACATCGGCTTTCTGTCTGAACTGGCGGCCCACCTGCAAGCCCGGCACAAATTGAATTCCAAGAGAACCTTCGCCTGCGGAATCTCCAACGGAGGTTTCATGAGTTACACTTTGGTCGCGGAGAAACCCGATGTTTTCAAAGCCGCGGCCTCAGTAATCGGGACCATGAGTGGTCATACCTGGGAGCATCGGGATGCGATCCGCCCCGTGCCGATTCTGCAAATCTCAGGTCTGGATGATAAAATTGTGCCCTACAACGGTGGCATGTCGAAAAATGGCGGCTGGGGCGGCGCGCCGGACCAGGGTGCGATGCTGGAGTTCTGGCGCAAGCTCAACAAGACCAGCGCCGAGGAAGTGATACAACTTTCCAATCAAACGACAGCGCACCATTATAAAGATGGAGTCAACGGGAACGAGGTATGGCATTACCAGATCAAGAATTTTGGGCACAAAGTTCCCGGTAAACGTGAATTGGGAACCGGAGCCATGGACGTGATCTGGAAGTTTTTCAGCCAGTTTCCCAAGAAGTCGATCGAGAAGCTCCCTCACCTTGGGGAAGCAAAGCCTTCCGCCCACACGAACTGATTAATCCACGCGGCTAAATCAAAGCACAACAACCGCAACGCCCAACAAAATCAATGCTCAGGCTCTCCAGGGTGGGAACGGTTAACTGATTAATTCAGGCAGCGGTTTGATGCCGCTGTCCACGAGATAATGCGGGCGACCTTGCGAATCTAACACCGTGGCTGTCGCAGTATCGATGCCGAGGCAATTATACAACGTGGCAAAGACTTCCTGAAATTTCACCGGCCGCTCCGATGGTTCGTTGCCGTGCTTGTCGGTGGCCCCGATCACCTGACCGTGGTTCATACCGCCGCCGGCGAGGAAGGCAAAGTTCGCACGCGGCCAGTGATCACGGCTGTTATTGGAGTTGATCTTCGGCGTGCGGCCGAACTCGCCCCACATCACCACCGCCACATCTTTATCTAACCCGCGTTCCTTGAGATCCGTCAGCAAAGCGGAGAGCCCCTGATCCAGCAACGGCATCTCTTCGCGGGACCGCGGGAAATTCATCCCATCGGCTCCATGCCAATCCCAACGGCTATAGTTCAGGGACACCACCCGCGCGCCGGCCTCGATGAGCCGGCGGGCAATGAGGAAATTGCGGATCATTTTCGGCGCACCATCGCGTTGGTACGTGGGAATGTTTACCCCGTAACGCTCGGCAATGCGCGGGTCTTCCTTGGACACATCCAATGCATCCATCAGGCCGCCATTGGAGAGAATATTCAGCGCCTGCGCGTTGTGTTCATCCAACCCACCAATCTGCCCGGTCGCATCGGTATCCCGCCGGAATTTATCAATCCCACGCAACAGGCTGGCACGGTCATTGAGACGATCTAGCTGAATACCCTCGAGCACAAGGTTCTGAGGCTTAGCTAATGGATCTTTCTGTACCAACTGCATCGGTGAATGCGCCGCGCCGATGAATCCGCCATGACCGGCCTCGCCCCATGTCCGGTTGCCGGTTGGGTACATAAGGCTCATGTTGGACGGCACACCGCCTTCGGAAGGCTGCAACTTGGAAGCCCACGCACCCCAACTCGGCCAACCGCCACGCGGAGCATTTTGTTTCTCGCTTGAGCGTCGGCCGGTCATGCACTGAAAACAATCGTGCGCGTCTTCGGAATCGGCCAAGGAACGAATGATCGAAAATTGGTCAGCCATTTTCGCGAGGCGCGGGAAGAGCTCGCAAATCTCGATGCCGGGCACATTAGTTTTGATGGGCCGGAATTCGCCGCGAATTTCCTTGGGCGCATCGGGCTTGAGATCAAAGAAATCCAAATGCGACGGACCGCCGGGCAGATAAATATTGATGACGGCTTTGTGTGAGCGGCCGGTCTTTTGCCTCGCCTCAACCGCTAGCAGTTGTCCCAAGGACAGTCCGCCCGCGGCCATGCCACCGATCTTCAAAAAATTCCGCCGCGTCAAACCATCGCAATGTGCAGTGCCAGAACCTCGTTTGCCGAGTAAATCAATCATATCGATTCGAGAATCTATATTTAGAACCGCCGCATGGCCAGTTTGTTTTCTGACGCCCCCAACTCACCCGCATGCGCCTTCCTAGGCCGAGATTGGATGAACCGGCTTGCGCAAATATTCATCCGAATCACACTTCGTGCAAAAACCATTCTCGACAACAACCCTGCCGCTCGGCTTTCGCAACCTCCATCCTGTCCTGCGCCTCCTCGGAAAGGTCTGTGTAGAAATCGAGGCCAGTCTGCCGTTCAATCTCTCGCACACCGTCAGCATTGACGGTTTACTAGGCTAGATTTACCGTTGCGCCTATGAAGACCATCCTGTTCCTCGCAAGGTGCCTCCTGTAGTCGAGGTTTGCCTGCACGTCGCCGATTTGCGATTCCTTATTGAACTAAACTGTTGGTGTTTATTTATGAAACGAACCTATTTCTGGAAATTGACTTTGCTGACCGCCTTGGAATGCGTCGCCTTGAATTCCTTTGCTGCCGAAGCGCCATCTTCGGTGAAGCGCCCTGCCGCGATCGTCAAGCCGCTCCCCCAGCCGGTTGCCGAGATACGCATCGAATACCCGTTCGATGACGCCGATTGGAAAGAGAGCTTCGAAGCGATTGCCCGCGGCGTGGTGGCTATCAACGAAACCATGGTAGCTCCCGCGCCTTTCATGGGACCCAGGCCTTTTATCCTGAGACGTCCCGCGGATGGAATGCCGCGTGCCACTGTCGGCGCACGGGATTACATCGTGTTCGTCATCCCCAATAAGCGGTGGTATGCCCAGTTCGCATACCAAATGGGGCACGAGCTCGGGCATTTCTGGATCGGACCGAACTCCTCGTCGTGGTTCAAGGAAGTCATATGCACGACTCTGGCGTTCATCTCACTGGACGAACTAGCCAAGCAATGGGCAGATCTTCCCGCCCAGTCGAAGCAGGCTGTGTGGGGGAGAGACATGCGCGGTTACCATGACTGGGGGGCGTTCGGGCGGCAGTTTGTCAAGCTAGGCATCAAGGACGTGGATGCAGCCGTGGTTTGGGCCCAAAAGAAAGGACCGGAACTTGCTAAAGCCCCCGCTGGAAGCTTGCGCGACGAAGAGTGGGCTATGGCGAAAGTGATCGAGCGGGTACTGCGCCGGCACCCGGGCCAGTGGAGCGCCTTGCAAGCACTGGGCAAGGTTGACGGCCCCAAGGATGCGGCGGGGTTCGCGAGCTGGCGTGCACTCGTCACGCCAACCCAACGGCCGCTGGTGGAGGACATGGCGGCCGCCTTCGGCCTGCCGATCCAGGCGACGGCCGCCGGTGCGGGTAATACAACACATCCTTAGATCCCGGGCGACCGAGAGGATCTGTCCCCTGTTAGGCTTTTAAGATTACGATCAGTAACGCTTGAGCGCATGAAACTCTCCGCAATCGCATCCTCCTGCGGGAAATCTCCCGTGGGGAGAAGCGTCGTCGTCGCACTTCATTCCTTTTCAATCCCTCGTTTCCCCCAGACCCCCTCACTCCCCGACGCCCGTCCCCGTTCCGAGCGTTCCCGGTGCGGTGGGCGCGAAAGCAAATTTATAGCAGTGATTTTCGGGGGCATCCTTTCGTTCTCCGTCTGCTTCTGCGCGGGTGCTGGCTTGGCGCGGGCGGAGCTCCCGGCAGCTGCGGTGGCGGAGGATTTTCGCAAGAACATCAAACCGCTGCTGGAGAAGCATTGCTACGACTGTCACGGCGACGGCGAGAGCAAAGGCAAGCTCGCTTTTGACCGGCTCGGCTCGGATAAGGAAATGCTGGCCAAGAGCGACGTTTGGGTGGCTGTGCTGAAAAACGTGAGCGCTGGTCTGATGCCCGCACGTGGGCCGCGCCTCCCAACGGATGACGCCGCGCGCCTCGTCCACTGGATCAAGACCGGCGCGCTCGGCCTCGACCCCGCCCGGCCCGACCCGGGCCGCGCGACGCTTCGCCGCCTCAACCGCGCCGAGTATCGCAACACCATCCGCGACCTGATGGGCGTGGACTTTGATACGACGAAGGAATTTCCAACCGACGACTCGGGCTTCGGCTTCGACAACATCGCCGATGCGATGACGGTGTCGCCGCTGCTGCTGGAGAAATATGTAAACGCCGCGCGCGCGATTGTGGAGCAGGCGGTGCCAACTGTTCCACGCATCCCGATGGAAAAGCAGCTTGATGCCCGCGCGCTGTCCACCGGAAACGAGCCCTCGATGATAAGCAAGGCGGGTCAGCTCATCCTGCCATACTACAAAGCGGCTGCGCCCGCGCACGCGCTCCAGGTGGATAAATCCGGGAAGCACCACCTCACGCTCAACGTCGCGGCGGCGGATAACTTTCGGGACAACATTTTCGATTACAACAAGTGCCGTTTCATCATCAAGGTGGACGGCGAGGTGGTGCTCGAGCGCGAGTTCAGCCGGCAAGACAACCGGCTGTACCGCCTCGAGTTCGAGCGCGTGCTGAAGGCGGGCGCGAACGTGCTGACCTTCGAGGTCGTGCCGCTGGAGCCGGCCCAGCCGCAAACGCGCAATCTGCGTCTGCGGATCGAGGGGCTGACGGTGCGCGGGCCGCTGGAGCCTGAGCACTGGATCGCGCCGAAAGATTACGCGAAATTTTTCCCCAAGCCCGTCCCGACCGACCCGAAAGAGCGCGCGGCCTACGCGCGTGAACTGCTGGGCAAATTTGCGGCCCGGGCCTACCGGCATCCGGTGGACGAGGCCACGCTCGAGCGGCTGACCGGGCTGGCGCAAAGCGTGGAAAAAACTCCCGGCCAGACTTTCGAGGCCGGCATCGCCCACGCCATGGTGGCGGTGCTCGCCTCACCGCGTTTTCTGTTTCGGGACGAGGGCGTCGAGGCGCTCAAGTCCGGCGATGCCGACCCGCTAGTGGACGAGTTTGCGCTGGCTTCGAGGCTCTCGTATTTCCTCTGGTCCACGATGCCGGACGAGGAGTTGCTCACGCTCGCGGCCGCGGGCAAGCTGCGCGCCGGGCTGGACGCGCAGGTGCGGCGGATGCTGGCCAATCCGCGCTCCGCCGCGCTGGTTGCAAACTTCGCTGGGCAATGGCTGGGGGCCCGCGACATCCCTGCCGTGACCATCAATGCACAGGCGGTTCTCGAGCGCGAGGCCGTGCCCGGTGTGCCCGTGAAGCGCGATCGTGGCGGCCCGCTGGGCGCGCTCACGCCGGAGCTGCGGCTGGCGATGCGGCAAGAGACCGAGGCGTACTTCGCCCACATCATGCGTGAGAATCGCCCCCTCACCGAGTTCATCGATAGCAACTACACATTCCTCAACGCGCGCCTCGCCTCGCACTACGGCATCCGCGACATCACCGGCGACGAGCTGCGGCTCGTGCAGCTCCCGCCGGATCACCCGCGCGGCGGCGTCCTCACCCACGGCACGGTGCTGACCGTGACTTCGAACCCCACACGCACCTCGCCCGTGAAACGCGGCCTGTTTGTCCTCAACAACATCCTCGGCACGCCAGTTCAGCCGCCGCCGCCCGACATTCCCGACCTCGACGTGGCCGCCAAGACCATCGCCGCCAACCGCCAACCGACCCTTCGCGAATCGCTCGCCGTCCATCGCGAGAAAGCTGCCTGCGCATCCTGCCACGACCGCATGGACCCGCTTGGGCTGGCGCTGGAAAATTTCAACGCCCTCGGGTTGTTTCGCCAGGAGGAGCACAGCCAGAAGATCGACCCCTCCGGCAAGCTCGTCACCGGCGAGAAATTCGCCGACGTGCGCGAGCTGAAGCGCGTGCTCGCCGTCGAGCGCCGCGAGGATTTCCACCGCTGCCTGACGGAAAAATTGCTCACCTACGCGATCGGTCGCGGCCTCGAACCCTCCGACATCACCACCGTGGACGCGATTGTTGCCCGCATCCAAAAGGAGGACGGCCGGTTTCAGGCCCTTCTGTCTGGCATCATAGAATCCGCTCCTTTTCAAAAACGCCGTCACAAGCCAGTTGACGCGGGCAACCCACCGACTAACGTCACCCCGAAATAACTCCATGTCACCAATGACCACGCCCGCAATCCGCGCTGCCCAGCAGCACCTGAATGTCAGCCGCCGCAGCTTTCTCCGCGGCCTCGGAGTCTCGCTCGCACTGCCCGCAATGGAGTCCATTTTCCCGAACCGCCTGCTGGGCGCGGAAGCCAGCGCCGGCCAATTCGCCGTGACTGCCACCGGCCGACCGCTCCGCACGGCATTTATCTATTTCCCCAATGGCGCCATCCCCGCCTCGTGGTGGCCCGCGACGACCGGCGCCGACTTCGCCCTCAGCCCCACGCTGGAACCACTCGCGGCCAGCAAGCAACACTTGCAGGTGATCCGCGGGCTGGGGCATCAGGCCGCCGAAGCCGCCCACGAGGGCGGCAATGACGGCGGCGGCGATCACGCGCGCGCCACCGGCACCTTTCTCACCGGCACCCGCCTGCGCAAAAGCCAGACCGACATCCGCAACGGCATCTCCATCGACCAGCTCATCGCGCGCGAGATCGGGCACCTCACCCGTTTCCCCTCCCTCGAGATCGCCTCCGACACCATCCGCAAAGTCGGCAACTGCGATGACCGCTACGCCTGCGCCTACCAATACCACCTCTCCTGGACCGCGAAGAACACGCCCCTCTCGCCCGAGGGCAACCCACGGCTCCTTTTCGAGCGGCTCTTTGGCAC
>CAMDJP010000022.1 GCA_945900775.1 Akkermansia muciniphila | reverse complement strand
CAGTCCGAGCGCGAGCACCGGCACGATGTCGGGCGCGAGCCGCGTGGCGGCGTCGAGTAACCGCTGCACCATTTCGGCGGTGAGGATGCACGGGGCCACCTTCTCAATCTGGCGCTTGCCGATCTTGTCCACCTTTGCGGCCGGGTCGCTGGCGATGATCTCCGCGCGCTCGTGCGCCCAGCGGAAGAAAGATTTGAGGCTCGTGAGGTAGCTGTTGCGCGTAGTGGGTTTCTCGAAAAGATTAATCCACGAGAGGATGTCGTCGCGCGTCACGGTGCCAATGGCTCGCCCGCGGCCAGTCACCTCGATGAAGCGGCCGATCGTCGAGCGATAAGCGCCGGTCGCGCGCCCGCCCGTTCTCTTCTCGGCAAGAAACATCGTGAGCGCCGCGGAGAGAGGCACGATGGCCGCTTGCGCTTGAGGTCGGTCGAGGAAATAGGTCAGAGCCGCGCGCAAGCTCACGCCGCGGCGCTCGGATTCCGACCAGAGAGAGACCAGCTCGGCGCGGACAGCGGGTTCGATCGTGAGGAACTCCGAGCCGTGCTGAGCCTTCTCGCGAGCCTGCGCCGCGCCGACCACTTCGGCCTCTCTTCGCGTAAGAAAATAACGACGCCGGCGCTTTTCTCCCTCGCGCCAACCGAGAACAAAGCGCAACTTGCCGTGAATCGTCGCCGTGTGGATATTCATTTTTGGATCCGGTTTGGTCGCCACTCGTCGCCACTCCGTGGCCTTTTCGTCGCCACTTGTCGCCACGTATTGAGCATACTTTGGCGCACTTGCGGTCACTTGGCAAGCGAGAGCGCGAAGAATCCACGAAATGAAAAGCTGCGGAATACTTAAGGAAAAGCCCGTTTTTAAAGGGCTGGGGCGGTGGTGGAGCCGACAGGATTCGAACCTGCGACCTTCTCATTGCGAACGAGACGCTCTACCAACTGAGCTACGACCCCAATCCGCCCGCGCCGCTGATGGCGCAAAGTGGTCGGCAGCGTCGCGGCTCGTGAGGGGGTTGGCAAGCAAAATGATGGCGCGCAGGGGGAAAAGCGGCGTTGAGGCGCCGGTTTTCTTCTGCCAGGCTGCGCGTCGCGAAATGAGTTGCGCTGACCCCAAGAAGCTCGAGCAGTATTTGACCGTGTCCGACCCCAGCAAGGCGTGGGTCTCGGAGCGGCTCATCTACCTCATGACGCAGGCGACGGTCATCCCGTCCTTCTCGGTGGCGGCGATCAAGCTCGGGCAGCTCACGCGCGACGAGAACGCGACGGTGGACGACCTCGCGGCGGTGATCGAGATGGACCCGGGCTTGGCTTCGCGCTGCGTGCAGGTGGCCAGCTCGGCTGGTTACGCGGCTCGGCGCATCGTCAGCATCAATCAGGCGCTCATGATGCTGGGGATGGACAAGATTCGGCAGATTGCCTTCACCGTGGGTGTGATGGACAAGTTCACCCACCTGAAGGCGAAGGTGAACTGGGACGATTTCTGGCTGCACAGCATACTCGTGGCGCGCCTCACCGACCGAGTGTCGTCGGCGTTCAGGCAGTCTTGCGGCTCAGAATATCTGGCGGGACTGCTGCACGACACTGGCAAGCTGGTGCTGGAACATTATTTTCCGGAGGACTTCGACCGAATCGTGTTGCGCGCGGTGGAGCGCTCTTGCGGTCACGCAAAGGTCGAGCACGAGTTCATCGGGCTGACCCACGCGCAAATCGGCGCGGCGGTCTGCGAATGTCTGCAGGCGCATGTGGAGGTCCTGCGCGCGGTGTGGTTCCATCACGATCCGTTCGACGCCAGTTTGAACGGACAGCCGGACAACAGCAAATTTCTCGCGGCCTGCGTGGCGGTGGCTGACGCGCTGGCGAACATGGCCCAGGTGAACATCGCCGGCGCGAAAGAGAACAATCTGCCCTTTGATCAGTTGCCCGAGTGGGCGTACCTCAACCAGTTCCAGATGAGCTACGGTCTCGACCTTGATCTCGAGGGCGAACTGGCCAAGGCCCAAGAGGATATGTCCGCGTTCGCCGGTTAATGGCCGACTCCGGGCGCGACGAGGACGCGAAATGGTTTGAGCTTTGCTGCTCATCGGCTACGATTCCCGTGGACTCAGTGTTTGGAGGCCAACGATGATTGGTCCGCACTGCGTTCATTGTGCTGTGCCGAATGAAACTGGGCGTTCCGAAAGAAACCAAGTCGAACGAAAACCGCGTGGCGCTCACTCCGGAGGCTGTCCGAGAGCTCGTGAAGAAAGGTTTCGCCGTCCTCGTGGAGAAGGGCGCTGGGTTGCCCGCCTTCTTTTCCGATGAGGCATACCTGCAGGCCGGTGCTGAACTCGCCCCCGCCGCTGCTGATCTCTATTCCGTCGCAAATGTCGTCCTGAAAGTCCACGCGCCGACTTTAGCGGAGATTGCCGCGATGAAGCCGGGCGCGGTGCTCCTCTCCTTCCTTTGGCCGACCGTGAATCCCGCCCTCGTGTCAGCCTGCTGCCGTGCTGGTATCTCGGTCTTCGCGGTGGAGGCTATTCCGCGCATCTCGCGCGCGCAGCGGATGGATGCGCTCAGTTCGCAGGCCAACCTCGGCGGCTACAAAGCCGTACTCCTCGCGGCCAATGCCCTCGGCAAACTGCTCCCGATGATGACCACCGCGGCGGGCACTATTCGGCCGGCGAAGGTGGTGATTTTTGGCGCTGGTGTGGCTGGGCTCCAGGCCATCGCCACCGCACGCCGACTCGGTGCCGTGGTGGAGGTCACCGACATCCGACCAGAGACGAAGGAGCAGGTCGAGTCGCTCGGGGGGAAGTTCATCCAGGTGCAGGGAGACGAATCAATCCGCGTCGAAGGCGGCTACGTGAAGGCCGTCTCCGAGGAGTTCCTCAAACGGCAGCAGGAACTCGTCAGCCGACACGTCCGCGAGGCGGACATCGTCATCACCACCGCGCTCATCCCCGGTCGACCCGCGCCGCGGCTCGTCACCGAGGAGATGGTGCGCAGTATGCGCCTCGGCTCCGTGATCGTGGACATGGCGGTAGAGCAGGGGGGCAATGTGGCTGGCAGTGAGCTGGACCGCACGGTCGTCAAACACGGCGTCACCATCATCGGTCAAGGCAACCTCCCTTCGCTCCTGCCACTCAACGCTTCCGACCTCTACGCGCGCAACCTTTCCGCCTTCCTGCTCCACCTCGCCGGACCGGAAGGATTCAAGTGGGAGCTCGCCGAGGAAATCACGAAAGGCTCGCTCATCATCCACCAAGGTCGGCCGGTGCATCCCTCCGTGGCGCAGATGACGACGAGTTGACCCACTTTATGGAAACGGCACTCAACTTTCTCGGCGAACACCTCGGCATGGTTTACTTCGTCGTCCTCGCCATCTTCCTCGGCGTGGAGGTGATTGGCGGCGTGCCTACTGTGCTGCACACGCCGCTGATGTCCGGCGCCAACGCCATCCACGGCGTCGTCATCGTCGGCGCGATCCATGTGATGCTCCACGCCGATCCGGCGGATACTCCAGTGCTCGTGCTCGGCACACTCGCCGTCCTACTGGGCACACTAAATGTCGTGGGCGGTTTCGTCGTCACCGACCGAATGCTTGAGATGTTCAAGAAGAAGAAATGAGCAGCCCTGCGCAATGAAGTCCCATTTGCTCGAACTTTCCTACCTCGTCGGCTCGGTCACCTTCATCCTCGGGCTGAAGCTGATGGGCAACCCGCGCACCGCCCGGCGTGGCAATCTCATCGGTGCCGCCGGTATGGTCATCGCCATCCTCGGCACCATCTTCCTGTATGAGAAGCCGATTAGCGGCATCGTAGTCGGGCTCATCTTCGCCGCGCTTGCCCTCGGCACGGCGATTGGCTGGCTGACAGCGAAGCGGGTACAAATGACCCAGATGCCCGAGTTGGTCTCGATGTTCAACGGCATGGGGGGCGCCTGTGCCGCGTTGATTGGGCTAATCGAGTATCCGAACTACCTCGGCAACCCTGCCGCGTTGTTGGCCATCCTCGCCGGCGTGGTGATTGGCTCAATCTCCTTCTCCGGCTCGATTGTCGCGTTCCTGAAACTGAACGGCACGTTGGACCGACCGCTGCGCCTGCCCTACTACAACTTCATCAATACCGTTGAGCTAATCGGTGTGCTCGCGCTGACGTTCTGGTTGTGGCAGGCCGGTCCGGCGCCGTGCCCGTTGCTTTATTTGCTGCTCGCGGCATCGCTGCTCTACGGGGTGCTCTTCACCCTGCCAATCGGCGGGGCGGATATGCCGGTGGTCATCTCGCTGCTCAACTCCTTTACCGGCCTGGCCGCGGCCTTCGGCGGATTCCTCTACCACAACTACGCCATGCTCACCGGCGGCATCCTCGTCGGCTCAGCCGGCATGTTGCTCACGCTGGCGATGTGTAAGGCGATGAACCGCTCGCTCGTCAGCGTGGTTTTCGGCGCGTTCGGCGCGAGCAGCAAAACCACGGTTGCCGCCGCATCGCAAGGGCAGGGAGCTGTCAAAGACATCCAACCCAGCGACCTCGCCGTGCTCCTGAACTACTCGCAGCGCGTAGTCATCGTCCCCGGCTACGGCCTAGCCGTGGCGCAGGCGCAGCACGTGATTCACGAACTGGAGACGCTGCTGGAGAGCCGCGGCGTGCAGGTGAAGTACGCCATACACCCCGTCGCCGGTCGCATGCCTGGCCACATGAACGTGCTGCTGGCTGAGGCGAACGTGGACTACGGGAAGCTTGTCGAGATGGAAGAAATCAACCCGGAGTTCGAGCGGACCGACGTAGTGCTCGTGGTCGGCGCCAACGACGTAGTGAACCCTGCGGCGAAGAATGACCCCGGCTCCCCGATTTACGGTATGCCAATCCTCGAGGTGGACCGGGCCCGGCGTATCATCGTGAACAAACGTTCGATGAACGCGGGCTATGCTGGCATCGACAACCAGATTTTCTACCATCCCAACTGTTCGATGTTCTTCGGCGACGCGAAGAAGGCGCTGGCAGAGCTCGTCTCCGAGCTGAAGTCGTTGACCTAACCTTTTTTAGCAGGAGCAATCTTCAGGTCGTTCGCAAAGGTTTCGTGTAGGATAATTTGTTTGAGCTTTGCTAACCGGCGATTATGGTGCGGCTTATGGAAGGTGAGCATCTCGATACTCAGCACAAGGCTCAACAGGTCAATTTTGACCGTTCCAAATACGGCGCTTTTGCCGAAATCGGCGCGGGTCAGGAGGTAGCACGGTGGTTCTTTCGCGCCGGCGGCGCTGCGGGCACAATCTCGAAATCCATGTCGGCTTACGACATGACCGTCAGCGACGCGATCTACGGCCCAGCGGAGCGCTACGTGAGCCAGCAGCGGCTCAACAAGATGCTCGAGCACGAGTACGAGCTGATGTACGAGCGCTTGGCCAAGCAGCGCGGGGCGACCACCAAGTTCTTCGTCTTCGCCGACACGGTGGCCGCGCGCAGCTACACGCGCAAGGA
Organism: Akkermansia muciniphila; assembly: GCA_945900775.1. Lineage (GTDB taxonomy): Bacteria > Verrucomicrobiota > Verrucomicrobiia > Limisphaerales > SIAT01 > SIAT01. The sequence continues at coordinate 37,942 of CAMDJP010000022.1, read as the reverse complement.
GGACGGCAACGGCTGGATGGGCATCCGGTTCCAGACCGAGCCGCTCGCGCCCCCCAGCGATATCATCATTCACGTACGCCTGCTCGATCAGGACAACCTGCTTCAGCAGGAGGCCCTCGGCGTCGTAGGAGTGAACCTTATCTACGGGGCGATGTACCTGCACGAGGACCCAGAGAAGCTCATTGGTACGCTGCTCGACAACCTTTCGCCCAATCGCGTCGAGGTGGATATGATTAAGTTTTCGGGCCCCGCCTTCGCGATGGTGGATAATCGGGTTATGAGCCTGCAGCTCGTGCAGCAGGGCCTAACGAATGCCGCGATGTTCAATGCCGACGGCGAGGTGGTGAATGCCGCCGACGTGCTTTACAAGAAGTCCATCCTCATCGAGCGCGGCAGCTTTCGGCCCGTCACCAAGACTACCCTGCACATGCTCCAGTCGGCGATGGCGCAGTTCGTCCAGGAACCGGAGGTCCACGGCGAAGAGGTCATCGTCCTCTTCGAAATGACGCTCAAGAACCTCACCGCCAGCGGCGTGATCGACCACAAGGATTTTCTCGAGCGCGTGGACATGCTCGGCGCTGTGGGCAAGACGGTAATCGTCTCCAACTACGGCGAGTACCATCGACTCGCCTCCTACCTATTCCGCTACACGAAGAAGCTCGTCGGCCTGGTGATGGGCGTCCCGACGCTCAAGGAGTTGTTCGAGGAGAAGTACTACGCCGACCTCGAGGGCGGCATCCTTGAATCCTTCGGCCGCCTCTTCAAGAACGACCTCAAGCTCTACGCCTACCCTTTCAGGGATCCGACCAATAACTGCATTCTCACCGCTGATAACCTTCGCGTGGTCCCGCATCTTGCCCACCTCTACGCCTACCTCATCGAGAACCGCTCCATCGTCGGGCTGCGGGACTACAATGAGGATTACCTCTCCATCTTCTCCCGCGATGCCCTTGCCAAGATTCGTGCCGGCGACCCAGAGTGGGAGTCGATGGTCCCGCCGCAGGTGAGCAAGATGATTAAGGAGCGGAAACTTCTCGGCTGCGCGGGTTGATTCGACCTAAAGTTTGCGAGTGAAATTGCCGATGTATAGGAGGTCATTATGAGCGAAGCCCGCGGACGTGAAGCTCCCAACCTGAACCGCATTCTTGTCGTAGATGACGACGAGATGGTGCTGAACACCCTTAAGGAACAGCTTTCGGCGATGGGCTATCAGGTCATAGCCTTCATCAACCCCCTGTCGGCGATCGATGTCTTGTAGACTCGTGAAGGTTTCTCGGTCGCTCTGGTGGACAACCAGATGCCCGATATGCCAGGCCTCGATTTACTCGCCAAAGTGGCCGAGGCCAATCCTCTCACCACGCGCCTGCTCCTTAGCAGCGGAATGAGCCTAGCCTCGCTCATTGAGGCCACCCGCGCCGGGCAGATTCACCGGTATGTCACCAAGCCATGGATGCGCGAAGATCTACGTCTCGCCATCACCAGCGCTGTCGATCGCTATCAACTCGCCGCACAGCACGATCTCTTGGCGTCTGAAATTGCGGCACTGAAGCAGCGCGACACTGCCTTGGTCGAACAGGTCAAGGAATTGGAGGCAGCTGCAGTTGCGTCGGCCTTTCTCCAGCGAAAAGGCCCCGGCGAAAGTGCTTTTGCGCCAACAAGTGACGCTTCCGCTGCGTTCGCCGCCGTGCCTGCTCCTGTCGGCGCGACGCCTACGACCAAGATTGGACAGGCCGATTTAGATTTGGTGCTCGGCGGCGTGAACAGTATGCTTTATGCCTTCCACCCGAACCTTGGAAATACTGCGCAACGTGCCGTGGCTATCTGCCAAACCTTGAGCGACATGCTCGAGTTGCCTCAGGAAAAACGCCAGACTTTGGTTCTCGCTGCAGCGCTTCACGACATCGGATTGGTGAGCATCGATCGCGACATTGTCCGCCGCTGGCTGCGCGATGTCTCCAAGGTCACCGAGGAAGAACTGGCTCTCATCAAGAAACATCCTCAAAAAGCCCAGGAGATGGTCCAGTTTCATCCTATTTTCAAGGATGCCGGGGAAATCATCCGCGCGCACCATGAGCATTGGGACGGGACCGGTTATCCTGATGCGCTCAAGGGTGAAACTATTCCGTGGCTTGCCCGCCTGCTCGTCGTGGTGATCTATTTTTGCAATAAACATACGACCAGTTTGCAGTTGATCGCCGAGATTGAGACCCACACTGAAACTCTATTTGACGGCGCAGCCATCCGCGCTCTCGCTAGGGCGGTACCCCTGACGGCTATGCCCCAGGGTGAACGGGAGATTTTGATGATTGAGCTGAAGGCCGGGATGCTTCTCGCTCGCGACATCTACAACACCAACGGCCACCTACTCATCCCTAAAGGCCGCCCGATGACGGATGCCTCCATCAACAAGCTCATGAACATCAATCGCGTCACGCCGCTCGACCCGCTGGTCCTCGTCTTCTGTTAGCATTGGCGGGTCTCGAAGCGCTCGCAAGAATGGCTCCGGTCACTTCATTGCGCACGGAGGTTTGACAAGCGCGCGGCCGTCTGGCGTAATCCCGCTTCCCGCGCCCTAGGCGCTCGGTTGGTAGGTTACCCAAGTGGCCAAAGGGGACTGACTGTAAATCAGTTGGCTCACGCCTTCGATGGTTCGAATCCATCACCTACCACCACTTCCCGAAAATGAAGTCTCCCGGCTTCTCAGCACGCTTCAATGCTTCTTTGCCGGCTCGGTCTCGTGTGTGGAATGGAGAACCTTCTCGGTGATGGCGAGGATGAGCGTGGAGGCGAGGAAGACGAGGTGAATGATGACCTGCCACTTCACGCTCTCGGGTTTGAGCTCCTTGATGTCCACGAACGATTTCAGCAGGTGGATGCCTGAGACACTCGCGAGCGATCCGGCGAGTTTCACCTTGAGCGATCCGGCTGACACCGAGCGCAGCCAGTCTGGCCGATCCGTATGCTCATCGAGATCGAGCCGACTCACGAACGTGGCGTAACCGCCGATAATCACCATGACGAGCAGGTTCGCCACCATCGTCATATCGATGAGGCTCAGCAACCCGAGCATGACTTTTGCCTCGGTCAGCATTTGTATGTCCATCGCGAGATGCGAGAGCTCCGTGAGCGATTTGTAGGCGTAAAGGCAACCCGCTACGATGAGACCCAGATACATCGGCGCCTGCAGCCATCGGCTCGAAAAAATGAGACTCTCCACGAGCGATTCGATTTTCTTCATAAGTCCACTCTCCTTGATCCCAGAAATGAGACGGCCTGAAAGTAGGAAGAAGCCTCGCGACTGGCAACTGTTTTTGCGCCGGCCATCCGCCGCAAATCACTGCACTTAAAACTCACCGCGTGACGGCGAAAGGAATGTGCCGCGTCGGCGGGATGTGCCGCGTCACAGACGGTGCTTTGGATAAATCCACCTCGAAGGGGCGGAGAAGCGAATTGCCTGCCAGGTCTTCCATTACCACATCCACCGCGAGCCGGTAATCGCCGACGCGCCACGGCTCGTCCGGAGTGAAAGTCCACGTGCGCTCACCACTGCCGACCTTGATCGCGCCGGCAAATGGCGTGCTGTCGATCCGTTCCACGCGCAGCTTACTGTGGAGCAACGCCCAGTCCAACGACTCATCGAACCGCACGAGCAGCGGATCACGAAACCTCGCGCGCGGCAGCATCACCTGCCAGTGGTCAAGCGAAGGCTGCGTGCGATCTGGCGCATCAGCGATGAAGCTCTGCACAGAATCGTTCCCCAGGAGCGTGCCGCGCGCCGTCGGCCATTTGCCAGCGATGACGAGCGTGTACCGGTCGCCTTCGCGCAGCACAGGGCCGAACTCCACGTTCAGGTTCACGCCGGTTTTCTGCCGACCCGGATGCAGCCAGAGTGTGAGCCGCCGGCCATCGGCCGACCACAGCTCCGTCTCGCGGAACGGTTCGAGCACCTCACGCCCGCGGGCATCCAGCAGCCGGCAATGATTGAGAAAAATCCCCTCTCGCATCGGCTCGGGGAAGACGAGGTAGAACTTCAGATGATTCGCCGGCAGCGTCTCGGCCGTGGGATAAATCGCGACGGGCGCAACCCCAATTTGCTTCGGCGAGCCGCTGACGCAACCGAACCACACTGCCAACCCGCAGGCCAGCAGTAGAGGCGAACGCGCGGAGCGCCTCACGGCAGCGGGGCCACTTCGAGGTCGAGCCGGTCGCCGTTCTCGCGAAGCACGACCATCTCGGTGTCGCTTAATTTATCCACCTGCACCGCACCGAAGAGCGCGTCGAGAATCTCGATGCCCTCAGGGCCGGACTTCGTGGCGGTGTTGCGACGCGCAGCCTTTTCATTAATCTGCGCTGCGTCGCTGCGCAGCACGTAGTCGAGCGAGACGCGGACGCCCCAGTACTTCGAAGGGCCGAAGAGGTTCTTTTGGAATCGGAGCGTGTTCGCCACGACCCAGCGCTTGCCGTCACGCTGGTAAGTGAAGAGGTCGAGCGGCCGGTTGCCTCCGCCGAGCTCCACCACGCTGGTACCGCGCACGTTCTGGCCTGTAGCGATTTCGTCCACCGGGAACTTCGCGATCGGGGTGCAGGCGAACGCCCCGACGACGTAATGTTTGCCGCCCTCCACGAGCGGGAAGAAACTCTGGATCGGCGCCTTCGTCTCCCACTTGCCGTGGGCGATGTGGAAGGTCTCCGCACCGATGACCTTGCCGGACTGCTGGTGCGTGAGCGGCAACGGCAGCGTGAAAATCTTGCTCGAGAACTCCTCGTTGCTCTGGCCGGTGACGAGCACGCGATCGCCGGCGAAGGCGAGATCGGAGATGTTACGGATGCTGCCGGTCTGCTTCGCGGGGAGCGGCACGCGCACGTGGGCGAGCTGGGCGGTGTCGAGTACACTGGCCTTGCCCTCGGGATTAATCACGATGATGGCGGCGCTCTTTGCCGCGCCGTGCGTGATGGAGAAATAAACTCTGCCGCTCGCGGGGTTCACCGCCATGTCCACGATTTGCACGCTCGCGGCGTCCGCCTTCAACGTAGCGGCGACCAGAGCGGGCACGTTGTCCACACGTTTGGCGAGACGCTTTAGCGGACCGGTGTCGCTCGTGTCGATTGCGACAATGGAGCCAGTGCGCGGCTCGGCGACGAGGAGCAGGCCGTCCGGACCGAAAGCGAGCGAACTAGCGGAACCCAGCACGAGGCCGGACTTCTCGGCATCCTTCAAAAACTGCTCGGAGGCGGACTTGCCAGCGGCGGCGGCGGTGTTGGCAACGAGAACCATCGCAAGAATCACGGTAGCGACAGCGAGAGGGCGGAGTATTTTCATAGCATCAGCGGTTTGTTGTTTCGGAAACGGGACAACCATAGCAGCCCGCCGCCCACTGCCAATGGATTTGTTTGCGAGGCCGTGCCTTTCAGGAAAACCGGTCTTCAGTCCACGGATCGGCCGTATTCGAATAGCCGCGCAGCTCCCAGAAGCCGAGCAGATCGCGGTCGAGAAAGATGATTTCCTTGACCCACTTGGCACCCTTCCACGCGTAGCGCTTCGGGACGATCACGCGCGCGGGACCGCCGTGTTCCGTTGCGAGCGGCTTTCCGTTCCACGAGTGCGCGACGAGCACGTCGTCGTCGAGGCAGACTTCGATTGGGTTGTTGACCGAGTAACCGTCGCAGCTTTTGAAAAAGACGTGCGTGGCGGAGGGCTTCGGCTTCACGAGATCGGCGAGTGTGAAAAACGCGACGCCGGTGAACGGCATGTCGAACTGGCTCCAAGTGGTGACGCAGTGGAAGTCGCTCGTGTCGATGAACTGCGGCAGAGCCATGAACTGCGCCCAGTCGAGCGTGATGGGGTTCTCCACATGGCCGCGAATCTCGAGCCGCCACTGGTCGAGCGGCACCGCGGGTTTCACGCCGAGATCGAGCACAGGAAAGTTGCGCACCTGCCGCTGACCGGGCGGGAGGCGGTTCTCGGAACGGACCTGCGGCTTGGCTTTGCCGGTCATTTTGGCCGCCCACCGCGCCTTCGCTTCGATGTACTTGTCGTTCACTTTTGCTTCGATGCCGCCACAGTAGCGGAACCAGCGTTCATGGCAACGCCCGTTCGCAGCGAGCCAAACCCGAAAAACACGGTTCCTTTTTCAGGCTCGAGCTCGTATCGTGGCCCCTACCGATGACACAACTCGTCCAGTGCCTCATCGCTTCGACCCTCGCGGCCGTCCTTCTCCATTCACACGCACAACCCGCGCCAGATGTCGCGAAATCAGACTGGTGGTCGTTACAGCCACTGAAACGGGCCGCCGCGCCAAAATTGTCCGTGGCTGACACGAAGTGGGCGCGCACGCCCATCGATGCTTTCATTGCCGCGCGGTTGAACGGGAAGCAACTGTCGCCCTCACCCGAGGCCGACCGACGCACGTTAATCCGCCGCGTTTACTTCGATCTCATCGGTCTGCCGCCAACGCCTGAGGCAGTCGCCGCGTTCGTCGCCGACAAAAATCCGCAGGCGTACGAGGCGCTCGTGGATACGCTGCTCGCCAGTCCGCGCCACGGTGAACGCTGGGCGCGGCATTGGATGGATGCGGTGCATTTTGCCGAGACACACGGCCACGATCAGGATCGCATCCGCCCGAACGCGTGGCCTTACCGCGATTATCTGATTGAGTCGTTCAATCAAGACAAACCCTACGGGCGGTTTGTGCAGGAACAGATCGCCGCCGATACGCTTTTTCCTAGTGAACCCGGCCTCACGCCGGCGCTCGGGTTGCTCGCCGCGGGGCCGTGGGATGAAAGTTCTCTGCGCGACATTCGTGAAGACACGCTCGACCGCGAGATCGCCCGTTACATTGACCGCGACGACATTGTCGCGACGGTGATGTCCACCTTCACCAGCACCACCGTCCACTGCGCTCGCTGTCACAACCACAAGTTCGACCCCATCCCACAGCAGGATTATTACAACCTGCAGGCCGTGTTCGCCGGTGTCGGCCGCGGCAATGTGCCGTACGACGCCGATCCGCAACTTCCGCGCATGCGCCGTGAATTACTCGCGCAGCAGGCGGCCCTCCAGCGCCGCGACAAGGCGTTGTTCGATTCACTGGCCGCGCCTGCGCTCCAGACCGAGATTGCGGCGTGGGAGAGAAATCTTTCCGCCACTCCTCCGGTAGTTTGGGCCGTGCTCGAACCGACGACCGTGAATTCGGCCGAAGGCGCGACACTCACCAAGCAACCGGACCACTCCGTTCTCTCCAGTGGCAAGCGACCGGAAAAGGACACCTACACGATTCGCGCCCACTCCGATTTGAAGGGGGTCACCGCCGTCCGTCTCGAACTCCTCACCGATGACAGTCTCGCCCTCAAAGGTCCCGGCCGACAGGACAACGGCAACCTGCACCTGAGCGAAATCCAGATCCGCGCCGTGCCGCGCGGACAAAAGATCGAACCCAAGCTGCTCATCATCGCGCATGCCTCGGCGGATTTTGACCAGACCGGCTGGACCATCCGGCACGCGATTGACGGCAACCCGGCGACTGCGTGGGGAATTTATCCGCAGGTCGGCAAGCCGCATCAGGCCATCTTCGAGCTGAAGGAAACCGCCGGGCACGACGGCGGTACGCTCTGGACCATCGCACTCGAACAGCAGCACGGTGGCGGACATCTCATCGGCCGACTGCGCCTTTCCATCACCACGTCGCCGCGACCTGTCCGCATCTCGCCGCTCTCCGACGCCCTCGCCAAGATACTTGCCACACCCGCTGCCCAACGCACTGACGAACAGAAGCGGGATCTCGCCCTGCACTTTCTGCGCGAGAAAATTGAGAAGGCGCTCGCCGCATTGCCCGCGCAGCGACAGGTGTTCGCCGCCACGGGAAACTTTCTTCCTGACGGCAGCCACAAGCCGATGCCAACAGTGCGACCGGTGCATCTTCTCAAACGAGGCGAGATCACAAAACCCGGCGAGCAGGCCTCGCCCGGGGGATTATCGTGCATCCCGGGGATGCCGGCGCGTTTTGATTTAGCGAAGCCCGAGGATGAAGGCGCGCGCCGCGCAGCCTTGGCGCGATGGTTGAGCCATACGAATAATCCACTCACATGGCGCTCGATCGCCAATCGCGTCTGGCACCATCATTTCGGCCGTGGACTAGTGGACACGCCGAACGACTTCGGTCGGATGGGCGGCTTGCCGTCGCATCCTGAGTTGCTCGATTGGCTCGCCGTGGAATTTCGCGACGGCGGCGGTTCGTTGAAGAAACTGCACCGGCTCATTGTCACCAGCGCCGTTTATCGCCAATCGTCGCAGCACAACGCTCGTGCCGCCCAAGTCGATGCGGACAACCGCCTCCTCTGGCGGCAGAATCAGTCGCGGCTCGATGCGGAATCGCTGCGGGACGCGGTGCTGCAGGTGACCGGTCGCCTCGATCTGCGCATGGGCGGGCCGTCCGACCAGCAGTTCGCGGTCAGCCCCGGCATCCACGTCACGCCTAACGTGGACTACAACAAGTTCGACTGGGATAGCCCCGCCGCACGTCGCCGCGGCGTGTACCGGTTCATCTTCCGCACGTTGCCCGACCCGTTCATGGACGCTCTCGACTGCCCCGATGCCTCGCTGCTCACCCCCGTTCGCGCCAATTCCGTGAACGCGCTTCAGGCGCTCGCCCTGCTCAACGACGCGTTCATTCTCCGGCAGAGCGAGCATTTCGCGGCGCGAATCAGTGCCGCCGCCAAGACGCTGGACGAACAAATCGCCACTGCCTGTCAACTCGCCTTCGCCCGCGCGCCCGAAAAGATTGAGCGGGAGGAAATGCGCGCGTACGCCGCCAAGCACGGGCTGGTCAACCTCTGCCGTCTCCTATTGAACAGCAACGAATTCATCTTCCTCGATTAATCCGCGCGTGAATCCAAACCTCCAAAACGAATCCCTCGGTCGTCGCGAGTTCCTCTGGCGCGCTGGCAACGGATTCGGCGCACTGGCATTGGCCCAACTGCTCGGCGCGGAGGATGCGGTCCCGCCGCGCGCGCGCACGGAGTTGAACTGCGGACTCCATCACCCCGCCAAGGCGCGGCGTGTGATCCAGCTGTTCATGAACGGCGGCGCGAGCCAGATGGACCTGTTCGACTACAAGCCGGAGTTGTTCAAGCGGCACGGGCAGAAGTTCGATCCTGGCATCGGCGAACGGGTGGAGGCCGCCACGAGCGCGCCAGGAATGGTGATGAAGCCGCCGTTCGAATTCAAACAGCACGGCCACTGCGGCCGCTGGGTGAGCAGCCTGTTCCCGCACATCGCCGGGCGTGTGGACGACATGGCCTTTCTCATGGCGCTGGCTTCGAAAACGAATGTGCACGGCCCCGCGAGCTACATGATGAACACGGGGTTCCTCGCGCCCGGTCACCCGTGTCTCGGTGCGTGGGTCAGCTACGGACTCGGCCGGCTCACCGACAACCTGCCCACGTTTGTCGTCCTGCCCGATGCGCGCGGGCTGCCGTATAATCAAAAGGGGAACTTCACCGCGGGCTTTCTGCCCATCACGCATCAGGGCACAGCAATCAATGCCCATCTGCCCGCGCCAATCGCGAACCTTGCACCGTCAGGCACGCCCAAGTTCATCACCCACGAGAGCGAGCAGGATGGCCTAGCCCTGCTCGCGCGATTGAATCGCCGTCACGCAGCGATGCACCCAGCCCATGGTCAATTAGAAAGCCGCATCGAATCGTACGAGCTGGCCGCGCGCCTCCAGATGCACGCGCCCGAGACTCTCGACATCGCGAAGGAAAGCGCGGTGACGCAAAAGTTGTACGGACTCGATGACAAGGTCACGGAAGATTTCGGCCGTCGCTGTCTCATGGCGCGGCGTCTCGCCGAACGCGGTGTCCGCTTCATCCAGATCTGGAGCGGCGCTGGCGGGCCGAAGAATAATTGGGACAACCACTCGGACATCCACAACGAGCTGCCCGCCATGACGCGCGCCACGGACAAACCCATCGCGGGACTGCTCGCGGATCTGAAGGCGCGGGGCCTGCTCGAGGACACGCTCGTGGTCTGGAGCACCGAGTTCGGCCGGATGCCCTTCACGCAGGGTGCGACCGGCCGCGATCATAATGGCGGCACGTCTGTCGCGTGGCTCGCCGGGGCGGGAATCAAAGGAGGCACGACGTTTGGTGAAAGCGATCCGTGGTCATGGAAGGCTGCCGAGGACAAGACGTATTGTTACGATCTGCACGCCACGATCCTGCACCTGCTCGGCATCGATCACGAGAAGCTCGCCGTGCGCCACAACGGCATCGACCGCCGACTGACGGATGTCCACGGCGAGGTCGTCCGCTCGATCCTCGCCTGAAACGCGTCAGCGGGCCGGCAAGACCCTCACGACGTCGCCCGCCTGAAGCACCACATCCGCGCCGGCCTTGATCGTCTGCGCACCGCGGACAATCTCGATCATCTTCGCCACGGTGGCAATCTGCGCGGACTGTCCCGCGCCCGCGAGCGTGAGGCCCGATGTCCATGGCACCTGCTTGCTCGCGCCGGTGCCGACGTCAATGACCGTCACCACGCTTTTCTTCGCGGCGCCGGAGAGGATATCGAGCGACGTGTTCACAGCGGTTTTCGCTGTGGCACCCACGACGTTGCCCGTCACTTCCACACCGGTGATGGCGGCTTTGCCCGCCACACCAGCGGTGGTGGAAATAGTGGCGCCGACAAGTTTACCACCGAAAGAAACGCTGTTTGTTGCGACACTCGTGCAGCCGCCGCAAGCCAGTAGTAATGGTAGGATTATGGGGACGGTTTTCACGTGGAAGGCACGGGGGTGTGGGTGTACGTGAGGTCGCTGCGCGGGGTGACGCCCCAACGTTGGGCCACGGCTTCGAGGTCGTCGTTCATTTGCCACTGGTCGGGCGAGGGTTCGGCGGTGTAATCGGGGTTGCCGCCCTTGAGGTGCATGCAGCCCTTGTTATCGCCGATGCGCCGGAGAATCTCACACTCCTCCTCGGTCAGGCGGAAATCCGGCAGCGCGGCCAGTTCATCAATCTTCGCCTCAATCGGCTTGGCGTTGGCGCCCACTTCTTGAATCAACGTCGGGACGACGCACTTCACCGCGGACTGGCTCAGCGTCCAGAGGCACGAGAGTTGGAGCATCGTGATGCCGCGCTTCTCGGCGATGACACGCATCTGCTCCATCTTCGCGTTACCTGCCTCGACCCAGCCGGCGGGTCGGAAGGTGCGATGATCACCATAACCGAACGTGTGACCCGGCTTCACGTCGTCATGGAAAACGCCGCCGTAATCGACTACGCGCGCGGTAAGTTTCACGCCGAACTTCTCCGCTGCGGGCAGCACGTAGCCGCCCGGCCACGGTTCCATCGGGCTGAGGATGATCATCGCCTCCTGCACAAGGCCGTTGAAGCGCTCGAAACATTGGATGAGGTCGAGCGAGAAGCCGTTCGCCGGTCCGGGCGCGATGCCGAGGCGATCGGCGAGCTTGGCTTCTTTGATGTCCGCCATGGCTTTCCAAGCGGTATCGCTGGAGTAGCCGACGGAATCGGGGTTGTGCAGCAGGAGCGCGTCGAAGCGGTCGGTGTTCAGTCGCGCGAGAGATTTTTCAGTCGCCATGCGCAGGTAACTGCCGAACTGGTCGGGCTTGCGCATACGCGGATCTGTAAAACGGAGGAACCCCTTCGCGCCATCGCGTTTGCCGGGGTAGATGTCGTGGCCGATGAGGCCGATGAGGCAATAGCTGTTGCGCGGGAAGCCGGAGAGTGCCTTGCCGAGCATCGTATCCGCCTCGCCGACGCTGTACACATCGGCCGTCATGAAAGTACGAATGCCCCGCTCGTAGGCGCGGCGGATGCAGGCGAGGTAGCGCTCCTCATCGAGTGCCTCGCCGAAGTGCATGTAGCGCCCGCCGCTCCAAGTGCCGTAAGCCGTGCGTGTGAGTTCCATAAATTGTTGCCCGCCCTTAAGACGAATCGTTGTCCGGATAAACTCAACCGCAAGCCGTGCGCCTTGGCAATGCCGCGTTTGCCATAACCTCACCCCCCTCACCCGAAATTGCGCCGCACGGTTCCACGACGCGCCTCAACAGCCTCCGCCTCCAACCCCTCCGCCCGAAGCCGCAGGACACTTAATTAAGAAACCTCCGCCCCTCTTTGAGCCATGCCCCTCCCCAAACCGCGTACTGGAGATTGTTCCAGCCATTTGGTCGGCAAATTCAAAATTGACCCCGCGCACGGAGGCGGCTAGGTTTCGCCTCGTGAACTGCGCATGGAACCTTCGACTGTCGCTGCGGAACGCGCTGCTTACGAGCCGCGCGGCGGCTGGGTTCTGATCTGAGATTCACACGGATTTGAAGCCCCGCCCGCCGCAAGGTCGGCGGGTTTTTGTTTTGAGCCACGGATGAACAGAAGACAGACACGAATTTCAGGGATTCGCACGGATTGGCTCCGTGAGAATTCGTGCCATCCGTGCCTCGCTTGATTTGAAGAAAGCTGAGCTATGAAAAACGACCGCGTCATCATCTTCGACACCACGTTGCGGGACGGCGAACAGTGTCCCGGCGCCTCGATGAACCTCCGTGAGAAGCTCGAGATCGCCCGCCAGCTCGCCCGCCTGAAAGTGGATGTCATCGAAGCCGGCTTTCCCGTGATCAGTGAAGGCGACTTCGAAGCGGTGCGTGCCATCGCCAAAGAGGTCAAGGGGCCGATCATCTGTGGCTTGGCGCGCTGCGTGGCGAAGGACATCGACGCCGCGGGTGAGGCCGTGAAACCCGCCGGCAAGCGCGGGCGTATCCACGTCTTCCTTGCCACCTCAAAAATCCATCGCGAGTTCAAGCTGGGCAAGGCACAGCACGAGATCATTCGCCTCGCCGTCGAAGGGGTGAAGCGCGCGAAGGGCTGGACTGACGACGTGGAGTTCTCGCCCGAGGACGGCTCGCGGACGGAACCGGAGTTCCTCATCGAGGTCTGCAAGGCGGTCGTCGCCGCCGGTGCCACCGTGGTGAACATCCCGGATACCGTCGGCTGGGCCGTGCCAGAGCAGTATGCGGCTTTGATTAAACAGCTCCACGATGCGGTGCCTGAGTTCCAGAGCCGCAAAGCCATCATCAGCGTTCATTGCCACAACGACCTCGGGCTCGCGGTGGCTAACTCGCTCGCGGCCGTCCGCGCCGGCGCGCGGCAGGTGGAGTGCACGGTCAACGGCATCGGTGAGCGCGCAGGCAACGCGGCGTTGGAAGAGATTGTCATGGCAATGCAAACGCGCGCCGACTTTTTCGGCGGCATCCAGTGCGGCGTCGTCACGCGAGAGATCGTGAAGAGCTCGCGCCTCGTCTCGCGCATGAGTGGTCTCATCGTGCAGCGCAGCAAAGCCATCGTAGGCGAAAATGCTTTCGCGCACTCGAGTGGCATCCACCAGGACGGCATCCTCAAAAAGCGCGAGACCTACGAGATCATGGATCCGCAGGAGGTTGGCTGGGGTCTGACCGAGTTGCCGCTGACCAAACACTCCGGGCGCGCGGCGGTAGCAGTGCGATTGAAGCACCTCGGCTTCAAGATGACCGAGACGGACATCGCCGGAATTTTCGCGCGCTTCAAGGAAATTGGCGACAAGAAGAAGTTCGTGTACGATGACGACCTCACCGCGCTCGTCGAAGGCCAGATTACCGAGGTAGCCGAGACGTGGTCGCTCGAATACATCAACGTGACGAGCGGCAACCAGACCGTGCCGACCGCCACCGTGCGTTTGAAAAAAGCCGGCGCGAAGAAGGGAGAGCCTGAGACATTGCAGGATGCCGGCACCGGTGACGGCCCCGTGGACGCCGCGCTCAAGGCCATCGATCGCCTCACCAACACGCGCGGCACGTTGATGGATTACCAGCTCCGCGCCGTCTCGCAGGGCAAGGACGCCCTCGGCGAGGTCGCGCTCAAGGCCGACTTCGGCGACGGCAACCTCGTCACCGGCAAGGGCGCGAGCACGGACATTATCGAGGCCAGTGCCCGCGCGTATCTCAACGCCGTCAACCGGCATCTGAACAACAGCAGAAAATCTGGAGGGCTGCCGCAGCCCTAGGGTGGCAGCGAGCTCACTGCGCGATTGCCTTCGGCGGTGGACTGGCCTAATTTCGCGGGTATGAAATCGCCCGCCCTACTCCTTGCGTTACTTGCGACGGTCTCGTTTGCCGTTGCCGCCGACAAGGTCGGCGAGGTGCAGCAGGTGGCGCCGGGTGTCTATTTCCACCAGGGCAATATCGAGAAGAGCGGCCATTGCAACCACGGTTGGATTGTTTTCAAGGACTACGTGCTGGTGGTGGATGCGAACTTCCCGAGCGGCGCGCAGGAAATCATCCCGAAGATTCGCAAGACGACTGACAAGCCGATCAAGTTTGTCTTCGACACGCATCACCACGGCGACCACGCCTACGGCAACAAGGTCTTCGCCGACGCCGGCGCGACGGTGGTGGCGCACGCGGGCGTGTTGGCCTCGATGAAAGAGCACGAGACGGGCGCCTTCGGCGGCAAGCCAGGTCGCTGGGAGTTCGCCGCCAAGGGCCGCGCCGACGTTCGCGAGAGCAAGCTGCATCCGCCCACGATGACTTTTGACAAGCAGAAGATTTTTGAGGACGGCAAGATGCGCGTGGAACTCGTGCATCTCGGTGTGGCGCACACGAAGGGCGACGGCTTCGCGTGGTTGCCCAAGGAAAAAATCCTCTTCACCGGCGACGCATGCGTGAACGGGCCGTTCAACTACATGGGCGACGGTGACACGGCGCAGTGGGTGAAGACGCTCGAGCTAGCGCAGAAGCTCGGCGCCGAAACGATCTGCCCCGCGCACGGACCGATTGGCACGAAGCAGGTGCTCATCGACCAAATCGCCTACTTCAAGGCCATCCGTGCCGAGGTGGCGAAGCTCTCCGACAAGAAACTCGAGGAGGCGAAGGTCGCCGCGCCAGCCATCCGTGAGACGCTGCTGAAGAACAAGCAGATCGAGCGCTACGTGGGCAGGGTCATCGACGCCCAAGTGGAGAAGATCTTCGTCGAGATGGGCGGTCAGCCGTTCACCCCGAAGAGCGCCGCGCGCGACGTGAAGTTTGACCTGCCCCTTCTCACCGTGCGCCCAACCGCGCCGGAGGGATTCTTCAAGACGGAGTTCAAATGAGCATGCCCCGCGCCCTCGTCGCACTCCTTCTCTTCACGTCCACGGCGCTCTTCGCCGCAGACCCGCCGCGTTGGTGGAAGGGCAATCTCCACACGCACACGTTCTGGAGCGACGGCGATGATTATCCTGATATGGTGGCCGACTGGTACAAGTCGCGCGGCTACCATTTCCTTGCCTTCTCCGATCATAACACGCTCCAAGTTTCGAACAAGTGGACCACCGTCTCTACAAACCGAACCAGCCAAGAAGTGCTGCGGAAATACCTCGCGCGCTTCGGCGAGAAGCAGGTCGAGCGGCGCGATGAGAAGGGCAAGACGCAAGTGCGGCTGAAGAGGTTCGACGAGATGTCGAAGCAGTTCAATGAGCCGGAGAAGTTCCTACTCATCCAGAGTCAGGAAATCACCGACCGCTGGAAGACCGCGCCGATCCACATCAACGCTCACAACCTGCGCGAAGTGATCAAGCCGCGTGGCGGCAGCAACGTGGTCGAGGTGATGCAGAACAACGTGAACGCCCTTTTCGAGCAGCGCAAGAAGACCGGCCAACCAATGATTCCGCACCTGAACCATCCGAACTTCGGCTGGGCCATCACCGCCGAGGAGTTGGCACAGGTGAAAGGCGAGCGGTTCTTTGAGGTCTATAACGGCCACGCCTCCGTGAACAACGCCGGTGACACCAACCGCGTCAGCACGGAGCGGCTCTGGGATATCGTGCTGACGAAACGCCTCGCCGAGCTGAACAGCGAGGTGCTTTATGGTCTGGCCACAGATGACGGCCACAACTATCACACGAAAGCCTTCAACTCGAACAACCCTGGCCGCGGTTGGGTATTCGTCCGCACGGCGAAGCTCGACGCCGCCTCGCTCGTGAATGCGCTTGAGGCGGGCGATTTCTACTCTAGCACCGGCGTGACGCTCCGCGACATCCGGCAGGACAAGAAACGAATCGAAATCGAAATCGAAGCTGAGACGGGTGTGGAATACACGACGCAGTTCATCGGCACGCGCGCCAGTTATGACCCGACCAGCGAGCCGGTTCGCAACTCCGCTGGCCTCGCCCTGCGCACCACGCGTCGTTATAGCGAGACTATCGGCGCTGTGCTGTCTGAGGTAAAGGGGTCAAGTCCACGCTACGCCCTGAAGGGCGACGAGATTTACGTCCGCGCCCGCATTACTTCCACCAAGCTGCAGGAGAACCCCTACGCGAAGGGCGAACTCGCGAAAGCCTGGACCCAGCCGGTCGTCACTGGGGTGAAGTGACGCGGCACTGCGGCGTGAACAAGCGCGCCCGTTTTTTGTTTCCTTTTCCAGCGGCTGATTTATCATGCAACCCTTGTTTCGGCCTCTTTGGCCCATCATCAACCTGACCTGAACACATATGCCTCTAACACACACGACTGACCTGTTCGCGAAGGCACTCAAGGGTAAGTACGCCCTCGGCGCGTTCAACGTGAACAACATGGAGTTCATCCAAGCCATCGTGGAGGCCGCCGAAGAGGAGAAGGCGCCGTTGATGCTGCAAATCTCCAAGGGCGCGCGCGATTACGCGCACCCGGTTTACCTCAAGAAACTCATCGAGGCTGCCGTGAGCCTCTCGAACATTCCCATCGCCGTCCACCTCGATCACGGCGACAGTTTCGAGCTCTGCAAGCAGTGCATTGACGAGGGTTTCACCAGTGTGATGATTGATGCTTCGCACGATCCGTTCGAGAAGAACGTCGAGGTCTGTCGCAAGGTCGTGGACTACGCCCACAAGCACAACTGCGTCGTTGAAGGCGAACTCGGCATGCTCGTCGGTGCGCAGCACGATGACGGAGAAGAAGGCGGTGCTTATTCCAAAGGCGGTTGCTACACACATCCCGAAGAAGCCGTGGAATTCGTCAAACAATCCGGCGTGGATTCACTCGCCGTTGCTATCGGCAACAGCCACGGCGCTTACAAATTCAAGGGCGAGCAGCACCTCGACCTCGAGCGCCTCAAGGCGATCAAGAAGGCGCTGATGGAAGCGGGTCTTGGCGATTATCCACTCGTGCTTCACGGAGCCAGTTCGGTACCGAAGGATCTCGCGCAAAAGATTAACCAGTTCGGCGGCGGCATGGGTGAAGATACCGCCGGCGTGCCCGAGGCGGACATCGAGATCGCCCGCCGCACTGGCTGCACCAAGGTCAACATTGACACCGACCTGCGCCTGGCGATGACCGCCGCGATTCGCGAAGTCCTGTTCACCAAGCCCAAGGAATTCGATCCGCGCAAGTATCTCGGACCCGCTCGCAAGGCCGTGAAAGAACTCGTCCGCCACAAGATGCGCAATGTCCTCTGCTGCTCCGGTCACGCTTTCGACTGAGCCGCACACGAAACCGGCACACTTCCGCCAAAGCGGACGCAGCAATGTGTCCGCTTTTTCTTTTGCGAAACACTCACGAGATAAAAACCATCAGCCGTCGTTGTTCGGCGCGATGGGTAGAAAAGAAAAAACCGGAGCCAGCGATCAGGAGATGATCTTCTCCGGCTCCGGGGAGTTTTCGAATTAGTACAACGTAGGTTCTGTGGATTCCCAGTCTCGGCTGTACTCACCGAGACCGAAAGTCATCACGAAAACTTCCAGTGCCGATAGCTAACCACGGTCTCCATTTTCGGTCAAGGAACAAAGAGGAATTGTTTTACATAAACCGAAGTAATAAGCACAGCTTTTTATTTTC
The DNA here is from genome assembly GCA_945900775.1 of Akkermansia muciniphila. GTDB lineage: Bacteria > Verrucomicrobiota > Verrucomicrobiia > Limisphaerales > SIAT01 > SIAT01. Next base: position 20,108 of record CAMDJP010000022.1, on the reverse strand, counting down.
ATAAGAGGCGGCGGATACGTGATTTCGATCAATCGCCGAACAGTTTCTTAAATTGTGCCCGTGCGACGTCCTCGCGGGAGTTGCCATCTTTGCCTTTGAACTCCCGCCGAACGAAATCGAAATACTCGCAAAACGTCCCGAGGCGCTTGTCATCCACCGGTTCGGCTCGGCGCTCACGACACTGGTGTGCCGCACGTAGATCGTGATGCAAGCAGTTCGCGCAGGAACGCAAATCAGCGCTGCATTGGGGGCAACTTTCGCTTCGTCCAGGATTACCGGAGAGCGTCCACTCCGTCCCGCAATTGTGGCAATGCCTCGTCACGAGTGTAGCGTAACAAACGCCTCGTCTCGCAGCAATGGCGGGAAAAACCTGTGCAACGCATCGGCGCCGAATTAACGTCGCTTCGTGAACGACGCTTACCGTCAACTGCTCGACGCAACGATTGCGCACATGCAGGGATTGCAAGCCGCTGGCGCGCGTCATCTTGCCATCGCGCCCGAGACGCTCGCCGCTTTGGCTGCGCCTGTTCCTCGCCGCGCTCCTGTGTCCGCCACCAGACCGGCCTCGATCTCAGCCCCAATTTCTATGCCCGCTAAACCTGTTGCAGCCAAATCTGCGCCCACTGCGCCCACTTTCGATTCCGACACGAAGGCCGCCGCGATGGCCGAATTGCGAGCGCGCGTCATCCCTTGCATCAAGTGTCCGAATCTCGCCAGCTCGCGCACGCAGGTTGTGTTCGGCGTCGGCGACATCCACGCGCAACTGATGTTCGTCGGCGAGGCACCGGGTGCGGATGAAGACGAGCAGGGCGAGCCGTTCATCGGCAAGGCCGGGCAGTTGCTCACCAAAATCATCCAGGCGATGGCCCTCTCGCGCGAGACCGTGTACATCGCCAACATACTCAAGTGCCGCCCTGACACTCCGGGTCAGACCGCCGGCAATCGCAAGCCTACGCCTGCCGAAATGGAGACCTGTAAGCCGTATCTGCTCGAGCAAATCCGAATCATCCAACCGCGCGCCATCGTCGCTCTCGGCGCCACGGCAATTGATGGGTTGCTCGGCAAGACCGAGGGCATCAGCAAGCTGCGCGGCTCTTGGCAGGAGTTTCAGGGCATCCCGCTGATGCCGACCTATCATCCCGCGTATCTACTGCGCAACCAAGCGCTCAGCGAAAAGCGCAAAGTGTGGGAGGACATGCTGCTGGTGATGGAGAAACTCGGCATGCCCATCAGCGAGAAGCAGCGCAATTTCTTCCTGAAGGCCTGATCCTCAACGCGCCGGAATTCATTTCGCGAGCGGATGGACGCGCTCAGCGAGCGGCAACGCCACGCGTCGACCGGTCAGCGCCGCGTGATAGACGGCCATCGCCATCTCGATTGCCTTCATAGCGTTGTGCCCACTGCACGCCGGTTCGCGTTCCTGCTCGATGGCCGCAATCCAGTCATCCACCACTCGGCCGTTTGCCTCGAGGAAACCTCCCTGCGCCGCCGGAAGATTCTCGGCTGGAGCGCTGGTCATTTTCTCCCAAGCCAGTGGACGACCACCAGCCGTCCACGGCATCTGCTTGGCGAGAAATACCTGCGTCGGAATGTTGGCGTTGATCCGCGCGGCGCCTTTGCTGCCGACCAACTCTACACCCCAAGCGCCGACCTGTTCGCGGAGTTGCGCACGACTGGTAAAAGTTGCATTGATGCCTTTGGCGAAGGCGAACGTGGCGTGAATCTCCTCGCCAGCAATCGGCCCGATGAAGTCCTTCGTCACGCGTGCGTCGGCCGCGGTGATGTCGCGGCCCTGCTGCAGGACTCGCGCCGTGCACCAGAGCGCGTCGCCGACGAACAGGCGGATGAGGTCGAAAAGGTGTGTGCCGAGCACCATCATGTCCTCACCACCCGCGCGGGCGTCTTGCTTGCCCCACGCGCGCAATTCAAGCAGATCGCCGATGACACCGCCGACCACAGCCTGCTTGAGTTCCTGAACCGGTGGCGTGAAACGCATCTGATGCGCGACAGCAATCTTCAGCTTCCGCTTGCGAGCCTCAGCCAGAAGCTCGTCCGCTTCCGCGAGCGTTGTGGTGAAGGGCTTCTCTGAATAGACATGGGCGCCGGCTCGCAGCGCAGCCAGCGTCATCGCGTGGTGTTCGCCGGTTTGCCGGGGCGCGACGCTCACGAGATCGGGCTTCTCCTTCGCGAGTAGCTCCCGGTAATCGGCGTAGGCGCGCGGGGCCTTCAGTTTCGCAGCCGCCTTGGCTCGGCCGGCGGGGTCCGCATCGGACACAGCGACGAGCTCAACGTTCTCGCGATTGCTAAAAACGACGTCGAGGCCGTGGCCGTAATCGCCTTTGCCGGTCGCGCCGAAGACGGCGGCTCGATACTTACGGTTGGCGGCGAAGGCGAAGGACGGCGCCAGCGAAGAGAGCAGTGCGAGCGCGGCGGATTGCCTGAGGAAGTCGCGACGGGCAGCGACAGGCAGAGGTTTCACGAACTGCTGATACCAGCCCACCCAGGTTTCTGCAAGGTCAGCGTTTACGCCGTGGCACGTTCATCGACAGGATGCTCGTGCCGCGCATGATGTTGCCCGAGCCCCCGGTAATCACGCGCTTGCACGGCAGGCCGGTTTCCGGGTCACGCGTGAGCGGTGAGTCGCTCATCTTCTGCTGCACCTCGAAGCGGCGCGGCTTCTGGCCGGATTTTTGTGGGATGGTTTCGTAAATATAAGTAGCCATAGCGACAACCTCTCTAGTGAAAATCCCCCGCGCGGCGAGGTCAAGCTCCGCGACGCGGGCAGGGGAAAAATGCTTGCCCCACCGTGGGACGCTGGCGATAGTAACCGGCCCTTGGCTGGCTGGGTAGCTCAGTTGGTAGAGCAGCGGATTGAAAATCCGCGTGTCGGCGGTTCAATTCCGCCCCCAGCCACCACTTTCACTTTCTCAAAGGCCAATTTAGGTAAGCTGGGGGGCCTTTTCTGGATTACGGCCAAACCGCATGATTGCGGCTGAAGACCGTCATACCCCCAACAACTGGACGCGGCAGTTCCCTTAACACTCCACCCAACAAGGTGGCTTCGGGCCACTATGAGCCCCGCGTTTTCTCGTGCCTCTGGGCAATTCCGAGCGACCCGGGTGGCATTCACATTGATTGAATTACTCGTCGTGATCGCCATCATCGGCATTCTCGCGGGGATGCTGCTGCCGGCACTGGGCAATGCGAAGTCCAAGACGAGGCAGACCAAGTGTTCCTCCAATGTGGGGCAGGCTGGAATGGCGATGAAGTTGTATGCCGACAATCACGAGGGCGGCCCACCCCGCAGACCGATCCCAAGAACTGGTGGCATAGCTATCAGAGCGAGATGCCGCACAACATGGTTTATAAGGACGGCCATGTGGAATTCTACGCACCCCCGTCGGCCATACCAACTTGGGCCTACACGCAGCAGTAGGATATCGACTGCCTCTGATGGTGAGGTCGCTGGGGCGGCGGGGTCACTGCTTCAACCGGTAGAGCTTGGCCTTCGCGTTGAAGGCCACCGGCTCGAAAAGGTTCGGATCGAACAGCTCGTACAAGAACATCTGCACGAGGTTGGATTGGAAGATTTCTCGGTCCATCAGGATACTCAGCGGCGGATCGAGCGAGAGGGTGAGGTGGAGGTTCGAATTCGGGTTGCCAGGCTGGCGGGAGACGGCAAGGTTCCGGCTCGGCGAGCGCTGAATGAAATCGAGCGTGTGGAGATCCAAGCGTCTGCCGTCAGCGAGGACGGTAGCGACGAGTGTCTTTCGGTCGACCACAATCACCGGTCGGTTACCCGCATAAAGGCGGACCTCGAGGTCGTTCACTTCGGCCTTGTCGAAGATCTGAATCGTTTTGTCCGGCTGCTTCTCGCCGGTGAGGAGATCGCGTTCGCTGAAGTTGCGCATTGGCGGCACCATGTAAAGTAGCATCGTCGGCAGGTAGAGATAAACCTCGCGCGTCTTCGCCGGTGGCTTGAATGCGGGGTTGTCGAGTTCACGGAAGAAAGCGGCGAGCCCGCCGAACTCTTTCAGGCGCGGCTCGAGCAGCGTGCGGATAGCGGCGTTGGTACGGTTTTTTTGCGCGTGTGTCTCTATCCCGAGTCGGGTGAGGTTCGCCGCGAGGCGTTGTGAGGGGGAATTGAGCGCCTTGGCCACGAGGAAGATATCGTCCCCTTGGTTGCTGGGATCGCACACAGTGCGAAGCCCTGAGTAGTACCAACCCGCCGTGCCATAATCCCACCACGTGAGCAGATAGTCGCCCGGCTTCACGGCGGACTTCGCAATGTCGAGTACCTCGACGGCTTTGTTGTCGAGTACTGGTGGGGCGTTGTATTCGAGAAGGTTTTGGATATTCGGGACAACGGCCGCGATAGTAGCCGCGCCTACCACGCCCCAGACAATCAATCGGCGAGCTGAGTCGTGATGGAACAAAAGTTGTAATCGGCGAGCTGAGTCGTGATGGAACAAAAGTTGTGCCGCGGCAAAAACGGTATAAACAGCCGCCAACGCGGCGATGGCGGTAGCATGCATGGTGAAGCGGTATCCGCCCCAGATGGCGAAGATTCCCAAGCCAATCAGTGGCGAGGCTATCAAGAATTCGCGCCGCCAGATGAGCAGTAACGCATAGCCGAGTAACGCGGCAACTGAGACAGCCGTTGAGCCGGTCGTTCGCTGAGCCATCGTCCGAGCTCGCTCTTTGAGCGACCCAGGAACAGTGACCGCTTCCTGTACGGTCGAGAGGGCGTTGTGGAATTTGAGGGCATTGGTCTCCGCGGGTCTAGCCAGTTTGCCTGCCGCCGCACGGGCATATGATTCGGCCCTGCCATAGATCTTCTGGGCGGGCCCTGCCGCTACGAGCATGTAGCTCGTGACCAGCAAAAGGAGAGCGACCAAACCAAGCCGCTTCCGTTGGTGGGCGAGTTGTGCGGGCAGGAATAGTCGTGGCGCAGCAACGCAGGCAGCGAGAAGCAGGGAGAGCTGAGTTAACCAGAGCAATGGCCGTGCAGCGATGTTGTACCCCGCAGATCCTTCCAGAAATGCCAATGCTGTTTCGATTATGAGCACTGACTGCCATGTGAATGAGGCTCTGAAATTGAACAATACACGGCAACCGACATAAGCGATGCCGAGGGCGAACGCGATAACCGTGCCGGGGAGGTAGAAGAACGGATAGACAAATAGGACAAGTGCGCCGGCGATAAGCATCGGTAGGCTTTCGCGTTTGTCCGCGGCGAGCAGGAAATAGAGTGCCAGCGCGGGAATAGTCACCGAGAAGAGGTCGGTATCGTAATAGCCCGCCAACGTGCGATTGAAGTAGCTAATGGATACGGTCGCGAGCAACGCGGCGCAGAAGCCCCATAGGGTGGAGCCGTACAGACGGCCGATGAGCACGATGGGGATGGCAATCAACCCACCCAAAAACACCGGCAACCAAGCCATCAGATGGTCAATCGTCACCGAGGCTGGTAGAATCTTCAGCAGGAACGTCGGCAGCACCGTGATCATTCCGTTAGCCATGATGCCGGGGCAGTCGGGTGCTTCTTGCAGCGTGCCGAGATGCGCTTTCTGGATGATGGAGGCGAAGAGGTAGGTGTCGTTCGTGTTGGTGAGCGGCACTCCGCCCCACTTGAAATCCTCAATGTCATTGGCGAAATGCAGCCAGCGATAACGAGCCACAGCACCGCATAGCCAAGCGACGAAAATCAGGACCCATGTCGCCAGCAGCGAGAGATTGTCTGGCAGGGGTGCGAGGCGGTCTTGCCAGCGGCTGGGGGCCGAAGAGGCGCGTAGATTTCGGTCATTCTTGCCCATCTGGTTCAAGTAACAGCGTTGCCACTATGCGGAGGTCATGGATTGATTCAAATCTTTTCGCTGGGGCTTGCGGCGAATACGTTTCTGAGTAGATTGCGTCAATGCCAGTTCGGCCTTCAACCCCCGCGTTATTGCTCGTCAGTCTTCTTTTTGCCAGTCTCCTCTTTTCCTCGGGTGCGGATGTGAATGCTCTGCGCGTACGGGCGTTGCAGGGGGATGGGAATGCAGCACTCGATCTTGGCAACCTCTACTTCGAGGGGCGCGAGGTTCCCAAGAATCTTGCCGAGGCTGGCCGCTGGTGGCGGCAAGCCGCCGCAAAGGGGAACGAGGTTGCGCGTGGCAACCTCATTTTCCTCAATCCACCCAAGGAAACCGAAAATTACGGGCCAAAGAAAGAGGTCAAGTTCCTCGGGGCCGAGGGCAAAGGGCATCGATTGGTCTTCGCCATCGACAAATCCGGGAGCATGTCGGGGAATCGCTTCGAAGCGGCTAAGACGGCCCTTATCCAGACGCTCCGCACACTACCGCCGGAGACGCACTTCATGGTTTATTTTTTTGACACGGACGCGGAGCCGATGCCCGCTACGGATATGCTGCCCGCCACACCGCAGAACGTTGCTTTTGCCACGAAATGGGTGTTGGAGCGGGGTGTTGGCGGTGGTACAGACCCGTCTCAGGCGATTCGATGGGCTTTCGGTTTAAAACCGGACACCATCTGGTTGCTTTCGGATGGCCAGTTTCCAGACCAAATCGGGATGCTACGCCAACTCAATCCGCAACGTGCCGTGCGTGTCAACGCAATCGCCTTTGAAGACGCCTCCGGGGCCGCACAACTCAAATCCATCGCCGACGAGAACGGCGGCGTGTATCAGTTCGTCAAGTAAACGCTGGATTTTCTCGATTAAGGCGCATTATAAATTGTTGACTCATAAACAATCTCTGGCACGCTCTGTCCCGTGCCAGTTGTAAAAGCTGAATTCAATCCCCGTTACGAGGCACTCATTTGTCTCCTGCGCGCCTCCGAAGCGCTCTGGAATGCGAGCCGGATTTTCTTCGCCCAGTGGAGGCTTGGCCCAAGCCAGTTCAATGTCCTCAAGATTCTCCACGACGCCCCAGATGGCTGCACGCAGGCGGAGTTGAGCCGTGCATTGCTCGTTCATCGGTCCAATATCACCGGGTTGCTCAATCGCCTCGAGAAGCGAAAACTCTTGGAGCGCCGGGATAGCAAGACGGATCGCCGCGCTTATCGGGTCGTGTTGACTGCCGCAGGTCGTCGGCTCGTGCGACGCACTCTTCCCCATTATCACCGCGCGGCTCTGGCTGTCTGGGGGCGGCTATCGGAAAAGCGCGTCCGCCAGATTGTGTCTGAATTCGGGCAAGTCAGCCGCGATGCGGAACAGGCCGTTCGCCCCTTCTCCAATCAACCTAAGCATGCGCGCACGTAACTATTCCCTCCTGCTGGCGAGCCAGTTCCTGAGCGCGTTTGGCGACAACGTTATCCTCTGGATATTTCTCGGCCCGCTCACGCGCCTGCAGCAAGACGGCGAGATTACGGATGAAGCGCTCCGGCTTAAAAGCGCGTTGATCACGAGCTTCTTTTACATGCCGTTCGTGCTGCTCGGCCCGTTTGTCGGTTACTTAAACGACCGTTTTTCGAAGTCTCACTGGCTCGCCGGTGGCAACCTCATCAAGTTCGCCGGCACGGGTCTCGCCATGCTCAGCCTCTCGAGCGGACGCACATGGGAGGCTATCGGCTATTTTATAGTCGGCATCGGCGCGTGCGTCTATTCGCCGGCGAAGTATGGCATCCTACCGGAAATCCTGCCGCGCGAACGGCTCGTGAGGGCGAACGGCACCGTTGAGATGTTCACGCTTATTGCCATCCTTGTCGGCGCGATTGCCGGCGCGAAGATAGTGGACAACCTGTCGCCACTGTACTGCTACCTCATCGTGTTGGGTGTGTACGCTCTTTCGCTGGCGCTCAACCTTTTCATGGACCGTACGCCGTCGAACGAGAGGGTTCACCTGCGCGCGAGTGTCGGCGAATTTTTCGCGCACGCACGCGAGCTCTTCGGCGCGCCACGGTTGGTGAGGATTCTTGTCGGCATCGGCGTCTTCTGGGCCTGCGGCGTGACGCTGAAGATCAATTTTCAGGCATGGGGGCTCGACGTGCTTGAGCTGAAGAGTAATACGCAGATCGCGCTGCTCGGCCTCTGGCTCAGCCTAGGCGTGATGGCCGGGAGCATTCTCGCTGGCCAGCTCTATCCCGTGAGCGATTTACGCGCGGTGCGGCGCAACGGCGTGCTGCTGGCTTCCACGATAATGGCACTCGGTCTGGTCGAGGTCTTTAAGCCGACCAGCCTTTCAAGTGTGAGCGTAACCCTTAACGGTTCGACCCTTTCACTGGTTTGGCCCGTGGTGCTGGTTCTAGTGGCAGCGGGCATGATGGCGGGTCTCTACCTCATTCCGCTCAACGCGTCGCTGCAGGCGGAGAGCGATCCGGCGAAGCTCGGCAAGACCATCGCGGTGCTGAACGTGGTGGACAACTCGGCAATGATTGCCGCGACCGCGCTCATCCTCGTCGGCGTGCATTTCCATTACAGTCCGTCGGCAATCTTCTTTGGCCTCGCCGCGCTAATCGGCGGGGTGCTGCTCTGGCTGCGAATCCCCGAGCCAGCCATTCGGTCTCAAACTAATCCCTGATATGACAACCACTGAGTCCCGCATCGACCGGCTTATGACGAGCCTAGCGGATTGTCTTCTGCCGTTACTCAAGCCCGTGCTCCGTTTGTTCGCGCAGGTGTGGTGGCGTTTCCGTGCGTATAACACCGAAGTGCTGGATGCGCCCGGGCCGGTGCTGCTGTTACCGAATCACGTGTCGTGGCTCGATTGGCTCTTCATCGGCGTTTGTCTTGATGGAGATTGGCGTTTTGTGGTTTCGAAATCCGCAGCCCAGCGGAGCTTGATGCATCGGTTCGTGATGATCAACCGATACACGTTTACGGTGGACACCGATTCGCCGTACGGGTTCAAGCATGCGGCCGAGTTTCTCGCGAAGGGCGGACGGCTCGTTCTTTTTCCCGAGGGCCGAGTGTCGCGCACTACCTCGCTGATGCGACTCTTCGACGGCACGGGACTGTTGCTTCAAAAATCCCACGCGAAGGTGATTATCTGTTATCTGCGAGGTGCGCAGTGGCTGGTTGGCTCACCGAACGTGGAACGGAAACGGCTGTTCCAAAAAGTCACCGCGCACTTTAGTAAAGTGCTGATACCGCCGATGGTGGAGCACGTGAGTTCGACGGCAGCGCGCGAGCACCTGACCAATTGGCTCCGCGACCGGATGGTGGCACAACAGTTTGAGGTGGAAACAGAGTTGGGTCCGTGCACGGTGTTGCGAGCCATCGCCGAAACGCGGCATCGGCTGCCGAACCACGCTGTGCTCAGTGATATGTCGCACTCGGAGTTGACGTATCGACATCTGTTGGCTCGCGTAGATCTTTTGGCACAGCAGCTCCGCCCAGGCGTGACGGGAGAAGTAGAGCGCGTCGGGTTGCTCTTACCGAACGTGAACGGAATGCCGATGGCGCTGCTCGCGCTCTGGCAACTCGGCAAAGTTCCAGCCATCCTGAATTTCTCGACTGGTACGGCCACAATGCTTGCCTGCGCGCGGTTGGCGGGCCTGAAACAGATTATCAGCTCGCGCGCCTTTCTCGAGCGAGCGCATATCGAGGTGCAGCCGTTTCGTGACGCGGGCGTGGAGGTAATTTTTCTCGAAGACCTGCGCGCGAAGATTACGCTGCCGCAAAAGCTCGCCACCCTTTTTCGGCACACCTTCCTGCCCGGATGGGCGACGCAGTACTCGCCCTTCGCGAACGAGACGACGGTGGCGGCGGTGCTTTTTACGAGCGGTTCGGAGGGAATGCCGAAAGGCGTCGCGCTTACGCACGCGAATCTGTTGGCGAATATCCGCCAGATGCTGCTCGTAACCGATCTCGGCGAGAGCGATCGTATCTTCAACTGCCTGCCGCTCTTCCATAGTTTCGGGCTGACCGTCGGCACGCTTCTTCCGCTGGTACGCGGAATGCACGTCGTTCTCTTCCCCTCGCCGCTGCAGTACAAGCTGGTCCCGACCGCTTTCTACGACCGCGACTGCACCGTGCTGCTCAGCACGAACACCTTTCTGAACGCTTACGCGCGCAAGGCGCATCCGTACGATTTCCGTACACTCCGCTATCTCTTCGCCGGCGCGGAGAAGGTGCAGCAGGCGACCGCGCAGGTGTGGTCTGAGCGTTTTGGCGTACGCATTCTCGAGGGTTACGGCGCTACCGAGTGTGGTCCGGGCGTGAGTGTGAATACGCCGCTGGAACACGCGGCTGGCACCGCAGGACGGCTTCTGCCGGGCATGGAGTATCGAATCGAACCGGTCGAAGGCGTGAGCGAAGGCGGGAGGCTCTTCGTCCGCGGACCGAACGTCATGCAAGGTTACCTGAACCTCGACGCGAACGCGGCCTTCCAAGCGCTCGGAGGCTGGTACGATACCGGCGACATCGTGACCGTGGACGCGCAGCGCTATGTGCGCATTCTCGGCCGCGTGAAACGGTTCGCTAAGGTGAGCGGTGAGATGGTGAGTCTCACGGCGGTGGAAGATGCCTTGGCCGGCGTGTTCAAGCATTTCGGCCTGCGCACCGAGGTGGCGGTAATCACACGGCCCGACGAGGAAAAGGGCGAGGCGCTCGTGGTCGTGACCAATGAGCCGCGCGTGACGATCGAGGAGATTCGCGCCGCTATTCGCGCCAAGGGCCTCACAAATCTCTGCGTGCCGCGCGAAATCAAGGTGGTACCCGAGATTCCCAAGCTCGGCACGGGCAAGGTCAACCACCGGGCGTTGCAGGAGATGATTTGAAATGCCACCACTATTTACTTCGCTCTGCGCGGCGCTGGTGTGGCTCGTCTTCAGCGTGAAGGCCGCGTCGCAAAGTCCCGCTCATGCCGGCGAGTGGGTCGTCCTGCTACACGGGCACGGGCGAACAGCACTTTCCATGAAGCCTGTCGAGTGGATGCTGGAAGGTGCCGGCTACCGTGTGGTGAATGTAAACTATCCGTCGTGGCGCGTGCCGGTCGAGCGACTGGCTGACGAGCAGCTCCACCGCGCGTTGACAACACGCGTCCCAGCCGACGCGACGCGCATTCACTTCGTTACGCACTCGATGGGCGGCATTCTCGTGCGACAATACCTGACCGCGCACGAGTTGCCTCGCCTCGGCCGCGTGGTGATGCTCGGTCCACCGAACCAAGGGAGCGAGTTGGCGGACAAATTCAAGAGCAACGCCCTCATGCGCTGGCTCGGCGGGCGCAATCTGCCGCGCCTCGGCACGGCGGAGGACGACCTGCCTCAGCGTCTCGGCGCGGTGAACTTCGAGTGCGGTGTGATTGCGGGCGACCGGCAGGCCTTTGGCTGGCCGCGCCTTCAGGCTGGCCCGAGCGATGGCAAGGTGGCCGTGGCGTCCACGGCGGTCGCGGGGATGCGGGATGCCACCACCGTTCACGCCTCGCACACGTTCATGATGTGGCAGTGCGAGACGCTGCGACAGGTGGAGCATTTTCTCGAAAACGGTCGCTTTCAGGACGCGCAATGCACTCTGTCAAACGAGAAGCCGTAACGGCATGGCTGAAGAACTTCAGATGCGCATCCACGGTGATGCGTCGCTGCCGACGCTAATCTACCTGCCGGGATTGCACGGTGACTGGACGGTGGTAGGTAGTTTTCGTCGTGCGCTGGCAGGCCGCGTGCGGTTCGTCGAGTTTACCTATCCGCGTACGACCGAGTGGTCGCTCGATGATTACGCGCGTGCTGTGCGCGCTGCATTGCGCGAAAAAGGGATTGGCGCTGGCTGGCTTTTGGCCGAGTCGTTCGGTTCCCAAGTCGGCTGGACGTTGTTGAAGCAGATCGAGGAAAAGCGTTGCGCTGGGCAGGAAACTTTTCGAGCGGATGGACTGATTCTCGCTGGCGGCTTTGTGAGGCACCCGTTCATGCTGGGTGTCTGGTTCGCGGAGGTGGGGCTGTGGAGCGTTGGGCCGCTGTTCGTGCTGGTCTTCGCCTGGCTTTATGCCTCGGTCATGGCGCTGCGGAGTTGCCGCGACCCAGAGCAGAGGGAAGAGTTGCGCGAGTTTGTGCGGCGGCGCACGTGGCAGGACATCCGCGGATGGGCCTGGCGCACGACGCTCATTCGGCGGAACGACCCGCGCCCAATCGCTCGCTCGGCGACGTTACCCGTGTATTACCTCACGGGCTTAATCGAGGTAATCGTGCCGGCTCTGCCGGTCTGGTGGTGGCTGCGGCGGAACTGCCCTGGCCTACGCGGTTCGCACCTCATTTTCTCCGACCACGCGGTGCTGCCGACCACGCCGCGAAAGTGCGCACGGTACGTCGCGCGTTGGATGGGCCTGCCGGAGGCGCGGGCTTAGTTGCGCGGTTCCCAGAGGTATTTGCCGGCCTGATCGATGTAGCCAAATCGACCACTTTCTTCCTGGCCAAACATCACACCGGCGAGGCCGTCGCGGAAATCTTCGGCATTATCGAAGCGCGGCTCGATGGTGAATCGGCCGAACTTATCCACGAAACCCCACTTGCCGATAATGCGCCCGCCAACCTGCGCGCGGGCGAGGCCTTCGGAGAATGGCCCCACGTAGGAGAACTGGGGGGGAATTATCAGGCGCCCGGCGGGGCTGACGAATCCCCAGAGCGTGGCTTCTTCGCCTCCGAGCTTCACCCCGGCAAGCCCCTCGGAAAATTTATCGGCCCACGCGAACTGCGGTGTCACGGCCCATTCGCCTTTGCGGTCGAGGTAACCCCAAGTGAGCCCATCTTGCGCGGCCGCGAGACCTTCGGAGAACTCGCCCACCGCGTCGAATTTCGGTTCGACAAGCAAGGCCCCCGTGGTATCCGCAAAACCCCAACGCCCGCCGCGGCGCACCGCGACGAGGCCTTCGTGGAAATCGCCCGCCGCCTCGAATTGCGGTTGGATGACCATCGCGCCCTGCTTGTCGATGAAGCCCCATTGGCCCTCCACGCGCACGGCCGCCAGCCCCTGGGAAAAGTCGCGGGCGACGTCGTACTGCCGCGCAATCGCGGTCATCCCCATCGTGTTCACGTAGCCCCACGCACGCGGGATGCCCGCTGCGCCCAGTCGGACACGCGCTAACCCTTCAGAGAAGTTGCCGGCGAAATCGCATGTCGGTTCGAAGACAATCTGGCCCTGCTCGTCGACGTAACCCCACTTTGGTCCATCGGCTTTTTGCTGCAAGATGAAGGCGAGGCCGGAACGAAAATCCAGCGCGAGGTCGAACTGTGGTGCGATAATCACCTCGCCCTGCCCGTTCATGAAGCCCCACTTGCCGCCCCGTTCCACCCGGAAGAGCGCGACGTTAGCCGGCGGAACCTCGACCTTCGGCAACTCCTTTTTTGGTGGAACGACGGCCGGGTTCTCAACAACATTGGTCAGCGCGGACTTCGCGTGCTGGGCGGTCAGACTCTCGTAATGCCCCTTCGCTTGCCACGTGCCGAGCCACCAGCCGCCCACGCCGATGAGGCCGAGGGCCAGAACTGCGCTCGCGACGGCCACAGCACTGATTTTCTTTTCTGCAACCGAGGCTCTGCTCGGCGCCGTTTCTGGTTCAGTCGAAGCGGCAACCGCGGCGGGCTGAGATGCACGCGAGCCCTCGGCGATGGTTTTCACCGGCGGTTTACGAGGAGCAACTGCTGACGCGGGAGGGAAATGGTTCGAAGCGGGTTCCCATGCCGGATTGCCGGGCGACCAAATCATGGTACTCGCGGGCAATTTACCCGACTCGATCATTTGGATGAGCTCAGACTCCGACACCGGGCCGGTGTGCGGCTCGGGGTTCAGGTAAAACCACTGTGTCTCGTCTGTCTCGCTCACTGGGTGCGGTCGATTCCTTCTAGGAACGGAACGCGGCGAGTCAAGTCGTCTTGCCGCAATTCGTCAACGGGACGTTATGCACATGTATTCACACGTATTCACAATCGCTCGTCCGCCAGCTTTTCGAAGCTCTCCTCGATGAACGTGGTGTTCTGGATGCGGGCGAGTTTCGCGTAGAGGCCGTCGCAGGCGAGCAGCTCTTCGTGCGTGCCGTGCTCGACGATCTCGCCGTGGCGCAGCACAAGAATTTGATCGGCGCGGCGGATGGTGGAGAGGCGGTGGGCGATGACGAAGCTGGTGCGGCCGGCCATGAGCCGTTCGAGGGCTTCCTGAATCAACTTTTCCGTGGCGGTGTCGACGCTGGCGGTGGCCTCATCGAGGATGAGAATCGGCGCGTTCTTCAACAGGGCGCGTGCGATGGAGACGCGCTGCTTTTCGCCGACGCTTAATTTCACGCCACGCTCACCCACGCGACTGTCGTACCCCTCGGTCAGGTGGCTGATGAACTCGTGGCAGTTGGCCGCGCGCGCCGCGGCGACGAGCTCGGCCTCGGTGGCATCGAGCCGACCGTAGAGAATGTTCTCGCGCACGGTGCCGTTGAAGAGGAACGCCTCTTGACTCACCACGCTGATCTGGGTGCGAAGTGTCTCGAGCGCGAGGCTGCGGTTATCGTGCGCATCGATGGTGATGCGGCCTCCGGTGGCCTCGTAAAAGGCGGGGAGAAGATTCACGAGTGTGGACTTGCCCGCACCAGTCGGGCCGACCAGCGCAATCATTTGTCCCGGCTTCGCGTGGAGCGAGACGCCTTTCAACACCACGCGCTCGGCACCGTAGTTGAATGTGACGTTTTCATAAACGACCTCACCGCGTGCGCGCCAGTACGTCGGCGGCGCGGGCAAAGCAGATTCGACCTTCTGGGTCGGTGTCGCCGGCGCTGCGGTGCGTTCTTCAGTTGTATCGAGGATGTCGAAGACGCGTTCGCCAGCGGCGCGGGCACTTTGGAGCATCTGGTTCAAGCCGTGCAGTCGCGTGACCGGCTCATAGAAGAGAGCGAGATAGAGGACGAATCCGACGAGTTCGCCGACCTTCAGCGTGCCATCGAGCACCTGCTGACCGCCGAACCAAAGGACGAGGCCGGTGCCGAGCGCGGAGGCGAACGCCATCGTAGGCGAGTAGATGGACCAGACGCGCATGACGCCGAGCGTGCCTTGGCGGAGATTCTCGGCGCGCTGGCCGAAGCGCGTGTCTTCGTGCGCCTCGCGGTTGAAGGCCTTGATCTGGCGGACGCCCTGCAGATTGTCCATCAAGAGTGCGTTCATAGCGCTGGCGGCTTGGCGCTGCTTGCGGTAGCGGCGGTGCGCCGTGAGTGTGTACCAGAGCGCGCCACCGGCGAGGAAGGGGAGCGGGACGAGTGCAATTCCTGCAAGCAGCGGGTTCATCCAAAACAAGATTACCAAGACGCCAGCGATGCTCAGGACCGCCACGGTGCCTTGCTCGGTGCCGTCGATGAGGAGTCGCTCGAGATTATTTACGTCCTCGATTACGCGCGTCATCAAATCGCCGGAGGCGCGGTTGTCGAAGTAGCCAACGGGGAGTCGCTGCAGGCGTCCGTAAACCTCGCGGCGCATGTCGAGGATGACGAGTTGCTCGAACTCGTTGTTGATGCGGATACGGATGCCGTTGAACAGTTCGCGGAGCAGGAAAGCGCCGATGAGAACGAGCATCACAGGCGCAAGTTTGCTGGCCTCGTTTTTCGCAATGACATCGTCGATGACGTATTGTGTGAGCTTCGGATAGGCGAAAGCGCAGGCTAAGGAGAAGAGTGCGCATACAATGGTGCCGAGCGCCATGAGCTTGTAGGGGCGTAGATAGGTGGCGACACGGCGGACGATTTCCCATGTCGAACGGGCCTTGGCGCCGTGCGTGGGGTCGTTGTTGGCGAAGATGTGGCTTGCGGACATTAATGACGGGCGGGGTTAAGGATACAATCAGAGGGATGAACGCGTCCTACGCAATATTCGGTTACATTGAACAAAAAGTTCATCGGCCCAATTGAAGCAGAGTTTTCGATTGAAGGCATCCTTTTCCCTTTCCCAATCGACAGCACAGCAGGTTAACCTCCACCCATGTCGCGTGAGTACCATCTGCAGCCCTTCCGGGCACCAGTCGAGTTGCAGATTGATTACGCTCGTGAGTTGAACGAGCAGCAGTACGCGGCGGTCACCGCCGTTCCGGGACCGGCGTTGGTCATTGCCGGGGCGGGTTCGGGGAAGACGCGCGCACTCACCTTCCGCGTGGCGTGGTTGCTCGAGCAGGGCATCCCAGCGGAGCGAATCCTGCTGCTCACCTTTACGAACAAGGCTGCGCGGGAGATGATGCGACGCGTGGTCGACCTGCTCGGGCGCGAATTGCCGGAGTTGTGGGGCGGGACGTTCCACTCCATCGGCAACCGTCTCCTGCGCCTGCACGCCGACCGGCTCGGGTTCGGGCGCGACTTCACGATTCTCGACCGCGATGACGCGAAGGAGTTGCTCGGTGCTTGCGTGACGGATGCGGGAATCGATACGAAAGCAGCCCGGTTTCCAAAGGCCGACCTGCTCGGCGACATCTTCTCGGTGGCCGTAAACACGCACCTTTCCATCGACGAGGTGGTAGCCTCGCGGTACGGGCACTTCAGCCATCTCGTGCCGCAGATCACCGACCTGCAGCGCCGTTACGTTGAGCGTAAACGCACCGCGAACGCGATGGATTTCGACGACCTACTCGTCCTTTGGCTGCGTCTACTGCAGGAGAACTCGGACGTGCTCGAGGTATACCAGAGGCGGTTTCAGTTCGTCCTTGTAGACGAGTATCAGGATACGAACCGGCTGCAGGCCGACGTAATCGACCTGCTCGCCGCGCGGCACAAGAACGTGATGGTGGTGGGCGATGACGCGCAGAGCATCTACGCGTGGCGCGGCGCGAATTTCGAGAACATCCTCAAGTTCCCCGAGCGCTACCCCGGTGCGCAGGTCTACAAAATCGAAACCAACTACCGCAGCACGCCGGAGATTCTTGCTGTAGCGAACGCGGCCATCGCCGCGAACGCGCGCCAATTCCATAAGGAGCTAGTACCTGCGCGTCGGCCGGGGTCGAAACCAGTGCTGGTCATCTGCAACGAAGGGTCCGAGCAGGCGGCCTTCGTCGCCCAGCGCGCGCTAGAGTTGCGCGAGGAAGGCATGGCGCTGGAGCGGATGGCCGTGCTTTACCGCTCGCATTTCCACGCGCTCGAGTTGCAGCTCGAGCTCACGCGCCGCGGCATTCCTTTCAGCATCACCAGCGGCATCCGTTTCTTCGAGCAGGCGCA
Organism: Akkermansia muciniphila; assembly: GCA_945900775.1. Classification (GTDB taxonomy): domain Bacteria; phylum Verrucomicrobiota; class Verrucomicrobiia; order Limisphaerales; family SIAT01; genus SIAT01. Next base: position 3,006 of record CAMDJP010000022.1, on the reverse strand, counting down.
CATCAAGGACGTGGCGGCGCACCTCAAGCTCGTTGCCAACCCGCGCGACGAGGTCGCCTTCAAGCGGCTTGCGAAACTCCTTCCCGGCATCGGCGATAAGGGTGCGGACAGGCTCTGGGCGGAGTACGACACGAAGTTTAAGAGCGCGAACGAAAGTCCTAGCGCGGCGCTGAAGGCCTGCTCTGCCAGAGTGCCGAAGAAGGCCGCGAGCGCTTGGGCGCAGTTCGTGGAGACGATTGCGCAGCTCGAATCCTCGAAAGCCAATGCTGAGGCGATGATTCAGCTCCTGCTCGATGCCGGTTACGAGGAGCATTTGCAGGCCACCTACACGAACCACGAATCGCGCCTCGAAGATCTCGAGCAACTCGCCGCGTTTGCGCGGCAGTTCAGTTCCGTCGGCGATTTTCTTACCCAGCTCGCCCTACTCACGAACGTTGAGGCTCAAGAGGAGAAGCCGGCCGGTCGCCGTGAACAGGACGACGAACAGCTCAAGCTCTCGACCATCCATCAGGCCAAGGGACTGGAGTTCGACGTCGTATTCCTCATCATGCTCTGCGACGGCCTTTTCCCCAGTGCACGCTCCCTCGACACCGCCGACGGCGAGGAAGAGGAGCGCCGCCTCTTTTACGTCGGCATCACCCGCGCGAAAGATCAGCTTTACCTCAGCTACCCGCTCCTGCGCGCGGTCAGCTACGGGGGTGATGCCATCCAGCAGCCCTCACGTTTCCTTCGAGAAATTCCATCCGAGTTGATTGAGGAATGGAACCTACGGCCGTATAACTCTCTGTAACCCCCCCCCCGCACAGGCTTGGAATTCAAACATCGCGAGTGGGGTTCACGCTCATCAAGTTGCTCGTCATCGTCGCCACCAATGTTTATCGGCTTTCATTGCCTGGGATTGCGGACAACCGAATGAGTCCTACGAGACAGGCACCGGGTTTTAATGCGTTACTATTATGATGGAGGCCGCAAGATGCCATCGCGGCGTTTCGTGAGCCGTAAATGTTCAATGCAGGAGTTATGAGGATAGAAATGATAACTTCGCCCCATCTCAAAAGTTCGCCGTCCAGAAATTAAATGCCTATCAGTAAAAGCTCAGCTACACTCGGGAAGTGAAGAAAATGTGGATTGCGCTTTCTATTGTCGTCGTAGCTGTGGTTCTGATTCTCGCGGGTTGCCAAGTCACCCGTGCGGGTTACGAGTCTGCCCCTTACAAAGTGGTGCGGTCAGACGGCAAGTTCGAGCTGCGGGATTATCCCGCGCTCACCGTGGTGGAAACGCCGATGACCAGGCCGAACGGCAGCGACGGGAGTTTCATGCGGTTGTTCCGGTTCATCACCGGCGCGAACGATGCGAAGCAGAAGATTGCCATGACGACGCCGGTTTTCATGTCCGGCAATTCCACGAACCTGACGATGGCATTTGTCCTACCGGCGAATTTGCAAACGGCCAGCGCACCCAAGCCGGCGGATGGGGCGGTGACAGTGCGCGAACTGCCGGCGGGCCGGTTCGCGGTGATGCTTTTCAGCGGCGGACAGGACGCCAAGAGGGAGGCGGAGTCGCTGGCGCGGTTGCGGGCGTGGCTGGAACGGGAGCGACTAATCTCGCTGTCCGAGCCGGTCTATGGCTATTTCGACCCGCCGTGGACGCCCTCCTTTCTGCGGCGCAACGAGGTGATGCTGCGCACGACGCCGAGTGAATGAGGTGCAGAAAAATAAATGCGCATCCACAAATTCGAATCTGAACTCTGGCTACCGCTCTCGCTCGTGGGGCACTTCCCAGAACGGCTACCAGCAGTGCAGTTTTGCCCGTTTCCTTGCTGCGGGCAGCGGTCGCACGGCAAAACCGACGCGAGCTTGCAACATCTGACAAAACGATGCTTGCCAACCGCACATAAACGGGCAAAATCACCGCCATTGAACCCGACGCAAAAGCAATTCTTTCTAAACCGCGTAGCGTTCAGAAAGCAAATTCCTATCAGTAATAAGAGGGAGCCAGGAGGCTCCTTTTTTTTGCGTAATGTTGGTCTGATTCCGCGTGATGCTGATGCTTTTCGGGATTCGTGCCGTAATGGATACTCAGCTGAGGACTTCCACATGTCATGCACGTCGTTGCCCCCCTACCAACAAATTCCGGAGATTACTTGATGTTGAAATACTTCACCGCTCTTTGCCTGTCATTGCTCGTAACGGGGTGCGCTACTACGGGTCGCGAATTCGATCGTACCGCGCCGGGCAAGATCGAGCCGGGAGTGACTACGCGCGAAGAGGTGATCCGCTTGCTTGGTCCAACGACTGACGAGAACATCGTGACGCTCAAGAAAGACGCGCAGGAAAAGGATCTCTCGTCACCCGTGGTTGTGCAGCGGGTGAATTACTACTATTACAACCGCTACGACAAGGACAGTGATTCCGACAAGCTGGGACAGCCCAATCGCCACGCCAATATCAACATCGCGAACAACACGGTGGTCTATTACCGCACTGCCAGCAGCTTCAAATCCGACAACTCCGATTTTGACCCATCCGTGGCTTCGCGTTTCAAAAAGGGGGAAACCACCCAGACAGATGTGCGTGCAGCGCTGGGCGAACCGACGGGTCGTGGCATCTATCCCTATGCCGCCAGCCCAATGGGCACCGCCTGGGTTTATACCGCCCGGCTCTGGAACGTTCCGGCCGGATCAAATACCTTCAAGGATTTGGCTATCTATTTTGATCAGAATGGAAAGATGGAAGATCTGACTGTGTCGGCCGAGACAAAGGTAATACAGGATGAGACTGCTGCAGCCAGGCCTGTCTTTATCCCGATCTATTTGCCAGCCAAGCGCTGATAAACCGCGGAGCGTCCAGAAAGCAAATTCCTATCAGTTGGAGCAGAGAGGCTGCTTTACACCGAGTCGCGTGCTCACTCCGCCACTTCGTAAAGTATGTCGCCAAGTTCTCCTCGCTTTTCCCCGACACCGATAGCTATGTTGCGGTGACACATTTCCTGAGTTCACATGCATCA
>CAMDJP010000021.1 GCA_945900775.1 Akkermansia muciniphila | reverse complement strand
GGCGGGGCGGATGACTTCGCCGGCTTTGTCCAGCGGCACGAAGCCGTGCTGCTGGCCGCTGACGCCAATGGCCTTCACCTCGGCGGCGCTGGCCTTCGCGGCCTTGAGCGCGGCCTTGATTGCCTTGGCAGTGGCGTCGCGCCAAGTGTGAGGATGCTGCTCCTTCGCGCCAGGCGGGAGGTTGGGAATCAAGTCGTAAGCGGCGGACGCGCTACCGAGCACCTTGCCGGACTGGGCGTCTACGACGAGGGCCTTGGTGGATTGCGTGCCGGAATCAATGCCGATGAGGAGCGTGCGCATAGGTCGAAAAAGTTAAGCCAGAATGGCGAAGGAGATTTCGGGTGTCCAACCATTCTCCCCGGGAGAGGCGCGGCGTTCACGCCGCGCTCCGGGATAGTGCGCGGATGTGCTCAGTAGTAACAATCGCTCCTTCGGGCCGAAGGAGCTTTTAGTTGTGGCGAGCAGAGACATTCACCAACACGCCAGCCCACTGGTCGGCTGTCTGGAGTCCGCGACATCTCCAGCCATGCCATAAAAATTCTACGCCTTCGCGTAAACCTCCGCGCCCTTCTCTACGAACTCTTTTGACTTTTCTTCCATCCCTTTCTTCAGTGCCTCTTCCTCGGCGATGCCTTGTTCGGCGGCGTATTTGCGGACGTCTTCGGTGATCTTCATGCTGCAAAAGTGCGGGCCGCACATGGAGCAGAAGTGCGCGGTCTTTGCGCCTTCTTGGGGCAACGTCTCGTCGTGAAACTCGCGAGCCGTTATCGGGTCAAGGGACAGGTTGAACTGGTCTTCCCAGCGGAATTCAAAGCGCGCCTTGCTCAACGCGTTGTCGCGGTATTGCGCGCCGGGATGGCCCTTGGCGAGGTCGGCGGCGTGCGCGGCAATCTTGTAGGCGATGACGCCGTCTTTCACATCCTTCTTGTTCGGCAGGCCGAGGTGTTCCTTGGGCGTGACGTAGCAGAGCATCGCGCAGCCATACCAGCCAATCATCGCCGCGCCGATGCCGCTGGTGATGTGGTCGTAGCCGGGCGCGATGTCGGTGGTGAGCGGCCCGAGCGTGTAGAACGGCGCTTCGTGACACCACTCGAGTTGCTTGGCCATGTTTTCCTCAATCATGTGCAACGGCACGTGGCCCGGGCCTTCGTTCATCACCTGCACGCCCTTGGCCCACGCGCGCTTCGTTAGCTCGCCCTGCACTTCGAGTTCTCCAAACTGGGCTTGGTCATTCGCGTCGGCAATTGAGCCGGGACGCAATCCGTCACCGATGGAAAACGAAACATCGTAGGCGGCCATGATGTCACAGATGTCGTCCCAATGCGTGTAGAGAAAGCTCTCCTTGTGATGCGCGAGACACCATTTGGCCATGATGCTGCCGCCGCGCGACACGATGCCGGTCATGCGATTTGCGGTGAGCGGAATGAAACGCAGCAGCACGCCAGCGTGGACGGTGAAGTAGTCCACGCCCTGCTCGGCCTGTTCGATGAGCGTGTCGCGATAGATCTCCCATGTGAGATCTTCGGCCTTGCCACCGACCTTTTCCAGCGCCTGATAAATCGGCACGGTGCCGATGGGCACGGGCGAGTTGCGGAGAATCCATTCGCGCGTGGCGTGGATGTTCTTGCCGGTGGAAAGATCCATCACCGTGTCCGCGCCCCATTTGGTGGCCCAGCGCATCTTCTCGACTTCCTCCTCGATGCTCGACGCGACGGCGCTGTTGCCGATGTTGGCGTTGATCTTCACGAGAAAGTTGCGGCCGATGATCATCGGCTCGCACTCGGGATGATTGATGTTCACCGGGATGATGGCGCGACCGGCGGCGACTTCAGCGCGGACGAACTCGGGTGTGATTTCTTCCGGGATACGCTGCGGGAACCGGCGGAAAACTGACGGCGAATACTCGCTGCTCGCGAGTTGGCTGGAACCGGTGTGCTGCTTGTCGAGGACGTTGCGGACATTGTCCTTCGCCATGTCGGCCATCTTCGTACGGCTCATGTTCTCGCGGATGGCGATGAACTCCATCTCCGGCGTGATGATGCCCTGCTGCGCATACCAGAGCTGCGTGACCGGATGGCCTTTGCTCGCGCGCAGCGGCTTGCGGCGCTGGCCAAGCAGACCGGGAAATTCCACGAGCCGGTTCTTCTCCGCCTTGCTGGCGAACTCCGCGTGTTTGCCCGAGAGATAGCCGTTGTCCATCGGCTTCACTTCGCGCCCGGAGTATTCAGCCACGTCGCCACGCGCTTGAATCCAGTTCGCACGCAGCGCAGGCAGACCTTCGTCCGACTTGCCGATGAACGCCGAATCGCCCCACGGCCCGCTGCAATCGTATACGCGAACAGCGGCGTTCGGCGTAACCGCGCCGGTGTAGGACTTGGTGTCGGTGACGGCAATCTCGCGCATCGGCACCCGCACGTCGGGATGAATCGTGCCCGGGGCGTAGACGCGCGTAGAGTTCGGCAACTGCTCGCCGCTATGCGGTTCGATGGAATCTTTGGAGGCAATCATGGTCGGTGGAAGTTCAGGGTTTAAAGTTCAATGTTGAACGAGCCATGTCATTCGTGCTCCGGGGAAAATGGGAAGAAGGGCCACGGCTGCAGCCTCCCTTCGCCGGCATTACCCGGAGCAGGTTCAATGGGTCTCCGGCGCTCCCGCGCAGGACTCTCAGCCTACGCCGCACACACGCGGCTGGTTGGCTCCCCGAAACTGAAGAGACGGTAGGATGGCAGCCGCGAAGCGTCAAGGCATGAGGGGAAAAGAAAAGCCGTTCCGAATCTGACGGAACGGCGTTCGCAGGCCTATCCTGAGTGCCTTTGGCCCGTCGCACTAGGTCTCAAAGGATTTTCCGCAGCCACAGTTGCCGCGAGCGTTCGGATTCGAAATCTTGAACCCGCCACCGGTCAACTCGTCGGAGTAGTCGACTAACGCACCACGAAGGTAATTCGCACTGAAGGGATCCACCAGCACGCTCACGCCATGCTGCTCGACGGCAGCGTCGTCTGGGCGCCGCTCATCGAAAGTCATCCCATACTGCATCCCCGAGCAACCGCCGGACTCGACATAGACGCGAAGGGTCTTGCCGGCGTTTTCCGGCTCGTTGGCAATTATCTGTTTGACCTGCGCGGCGGCGTTCTCGGTCAGACTGACCACGGCCTCGGTTGGCGTCTCGGTGTTCATAATTTCCTAAGTGACATTAAGCGATGAATTCGGGTGCCGTCAAACTGAGTTTCACTTCGACGTAGCGGGCTGCTCCAGTGCACGATCGATTTTCTTCTGCAACGCCGGGCGCAGCGCAGGGAAGCTCTCCTGCAGGCGCCGATAGACCGCGACCGCCTCAGCCCACTGGATTTGCTCCTCGTGCAGGCGGGATGCCGCGAGGCCAGCCTCTTTCATCCAAAAGGGATCCTGCTGCTCGCCCGCGCGGAGGTTCTTCCCGTAGAAAACAGCCAGATAATGCCCGAGGGCCTTTTCCAAGAGCACGCCGCGCTCGCCCGCCAATTTCTTCTCCGCCTGGCGTTCGCAGACGAGCGCCACGCCAACCTCAGCCTGGCTGCGCACCGCCACGTCGGCCAGTCGGCTCTCCATCTGTATCACCTTCTGGTAGGCGGTGAGGGCCTTTTCGTACCGCGCGGGCTCCTCAGTCGCCAGTTGCAGGTGGCAGTCGCCGATCCGCCCCCACGCCTGCGCAGCCACGGGATTGGTCGGAAAAAGCTGCTGTAGTCGGGTGAAGGCGTTGATGGCCTCCTCGTACTTCGCCTTTGGCTTGGCGGAGGTGGCAGAGAACTCGTGAATCGTCGCGTCACCGAGCGCGAAGACCGCCTCGGCCTTCACCTCGTCGGGGCAGTTCTTCTCCTCAAACAGCGCGGCGAAGTAGCCCCGCGCGTCAGCGAAGCCCTGCCGCGCCAGTGCCGCGCGCCCGGCCATCATTCGCGCCCGGAAGTGGAGGTCCGGCGGGCAGTTGGTGGACTGAGAGAGAATCTGATATCGCTTCTCCGCCCCGACGAAATCGCCTAGATTGAAGTGGTGGTCGGCCACCCACACCTGCGCCAGCGGCGCCTGCGGCGCAGACGGGAAACGCGCAACGAGGTTCGTGAAGGCGGTGAAAGCGTTCGTCTCCTTCCCCGACATGGAGAAAGCCCACGCGCGGTCGAACTCTGCCTGCGCAGTCGCCGCATGCCCGCTGAACTGCTTCAACCAGCGTTCGTAGGCGACGAGAGCCGCCGGCCAGTCCTTCTCCTGCACATGCGTCCGCGCCTCGGCCAGATGCACCTCCGGCGCGAGCGGCGATTTCGGGAAACGGCGGTGGAAATCCCCGAGCAGCTTGCGCGCCTCCGTCGGTTTGCCCAACCGGCTCAGCGCCTGTCCCACGAGCAACATCCCCTTGTCGGCCAGCAGACCGTCGGGATGGCCCGCCACGATCCGGCTCATCGCCACTGTCGCCCCCGGCAGATCGCCAATCTCGATTGCCGAGCGGAGCGACTTGAAATGGACCTGCTCGAAGAAGCGTTCCTTGACCGCAGGCTCCTTCTCGTAATCCTTCACCAGCGACTGAAAGGTCGCGAGCGCGTTCGTGTGATCGTTTTGCAGGAAGTGCGCCTCACCCAGTTTGAATCGTGCCCACGCTTGCTCCTCGGAAATCGGCAGGAGCCGCGCCGCCGACGCGAAGTCCACCCGGCTCTCCGCCGTGCGCCCTCCGTACCAAAGGCACCAACCACGGTTCAACTGTGCGCGACCCGTGTACACGCTGTTCGTATGCTCGACCAGCACGCGAACGAAATGTACCTGCGCCGAAGCGAGAGCGTTCGTTTCCGCGGCGTTCCCCGGCGGACCAGGCAGTGCGATGCGCGGGCCAAGCAGCGCGCGAAATTCTTTCAGACGCAATTCGCCGAGCGTAAATTCTGCCACGTCCAACGCCGCATCTTTTGGGTTATCCTTGATGAATGCCTCCAACCGCTGGATCACCTCGCCGGCCTGCTCCTGTCGCAGCATCAGGTCGAGAATCTTGAGCAATGCCGTACGCCGGTATTCCTCGGGGATTCCCGGCGCGAGATTCTTCTCGTACACCTGCACCGCCTCGGGCAGTCGATTGAGCCGCTCCAAAATATCGCCCCTCAGGTGGAACGTCTCGGCCACCAATCTTGTCTGGCGCGCCGTCGTCGCGAACTCGAACAGGCTGAACGTGTCGCCCAACGCCTCCGCCACGCGTCCCACCAACAGATGCAGGCGAATCTGCAAATGCTGTCGGCGCCATGCTAGCTCGGGATCGAGCTTGCGACGCGCCAGGGACGCCAGCATCGTCTCACTTGCCTTCGATTGTCCCTGTTCGAGCAGCGCCTCGGCCAGCAGCAACTGCCCGCGGGCGATAGTCTCGCCCCCCGGCGCCGCCTTGGCCAGAAGCTGGAAACGCCCCTCAGCCGGCCGCAGCAACTCCACTGTACGCGCCCACTCCCCCGCGCGTGCATGCGACAGCGCTTCACTCACGCTCACCTCGAGCGCCCGCTTCGAGTTGGGGAACGCCTCGAGCAATTTCGCGTAGGCCGCGGCGGCCGCGCGGAAGTCGCCTTTGTAAAACTGCGCCTCCGCCAACCAGAAGAGATAGTCCTCGCGCCGCGCTCCGGCTCGGCCCAATTCGACCGACAGCACCTCGATACAGCCTGCGTAGTTGCGCTGCTTGAAGCGCGACTGGCTGAGCAGGAGCGCCACCTCCGCCCGGCGCGCCGAGTTGGGAAACTTTTTCAGGAAATCACCCAGCCACTGCTCGGCGGTCGCCCAGTTCTGGTCCTGAAAGCTGCGGGCGGCCGCATTGAAGGCTGTGCTTTCCTCCGCGACCGGATCGGGCGTCTGCGCGGGCAGGAGCGCGGGCGTGGCAAAAAGCCACACCGCCATCCACAATGTTGTCGTACGGAGCCTCATCAGATTACCCGGCTGCGCCGGGAGGAAAAACGGCGACATCATGCCGGTTTTGTGTTCAGGAGACGACTCAAAAATTGACCGGTGTAGCTGCCCGGCTGCTTGGCCACGAATTCCGGGGACCCCTCCGCCACCACGCGCCCGCCCCCCGTACCGCCCTCCGGACCGAGGTCAATGAGCCAATCAGCGCACTTAATCACGTCCAGATTGTGCTCGATGACGAGCAGCGTGTTTCCCGTGGCGCGCAGCTTGAAGAAGACTTCGAGCAGCTTGGCCACGTCGTGGAAATGCAGACCGGTCGTCGGCTCGTCAAGAATGTAGAGTGTGCGCCCGGTAGCGCGGCGAGCCAGCTCCGCCGCTAGCTTCACGCGCTGCGCCTCGCCGCCGGAGAGCGTCGTCGCCGCCTGACCAAGGTGGATATAGCCGAGGCCGACCTCCGCGAGCGTGAAGCAGGGCTCGTAAATCTTCGGCACGGCTCGGAAGAAGTTCACCGCCTCGTCCACGGTCAGGTGCAGCACATCGGCGATATTCAGGCCCTTGTAGTTAATCTCGAGCGTCTCGCGATTATAGCGCTTACCGGCACACTCCTCGCACGTCACGTACACCGGCGGCAGAAAGTGCATCTCGATGGTGATAACGCCGTCGCCCTGGCACTTCTCACAGCGGCCCCCCTTCACATTGAAACTGAATCGGCCCGGCCCGTAGCCGCGGACCTTCGCCGTGGGCAGCTTGGCAAAGAGGTCGCGCACATGGTTGAAGAGCCCAGTGTAGGTCGCCGGATTACTGCGCGGCGTCCGACCTATCGGTGTCTGGTCGATAACAATCACCTTGTCGAGCTGCTCGATGCCATTGAGCGCCCGGTGCGCGCCCGGACGTTCCTTCGAGCCGTGCCACTTGCGGAAGAGCGTGCGGCGGAGCACATCGTCCACCAGCGTGCTCTTACCCGAACCGCTCACGCCGGTGACGCAGGTGAGCGTACCGAGCGGAATGCGTACGTCCACATCCTTGAGGTTGTTCTCCGTCGCACCGAGAATTTCTAGCCAGCCTTTCTCCCCGTTCGCGCGGATGCGCTGCTTCGGCACGGCAATGCTCAACTCTCCACGAAGGTACTTCCCCGTCAGCGAACGAGGTGATTGCATCACCTGCTCGACCGTTCCGGCCGCGACCAGTTCGCCCCCGTGCACCCCCGCGCCGGGGCCGAGGTCGATCAGCCAGTCCGCCTCGCGAATAGTGTCTTCATCGTGCTCGACAACCAGGACGGTATTACCGAGATCGCGCAACCCCTCGAGAGTCTTGAGCAGGCGCACGTTGTCGCGTTGGTGCAGGCCGATGCTCGGCTCGTCGAGGATATAGATTACACCGACCAACCCTGCGCCGATCTGCGTCGCTAACCGAATGCGCTGGGCCTCGCCGCCGGAGAGCGTGCCGCTCTCGCGATCGAGCGTGAGGTAACCAAGGCCGACGTTCTTGAGGAACGAAAGGCGCGCGCAAATCTCCTTGAGCACCTCGTGTGAGACCTTTTCTTGAAACGCCGTAAGCTGAATCGTGTTGAAGTAATCGAGTGCTGCATCCACCGAAAGCGAGCATGCGTCCATGATCGAAAGGCCGTGAATCTCGCAACTCTTCCGTCCGCGCCCGCGTCCGGGCGCCTTGGCCACGTGCCGCTTGAATTTCGCGCTCGCCACCTCGCCGCCAATCGTCACCGCGAGGATTTCCGGTTTGAGACGGCGACCGTTGCAGGCGTCACACGGCTGCGCGGTCATGTAACCAGTCACGCGCTGGCGCGTCGTTTCACTGTCACTCTCCTGAAACAGACGTTCGAGGTTCGGAATCACCCCCTCGAAAGGCTTGCTCAGCTTCTTGACCGCACCGGCGCGCCAGAAACTCAACTCGATTTCCTCCCCGCCCGTGCCGTGCATCAGCACACGACGGAACTCCTCCGGCAAATTCTTGTACGGCGTTTCGAGCGCGATGTTGAAGTGCTGAGCCACGGCCCGGAGAAGCGCCTTGTAGTAGATGATGAGCCGCCGGCCGCCCCGACGCCACGGCGCAATGGCCTCCTCCAGCGGCTTCTCCGGCACCGGCACGATGAGCGCCTCGTCCAGCACGAGCTTCTGCCCGAGTCCGTGACAGGTCGGGCAGGCGCCGAAGGGCGAGTTGAAGGAGAAATGCTTCGGCGAAAGTGTGTCGAAGCTCTTGCCCGTCGCCGCGCTGTACATCCGGGTGGAGTGGAGCGTCTCCGTCCACGCATCGGATTTTTCCGTCGCTTGATGCAGCACCAGCACTCGACCATCGCCCCATTTCAGCGCCGTCTCAACTGAGTCGGCAAGCCGCGATCGGATATCCGGTCCGATTACCAGACGGTCCACCACCACCTCGATATCGTGCTTCTTTTTTGGATCTATCTTGACCCGCGTGTTCACGGCCAACTCGACCAACTCGCCATCCACACGCGCACGCACGAAACCCTCCCGGGCCAGTCGCTCGATTACGTCCCGGAACTCGCCTTTCTGATGCTCGATCACCGGCGCGAGGAGCATCACGCGGCTTTTCTCTGGCAGTGCGAGGACTTTGCTCGCGACCTCGCTCGGTGTCTGCTGCGTGATTGGCTGACCGCTCTCGGGGCAATGGGGCTGGCCGATGTGCGCGAAGAACAGGCGGAGATAGTCGTAGATCTCTGTGGTGGTGGCGATGATTGAACGTGGGCTGGCGCCGGCGCCGCGTTGCTCGATGGCGATGGTGGGCGAGAGGCCTTCGATGAAGTCCACGTCCGGCTTCTGGAGTTGCTCGAGGAACTGGCGTGCGTAGGCGGAAAGCGATTCCACGTACTTGCGCTGGCCCTCCGCGTAGATCGTGTCGAAGGCAAGCGACGATTTACCGGAACCGCTCAAGCCGGTGATTACCACCAGCTTGTCGCGCGGAATCTCCAGCGAGAGATTCTTGAGGTTGTGCTCCCGTGCCCCGCCAATCCTAATGAACTGTGTCGCCATAGCGTAGAATCCAGCCGTCGTTCCAACTCCTCATAATGCCAAAGGCCGGGGCGCTCGCCAAGCCTGCTGCGGGCAAAGGAGAAAATTCCGCAAGGCGCGGAATCAGTCGCGCACCGGACGCTCCACACGCACGGAGACGTGCCGCGTCTCGGGTAGGATGAACTTCTTCACCTCCACACGCACACCGCACACATGAAATTCCTTCAGAACCAGCTCGGCAACTTCGCAGGCGAGCGTCTCGATGAGGCGCCACTCACGGCCGTCGCCGAGTTTGAGCAGTCGCCGGCTCACAGCGAAGTAATCAATCGTGGCGGCGAGATCGTCGGACTTCGCCGCCGTGGCGAAATCATGATCCATCTCCACCGTGAGCAGCAGCCGTTGCGGCTGGGCGCGCTCAGCATCAGGCACACCCACACGATAAAAGACCTCGAGGTCGGTGATGGTGATTGTGTCCATTTAGGCAGGTCTGGTGCGACGAACTTCTTCGAGCAACGTACGCGTCGGCTGGTTTAATTCCATCGTAAGCGCTTCCGCTTCGGTCACCCAGCGGAACTCCTGCGCCTCGTCGTTCAGCAGAACCTTTGCCGACCCGACGCAGCGACAGGTGTAGTTCAGCAGCAGAAAATGCGCGGCACGATAGAACTCCGGAGAATCCACGCAGTCCTGGACCAGTGCGAACCGGATGTCCTCGATGTTAAGGCCGGTCTCCTCCTGCAACTCGCGGCGCAATGCTGCCTCGGCTGTCTCGCCCCGCTCGATCTTGCCGCCGGGGATGCCCCACTTGTTCGACCACTTGCGCGTACGAACCATCAGTACCTCACCGACACCGTTGTAGATGAGAGCGCCAACGGTCGCCACCGGACGCACGTCAGTGGAAGGCTGCGCGTGGCCGTTCACCGGCAGTTCGAGCCCGTTCCTCTCAAGAATATTCTGCAGTTCGCCGAGGTGCTCGACCAGTAGATCCGGTTGCGCGGCGCGTAGCTGCCCGGCATGGTTGAAGCCGGTCAACACTCCGCACGACCAGACGCCACCCGCTCGGGCAGTCTCAACGTCGTGCTGCATGTCGCCGACGAAGATTGTCTCGCGCGGCTCGAGTCTGTTTTCGGCGAGCACCCCTTGGATCTTGTCACGTTTATCCATCACCTCGATGTAGGCGCGCTCGAAGTAATCCTTGAATCCCATACGCTCCGCTTGCGGCGGGAATTGCCGGCTGTGGATTGTGCTCAACAAAAAAAGACGCAGACCACGTCCGCGGCAGAAATCGAGGAAGGCGCGCGCGTGGGGCAACGGCTCCACGGAATCCTGCACGGTCGGAAAAACAGTGTGGTACCACTCCTCGAGCTGGGCCATCGGAATCTTCGGCGTGTGGCGCTCGTAGAACTTTTTGAACGGCAGGCAGAACTCTGCGCGGAACTCGGCCAGCGACATCTCGGGTCGTCCAGCCTTGACGAGAATATGATTCGTCGCACGCCAGACGGCCGGCAGATCGTCTACGAGCGTCCCGGACCAGTCCAAGATGACGTTGCGAATCATTGCTGCCCCGCTGCCTTCACCTCCGTGCCGCGAAGCCGCTTCCACGCGAGCATTGCCGTCATGATTGCCACGCAACCGGAGATCAAGTAAGGCACCGCGCCTGCCGGCAACCCGCCGTATGACAAATCGAACAAGCCGCCAGCGAAAATAGGGCCCAAGATGCGCGCGAGGCTGCCGGCGCTCTGGGCAACGCCGATGGTTTCGCCCTGTTCATCGGGCGGCGTCATGATGGAGATAAGACCAAAAAGCGGCGCGCGCGCGAGGCTCGATCCAATGGAAAGCCCGCCCAGCACGACGAGCATCAGCCACCACGCCCCGCTGCCGGATTGGAAGAGGGCCGCAAAGGTCAGTTTACCATCGCCCTTGATGAACGGCAGCGGGATAAGACAAACGCCGACCAATAGGAGACTGAACACGATGAGTCGGCGCTCGCCCAAGCTCTTCACAATTTTGCCCAACGGCCCCCCCTGCACGAACGCAGCAATCACTCCGCAGTATGTGAAGAGGATTGTCGCCGCTGTCGCCGCATCAGCGAACTTCTCTTTGCTCAGCAGATCAAGCGCGGTCACCGTCTCGCCTTTCACAAGGTTGAAATTCTTGGCGATCAGCAGGCTCAGTGTCGTTTCAAAACAAGTGAAGCAGAATGTCGCGAGGAAGAACACGAGCACCAAGAGTCCAATCTGCGGCCGCGCCAGCACATGCGACCACTGATTGAGCCGGGGCCGCGCAGTGTGGCGTGTCACACCCGTCACAGGCCGCGTCTCCGGGAGAATGACAAGCGCGAGAAGGAAATTCGCCGCGCACAACCCCGCCGCCACCCAACCCGGGCCGGCCATTCCAAAGAGTTTGATGGCGATACCGCCGATCGCCGGCCCGAAGATAAAACCCAGCCCAAACGCCATCCCGATAAGGCCCATTTTCTTCGAGCGCTCTTCCGGAGGCGTCACGTCGGCGATGCACGCCTGCGCCACCGTTATATTTGCGCCGCAGACGCCAGCCAACATCCGCGAGAGGAGGATGACAGCCAGCGCGGTGGTGGCTTCCGTAATCCCCGAACCGAGTCCAAAAATCGCGTACGAAACCGCCGCACCCGCGGTGCTCACCAGCAGGACCGGACGCCGCCCGATGCGATCCGAGAGCCGGCCCCACACCGGTGCGAAGAGGAACTGCATCGCCGAGTAGGCGGCCATGATTAAGCCAATCTGCCAGCCCTTGGCTCCGAATTGCTCGCTGTAAAGCGGCAGCAACGGCAACACCACACCGAACCCGACGAGGTCGATGAAGACGGTCAAAAAGATGACCAAGAGCGACGGTTTTTTCATCAGTCTAAAAACGGACTCCGGACCTTAGCGTAAATGACCGTCGCGCGTTAAGGAGAAAAAACGAAGCAGCCGCACGTGTTCAAGGTTTCCCTTGCCGTTCAACCTGGAAATCCAGGCCGATGGCGCGTTCGAGGCGGGCGCGGGCGACCGAGTAATCGTGGCGCGCGAGCACTTGCGTGCTGCGTGCCTCGGTGAGTGCGGTCTGCGCGGTGAGCACGTCGAGTTGCGTGGCGGCGCCGGCAGCGGCGCGGGCTTGCGCGAGCCGCAGCGCCTCCTCGGCCTGTTCCTGTACTTTCTCCTGCGAGGCTAGTAGTTCGCGTGCCTCGACAAAGGCGGAGTGGGCGATTCGCACCTCGTGCTCGATGTGCAGCATCCGCTCTTCGATTTCCAGGCGCACCTTCCCGTGTTTGGCGTTGGCCTCGGTTATGCGGCCTTTAGTCAGATTACCGTCGTAGATGTCCCACGTGGCCTGCACTCCGGCGAACCAGCCCGAGAGATCGCGCGTAAGATCGCGCGTGAAACTAGAACTGCGCGCTCCGTAACCGGTGAACATCTCTACCACCGGTTTGCGCCGGCTCTCGGCGATGATGATGTCCTCGGCGCGAATCTTCTCCGCAATCCGTAGGGCGGCGAGTTCCGTGCGCTGGTCGAACGCGCGGGCGATGGCCACAGGCAACTCGACGGGCCAGGGCTCGATAACGAGCGTACCGCCCAAATCGAGCTGGTTCTCTCCGGTTCCTTTCGGCGTGGACAGCCCGAGCAACACGGCGAGCTCGCTTTGCGCGATGCGCAGAGCATTGCGAGCACGAATGAGACGAGGACGGGCGTTAGCTAGCTCCACCTCGGCACGTAGCACGTCGAATTTCGGCGCGGCGCCGGCGGCGTAGCGCTTCTTCACGTCCTCCAACTCGCGCTCAATCAGCCGCAACGACGCCTCCTGTACCCCAATCTGTTGCGCGGCAAGCAGCGCACCGTCGTAGGCGACGCGTACGTTGAGCAATGTATCTGAGATAAGAACCCGATGCTGCAGCAGGGCCTGTTCCCAGATGAGTTTCTCGAGGCGAAGCGCGGCAGTGAGCCGGCCGCCCTCGTAGATGGATTGCACGAGGCGCAGGTTGCTCGACCAACGATGGTCGGGCGCCTTGATGCCACCGACCGGCACGGTCTCGATTGAGTTCGCATCGCTGGACTGAAAATCGGTCAACCACCGAACCTTCGGCAGCGTCACCGCGCGTGTCTGCACGACCACGCCATGCGTCACCTCCAGTTCCTTCAAGCTCTTGCGAATCGTGTGGTTCTGCGCCAGCGCGAGTCCGTAAGCGCCTTCCAGCGAAATCGGCCCAGAGAAAATCGCGTTCGTAGGCGCGCCCAAGATCGCTTCGGCACACGCGCACAGCGCGAGGAAAATCGTAGCGGGTTTCATGGCGCTTTGGTTCCGTTGATTGCGTTGGATGAAACCGATGGCGGCGGGGCGTTGGTAGATGGCTTTGGCTTTGGCGTCCGTTGGATGAAAACATCCACCTGCTGGCCGACGTAGAGCGGGAGTGGCGGGCGGTCCAACTCGTAGATAATCTGAAGCACCCGCGTGTCAACTCGCTCGAGGCTGTCGCCAGTGAGCGAACGCTTTGGCACAACAAACGGCTCAACACGAACAAAGCGGAGCTTCATTTCGTTCTGCGTCGTACCTTTAAGAAACGCGACGGCCGGCTTGCCGGGCTCGAAGAGCGCGGCGTTCTGCTCATCCACGTCGGCGCGGATCTGGAGCTTCTCGACGTCGCCGAGAATCATCAACGGCTCGGGCGCGGCCACATTCGCATACTCGCCAGCGCGGACATTGACCTGCAGAACGGTGGCGGCACGGGGCGCGCGCACCGTGAGCAGATCAATCTCTACCTGCACCTGAGCAATCTGACTTTCAATCACCGGCAAATCCGATTTCAATTTGGCCACACGCGCTTCGGACACGCGGTGCGCGAACTCGCGCCGGCGTAGTTCGTCCTTGCTCGCAGCCTCAGCTTTGGCGAATGCGAACTCGCGTCGACGTAATTCCTCCTCAGCAGCGACCTCGGCTTTGCTGAGCTTGCGCATCCGCTCCAGTTGATCCAGCGCATCGGCCACCACCACTTCCTCGACAGTTATGCGTTTGCGCATCCGCTCCAGTTGATCCAACGCATCGGCCAGCAACACTTCTTCCACGACAATGCTCGCACGTAATGCGCCGAGCTGGGTGCGCACCGCCTCGATCCGCGCACGTGCTTCGCGATCATCAATCTGAAGCAGCGCATCTCCGGTCATCACCTTCTGCGCAACCTCGGCGAATACCTTCTGGACAAGACCGGGCCGTGGCGGGGCTATTTTCACGTTCTCGCGAGCGGCTTCGACAAGACCGCTGGCGGCGAGTGACTCTGTAAACGGCGAGCGCGCCGGCTCGGCGAAGGGGGGCGGCGCAGGGGTTTCCTGACTGGTTTTCTTAACGAGAAATATCACGCCGATGATGCCGGCGAGGGCGAGATAAAAGCTAGGTTTAGTGAGGAGCATCATAAATCAATTGGGGATGAACGAAGAGCTGTGGCCGCCATTGATCTCGGCCACTCGTGCCACCCGGCCATCCTCCATCTCGGTCATACGATCGGCGTGATGGAAGATGCGGTTGTCGTGTGTCACGACGACAACGCAACGACCGGGCGCGCGCGCGACCTGCCGGAGCAATTCCATTATCCGCGCGCCGTTTTCCTTATCGAGTGCCGAGGTCGGCTCGTCACAAATAATCAGGCGTGGTTCGTGGACCAGTGCACGGGCGATAGCCACGCGCTGTTGCTGGCCACCGGAAAGATTCAAAGGCGATTCGTGACCTCGCCCTTCAAGGCCAACCTGCGCGAGCAACGCATGCGCCTTCCGCTCGGCGACTGCTCGAGAGACGCCGTTGATGAGCAGCGGTACGCTGACGTTCTCCACGGCATTGAGCGTCGGAATCAGATGAAACTCCTGGAAGATGAAGCCGATGTTCTGCCGGCGGAACGCGCTATTCTCATTCTTGCTCATCTTCTGCAAGGCCGAGCCGAAGACGTCGATCTCGCCTGTGTCGAACTGAAGCGTACCGGCGATAGCACTGAGTAACGTCGTCTTGCCGCAGCCCGATGGCCCGACAATCATCAGTAACTCACCCTCGCGAGCATCAAAGTTCACACCCTTGAGCGCGGGAACAGCAGTCGCGCCGACGCCGAACGTCTTCGACACGTCGCGCACGTGCACCGCGTAATTGTTTTTATTATCAGCCACGGAAGACAATCGCGGGTTCAAGTTTACGGATTTGGCGGATGCCCAGCAGCGCGGCGAAAACGCAGATGAACAGCACAACCGCAAGCGCGCCGAGCGGCACCTGATAAGGCAACATGAAGGGTGGCTCCCCCTTTTCTAGCCCCAGTGCGCCGAACAGACTGGTCAATCCGATGCCGAGACCGTAGCCAATCAGCCCCACCGTAAAGGCCTGCAATATCAGCATCCGCGCGAGTAGACCATCGCTCGCGCCCATCGCTTTCAGCGCACCGAGGTGCCGCAGATTTTCGAGCACGAACGTATAAAAGGTTTGGCCCGAGACCGCCACCCCCACGGCGAACCCGAGCAGGATGGTAATGCCAAACGACATCGGGATGCCGGTGTTGACGAAATACCAGCGAATTGTCGCCCAAAAGAAATTCTTCTCCGTGTATGCACGCAGGCCGGTGGCGCGCGTGATGGCCACCGCGGTCGCCTCAGCCGTCCAACCCTCAGCCGGTTCCGCGAGGATGAACGAGAGCATCTTGCGTGTCTTCGGGGCGAACTGCAGCGCTTGGTCGTATGTGGTGAAGATATACGGCATGCCGAAGAACGATTTGGCTGTGCGGCAAATCCCCACCACACGCGCCTCGCGGTCATTGATTTCGAAGGTGTCACCGAGGCCGATTGGTTTCGGGCGTCCCGCACTCAGGCGGACGATTGCCAGTTCATCGATGACCACCGCGTTCGGCAATCGCACATCCTCGATGCGGCCGGCGACCATCCGATAAGGTCGACCCACCAGCGTCGCGCTCTCCAGACCGACAAGTTGAATCTGCTTGAATCTGCCATCGGCGAGCTTGGCCTGCTGCAACCCCCAGAAAAGCGGCACCGCCCACGCCGTCCCCTCGACCGATCGCACACGCCCTACATCGGTATCGCGCAACTGGCGCACCTCGTTCACCTGCTCCACCTTAGGGTCGGTCACCCAGACCTTGGCTCGCATGTTCTGGAGGCTGCCGGTGGTCCAAAGCATCAGACCGCAGAAAATCGCGGACTGCTGCGTCATCAGCAGCGTGGCGAAGGTAATGCCGCTCACCAGCACGATGTATTTCGAGCGGTTTCCGAGCAGCATTTTCAAGGCGATGTGGTACATCAGCCAAGCCCTTTCTTTGCGCTCTGCAAACCGCCCATCGAAAAGCGAGTGATGTGCGCCGCCAGTCGGCGTAATGCCTTCGGTCCGAAATCAAACCCCGGAAACAAGCGACTGATGACCGGCCGGCAGTGGTGGTAGAACAGGCATTGGCTCACCACGCTCATCTCGCAAAGGCGCACCTGTTCCGCACTGGAGCGCGGGCCAAGCAACCGGCGCAGCAGGTCCTGCAGTCGCCGCGAATTTGGCTGGATCTGCTCCTCAACCACCGCGTCGAGTGCCGCCGTCGGCTCGACCATCTCGCGCGACATCAGCTTGCCCAGCCATGCTGTGCGCCCTTCATCAAATAATCGCTGCAGGAAGGCGTGAACGAAGATCTCCAACTCTCTCGCCGGTGTCAGCCTTTTCGGCGACACTGAAACGTTCGGATGCCTCTCCTCCGCGCAACGGTGGGCGTGGCGAAGCACCTCGGCGTAGAGACCCGCCTTGCCGCCGAAATGGTAGTTCACCGCCGCCACGTTTGCGTTGGCCCGCTGGCAAATCTGCCGGACGGTCGCCGCACGAAATCCACGCTCGGCAAAAACCGCGCTTGCCGCCTCCAGCAACTGCTGGCGAGTCGGCTCCACAAGAGCGACTTTTGCCTTGATTCGCACCATTTCAAACAAATGTTTGAAACAAATGTTTGAAACAAGCAAGGCTCGAAATAAAGACGATGCTCTCTTTTGGCGACTCAGAGCACGGGGGAGTCAGGCTTGGTGCTTCGGAGCTATTCTTGCTTGGCACGATGCAGCCTGCTCTCACCCGTCGAGAAAGCGGCGCTCGCCCCTCCGATGATTGGTAGGGCATCCCTACCAATACAAGTTGTGCCCCTCTCGTTCGCGGGGGGGGCGAGTTGCCTGGAAACGGCTTGATTTGAGACCGTTTCTCCGTCGCGAGAACGCGCTTCCGAACCTCGGATTTGAACTGCCCTTGAGATTTTTCAAAGGTGCGAGGCGGAGGAGGATGGTCCCATCAGGACCGTGACTCGGACGATAGGTTGAATTGACAGACGCAGGCGCTGGTATAGATTTATCGGCGTCCAGATGAATTGCCGGCGCACAGGCCCTTTCTTATCCACGCCCGTTTGGCGGTTCCTATGCATTCTCCTCTCGTTGACCAGCCTCGCCCCGTCCCACGCCACGCCGGCGAATAAGAAGGCGCTGGCGACGCATCTCGATGCGCTTCTGCCAGCCCGGCTCAACCAGTGCACCACCTGCCATCTGCCGAGCGACACCAAGGCGCCGGCATTACTCGAGGAATTCCCACACAACCCCTTCGGCGACCGGTTGCGCAAGTTGGCTGCGGAACTGGAAACAACCGGCAAGCGGCGCGACCTCGTCTCGCGCCTCGCCGTCATCGCGGGTGAAGATGCCGATGGCGATGGAGTGGACAACTTCACCGAACTGCTCCTCGGCACGGGTCCGGGTGACGCGAAGGAGACGCCGAAGAAGGGCGACCTCGCCAAGGGCGCAAAGTTGCGGGCGGACTTCGTCAAGGCCCAAAGCGCCTTCCGCTGGCGGCCGTTCGAGACGGTCCAACGTCCCGTCGCGCCGAAGGTTTCTGCTGCCGCGGCGAAGTGGGCGCGCAACCCTATCGACACGTTCATCGCCGCCGAGCACGAGCGCTTGAAGCTCAAGCCGAGGCCCGAGGCGCCTAGGGAAATTCTCTTGCGCCGCGCTTATCTCGACCTTATCGGCCTCTCGCCGACGCCGGAGGAACTCGAGTCCTTCCTCAAGGACACTTCGCCCGATGCCTACGAAAAGACGGTGGACCGGCTCCTAGCCGATCCGCGCCACGGTGAGCGTTGGGGCCGCCACTGGATGGACGTCTGGCGCTACAGTGATTGGTCCGGCTGGAATGACCAGTACCGCGACAGCACACCGCACATCTGGCGCTGGCGTGACTGGATTGTGGAATCGCTCAACAGCGACAAGGGCTACGACCGGATGGTGCTGGAGATGCTCGCGGCCGATGAGCTCTCGCCCGAGGACGAGAGTGCCCTCCGGGCCACTGGTTTCCTTGTCCGGAATTACAAACGCTACAGCCGCGAGAAATGGCTCGAGGACACGCTCGCCCATACCGGCAAGGCGTTCCTCGGCCTCACCATCGGCTGCGCGAAGTGTCACAATCACATGACCGACCCGATTGCGCAGCGCGAGTACTACCAGATCCGCGCGATCTTCGAGCCGCACGACGTGCGCTTCGACCGGTTGCCGGGCGAACCGGACCCGATGAAGGCCGGCCTCGCACGCATCTACGACGCCAAGCCCACGGCCGTCACGCACCTCCTTCAACGCGGCGATGAACATCGGCCGCTCACCAACGCACCCATCGCCCCCGCCGTGCTCAGCCTGCTCGGCGGCACGTTCAAGGTTGAATCCATCTCCCTGCCACGCCTTGTCACACAGCCGGACAAGCGCGAGTTCGTGCTCAAGGAAACGCGCGCCTCCGCGGAGAAGTCTGTGACCGATGCCCAGGCTGCGCTCAACAAGCTCAAGTCAGATGCACCCGAGCGCGCCGCTACGGAACTGGTCCTCACGCTCGCCAAGCTCCGCCAACAGAACACCGAACTCGTGCTGCGTCTCGAAGCCCTCGAGGACGCCGGGAAGAAGACCGATGGCGCGTGGACCCCGCTCGCCACCGAGGCCAACGCCGTCCAGCGCAAGATTGCCGAGACCGAGGCGCGCCAGAAACTCCTCCCGTTGAAAAACGCGGAGACCGACGCGCAGACTAAGCACGACACCGCGACCAAAGGCACCGACAAGGCGGCACAGGACAAGGCCACCAAAGAACTCGATGCAGCCAAGAAAAAGAGCACCGAGGCTGAGAAGACTCTGGCGGCCGCGACAAAGGAATTGAGCTCTCCAGCCACGAACACCTTCAAGCCGCGCGTCCTCGGTACGAGCCATCCCGCTACCAGCACTGGACGGCGGCTTGCCTTCGCCAAGTGGGTCACTAATCCGGAAAACCCGCTCACCGCGCGCGTCGCGATGAACCACATTTGGCTGCGCCACTTCGGCGCGGCCATCGTCCCGACCGTAGACGACTTCGGCGCGAACGGCCGGCCGCCGAGCCATCCGCAACTGCTCGACTGGCTCTCCACCGAGTTCATGGCGCGCGACTGGAGCATGAAGGCTATGCACCGGCTCATCGTCACCAGCGCCACCTACCGCATGGCTTCCACGCCCGATGCCGCCAATGCGAAGCTCGATCCCGACAATCGTTTTATGTGGCGAATGAACTCGCGCCGGCTCGAGGCCGAGGCAGTACGAGACAACTTACTCTTCGTCTCCGGCCAACTCGACACGACGCGTGGCGGTATCGAAATCGATCACAAGCAGGGTCTCACCTCCCGCCGACGTAGCCTCTATCTCCGCACCGCTGCCGAGAAGGAGGTCGAGTTCCTCCAGATCTTCGACAGCGCAAACGTCGGCGAATGCTACGAGCGCAAACAAACCGTCAAGCCACAGCAGGCCCTCGCCCTCGCCAACAGCGAACTAGCGATCAACCAAGCCCGCGCACTGGCGAAGGACCTCGCCGCCAAGTCCGGCGATGATAACGACGCATTCATCCGCACGGCTTACCTACGCACGATTAGCCGCCCGCCCCGCCCCGATGAGATGACCGCCTGCCGCGAGTTCCTGAAGAAGGCGATGAGTGTTGATGCCAAGCCCGCATCCACCAGCCAGCGAGCGCGCGAAAATCTCGCGCTCGTTCTGCTCAACCACAACGATTTCGTCACCGTCCGATGAATTCATCCTACCATCACCGCTGCACCGGCGTGAACCGGCGTACGTTCCTCGCCGACACCGGCATGGGCTTCACCGGACTCGCGCTCGGCGCACTCTTGTTCAAGGATGGTGTGGCGCGGGGCGAAGCGCCGGTCCCCTTCCATCCGCCCGATGGCAAGCCGCATTTCGCGCCCAAGGCGAAGTCAGTCATCTGGATCTTCCTCGGTGGCGGCGTGAGCCACGTGGAAAGCTTCGACGTGAAGCCGGAGCTCACCAAGTACGCTGGAAAATCAATCGACGACACGCCGTACAAGGATGTACTCGACCCAAAGAAGCTGCGCATCATCGAGGGCAATCCCTCCCACGGCGGCCGCAAGACCATCATGGCCCTCAACACACCGCACAAACCATACGGCCAATGCGGGTTGGTGGTGGGCGACTGGTTCAAGCACATCGGCGAATGCGCCGACGACCTCGCTGTGGTGCGCTCGCTCTGGACGGCCCACAACGACCACGGCGCGCAGCTCACCTGGCACACCGGCCGCCATCCGCGCGATGGCAGCCTACCGACCATCGGCTCCTGGATCAGCTACGGTCTCGGCACGTTAAACGAGAACCTGCCGGAGTTCGTCGTGCTCGGCCAACCGACGAACGAGTGCTGCGGTGGCACCTGGACCTTCGGCGCTTCCTATCTCGGCCCCGAGTACAGCGGCGTGCGCCTCGGCACGGATCCGAAGAACCCGCTCCCGTTCATCGCGCCCGCCGGCAACGCGCTCACGCTTGCCGAGCAGCGGGAGAATCTAAGCCTTCTCGGTAAACTCAACCAACTCGCCGGCATCGAGTATCCCGACGACAAAGATCTGCGCGCGCGCATCAAGGCTTACGAACTCGCCTTCCAGATGCAAACCGCCGTGCCCGAGACCGTGGTACTCGACAAGGAGAGCGAAGAGACCAAGAAGCTTTACGGGCTCGATCAAGCGAATACGAAGCCCTTCGGCGAGCAATGCCTCGTGGCGCGCCGACTCGTCGAGCGCGGCGTGCGCTTCATCCAACTCTTCCACGGCAGCAATTCCGGCGGCGGTGCGTGGGATGCTCATGGTGGAATCAAATCCAACCATACCAAGCTCGCCGCCGAGGTCGACAAGCCAATCGCCGGCCTGCTCAAGGACCTCAAGCAGCGCGGCCTGCTCAAGGACACGCTCGTGGTCTGGGGTACCGAGTTCGGCCGCTCGCCCGGCGCGCAGGGCGACGGGCGCGATCATCATCCGCAGGGCTTCTGCGCCTGGCTCGCCGGTGGCGGCGTCAAGGGCGGCGTCACGCACGGCACGACGGACGAACTCGGCTTTCACGCCGTTGAAAACCGTCACTACGTCACCGACATCCACGCCACGACACTCCATTTACTCGGGCTCGACTCGCACAGACTCGAAGTGCCCGGCCGCAAGCGCCTCGACATCGACCATGGCGAAGTGATAAAAGAAATTCTCGTCTGACTATGCCTCGCGTTGTTTGCCATCTTTTGTTTGCGTTCGGCCTGTTTCCGCTGTTCCTCTTCGCTAAACAGGAACCGCCGACTCCTTCCGTCGCCGGCAAATCGACCATCCAGCGTCCGCTTGATTTCGAGCGCGATATCACGCCGATTTTCAGCCGGTTCGGCTGCAACGCCTCGAGTTGCCACGGAAAAGCCGAGGGCCAGAACGGCTTCAAGCTCTCCGTCTTCGGCTACGATCCCGTGGCTGACCATTCGGCGCTCGTACGCGAGAGTCGTGGCCGCCGCATCTCGGCATCCGCGCCCGAGAACAGCCTGCTGCTGCGAAAGATTTCCGGCGAGATACCCCACTCCGGCGGCGCGCGCATCCAGCGCGGCACGGCTTCATACCAAACGATGTTCGCGTGGATGGGCAGCGGAACGCCGTTCGGCTCGACCAACGCCGCGCGAGTGGCTGGCATCCAGATCGAGCCGCCCGAGCGAGCGCTTGCGGCGAACTCGCAACTGCCGCTGCGAGTCATTGCCACATTCACGGACGGGTCCAAGCAGGACGTCACACGCCTCTCTGTTTTCCAGTCGAACAACGAAGGATTGGCGCGTGTAGATGCCGAGGGCGTGATTACCACGGGCAACCTCGCTGGGCAATCGGCTGTGATGGCCCGGTTCCTCGGCTCGGTCGCGGCCTGTCGCGTGCTGATTGCACGCAGCGGCCCGGTGGCGCCAGCGAACCGCGTGCCAGCCTTCAACTTTATCGACACGCTTGTAGACGCGCAGTTGCGCAAGCTCAACCTTGCCCCCTCCGACCTGTGCGACGACCCAACGTTCCTACGTCGCGCGCATCTCGACATCATCGGCACAGCCCCGACCGCCGCGGAAGCGCGCACCTTCCTTGCCGACACTCGCCCCGACCGCCGCGCGCGGTTGGTGGATGCATTGCTTGCACGACCTGAATATGCCGATTACTGGGCGTTGCGTTGGGCTGATCTGCTGCGCGTGGATCGGCAGGCGCTCGGTCACAAAGGCGCCTTCGCCTATTATCAATGGATCCGTGCAGCGCTACTGGAGAACCACCCGTTCGACCGCGTCGCACGCGAACTACTCACCGCCGAAGGTCCGCTGGACGAGGCCGCCGCAGGCCATTTCTACAAAGTCGCCAAGCGCCCCGGCGATATGGCTGGGACGGTCGCGCAGGTCTTTCTCGGCGTGCGTATCGCCTGCGCGGAATGTCACCAGCATCCCTACGATCGCTGGAGCCAGCGCGATTACTACGGGATGCAGGCGTTCTTCCAGCAAGTCAGCTATAAGAAAGGCGCGGCCAGCGAATTGTTGACTGCCGAGGGAACGCCTTCGACCTCTCATCCTCGCACTGGAGAAGCGATCCAAGCCTATCCACTGGGCGGTGTGATGCCGACGACGACCGCGGAAGGCGACCGACGTCAGCAACTGGCTACGTGGCTCGCCGCGCCGGAGAATCCCTGGTTTGCGCGCAACCTCGCCAACCGGATGACCGCTCATTTCTTCGGTCGTGGCCTTGTCGAGCCGGTGGACGACGTCCGCGCGACAAACCCACCGACCAACCCCCCGTTGCTCGACGCGCTCGCAGAGCATCTAGTCAAAGCACGCTTCGACCTGAAGCAACTCATTCGCACCATCACCGCCTCACGCACCTACCAACTTTCCTCGACTCCAAACTCGACCAACGAAAAGGACGAGCAGAACTACTCGCGCGCGCTCTTCCGTCGGCTGCCGGCTGAGGTGCTGCTGGACGCCGTCTCGCAGGCGACCGGCATCCCTGAAAAATTCGACGGCACGCCCGCCGGCTACCGCGCGATCCAGCTCTGGGACAGTCAGGTGGAGCATTACTTCCTGAAACTCTTCGGCCGCCCGCAGCGCGCCTCAGCCTGCGAATGCGAACGCAACTCCGGCCCGAGCATTTCGCAGGTGCTGCACTTGATGAACTCGCCCGAACTGCAGAATAAACTGGCGCACGACGGCGGCACAATTGCACGCCTCGTCGGCGAGCATCGCTCCGATGAACGACTGGCTGAGGAAATCTACCTCTCGTTTTTCAGCCGTTTACCGACCAGCACCGAAAAAGCGGCCGCGCTCCGCCATCTCCAAGCCGGCTCGTCGCAGCGCCGACAAGCCACCGAAGACCTCGCGTGGGGCCTGCTCAACTCGATTGAGTTCACCTATAATCATTGAAACGAGGCTGAATGCGAACCCGTTCGAAACGTCGAATCCGCCGGAGCCTATGAACCAACCAACCGCCGCATCTCTATTCTGCGACCGCGTGCCGCGCCGAGATTTCCTGCGCGTGGGCGTAGCAGGACTTTTCGGCATGAACCTTGCCGTGCCCGGGCTGCTGCGGCAGCAAGCGCTCGCCGCGAACGTTCCGCTCCCTCTCCCCGCCAAGTCGGACATGTCGTTCATCTACGTTTTCCTCAAAGGCGGGATGAGCACGATTGACACCTTCGACCTCAAGCCCGACGCGCCAGACAACATCCGCGGCGAGTTCCAGCCGATGAACACCAACGTGCCCGGCATCCAGATCTGCAATCACTTGACGAAGATCTCCCGGCAGATGGACAAGTTCTCGCTCATCCGCTCCTTCACACACCGCAACGCCAACCACGACGAGGCCGACCATTACATGCTCACCGGCTATCATCCAGTGGCCGGCTTCAAAGGCGGTCTCAAGCCGAACAACCAACAACCGTCGTTCGGCTCGGCCATCGCCCAGAAACTCGGCCCGCGCGGGTCGGTACCACCCTACGTCGCTTTGCCGACGATGCACCCGAGCGGCGGCGCGGCCTATCTCGGCCCATCCGCGGTTCCGTTCGTCATCGAGGCCGATCCGAGTTCCCCAGGCTTCTCTGTCCCCGACCTTGCCCCACCGATACTGCTCGACCCCACACGACTCGCAGCGCGTCGCGAAATCTTGGCGCAGGTGGACCGTTTCCAGAAATCTGCCGAGACGCGCGCTAACACGGGTGCGAACCAAATGAGCGCCTTCTCGCAGCGCGCGATTGACCTGATGACTTCGCCCGAGGCCAAGCGGGCGTTCGACATCCAGGACGAATCGGAGAAACTGCGCGACGAATACGGCCGTAACACGCTCGGTCAGTCCTGTCTGATGGCGCGCCGCCTCGTCGAGGCCGGCGTGCGCTGCGTGACGGTCGAACACTCGAACTGGGATACGCACGACCGGAACTTCTCCGCGATGAAGGACCAGTTGATGCCGAAGTTCGACCTTGCTATCGCGGCACTCTTCCGCGACCTCGCTGACCGCGGCCTCCTGCAGCGCACGCTGGTGGTGGTCACCGGCGAATTTGGCCGCACACCCCAAATCAATGCGAATGCTGGGCGCGACCATTGGAGCCGTTGCTTCACCGTGGCTCTCGGCGGCGGCGGCATCCGGGGCGGTCGCGTGTTCGGCGCGAGTGATCGCTGGGCGCAGGACCCTGCCGACCATCCCTGCAGCCCAGAGGATTTGGCTGCGACCACCTATCACCTGCTCGGCATCAATCCGCAGGACGAACTTCACACGCCCGAAGGTCGGCCGGTGGCGCTCGTTAACAACGGTCGCGTCATCCGCGAACTGCTCTGATTACCGTGCGCCTTCGCAGCCTTTTCGTCCTCATCTTCTGTGTCGGCCTCACTGCGCGGGGCGAACTACCGAACGTCTCCTACATTTTCCCCGCCGGCGGTCAGCGCGGCACCACGGTGAACTTCAAGGTCGGCGGTCACTACCTCCACGCCACGGCTCGTTTCCAGATGCTCGGGGTCGGCGTCACTGCCGGTGACACCGTGCGGGAGACCGACACGATTTGGTTCGAAGGCCCAGTCATCCCCCAACCCGCCTCACAGCAGTCGGAGAATTATCCGCGCGACCACGCCGGCCAGGTCAAGATTGCGGTCGCCACCACCATCGGCATGCGTCACTGGCGCGTCTGGACCTCGCAGGGCGCGACGCCAGCGATGAAGTTCGTCGTCGGCGACCTTCCCGAAATCGTCGAGACAGAGACCGACGGCGCGCCGGTTCCTACCGAGGTCACGCTGCCCGTCACGATCAACGGCCGCATCTTCCCGCGCGAAGACGTGGACGTCTGGACCTTCCGCGGCAAGGTCGGTGAAACAATCTCCTGCGAAATAGCCGCCAAGGAACTCGGCTCGCCTCTGGATACACGATTGCTCGTGATCGGCCCCGACGGCCGCGAACTACCCATGCTGCCGAGCCGTCGCAGCCTCGATCCCGCCATCCATTTCGAGTGTCGACAGGACGGCCTGCATCAAGTCCGGATTCACGACGTGAACTTCGGTGGCCTGCAGCACTATGTTTACCGCCTTACGCTCCGCCGCGGTCCCTGCATCACCGCCCATTTCCCGCTCGGCGGCCAGCGCGGCAAGCCGCTCCAGCTTGAACTGCAGGGCAGCGCGCTCCCGGTGAAAAGCATTTCTATTCCGCTGGCTGCAGAAGGTGAGGCAATTCAGACGCACACGCTCAATCTCGCTGGGCAGGCCATCAGCCACATCAAGCTCCACAGCGACGTACTGCCCGAACATCTCGAAGTCACTGCCGCTAGTACGAAGAAGCCGACACATACGTTGCCTGGGATATTTAATGGTCGGATTAACGCCCCTGGTGAGATGGATGAATGGCATTTCACGGGGCGCACAAACGAGACCGTCCATTTCGACCTCCTTGCGGCAAGGCTTGGTAGCCCGCTCGATTCCGTTCTGACAATCCACAACGACAACGGGAAGGAATTAGCTCGCAACGATGACCTCGCCCCCGGCCAGCCCGACTCGCAGCTGATATTCAAGGTGCCCGCTGACGGCATCTATACGGCGCGTGTCACCGAGCGCTTCCGTTCCCGCGGCGGGCCGAACTTCGCCTACCGCCTCCGCGCTAGCGCAGCTTCCACACCTAATTTCCGACTCAATTTCACAACCGATGCAGTGACGCTGGTCCGCGGTGTGCAGACGAAGACTCCCGCTAAGCCCGCGCGCACCGCGCCCGCTGCTACGTTGCGTGTGAACGTGGAACGAATCGGCGGGTTCGACGGCGCCGTCGATCTTGAAGTTTTGGGGTTACCCCTAGGGGTAACTGTGACTAACACCCTCATCACAGCAAAAGCCACGAGCATGGACCTGAAGTTTCTCTCGACGGAGACCACGAAAATTGCAGCAAGCACGATTACCATTCGCGGTCGCGCGGCTATCGCTGGAGAAACGGTCACGCGCACAGCGCAACTCGATGCCCCAATCGGCGCGGAACCTCTCGACAGCGTGCTGCTCGCCGTCGCGCTCTCCACGCCCTTCCGGCATACCGGTGATTACCTCCTGGCGAATCATCCGCGCGGCGCCGTCTACCGACGGACATACCAACTCGAGCGGAACGGATTCACTGGCCCACTCGTCGCGAGATTCTCGGACATGCAGGGCCGCCATCTGCAAGGTGCGCGCGGCCCCGTCATCAACATCGCCTCTACCGCGGAAAGCTTCGAGTTCCCTGTCACGCTGCCACCGTGGATGGTGGTGGGCCGTACGAGTCGTTCGCAGTTGATGACGCTCGGTATCCTCACCGACCATGACGGCACGCAGCACACGGTCAGCTACACCTCGAATGAGCAGCAGGACCAGATGATTTCTGTGATGGGATCGAACCTGCTGCATCTCGAAATCGAGGCCGCCACGCTGGCCGTCGCGACCGGCGGCCGCACCGCGTTTCGAGTTCATGTGCGCCGCGACCGTACGCTGGAAGACCGGCCCGTGCGGGTTGAGTTGATTCTCCCTGCCCACTTGAAGGGCGTTCAAGTGAGACCGCTGGACTTGGGTGCGAAGGAAAATTCTGGTGTGCTGCAGTTGGAGTTCGCGCAGGACGCAGGGCCTTTCACCATGCCCGTGACACTTCGTGCCACCACCGTGAGCCCGGTCGACCCGCACCACGCCGAGGCCAAACTGGAGCTGGTGCGGCTGAACTCCAGCAGTAACCGCTAAAGCTCAGCCGAGCCGCTGCCCCGGCTGAAGCGAAAAGCCCGCGAGAAATTCTGCTGCGGCCAATCGTCGTCCGCCTTCCCGTTGTACTTCAATCAGCCGCAATGCACCATCACCGCAGCCGACGAGGATACCGTTCCTGTCTGCCGCGAGGATTTCGCCCGGTTGCCCTGCAGCCTGCGCGAGCTCCATCCGCAGGACCTTGAGCAGCCGATTCTTTTCCGTTCCCGGCAGTAACGTGTAGCTACCCGGCCATGGTGTGAAGGCACGGTAGTGGTTCCAGAGGCACTGTGCGGGTTGGAACCAGTCGAGCCGACCGTCCTCCTTGGTGATTTTCCGCGCATAGCTGGAGTTCTCGGTCGGTTGCGGGCGCGGCACGAGGCGACCGGCGATGTGATCGGGGATGGTTCGTACCAGCAGCGCGGCGCCGAGTTGGGCGAGGCGGTCGTGCAAGGTCGCTGCGTCGTCCATCACGGCAATCGGCGTGCCCTCGGTCGCAAGGATTGGTCCGGTGTCGAGGCCCGCGTCCATCTTCATAATCGTCACGCCGGTCTCAGCGTCGCCGTTGGCAATAGCCCACTGGATCGGAGCAGCGCCGCGATATTTCGGTAGGAGCGAGGTGTGGACATTCAGGCAACCGTGGCGCGGGAGATCGAGAAGCGCTTGCGGCAGGATCTGTCCGTAGGCGACGACTACAATCAGATCGGGCTGCAAAGCACGTAGCTCGGCTAAGAAGGATTCATTTCGCGCCCGCTCGGGCTGGAGGACAGGAAGGGCGAGATCGAGCGCCGCCTGCTTTACGAACGACGGCTGCGGCTTTAGATCGCGGCCCTTCGGCCGATCGGGTTGCGTGACGACCGCCACCAACTCGGCATCAAGGGTTCCCCGGTTCTGCACCAGCGCACGCAGACTGGCGCACGCCAACTCAGCGGTGCCCATAAAAATGAGCCGGAGCGTCGCCATCCCGGCTAGATGACCGCGTGCTGGGCGAGGACGTCGAGGATGGCCCTCAGTACGGCGATTTGGCTTTGGGCCGAGTCGATGTGGTGAATGATCTCGCGCGGATAACAGTCGAGGACGGGCTTGGTCTCTCGCTCGTAGGTCACAAGACGCTCCTTGATGATCTCGAGGTTGGCGTCGTCGAGGCGATTCTCTCGTAGGGCACGCCGCTGGAGGCGCTCGACCATCTTCGACATGTCGGAGCAGGTGAGGTTGAGAACGGCCTTTACCTCGAGCATGTCGCGCAGCATCTCGACCTGGTGTGGGTTACGCGGGATGCCGTCGAGCACCAGCGTGTCGCTGTCGGGATGGAAGGTGCCGTTGAGCGTGCCGGCCTCAATATTCTTGCGCCAGAGGTTGATGGTAGCCTCGTCGGGAACGAGTTGTCCGCGGCTGGAGTGTTCGACAAAGGTACGACCAAGCGGGTCGGTGATGCGGAGGTTCCGAAAAGCGTCGCCGCAGGCGAAGTGGAAGAAACCTGGGACGGTGCCGAGGATCTTGCCTTGCGTTCCCTTGCCGGAGCCGGGGGCGCCGAAGAGCAGTACGGTACTGTATTTCATGTAGATTCCTCGGCAACCCATCGGCGGATTTCCAGCTCCTGAATCTGGAAATAGGAAATCTCCCGATGATCCCAAACATTCTCGACCTGCTGCTTGATGGTCAGAGATTCCTGCGTGGTTTTCGTGATGTTCTGCGTCCAAAACTCGCCATCCGTGGTGCGGACGGCCAGCCAAAGATTTTTGTAGTCGCCCGTCGGGACCATCTTCATGAAACCGATAAGCTTCGTCTCGACGAAGCGGCGGTTAATCGTTACCTCGCCCGATCGGTAGAAGGTCGAGTCGGGATTCTCGTGGGAATTCGAAGCAGCGGCCTGCTGAGTGCCGACCTCTCGCAAAGGTTCTTCCTCAACTACCGCAGGCTTAGATAAATCGACTTTCACCGTCGGCATGCAGAGAAACAAGATTGGGCCGATGATGGGCACCACGCTCACGCCCATCACTAGGGCCAGCGGCCGATTCTTGTACGTGGCGATTTCAAACGCCGCAAAGAAGTTCGCCCCCAGCACGATTAGCAGAGCAAGAATCCCGACGGGACTGATAATCGCAGCGAAGAACGAGGGGTCCGCCAGCGGTCGCTCGAAGCCCTCCACCTTCGTCAACGGCGGCCGCGGCGCCTTGATCACCTCTGGCACCATCGGCAGCGGAGCCTCCACCTCGTTCGTTGCGCCGTGATTGATCGGCACCTCAGCTAGGATAAGGCTTTTGATGAGAAATTTTATCTGCACAGTGACACGCGCGTTGGTCACGAATTCCGCATCGAACTTTTTCAGGGCTGCTTGGCTGAATTTGTTCCACGGCGTGCGCTTGGAGATGTTGCCGTCTGCCAACTCAAGGACCACGCCCATCTCGTTCGCCGAAACCATCCGTTCGCCCGCTAAGACCGTCCCATCCACCAACTTGTAATCGGCGGCCCATAGCGACAGGCCCGAAACGACTAGGAAAAGCAGAAATTGAAAAAAACCACGGCGCATTGCTGGGGACCAATAGACATCAAAACCGACGGCCCAGCAAAACAAAAAACCTACCGCGCCGCTCCCAGCACCGGGACCAGTTCCTCTACACCAAAAGCACGCCGTTCGCGCCTCAATCGATCGGCCGCCGCTCACTGCTGTCACACTGCGAAGCGGATGCCCGTGAGCGGACCGTTTTGCAAGCCAAGCTGCGCCAAAAGCCCGCCCAAATAACCGGCCAGCACATCGCCGCTGCCGCCCTGCGCTAAGTATGGATTGCCCGAAAGCTTAGTACAAAGGGGACCTTCGCCTGTTTCCAAGCTCGCATCTGGGCCACAGAAAAGATTGGAACTGGGACGCAGCGAACCTATCGGCAATCCCGCCGCGGCCATGGGTTGTGAAGGATGTTGAAAAACATTCGCTTGCCTCGGTTGGGGCGCGCCTTACCCTATAACGGTATGTTTATGACGGCCTCGACCGCCCCGAAAAGTTCCGTGACCCAAAAAGTTGAATCAATGATTTCCCACCCCGACCACTTCCTCCGACGTCACATCGGTCCGAACGCCGCCGAGACGGAGGCGATGTTTCAGACAGTCGGCCAGCCCTCGCTCGACGCGCTAGTTGGTAACGCCGTGCCGGAAGGCATCCGACTCGGCCGAGCGCTCGACCTTCCGGCGCCGCTCGGCGAGCACGAGGCCCTGACGCGTTTACGTGGAATCGCCGCCAAGAATCAGGTCTTCCGCTCTTACCTCGGCATGGGCTACCACGACTGTCTCGTCCCTCCGGTCATCCAGCGCAACGTCCTAGAGAACCCCGGATGGTACACACAGTACACCCCCTATCAGTCGGAAATCTCGCAGGGGCGCCTCGAGTGCCTGCTCAACTTCCAGACGATGGTCTGCGATCTCACCGGCATGGAGATCGCCAATGCCTCGATGCTCGACGAGTCCACCGCCGCCGCCGAGGCGATGGCGATGGCCAAGGCACTGTGCAAGGATTCCGAGGTGCGAACGGTCCTTGTCTCGAGCTCTTGCCATCCGCAAACGCGCGAGGTGGTGCGCACGCGCGCCGAGGCGCTCGGTTTGAACGTGGTGGACGAACAGGGCTACGCCGCGGCGCCCGGCGAGAAGATCTTCGCGCTCCTGATGCAATATCCGGACACGATGGGCGAGGTGCTCGACCGCGCCGGCTCCGTGGCCAGTGCGCATGCGGACGGCGCAATCGTCATCGTCGCCACCGACCTGCTCGCACTCACGCTGCTACGGCCACCGGGCGAGTGGGGCGCGGACATCGTCGTTGGCTCCGCGCAGCGCTTCGGCGTACCGCTCGGTTACGGGGGGCCGCACCCGGGCTTCCTCGCCACGCGCGATGCCTTCAAGCGTCAAATGCCCGGCCGACTCGTCGGGGTCTCGAAAGACGCGCGCGGCAAACCCGCCCTGCGCCTCACACTCGGCACGCGCGAGCAGCATATTCGTCGGGAGAAGGCCACGAGTAACATCTGCACCGCGCAGGCGCTGCTCGCAAACATGGCCGCTCTCTACGCCTGTTACCACGGGCCCGAGGGCCTCAAAGCCATTGCCAAGCGCCTTCACCTGCTGACAAAAACGCTCGCGGCCGGCCTCGAAAAACTCGGCCACCGCGTCGCGCACCCGCAATTCTTCGACACGCTGCACATCGAGTTAAACGGCTCGACCACCGCACAGGTGCTGAAGATTGCGGAGGCGCGCCGGATCAACCTGCGCGTGCTAGGCGACGGCGCTATCTGCGTCGCGCTCGACGAGACGGTGTCAGCCACGGACGTGGCCGATCTCTGGCAAGTCTTTAACGGCGATACGGCCCCGCCGTTCACTATCGAGGAAATTGCCGCGAGCGTTTCCAACGAGTTCCCGGCGCCACTCGCGCGCACGAGCGAGTTTCTCCAACATTCGGTCTTCAATCGCCATCACTCGGAGACCGAAATGCTGCGCTACCTACGCCGGCTCGAGTCGCGCGACCTCTCGCTCTGTCACTCGATGATCCCGCTCGGCTCGTGCACGATGAAGCTCAACGCGACGGCCGAGATGTTCCCCGTAAGCTGGCCCGAGTTCGCCAAACTGCACCCGTTCGCGCCAGTGCGGCAGGCACAGGGTTACCAGCAACTCTTCAACGAACTTGAATCGTGGCTAGCAGAGATAACCGGCTTCGCGGGCGTCTCACTCCAGCCGAACGCCGGCTCGCAGGGCGAGTACGCTGGCCTACTCGTCATCCGCAAGTGGCATGAAAGCCGCGGTCAGGGCGGGCGCAACGTTTGCATTATCCCGACCAGCTCCCACGGGACCAATCCCGCTAGCGCCGTGATGGCCGGGATGAAGGTCGTCCCTGTCGCGTGTGACGCCGAGGGAGACATTAGCCTCAACGACCTCCGCGCCAAGGTCGAGGCGCACAAGGATGATCTCTCCTGCCTGATGATCACGTACCCCTCCACGCACGGCGTGTTCGAAGAGACGATCAAGGAAATTTCCGCCATCATTCACAATCACGGCGGGCAGGTGTACATGGACGGCGCAAATATGAATGCTCAGGTCGGCCTCACCTCCCCCGGTCACATCGGTGCGGACGTATGCCACCTGAACCTGCACAAGACCTTCTGCATTCCACACGGCGGCGGTGGTCCCGGCATGGGTCCCATCGGCGTGGCTGAACACCTCGTTCCATTTCTGCCCGGACATCCGATTGTGAACCTTGGCGGGGAGGATCCAATCGGCCCCGTCTCCGCCGCACCGTGGGGGAGTGCCAGCATCCTGACCATCTCATGGATGTACATTGCGATGATGGGCCCCGCCGGCCTCACCGAGGCGACGAAGTTCGCCATCCTGAACGCCAATTACATCGCCCGGCGCCTCGAGCCGTGCTTCCCCGTCCTCTACAAAGGCCACGGCGGCCTCGTCGCGCACGAGTGCATCCTCGACCTGCGGGGCTTTAAAGCCACCACCGCCGAGGACGTCGCGAAGCGCCTGATGGATTTCGGCTTCCACGC
This sequence comes from Akkermansia muciniphila, assembly GCA_945900775.1. Lineage (GTDB taxonomy): Bacteria > Verrucomicrobiota > Verrucomicrobiia > Limisphaerales > SIAT01 > SIAT01. The sequence continues at coordinate 11,031 of CAMDJP010000021.1, read as the reverse complement.
GCCAACGCTCTCATTCCCCGTCGCCGGCACGCTGATGGTCGAACCAACCGAGAGCGAATCGAAGGATGAATTGGACCGCTTCTGTGAAGCGATGATTGCCATCCATGCCGAGATGATGCTCATCGAGAGTGGTGCAATCGACAAGCTGAACAACCCCCTCAAGAACGCGCCACACACGGCAGACGTCGTTTCCGCCAGCGAGTGGAATCGCCCCTACTCACGCGAGCAGGCCGCCTATCCTGCGCCGTGGCTGCACGAGCACAAATTCTGGCCGTACGTCGCCCGTATCGACAACGTCTTCGGCGACCGCAATCCGGTCTGCTCCTGCGCCGGGATGGAAGAGTACGCGCCGCAATGACCTTGCGCTGCGAACGCAGCGACTGCTTCACTGACTGGTGATGACTCCGGAAGCCATCGCCGCGCTGGCTGCGCTGATTTTCATCGCTGCTGCGCTCTACTCGACGGTCGGTCATGCAGGTGCATCCGGCTACCTCGCCGCGATGGCGCTTTTCGGCCTCGCACCCACGGTCATGAAGCCGACGGCGCTGGTCCTGAACATTCTTGTCGCGACGATTGCAACGGTGAAGTTCGCCAAAGCCGGCTTCTTCTCGTGGCGGACACTCTGGCCGTTCGCGCTCACCTCCATTCCGATGGCCGCGCTCGGTGGCGCCATCAAGCTGGAGGACCAAGATTACAAAAAGATTGTTGGCGCGGTGTTGCTCTATTCCGCTGTGCGGCTGCTACTCAAGCCGCGACTGGTCACTGACAGCGAGGCGAAGCTGCCGCGATTGCAAATTGCGCTGCTCTCCGGCGCCGGTATGGGATTCCTCTCCGGCCTCGTCGGCGTGGGCGGCGGCATCTTCCTCAGCCCGCTCCTGCTCCTTATGAAGTGGGAGGAAACGCGCCGCGCCGCGGGCGTGGCCGCGGCTTTCATCCTCGTCAACTCCATCGCCGGCCTGCTCGGACACCTCGCATCGGTGCGAGAAGTGCCGACAGCTATCCCCTGGTGGCTGCTTGCCGCCGGCGTAGGCGGCTGGATTGGTGCCGAACTGGGCAGCCGCAAACTCGACCCGCTCGCCATCCGCCGCGTGCTCTCCGTGGTTCTTTTTGTCGCCGGACTGAAGATGCTGTTCACCTGATAATCGCCCGTACCGCCGTGACCAGGGCGGCGACGCGCGTAGCCATCGGAAAGTCCGACGGGGCCTCAAAGGTGTAGCTCAGCCGTGTCTTATGTTGAACGAGCCAGAAGGCCTCGGGCCATTGTGGTCGCATCAACGGATCCAGCTCCGGATGAACGATACCCCCGCGCGCGGGGCGACCATCAATTTCTACCGATGGATCAATGGGGCAAACGCGCGCCACTTCCGCGATGACGCGCTCGGCGTGCCGCGAGCGTTGCTCGGGATTCAACTCGTAAAGGTAGAAGCCGTGGGCCTCCCAGTCTTCGTGCAGGCAGAGCGTGAGGTCGAACGGCGGCTGGCGTTGAAGCCATGCGACATGAGCGCGAATCTCGTCGGATTCGAGATGCATGTAATCGCGATTGAGATCGCGGCCTCGACCGTCCTCGCGCGAGTTCAGTTCAAAACCGGCCGGGTTGAGGCAGGGGCAGAGGAACAACTCCACGTCCGCGGGCCAGAGATTTTCTTCGATCAACTGGCGGAGGGCCAGCGGCCCAGCTGGTTCATCGCCGTGGATGCCCGTGGAAATGTAGATACGCCGCTTTGATTCAGCGGGCGTGCGATGCAGTGCGAGCAGATTGAAACTGCCCGAGACAGGCAGTGATTCGATCTGCCATTCGTGACGACGCGCGGCATGCTCGACCTCGGCCATCAACGCGCGGACATCAATCGTCTCGCCACGGTAACCGCCGATGTTTTTGCCAAGCCGTTGCAGACGAGATTCCTTCTGGCGGCTCTTCTTCGCGATCTACTGCTTGTTGAAACGATGCACGCGGCCGAACTTGTTGTACTCAGCCACAAAAATGTCGCCGCGTTCGTTAAACGCCACGCCGTGCGGCGCAGTGACAAAATCCGGACGCCACTTGGCTGGCTCGAGATTGTTGTTGCCGGTCTCGCCGGGCGTCTTGTTCAAGCCGAGTCTAGCTACGAGTTTGCCTTCCTTATCCAACACGGAAACGGCACCGCGAATCTCGCCGACCAGCGCGTAGTCGCCCTGCACTGTGATGGCGGCGGGCGCAAGCAGGTCCTTCGCGACGACGCCGAGGAATTCGCCGTCAATCGCCACGTGCACCACACGCAACGCTTCGCGGTCGCAAGCGATGATGCGAATGGGCGAGAAGCGCGTGTCCACGGCGATCTTGTGCAGCGTGGTAAAATTGTACGGCGCCTTTTTGCCACCAAAAGATTTGATGTGCTTGCCCGTCCTGTCGAAGCGATGGATGTAGCTAGTGGAATAACCATCCACCACGTACAGATCACCGTTGGGTGCCACGTCCATGCCGGTGAGGCGCACAAAAGTTTTCCCGTTCTTATCCTTGTTCTTGAACTCGTCGGGGATGGCCGACGCAGGAATCGTCATCACTGTTTTGCCGTCCAGCGAAAGCTTAAGAATATCTTGGCCGCCCAAGCGTGGTCCGTAGATGAACTCGCCGTCGGCCTGTTTCTTGATGACGAACCCGTGGAAGTCACTCGGCGCATCCGTCATGTTGCGGATGAACTTGCCGTCGGCCCCGTACACTTGCACACCGGCTTTGGGGTCCTGCGTACTGACATACACCTCGCCCTTTGAGCTCACAGCGATGTCGCCGTGCATATTTCCGAGCTGTGGGCGGCCTTCGGGTAGCTTGAGCCAGTCGGCCGTGGCCTTCCAATCGGCCGCAACGGCGCTGGAGACGAGTGCCGCGACGGTGAACAATACGAGCGTGGTTTTCTTCATGATGAGATGTGTAAAACGGTTGGCCACATACGGGACAACGAACCGCCGCGCGTGTCAACGCTGGACTGCGCCACGCCGGACAATTACGACGCGCAGCACGGCGAGAGCGGCTGGTCACGGGTCGCTTCCGGAGCGGTCAACGCCGGGTTCGGCGACTGCGGGACAAGACCCAGTTCACGGAGGAGTTGAAGATCCTCGTTCGCACGCGGGTTCGCGGTCGTGAGCAACTTCTCTCCGTAGAAAATCGAATTCGCGCCGGCGTAGTAGCAGAGTGCCTGTCCCTCGCGACTCAGGGAATAGCGACCCGCGCTCAGTCGCACTTTCGTCCGCGGCATCGCGATGCGAGCGATGGCGATTAAGCGCACGAGGTCGAATACGTCCACCGACGAGTTCTCTTCCATGGGCGTTCCTTTAATCGGCATGAGGATGTTGATCGGCACACTCTCCGGTTGCGGATTGAAGCTGCTCAGCACCTCCAACATTCGCAGGCGATCCTCTGTGCCTTCGCCCAACCCAAGAATGCCTCCGCAGCAAACGCTCATACCCGCGTCTTGCGCATGGCGAATCGTCCGCAGCCGATCGTCGAACGTGTGCGTGGTGACGACGTTCGGGTAATGCTCCGGCGACGTGTCGATGTTGTGATTGTAAGCCGTAACCCCCGCCTGCTTGAGCTTCACCGCCTCCGCGCTCCCGAGTTCGCCGAGCGTCACGCAGACTTCCATCCCCAAGGTCGAGACGTCGCGCACGATACCAAGCACCTGCTCGAATTTCTCCGTCCCTTCGCGCACCCCTTTCCACGCCGCCCCCATGCAGAAACGGGTGGAGCCATTCGCTTTGGCCGCGCGCGCCTTCTCCATTACGTCCTCTTTCGCCATCAACTTCTCCGCCGTCACGCCCGTGGTGTAGCGCGCGCTCTGGGCGCAATAGCCGCAGTCTTCGCTGCACCCGCCGGTCTTGATCGAGAGCAATGTGCAGAGCTGCACCTCGCGCTCCGGCCAGTGTGCCTCATGTGCCGCTCGTGACTGCTTGAGCAACTCGAAAAGCGGCAGTTGATACAGGCGATGGATGTCGGCGTAGTTCATCGGGCTTCGGTTTCAGACTTCTGGCCTCTCAGAAGAACTCGCGTCAAGCCCTTCCGGAGGCATGGTTGACACGTTAGCCAAAGGCCGCGCACGCGCAAGCTTTTGCCAGCATTATTCCGAGAATGGTAAGGGTGGAGCGCTGGCTTCGCTGAAAGGGTTCGCTTCGAACTTTTCGGCTTCCAGCCGCGCCAGCCAATCGTCGATCAGCGCGAGCGTGGCGATGACGTCGAGTTGTGCGTGGCACGCGGGGTACTTGGCAAGGTTCGCGTGCGCGAGGCGGAAGAGCGCGGCGGCGGGGCGCAGGCGGTGCATCCGTTTGCGATACATAGGCGAGAGATGTTTCTGTAGATGCACAAACGCGCCGGCGAGCTGGATGAGCCCTTTGTAGAAATCGCCGTTTGGCCCGTGTCGATCGGCGAGCCAGAGTTCCTCAAGCACGTCGTGGGCTTCGTAGTAGAGCTGGCGGTGGAAGCACTCGAAGTAACCGAGATAATGCGCGTCGAGCGGCCGGCCACGCAGTCCTTCAATTAAGGCAGAGATTTTCGCGCTCTTCTTACTCACGTGGGGAGGATAGCGAGGTGACGCGCGGCGTGTCGAGAAACGCGATTCGCCACTCGACAATTCCGGCCTGCTTGCCCACGCTTTCGCAATGGTGAAATCAGCTTTGGGTCGTGGTCTGGGGGCATTGCTGGGAGGCATGACGGCGTCGACCGTCACCACGCCACTCGCGCCCAGTCATAGCGCGAACCAGTCCCCAGCCGGCGGTGGGGAGGTTCGCCGCGTGCCACACGGCCGAGTGACTCCCTGCCCTTTTCAGCCGCGCAAGGAGTTCGCGGAGGAGGCACTGCGCGAGCTGGCCAATTCGATCAAGGAACAAGGCATCCTCCAACCGCTGGTGGTCCGCGCGCGCAACGAACGTTTCGAGATCATCGCCGGCGAACGACGCTGGCGCGCGGCACAGCTAGCCGGGCTTACGGAAGTTCCTATCATTGTCCGCGAGGCGGACGACCGTGTCGTGCTGGAGCTGGCGCTCATCGAGAATCTGCAGCGCGAGAACCTGAATCCGATTGAAGAGGCACTCGGGTATAGCCAACTGATTGAGGCGTTTCATCTCACGCAGGAACAGGTCGCGCAAAAGGTCGGCAAGAGCCGCGTGGCGGTGACCAACGCCTTGCGACTGCTCAAGCTCGCGGCGGAACTGCAACCGCTGGTACGCGACGGCCGCCTTTCCGTCGGCCACGCGAAAGTCATCCTCGGCCTCGTCACGGCGATCGAGCAAAAGGTTGCCGCAGCGAGTGTGCTGAAGGATTCACTGAGTGTCCGCCAGACAGAAGAGCTCGTCACGCGATTGCAGCAGCCGAAAATCGAGAGCACGAGCGACAAGCCCGCCAACGTGCCGAAAGATGTCCATGTGGCCGATCTCGAGAATAAGCTCAAGCAGCGGCTCGGCACAAAGGTAACGCTCCGCTATCGCGCCGGAAAAGGTTCGCTCGACATCCGCTTTTTCAGCGACGACGAGCTCGAGCGCATCCTTCATCTACTCGGTGTGAATGGCGATTGAACCTTCCGTAGCCGCTTTCAATCGCGCCTCGGCTTAAATTTCATCTACCAACGATGTCGCTCGAAATTGTCAAATACGGCCATCCGATGTTGCGCCAGAAAGGGGCACGCATCGAGAAGATCACTCCCCAGATTAAGAAGCTCATCGCCGACATGCTGGTCACGATGGAGGCCTGCCACGGCCTCGGCCTCGCCGCGCAACAGGTGGCACACGCATTGCAACTGGCGGTGATAGACGTGCAACAAGCGGATCGTCCCTCGACGCTCTGGCTCGACGGCAAGCCAGCGGAACTTGCTGCGTTGATGCCATTGGTGATGATTAATCCCCAAGTGAAACCGGCAGCGGAGCCCGTGGCCGGCGGTGAGGGCTGCCTGAGTTTCCCGGAAATGTACGCGCAGATCACGCGCCCCGAACAGGTGGATGTCTCCTGCACGAACGAGAAGGGCACTCGAATCTCTTTCCGCTGCGGTGGTCTGCTCGCACGCGCGGTGCAGCACGAGGTGGATCACCTGAATGGCATTCTCTTCATCGACCGGATGGAATCAGAGGACAAGCGCGAACTGCAGCCGGAACTAGAGGCGTTGCAGGCGGAGACAAAGGCCGCGCTGAAGGGGAAGAAGTAGCGTCCGCTCAGTACACCTTCCGCATGTTGGAAGGGAGAATGTTCAGTTCGCCGCGGTACTTCGCGACGGTGCGCCGTGCGATGACGACGCCCTTTGCGATGAGCAACTTCACGAGCGCCTCGTCCGAAAGCGGAGCCTCAGGATTTTCCATCTTCACAAGCGCGCCCAGCATGTCCTTCACACTGGCGTTGGACATATCCTGCCCAGTGGCGGTCTTGATACCGGCGGTGAAGAAGTAGCGCATCTCGAACACGCCCTGCTGCGTGTCCATATACTTGCCCGACACGGCGCGGCTCACGGTCGTCTCATGCACGCCGACGACCTCGGCCACCTGCGCCATGGTGAGCGGCTTCATGTGGGTCTTTCCCTTGGCGAAGAAGTCGTGCTGCCGACGGACGATTTCTTTGGCGATGTTGAGAATCGTCTCCTGCCGCTGGTGCAGACTCTTGATGAGAAATTTACCATCACGAATCTTGCTGCGAATGTACTCGCGCACCTCGCGCGAGCTCTGCGCCTGCGCCATGAGATCTTTGTAGGCGTTGCTGATGCGCAGGTGCGGCATCTGGTCGCTGTTCGAGGTAACCGAGAAGCCGCCCTCATCAGGGCGCACGAAGATTTCCGGCACCACGTACTGGTGGTTTTCCGGAGCAAAGGCCTGACCAGGCCGTGGATCGAGCTTGGCAATCTCCTCGACGGCGTCCTGAATCTCGTCAATCTCCACGCCCAAGCCGCGCGCCATCTCTGGGAAACGGCGTCGGCCAAGTGCCTCCATGTAATCGACAATAATCTGGTACTCGAGGGATTCCTGTCGTCCCGCACGCTCGAGCTGGAGCCGTAGGCATTCCTGCAAATCCCGCGCAGCGACACCGGCTGGATGAAAGCTTTGAATGATTTTCAGCATCGGCGCGACCACTTCGACCGATTGCTGTGCGGCATGGGCGATTTCCTCGAAGGTGGCTTTGAGATAACCGTGGTCATCCATATTGCCCACGATGCCCTCGGCCACGACTTGCTGCGAGGCGGTCAGATCCGACTGTCGAACCTGTTCCAGTAGATGCTCGTGCAACGAGGGCCCAGCCGTAAGCGAATCGAACATGAACTGCCGCCGCTCCTCGTCATCCGCATTCGCCCGTTGAACGGACTGGCCGGATGAAAGCTGGTCGCGCCATTCCTGATCAATCTGCGCGAGCTTCTCGAACTCGGCCTGAAAATCATCCACCGGCTCGCCCTGCTTCTCCTCCGCCGAATCCATCTGCACATCAGCCGGAGGCTCGGCGAGATCGGCCTTCTCAGCGGCCTCACGGTCCGCCGGCTTCTCCTCGCCCATCTCCGCGATCTCCTCGAGCACGGGATTCTGCTGGAGCTCCTGCTCGATGAGCGCCTTCAACTCCAGCATCGGCGCCTGCAGCATCTGCAACGACTGCTGCATCTGCGGCGACAGCACCTGCTGCTGCCCCATCCGCTGACTGATATGCAATCCTTGCTGAGCCATCGCGTTCGTTGTTCGGTGGGCACGGTAATGCCTTTGTCATCAGACGCCAAGCATAAGCAGGCATTAAAAATGCTTCACCCCATTTTGCCGCCTAAAAAATCGGCTCGAGCGTCCGCCGAAAAACCAGTTGCCGCCCCGCTCATCCCTCCTTAACGTCGCCCGTGTGTCGGTGCGCTTCACAATTTTGGCCAGCGGCTCGAGCGGCAACTGCGCCTATCTCGAGACCGACGAGACGCGCCTCCTAATCGATGCCGGCTTGAGCGGACGCCAGACCCGTCAGCGACTCGCCACCATCGGTCGCGCCCCCGAAGGCCTTCACGGCATCCTCCTCACTCACGAGCACTCCGATCACATCGGCGGCCTCGTCGCGCTCGCCGCCAAACTACAGATTCCCGTCTATTGCAACCGCCTCACCGCTGAGGCCGTGGGAGAAATCACAGCGACCAAATTCGATTTCCGCCTCTTCACCACCGGCGCCGGTTTTGAGGTGAACGATATCGGCGTCGAGACATTCTCCGTGCCACATGATGCGATGGACCCCGTCGGCTTCCTCATCCGCACCAGCGGAGGCAACCTCGGATTTCTTACCGACCTCGGCCATGCGACCCGCCTCACCATCGAGCGTGTCCGCCCCGCGAACGTTCTCGTGCTCGAGACGAATCACGACGTGAAACTGCTGCAGGATGACCTGCGACGGCCGTGGAGTCTCAAGCAACGCATCCTCGGCCGACACGGACATCTCTCGAACGAGGCTGGTGCCGCAGTCGCTGAGCAAATCGTCTCCGACAGACTCCACCACATCTTCCTTGGCCACCTCAGCCGCGACTGCAACCGCCCCGAGTTGGCTCATCGTGCCGTGAGCGGCACGCTTCAGAAGGTCGGTGCCACACACGTTGACGTCACTGTCACTTCGCAGGATGCCCCCTGCCCCACCTACGAGTTTGGCGCACGTCTCCCAATGCCAGAGGCCGTTCCTGCGACAAACTGAAAAAGCGCTCGCGCCTCGTCACCCTTTTCCTTAGAGTCCCGCGCGAATTCAGAAACAAAATCAGCAATCAACCTACTACCTCTTATGGCAGAAAAAATCGGTTTCGTCGGCGTCGGCCGGATGGGCGCAAACATGGCCCGCCGCCTCAAGGAATGCGGTTACACCGTCAGCGCGGTCTATGACGTCCGCCCCCAGTCGGCACTCGACCTCGCCAAGGAAATCGGCTGCGAGGCCGCCGGCACGCTCGCGCGCGTCACTCAAGTCTCTGATGTCATCATCACGGTCGTCACCGACGACGCCGCGATGCGCGCCATCTACGCCGGTAAGAAGGACAGCCTGCTCCAGAACGCCTCCGGTCGCGTCTTCATCAACTGCGCCACCGTCTCGCCCAAGGTCCACGTCGAGATCGAGAAGCTCGCGAAGAAGGCCAAGGCCGGTTCACTCGAAGCGTGCATGGCCTCCAGTATCAACCAAGCCCGCGCCGGCACGCTCTACCTGATGGTCGGCGGCGAGAAGGCCACCTTCGACAAAGTGCGCGCCATCCTCGTCAAGCTCAGCGACGAGGGCAAACTGCTCCGTTACATCGGCAAATCCGGCACCGCCGCTCAAGTCAAAGCCCTCGTGAACATGGTGATGAACATCAACACTGCCGGCCTCGCCGAAGGTCTCGGTCTCGGTGCCGCTCTCAAGCTCGACCTCAAAGTGCTCACCGAAATCTTCAGCCAGACGGGTGCAAACAGCCGCGTGCTGGTTACCGATGGCGAGGACATGCTCAACCGCGACCACTCCTGCTTCTTCTCCGCCTCACACGCTGCGAAGGATTCCGGCATCGCCCTTAGCCTCGCTAAGGAGCAGAAGATGGACCTTCCGCTCGCCGCCGCAACCACCAAGCAGTTCGCCAAGATGGTGAAACTCGGCCTCGGCGAACTCGACAAGTCCGGCATCGCCGAACTCACTTTCAAGGGCCGAGGCGGTCGTGGGCTGAAAAAGTAATCGGGCAACCGCTTCGTTTCAAAACCGCCAAGCCGCCGTGCGCCGGGAGAAAATGCTCTTGGTGATAATGCGTCTTGGCGGTTAGCTTTTCGCAGTATGTCGTACGCCATCGAGAAAACTTGGAAGGACCGCCTCTCTCGCCTGCTGCCTTTCGGCGTCGGCGTCGCGAAGCCGAAGCATTTCCGCGACATGCTCGGCATCGTCTGGAAGAACCGCGATAATCTGGGCTACGCGTGGAAGGTGCTGACGAAAGGTGTCTGCGACGGCTGCGCGCTGGGCGTCGCCGGTCTGCACGATTGGACCATCTCGGGCACGCACCTCTGCATGACGCGGCTCAATCTGCTCCGCTTGAACACCATGCCAGCCCTCGACGCGCGATTGCTGGAAGATGTCTCGCAACTGGAGAAACTTGATAACGCGCAGCTCCGCGAACTCGGTCGGCTCCCCTTCCCAATGGTGCGCGCACTCGGCGCGAAAGGTTTCCGACGCATCTCGTGGGACGAAGCAAACACGCGTATTGCGCGCAAAATCCGCGCCAGCACACCGAAGCGCTGGGCGATGTTTGTCACCGCCCGCGGCGTGACGAACGAGATCTATTACATGGCGCAGAAAGCCGCGCGCTTCCTTGGCACGAACAACGTGGACAACGCCGCCCGCCTCTGCCACGCGCCGAGCACCAGCGCGATGAAGTACGCCATCGGCCTTGCCGCCAGCACCTGCTCTTACAAGGATTGGTACGGCACCGACCTCATCATTTTCTTCGGCGCGAATCCGGCCAACGACCAACCCGTCACCACGAAGTACCTCCACGAGGCGAAGGCGCTCGGTACAAAGGTCGTGCTCGTGAACCCCTACCTTGAGCCGGGCATGAAGCGCTACTGGGTGCCGAGCTCCGTGAGCAGCGCGCTCTTCGGCACGGACATCGCGGACTACTGGTTCCCCGTCTCGCAAGGCGGCGACATCGCTTTCCTCTATGGCGTGCTAAAGATTCTTTTCGACGAGAACTGGGCAAATGAAAAATTCATCTGCGAGCACACCGCTGAGTTTGAATCTCTCAAGGCCGCCTGTTCAAAACTTGAATTCGACACACTTGAAAAACAGAGCGGGCTCAATCGCACAACGATGCGCGAGTTCGCCGCGCTCATCCGCGATGCGAAGAACGCCGTGATCGTCTGGAGTATGGGCATCACGCAGCACAACTACGGTGCGGACGCTGTCAGCATGGTGCTCAATCTCGGTCTCGCCGGTGGCTACGTGGGGCGCGATAAGTGTGGCCTCATGCCAATCCGCGGCCACTCGAGCGTGCAAGGCGGCGCCGAGATGGGCGCCTACGCCACGGCCTTTCCCGGCGGCAAACCGGTCAATGTCGAGAATGCTGCGAAGCTCTCCGCCGACTA
>CAMDJP010000020.1 GCA_945900775.1 Akkermansia muciniphila | reverse complement strand
TTCAAGGACGTGCTGGGCAGCGATGTGAAGCTCCGCTTTCGACCGCACTACTTCAGCTACACCGAGCCGAGCCTGGAAATTGATTTCACGAACGCGCTCGTGAAGAAGCTCGGCAAGGACTGGCTTGAAATCGCCGGCTGCGGCATGGTTCACCCGCAAGTTTTTGAGAACGTCGGCTACGACCCTGAGGTGTGGACCGGCTGGGCCTTCGGCTTCGGCATCGAACGCATCGCTATGCTGAGGTACGGCATCACCGACATTCGCCTGTTTTACGAGAATGATGTGCGGTTCTTGAAGCAGTTCTGATTTCACCCGCCATGAAAGTCACTCTTAACTGGCTCAAGCAATACGTCGATTTCAACTGGTCGCCCGAGGAACTCGCGGAGCGGCTCACTATGCTCGGTCTCGAAGTGGAGGGCGTGCAGAAGCTCGGGGGCGAGTTTGCGGGCATCGTCGTCGGGCAGGTGCTCACGAAGGATAAGGTGGTCGGCTCCGACAAGCTCTCCGTGAACCGTGTTCACGACGGTCAGGGCGAGCGCACCATCATCTGCGGCGCGCAGAACCACCAGCCGGGTGACAAGGTCGCGCTCATCCTGCCGAACTTCGCGCTGCCGCTGAAGGCCGGCGAGAAGGAGCCGTTTGTCATCAAGGAGCGCAAAGTCTTCGGCGTCGTGAGTCAGGGCATGATGTGCTCAAAAAAGGAACTCGGCCTCGGCGAGGACGGCGATGGCATCATTATTCTGCCGCCGGATGCGAAGGTCGGCCAGTTCTTCGCCGAGCATCTCGGCCGGGCGGGCAGCGACGTGGTGTATGACCTCGAGATCACACCGAACCGCCCGGACTGGAACAGCGTCATCGGCATTGCACGCGAGATCAGCGCGCTCACTGGAAGCCCACTCAAGTTGCCCGAGGCAAAACTGTCAGGTAGTGCAGGGAAGGTGGAGGACTTCGTTGCTGTCCGAGTGGAGGACGCTTCGCTTTGCCCCCGATACACCGCGCGCCTCATCCGTGGCCTGAAGATTGGTCCCAGCCCCGATTGGCTCCGCACCGCGCTGGAGAAGGTTGGCATCCGTAGCATCAGCAACGTGGTCGATGTGACGAACTACGTGATGCTGGAAACTGGCCAGCCGCTCCACGCTTTTGATTATCACCTGATTGCGAAAGGCGCGGACGGCAAGCCCGCCATCGTCGTGCGTCGTGCCACCGCGGACGAGAAGTTTAAGACACTCGACGACCAGGGGCGCACGCTCACGCCCGATATGTTGCTCATCGCCGACGAGCAGAAGGGTATTGCCATAGCTGGCGTGATGGGCGGCGCGAACACCGAAATTCGCGACGACACACGCGATGTGCTCATCGAGAGTGCCTATTTCGCGCCGACGAATATCCGGCGCACGAGCAAGACGCTCGGTCTACGCAGCGAGTCCAGCTACCGCTTCGAACGCGAGTGCGACATGGGCATTGCTGATTATGCCAGTCAGCGCGCGGCGCAGCTCATTCTCGAAACCGCCGGTGGCACGCTCGTGTCCGGCGTGGTGGACGCATACCCGAAACCGGTAGAAGCGAAGACGGTTTCTCTCCGGCACGCGAAGACAGCGGCTCTGCTCGGTGTGGAAATCTCCCCCGAAAATCAGGTTAAAATGCTCCAGAGCCTCGGTCTCGCGGTGGCTGCGGGACCAAGCCAAGAGGTCACCGTCTTCCGCATTCCCAGTTTCCGCGTGGACCTCAAGCGCGAGGTGGACCTCATCGAGGAAATCGCCCGACTGCATGGCGTGGAGAAGATTCCCAGCACGACTCCACGCGGCGCGGTTGGAACGAACGCGTTCGATGCCGTGTATGACCAGCTTGTCGATGTACGCCGACTGCTCACTGGCTTGGGATTAAATGAAGCACAGGGGCAGACTTTGGTGAGCCTTGCCAACTGCCACGTGCCGGAAGGCGAAATCGTGAAGCTGGCCAATCCGCTCAGCTCCGACATGGATGTGCTTCGTCCGAGCCTGCTGACCGGCTTGCTGGAAACTCTCCGGCACAACCTCAGTCGCAAAAATAACGACGTGGCGCTATTTGAAATCGGTCGTGTGTTCACAAGCGTGAACGGCCAACCGAAAGAGGAACGCCGCATTGCCATCGCCCTGACGGGTCTGCGTGCATTGACGTTCTGGAGCGGCGACGACCGCGACGCGAAGTTCGACGCGATGGACTTGAAGGGCCTCGTCGAAGACGTGCTGGAACACTTCGGCTTGCGCGGCGTCCAGTTCGGCAAACGCGCGGAGCCAACCGCACTGTTCCTCGAATCCGCCGCGATCACGCTCGGTGGCAAGCTGCCTCTCGGCGAATTAGGCCAACTCCTGCCGGCACTAGCGAAGCACTACGATCTGCGCGATGCCGTCTTTCTCGCCGAACTGCGCCTCGATGAACTCTTAGCCCGCCGCAACGCGACGAAGTCTTTCAAGCCGCTGCCACAGTTCCCGGCGAGTCGCCGTGACGTCGCGATGCTCGTGCCGGAAGCTACCGCGCACGACGCCGTGCTTCAGGCTGTGAAGCAGGCCAAGCCCGCGAACTTGGAGAGTGTGGAGTTGTTCGATGTCTTCAGAGGCAAGAACGTGCCCGTTGGCCAAAAAAGCCTCGCCTACGCATTCACCTACCGCGCTACCGACAAAACGCTCACTGACACCGACGTGAACGCCGCGCACGAGAAACTCGTGCTACATCTAAAGCAGGCGCTCGGTGCATCCGTACGCGAGGGTTAACTTTTGCTGCGCCGGTGCGGTTCCCAGTCGTTAAACGACAGGTCCGGCTTTTTATTACTTCCCTAACTGTCATCTCGAATTGAACGAGGAATCGCACCACCCGCTCGCGATGCTGTGAAGCTGCGTGAGGCCAAAGATGGGGCTGAACTAGCGCTACGCGCGCATTCACTTCTGGAGCGGGGTCCTGCTGGCTATCCGCGCACAGAGCGAGAACTTCGCGCTGAGTTGCACCCTGATCCGGAATTCTCTAGCTGGGCTTGTTAAGCTGACGGGTTTACGTTAGTTTTTCACGTAACACCGTCACCTTTATGGAAACCTTGCTCAGCATTCTTGTCGGTATCGGACTCAGTGCCGCGTGTGGCTTCCGCGTTTTCATTCCACCCCTAATTATCAGCATCGCCGCCGCATCCGGTCATCTGAATCTTGCGGGCGAATTCGCGTGGCTTTCCAGCACGCCGGCGCTGATCGCTCTGAGCATCGCGGCCGGCTTTGAAATCGCGGCGTACTATGTGCCGTGGCTCGATAATCTGCTCGACACCATCTCCACGCCGTCGGCTGTCGTGGCTGGAGCCATCGTCAGCGCCTCGATAATCACGGACCTCAGCCCGTTTCTGAAATGGACGCTCGCAATCATCGCCGGCGGGGGTGCGGCTGCGGCAGTGCAAAGTGTTACGGTCATCGCGCGCGGTGCTTCCACGACATTCACCGGCGGACTCACCAACTGGCTCGTCGCCACTGTTGAATGGCTTGCTTCCATTGCCACCGCGGTTCTGGCGCTGCTCCTGCCGCCCATCCTCGGGATTCTTCTACTCGTTGTGGTTGGCTCTGGGTTCTTCTGGTTGGCACTGAGTATAAAAAAGCCAAAAACCGCGGCCGGCTAAGCCAATTTCACACCGCAAAACTGAAGGTTGAAGAGGGTGGACGCGTCTTCTAGGGTCACTTCTATGAACCAAAGCTACACCTTCTTAGCCGCACTCGGTCTGCTTGTCTCCAATGTGTCCGCTGCGAACTGGCAGTCGTGGCGCGGGCTAAAAGGCACGGTTGTCGCTTGGTTCATCAAGTTTACAAATCGCCGCCGGCTCGAAGTAATTCTTTGAAGATGTGAAGTAAGCAATCGAGGAGGGCACATGATGAAGTATTTCCTGATGATATTGGTGCTGATGCAAGTTGCAGCCGGCGCGGAGTTCAAAACGCGCGGCGACCGAATGCTCGCGGAGTATTTCAAAATCGAGACCACGCGACTAGCTGAGCGGAGTCTGAGCGACATCAAAACGCTCGACGACTGGAACACGCGCAAGACTGAGTATCGCCGGCAGCTTGGCGAGATGCTCGGACTTGATCCGATACCCGCGCGCACGGACTTGAAACCCGTCATCACTGGGCGCGTGGATCATCCCGAATTTACGGTCGAAAATCTCCACTTCCAGTCGTTGCCAGGCCTTTATGTCACTGCGAATCTTTACTTGCCGAAGAAATTAACGAAACCCGCACCGACAATTCTCTATGTCTGCGGGCACGCGCTCGTGAAGACGAATGGCGTGAGCTATGGCAACAAAACTGGCTATCAGCATCACGGTGCGTGGTTCGCGCGAAACGGCTACGTCTGTCTCACTATCGACACTATCCAACTTGGCGAGATCGAAGGGATGCATCACGGAACGCATCGTTTTGGTAACTGGTGGTGGAACGCGCGCGGTTACACGCCGGCTGGAGTCGAGGCGTGGAACGGCATTCGCGCGCTCGACTATCTCGAGACGCGACCCGAAGTCGATAAGACACGCTTTGGCGTCACCGGTCGATCCGGTGGCGGCGCCTACTCTTGGTCAATCGCTGCAATGGACGAGCGCATCAAAGTCGCTGCGCCCGTCGCTGGAATCACCGATTTGAAAAACCACGTGGTGGATGGCGTTGTCGAAGGTCATTGCGATTGTATGTTTCAGGTGAACAGTTATCGCTGGGATTACGCGCAGGTCGCTGCGCTTGTCGCGCCTCGTCCGTTACTGATTTGCAACACCGACAAGGATTCGATTTTCCCGCTCGATGGGGTGGTGCGCGTTCATGAGAAGACGCGCCGTATCTACGAACTCCACAAGGCTGGCGCCAATCTCGGTCTGCTGATTACCGAAGGCCCTCACAAGGATACACAGGATTTGCAGGTGCCGGTCTTCCGCTGGTTCAATCGTTTTCTAAAAGGTGAACAGCCGGCGATCACACTGCCTGCCGAAAAACTTTTCACACCGGAGCAGCTCAAAGTGTTCAACAAACTGCCCGCCGACGAACGCGTGACGAAGATTCACGAGACGTTTGTGCCTATGGCGAGCGGAGACAAATCTATCACAGCCGAGATTTTGCGTGCGAAGGTTTTCGCTGGTTGGCCTGAGAAAGTCGGGACAACTGCTGTGCGCGAGTTGGCCCGTGCGGAAGCAGATGGCGTGCGCCTGACCGCTCACGAATTCGAGAGTCAGCCTGGTGTAACGCTCCGCTTTTATCTCGCGCAGCCAGTAGCGATGAAGCCCAAGGCGCTCCATCTCGAGGTGGTGGATGATGCCGGTTGGCGTCAACAACTCCAGCTCGCGCGCGCTGGATTCGGAGCGGCTTTTCGCGATGAATTAGCGGAGGCGGGAGTAGATGCTGGGACGCCGTTGCCCGAGCCGGTGCGCCAGCAGTTCAAGAAATGGATGGGTTATATTCGCGACCACGGGAATGCGTATGTCACCTTCGCGCCGCGAGGCGTCGGCTTCACCGCCTTAAACGCTGACGAAAAATACCGTACGCAGACACGGCGCCGTTTCATGCTCCTCGGCCAGACGCTCGATGGAATGCGTGTGTGGGATATCCGCCGTGCGTTGCAATCCGCGCGTACTGTCGATGGCTTTGGCGATTTGCCGACCGTGTTCTGGGGCAGCGGCAGTGCAGGATGCAACGCACTGGTGGCCTCGCTCTTTGAGCCGCGCATCGCGGAATTGCAGATCAACGGTCTTCCGGAAAACGAAAAGGAGTGGCCTGATTATCTCAACGTCTGGCGCGTAACTACACCGAAAGAGTTGATCTCGCTGGCCGCTGCGCGGAGCAAGTTACCACCGTCTAAGAAGGCTTCTAAGAAGTGATTCGACGGATTCGAATGGATCGGGTGGCAACTGAAGCGTCTACGTGCGCTTACCCGACCGCCGGGAGGATTTCGCGAATCGGATCGCCGAAGGGGAGAATCGGCATCGGACGGCCGCTGAGGTCGGGAAAGGCGAGATCGTAGTCGATACCGAGGTGCTGGTACACCGTGGCCCAGAGATCGTTCGGCGTAAGCGGACGTTCAATCGGATGCTCACCGCGGCTGTTGGTCGCGCCGATGACTTGGCCCGTGCGCATGCCGCCGCCGGAGACGAGCAGCGAGAAGGCCCCGGGCCAGTGATCGCGGCCGGGTTGAGCCACCTTCGTCTGCGTACCGGTCTGCGTGTTGAGCCGTGGCGTGCGGCCGAATTCGCCGGTGACGACGAGCAGCACCTGCTTGTTCAGTCCGCGTGCGTAAAGATCCTCGATGAGCGCGGTGACGGCCTGATCATAGTACGGGAAACGCCAGCGGCAGTCGTCGAAGATGTGGGCGTTCACCGCGTGGGAATCCCAGTTGTACGTGCCGTATTCGGGCATCTTCGTCCCGGGATGTTCCCAGACCATCGTAACGAATCGGCAGCCGGCCTCGACGAGCCGCCGCGCGAGCAGGCCGCGCTGGCCGTAGGCGTGCATGCCGTAGCGTTCGCGGGTGCGTTGCGTCTCGCGCGTGAGGTCGAAGGCGTCGCGTACCTGCGCGCTGGTGAGCATCTCGAAGGCGCGCTGGCTGAAGGTGTCCATCGCTCCCATCAATCCGCTCTGATCCGCGTCGCGGCGCAAGCGGTCGAGGCTCTTCATTAGGTGCAGTCGGTCATCGAGGCGCGTTTCCATGTCGGGCGTGAGCCCGAGGTTCTGCACTTTGAAAGAAGGCGAACTCGGATCGCCGCCGACCATGAAAGGGGTCGCTGCGCTGCCGAGCCACGCCGCGCCGAGGCTGAAGGTGTCGAGCTGCATCCGGCCGCCGTCGGTGCCCACGATGCAGGCTGGCATGCCACCGGTCTTACCGGAGAGCATCCGCGTGATATAGGAGGTGACGGCTGGGGCGTCGTTCACGAACCCGGTCGGCTCGGCCGGTCTGCGGCCGGTCATGAACCGCTTGTGGCCACCGCCGTGGTCGGCGAACTCGTGGTGCATCGAGCGGATGATCGTATACTTGTCCGCGCACTTTGTGTGCTGTGGCAAGAGTTCGCAGACGTTCATGCCGGGGACATTCGTGCGCACCGGACTGAAGATGCCGCGGTACTCAGCCGGAGCGTCCGGCTTCATATCGTACATCTCCATGTGCGGCGGCCCACCGGGGAGCCAGACAAAGATGACTGATGTATCGCTCAGCGGCTTGCCCGCCTCCTTGGCGACCGCTTGCAGGCGGAGAAAATCAGAGAGGCCGAGACCACCGAGGCTGAGCGCGCCAGCTTCGAGAAAGCTGCGTCGGGTCACGGGGCCTTTGCAAAGATGGGGCTGGCTGCTCATTCGCGCTGATGCAATGAATCGACCTCCTCTGACGATAGCTATTCAAACCTCCGCTGTCAAAGAGAGCCTTCCATGCCTACAGACGCCGAGACTGGAAAGGGCTACTTAATCTCGCGTAGGCGCAAGTTGCGGAACTCGAGCGCAGCGCCCTCGGCCTGGAAACCAATGTGGCCTTTGTCGGGTTTGAGGCCGGTTCCTTCCCACGCCAGTTTGTCGTTGCACCAGAAGCTTGCCTTGTCGCCCTTCACCAGCACGCGCCACGTATTCCATTCGCCAGCCGGTTTCTGGAGCTGCGGCACGGCCTTGGCTCCTTCCAACTTGCCGCCGACGAGTGCACCCTCGGCACCCTTGGCGAGGTTCAATTGGTTGCTTCCGGTGTTCTTACCGGTACGGATGTAGAAGCCGCTGTTGTACTTGTCTTTCAAAGCGCGCCATTCAAAGCGCATCTCGAAATCGCCATACTCGCGTTCGGTGACGAGGTTCGGTTTGCCGCCACCGGTGAGGTGGATAAGACCGCCCTCCACCTTCCAGTTCACGGGAGCGGGGTCGCCTTCCTTGAGGCCAGTGAAGCGCCAGCTCGTGAAATCCTTGCCGTTGAAGAGCGGCGTGAACCCGGCGTCATCCGCAGCGAAGGTAGCGTGGAAGGGTAGGAGAGTAACGAGAAGGAGGAGGAGTCGTTTCATAGAGTTTGCACTTATGAAGTTTCTGGTTTCAGTGGTTCGCTTAAATTTCTATCTGCGGTGTATATGCCGAGGAGTTGTTATCAGTCTCTACGAATTCCACTTCATGAGCTAGCGAAAGGATGGCTTTGCAAAACCTGCAAGCGCACAGCCTCAGGCGAGGATGCCTTTCACCACTTTGCCGTGCACGTCGGTGAGGCGATAGTCACGGCCTTGGAATCGATAGGTGAGCTTCTCGTGATTCACACCGAGGCAGTGCAGCAGCGTGGCTTGCAGATCGTGAACGTGCACGGGATTTTCTGCCACGTTGTAGCAGTAGTCGTCGGTCTTGCCGTAGCTGATGCCGGGCTTGATGCCGCCGCCTGCGAGCCACACGGAGAAGCAGCGCGGATGATGGTCGCGCCCGTAGTTGCCGCCGGCGAGGTTGCCTTGCGAATACACCGTGCGCCCGAATTCGCCGCCCCACACGATGAGCGTGTCGTCGAGCATGCCACGCTGTTTGAGATCGGTGACGAGCGCGGCGCTGGGCCGGTCGGTCTCGCGCGCTTGCCGCGGATGCTCCTGCGGCAGGCTGCTGTGATGATCCCAGTCGCGGTGATAAAGCTGGATGAACCGCACGCCGCGCTCGGCCAGTCGGCGCGCGAGCAGGCAGTTGTAGGCCTGCGTGCCGGGCGTCTTTGCCTCCTCGCCGTAAAGTTTAAACGTGCTCTCCGGTTCCTTGCTCAAGTCTGTCAGGTCCGGCACGGACATCTGCATGCGATACGCCATCTCGTAAGCGGCGATGCGCGTGGCGATTTCGGGATCGCCCACTTCGGCCTGACGCAGCGCGTTCAGCTTCGCGATGCCGTCGAGCATTTGTCGGCGGCTGGCGTCACTCGTGTCGGCGGGATCTTTCAGGAAGAGCACCGGATCGCCCGTCGAGCGCAGCTTCACGCCTTGATGATTTGAGGGAAGAAATCCGCTGCCCCACAATCGCGCGTAAAGCGGCTGCGGCGCGCCGTAAGAATTCTTCGAGATCAACACGGCGAACGCGGGCAAATCTTCGCTCAACGTGCCCAACCCGTAGCTCGCCCAAGCGCCGATGCTCGGCCGGCCCGGCTGTTCGCTGCCCGTCTGAAAAAACGTAATGGCTGGGTCGTGGTTGATGGCCTCGGTGTGCATCGTTTTCACCACGCAGATGTCGTCCGCGACGCCGCCGATGTGCGGCAGTAGATCGCTCATCCACGCACCGTTGCGGCCGTATTGCTTGAAAGGCACAAAGTTCTTTGCGACCGAAAATTTATTCTGCCCCGACGTCATGCCCGTAAGCCGCTGACCTTTTCGGATACTGTCGGGCAGCTCTGTGCCGTGGAGTTTTTCGAGCGTTGGTTTGTAATCGAGCGTGTCGATTTGCGACGGCGCGCCCGACTCGAACAGGTAGATGACGCGTTTGGCGCTCGGCTTGAAATGCGGCAACCCGGGCAACCCGCCGCGCGGTTTGTCCAACTGCGTGGCGGCGTCGAATAGCTGCGGGTTCAGCAAGGACGCCAGGGCGGCCGTGCCGATGCCCGACGCGGTGCGGCCAAAAAACTGCCGCCGTGTTCCGTGCAGTCCCGCTTGTTGGAGAAGATCAGTTTGCATCGCGTGTCAGCTTTTTGTGATGGTCTCGTCGAGGTTCAAAATCATCCGCGCCACTGCTGTCCACGCGGCATGTTCGGCGCCATCGAGCTTTTCGTTGCGCGCAGATTCGCCAACCTTCAACGACTTCGCCGCCGCTTCCGGGTTCTTGCGGAACGCGGCGAGCTGTTGCTCGAACACCTCGCGCAGCACCTTCGCCTCGGCGGCGGTGGGCTTGCGCGCCGTCGCAGTGCGAAAGGCAAACGCAATGCGCTCGTCCGTCGTCGCACCGCCGTGCGCGAGAATGCGCTCGGCGAATTGGCGCGCGGCTTCGACATAAGTAGGGTCGTGCAACAGTGCGAGCGCCTGCAGCGGCGTGGTCGTGCGTGAACGGCGCACCACGCAGAACTCGCGCTCAGGCGCGTCGAAGAGGTTCAGTGTCGGCGGCGGCGAGGTGCGTTTCCAGAACGTGTAGAGGCTGCGACGATATAGATCGGGGCCGCGGCTTTGCACGTAATCCATGCGGTAGCCGGCGCGGTCGTTCAGTTCGAACCAGAGTCCTTCCGGTTGATACGGCATCACGCTCGGCCCGCCAACCTTCTCGGCAAGCAGTCCGCTGATGAGCAGCGCATTGTCGCGCACCGCCTCCGCGGACAAACGCAGGCGAGGACCGCGCGCCAGCAGCAGATTCTCAGGATCGCGCGTGAGCAGTGCGGGCGTGACATGCGAGGACTGGCGGTAAGTCGCGGAGAGAACAATGAGCCGGTGGAGATGGCGCAAGTCCCACGGCTGCGCGCCGGGCGTCGTGGGTTTCATGAATTCGACTGAGAGCCAATCGATCAGTTCCGGATGCGAGGGCTGTTCGCTTTGCACGCCAAAATTCTCGCTCGTGCGCACCAGACCGGTGCCGAAATAGTGCTCCCAGATGCGGTTCACCGCCACGCGCGCCGTGAGCGGATGTTCGGGCGAGACCAGCCAGCGCGCGAGGTCCAGCCGATTGGGAATCGTGCTCGTTGCGTTCCCGGCTGGAGCGTTTGCGGCGGTGAATAGCACGGGGAATGTTGCTTCCACTTTCTCCCCCTTTTTGTCGTATTGACCCCGGATCAGCAGGTGTGTGTCGCGACGCTTTTCCATCTCCTGCATAACCATCGTGTTCGGAATCGCCGCCTCGATTTGTTTTTTGCGCTCACGCAAGGTCGCGAGATCGGCGGTGAGCTGCTTCACCTCGGGCGCAGCGTGCTTGGCGAGGAAATGATCGCGCAGCCGTACGGCCTGTTGCGCCGTGCGTTTCTCGCGTGGGATGACGACGAGTTCGGCAACCTCTGCCGCCCGGGGGTCGGCGCTGGTTGAGACCGAGAGGCGAGGTCGTCCGATACTGTGGCCACCGATGGTCTGATGCCGTAACGCGAAGCGCAGCTCGGTGCCGCCCGCGAATCCGAATGGTTTGTCCGGATAAAACCACGCGGTGCAATCCTTGTTACGCACGGGCCCATCCACCGCCCAGCCGGTGGCCGGCTTGCCGTCGATGGCGCCGGTGATGTTGTATTTCTCCTGCGAGTAATCGGCCTGAGCCGAGGCGAACTTCACCCTCAACTTCTGCGACGGATCGGCAATGGACACGGCTTCCAACTCCAATTCGCTGAGCACAAAGTTCGCGTTGTCGTAACGGCCCGGGCCGGTGTTCGGCAACGACGGGTGCGTGAGAACTTCCAGCCGCACAGCGCTGATGTTAGTGAGCATTGAGCGCGCTGCGATTTCGTAAACGTCGTGTGCCGGGCGCGTGCCGCTGGCGAGCAGCGATTTATCGTCCTGCTTCGTGAGCGTCGCGCCGCCGGTGGACTTGAAGCCCGTGGCATCGAGCACTTGCCACTCGGCTTTGAGCGCGACAAAGCCCACCTCCCATTTCATCTGCTCCGCAGTCAGCGATTTTGCTGCCGCATCGTGGGCCATCTGCTTTGTGATAATGTCGCGGTCGAGTTGTGCTAGTTCTGTTTCTTGCGCCTTCGACGGCGTCTTGAGCTGTGGCGCGAAGCCGTTGATGCCGCGTTCGGGAACCTGGTTGAACATCGCGAACATCCCGTAGAAGTCGCGCATCGTCAGCGGATCGAACTTGTGATCGTGGCAGCGTGCGCAAAGCATCGTGAGTCCCATCCACGTCGTCGCGGTCGTGGTGACGCGGTCCACGACGTATTCGGTGCGATACTCCTCGTCAATCACGCCGCCCTCGACGGTGATGAGGTGGTTGCGATTGAAGCCAGTGGCTAGGCGTTGCTCGAGCGTGGCGTTCGGTAACAAGTCGCCTGCGAGTTGCTCGATGGTGAATTGGTCGAACGGCAGGTTGCGATTGAACGCCTCGATGACCCAGTCGCGCCAGCGCCACATCGTGCGCGCCTGATCCATCTGATAGCCGTGCGTGTCCGCGTAACGCGCGAGGTCGAGCCAACCACGCGCCATGTGCTCGCCGTATCGGGGCGAAGCGAAGAGCCTCTCGACGACTTTTTCATAGGCCAGCGCACCCTTGTCGGCGAGGAAGGTATCAATCTCTGCAATGGTCGGCGGCAAGCCTGTGAGGTCGAACGTCACGCGGCGCAACCACGTCACGCGGTCGGTCTCGGGCGAGGGCTTTAGATTTTCTGTTTCCAGCCGCGTCAGCACAAATGGATCAATCCCGTTGCGCGACCACTTCACCTCTTTCACCAGGGGCAGGGCTGGTCGCACGGGCTTCACGAACGCCCAGTGCTCCTGATACTTCGCACCCTGCTCGATCCAGCGCCGCAGCAAGTCCACTTGCGCTGTCGTGAGCTGCTTGCCCGTCTTCGTCGGCGGCATCAGGTCGTCCGCGTCCTTCGTGGTGATGCGCTTGAGAAGTTCGCTCTTCGCCGCATTGCCGGGAACGATGGAGACTGCGCCGGACTTGGCGGGCGCAAGGGCGACATCGCGCACATCGAGGCGCAGGTTTGCCTTGCGAGCCTTTTCGTCCGGCCCATGACAGGTGAAGCAGTTATCGGAAAGGATGGGGCGGATGTCGCGATTAAATTCCACATCGCTTGGAGTCGCTCCGTACACAGGGACCACCGAAAGCGTAGCGAGGGTCAGTCCGCCGCAAAACGAGCGCACCCACTGTATGTCGGGCCAGTAATTCATTAGGGGAAAACTAATCGTCGCTCTGGCCTGCGACAATCATGAATTTGGCCATATGCCGTTGCTGGCCGGTTGATGGTTTCGCCTCACTACAAGCGCGGCAGCGCAATCGCACACCTCGCTATCGTGCGCTCAGGCCGACTAATCTACAGAGACTTGCTCGTCGGCTTCTACTTTCCGGGTGGCGGGCCTTTCTTGGGCGGTGGCGGGCCTTTCTTGGGGGGCGGCACGCCGGAGCCGGGTTGGCCTTGTCCAGTAGCACCGCCACCCGGACCTCGACGTGAGAAGCTCTGGTGTGGTGTGCCTTTGAAATAACGCGGGATGAACGGAAACTCGCCGGTGAGCACGTAGTAGTAAGTGCCGTTGGGGAATTCGGGTGTGACGCCCATGCGGCCGTTGCATTCATCGAGGTCGCCCCTGCCGGCGACATATTCGTAATCGGCCACGAAGGTGCCGTCGTGTTTGCCGCCAGGGCCGCCCATGCGGTTGCCCGGTTTCACGCGCCAGCTCGATTTCATCGTCTTGAGCGGGCTGGTGGCGAGCTTCGCGTCGGTCGGCGCAAACGGACCGTACATGGGGAATCCATCGGCCGCCCAGCCGACGAACGTCATCTGCTGCTTCCCGCCAGTGAGCTTTTGAAGAAGTGCGCTCGGCAGCCCGTGGTAATGGTACGCGCCGGTTGGCTGTACATGGGCGTTGTTCTGGTCGAGGCCGAGGTTGATGAAGCCGGAGAGCGGCTCGTACTGCCAACTGCGGTCGCCGTTCCACCACTCAGCGGCGCCGGGGTCAAAGACCACGCCGTTCAACGCTACGCCGAACAGAGTCATGCCGGCAGAGGTCGGGCGCGCGGCGGGCTGGGGCTTGGCGGCGATGGTGAAGTTATAGTTCTGCGACGAGATGGTATTCGGATTGCCGCGGTTGGGAAACTGGCCGGTAACGTGGTCGGGAATGCCGTTGGCCCGAATGATTCGCCAGTCGCCTTGAGTGGCGATGGAAACGGTGCTGACTGGAATTTGTATCGCACCGCCAGTTTTTGTCGCGGTGGGAGCGAGCAGGGCGGCGAATTGAATCCCTTCAAACTGGATCGCGTGCTCATGGCCAGGGTGGGCACTCAGCCGGACCGCAATAAAGCAGGCCGCGATGGCAATTATTGGTTTCATGCTGATATGAATAGCAGGGGCGAGACGGCGCCACAAGGGCAGGATTGAAATTGAGATTGCCTTTTGAATAGGGAGCGCAGATTCTGGTCAAACAGCTAGTAAAACTATGAAAACCATCCTGATCACACTATCCACCGTCCTGCTGGCGTTCGTTGGGCGGGCCGAAGAAACTAAGGTTGCCGTAGGCCAGCTAGCGCCTGCGTTCTCCATCAAGGATTCCACCGGCAAGATTATTGACCTCAAGGAACTCACTGCCAAGGGGCCGGTGCTCGTGCGCCTCACGTGCGGCTGCCTCGGCTGCGACAAGGAACTGCCGTATTTCCAAGAAGTCCACGCCGCCTACAAGGCGAAGGGACTCATCAGCCTCGCCATCTTCAAGGAGCCCGACACCAAGGTGGAATCCTACGCGAAGGAGAAGAAAATCAACATGCTCTACGCGGTGGACACCAAGGGCGAGAGCTGGAAAGTTTTCCAGACTAAGACCATGCCAAGCAATTTCCTAATCGAGAAGGGTGGCCGTATCTCCGCCATTTCCTCCGGTTGCGATACGAGCGGCCTGCTGGCGCGCGGACTCGGTGACAAGGCGGCCAAGCTCGTCGGCGCCGAAAAGGTGGATATCAAATCCACCGTGGACCAGCAGAAGAAGGCCAAGTAGGCCCGTCCGTCGAAAACCCTTCGGCTATAAATTGAAGAAGGCCCGCTGTCAGAGCGGGCCTTCTCTTTTTACACTGTTGCCGAGAGCAACTCGGGTTACCACTTCAGTTCCTGCAAACGCCGGGAGACCTCTTCCGCGTTGGCGCGGCTGTTGAAGGCGGAGATGCGGAAGTAGCCTTCGCCTTTCGATCCGAAACCGCTGCCGGGTGTGATGACGACGTTGGCGTCGTTGAGGACCTTGTCGAAAGCCTGCCAGCTCGTAACGCCTTTGGGCGTGCGCACCCAGATGTACGGCGCGTTGATGCCGCCGAACACTTTCAATCCAGCTTTGCGCGCGCCGGTGCGCAGCACTTTCGCGTTGCCCATGTAATGCTCGATAAGGCCGCGCACTTGCGCCTTGCCGTCGTCCGAGTAAAGCGCCTCGGCGGCACGCTGGATGATGTAGGAGACGCCGTTGAACTTTGTCGTCGTCCGCCGCAGCCAAAGCGAATGGAGCGGCTTGAGTTCGCCGGACTTTGTCTGGGCGTTGAGCGACTTCGGCACCACAGTCAGCGCACAGCGCGTGCCGGTGAACCCGCCGTTCTTAGAGAAGCTGCGGAACTCGATGGCGCACTCGCGCGCGCCGGGGATTTCGTAGATGGAATGCGGGATGTCCGGCTCGCTGATGTACGCCTCGTACGCGGCGTCGAAAAGGATGACGGCCTTGTGCTCGAGCGCGTACTTCACCCAAGCTTGCAGTTGCTCGCGCGTGGCAGCAGCGCCAGTGGGATTATTTGGCGAGCAGAGGTAGATAACATCCACGTGTTTCTTCGGCGGCTCGGGGATGAAACCGTTGCTCGGTCGGCAGGGCAGATAGACGATCTTGCCGTACGCGCCGGCCTCGTTCGCCTCGCCGGTGTGGCCGGCCATCACGTTGGTGTCCACGTACACCGGATACACAGGATCGCTGATGGCGAGTTTGTTTTTGTGGCCGAGGATGTCGAGGATGTTGCCGCAATCACACTTGGAACCGTCGCTGACAAAGATTTCGTCATCGGCCACGTCCAGCCCTTTGTCGCGGAAATCGTGCTGTGCAATCGCCGCGCGCAGCCATTCGTAACCTTGCTCCGGGCCGTAGCCTTTGAACGTGGCGCGCACGCCCATCTCAGCCACTGCTTTATGCAGTGCAGCAGTGACTGCCGCTGGCAACGGCTCAGTGACGTCGCCGATGCCGCAGCGGATGAGCCGTTGCGCAGCGACCGCGTTGCCGTCGCAGAAAGCTTTCACGCGCCGGCCGATTTCCGGGAAAAGATAGCCAGCCTTCAGCTTGAGATAATTGTCGTTGAGATAAGCCATATTCGTGGGGGTTGTGCTATCAGTCGTTGTCCTCGGGTCTGGCCTCTTGGCCAAAATTCAAGAGGCGAACTTAATGGAAGGCGGTGCCAGGATGCAATAGCCCGTTGGACGTGCGCGACTGGTTACTTGCCCTTTGCACTGGCTTGAAGATAGGCGAAAAGGTCGCGCAGTTGTTGCTCGGTGAGCGCTTCGAGCAGGCCCTCGGGCATAAGCGAGATAGGCGATGCCTGGAACTTCTGTACCTCGGACCGAGGGAGCACCGTGCGCTGGCCAGCGAGATCGAGCAGCGTTAGCGACTGGGGCGATTGAGCCACGAGCAAGCCGCTGAGGTTCTGTCCGTCGCGCGTAGTGACATTGAAACCGACGTACTCTTCGCGGATGGCTAGGCTCGGATCCGCGATGGCGGGCAGGATGAAATCGAGGTTGTCCCGTTCATAGCCGGTAAGGTCGGGGCCGAGCTTGCCACCTTGGCCGTTAAGCGCATGGCAATTAGCACAGAGCATCGTGAAGATCTCACGGCCGCTTTTCGGGTCGCCTTTGCCGCTGGCGAGGAGCTTCCGAGTTTTTGCAATCAACGTTTCTTTTTCCACTGTGCTCTTCGTGAGGCGGCCCCAGTGTTTCTTAAGCAAAGCGTCGCATTGCGGGTCGCGAAGACTTTGGATGACGAGCAGGCTGGATACGGCGAGGTGCTCTTTCTTCAAGACGCCTTTGTCCGCGGCATCCAGTAACTGTCGCGCCCACAAGGTTCGGCTGGCGAAGATGGCGTGTGCCGAGGCGCGGAGATTGCCGCTGAATTCGGAATGAAGTTCAAGCAACGTGCTCGCAACCTTTGGGTCATCGAAGCGCTGGAGCGCATTGAGCAGTTCGGTGCGAAGGAATTCACTTTTCTCAGTTCGCAGCAATTCTAGGAGCAACGGGAGCGTGGCGGGTTCGCGCCGCTCGGCAACGAGGGCGAGCAATTTGCTGCGGTCACTGGCGGCGGTCTTCGGATTGGCAATACGCTGGGCGGCAACCACAGCAGCGGGCGCGTGGCTGAGTCGCAGGGCGACACTTATGAGCGCGGGTGTGTGCGGGCGTGATTCCCAGATCGCGGCAATCCGCGTCTTGAGCGCCGTGGGCATGGATTGCAACACGTCGCCGCGAAGCCCTTCGTCCATTCCAGCGACGAGCCGATCTACATGCTCGGTGGATGGCGCGAGTGCGAGCAGCATCGCAGCGGTGCTCAAGTTTTCCTCGGTGCGCTCGGCGGTGTAGCGCTGGGCGAGGCGTGTGATGATATGGCGCGCGACGATGGGCGCATTCCAGAAGGTCGGCTCCTTGAAGAGGCTGAGTACGGCGGTGCGATTGCTGACAGCCTTGCTCTCGATGGCCCACCAGAGCAGGAGCGGTTGATGCTTGTCCGCGGCATCCTCGTCGCGGCGGCAGAGTTCGCGCACGATGGGCAGAGCGGACTCAGCGGGCCAGCGTTTACAGGAGGCGGCGAGTTGTGTGCGGATTTCTGCGTTCGCCTCGGTCTGGGCCAACTCTAGAAGCTGGGGCTGCAGTTTTGACGAGAGTTGTCGGCTGTCACCAATCAGGCGGATGCTCCAATAGCGAACGAATGGATTTGAATGCTTCAGTGTTTCGGCAGCGAGCGCATTGTCGAAACCGCCGCTGGCATTGATGGCCCAAAGCGATTCGAGGGCGAGTTGGCCGGTTTGGTGTTTCAGCAGCGCTTTCAGTGCGGGCACAGCTAAGGGATCGCGGCGGTCGGCGAGCAGTCGCTGGGCTTCCTGACGGAACCACTTGTTGGGTGATTTTAGCTGGTGGATGAGTTCGTCCGTGGAGAGCTTACCTAGGTCGAACGGCTCCGCGGCCTTGGCTCCCGTGGCATGGAGGCGGTAGATGCGGCCGCTCTCCTTGTGCCATGTGTCGCGCGGGTCGAGGTGGCTGAGGCGGCTGTCGTACCAGTCGGCCAGATAGATGCCGCCGTCGGGCCCGGCCTTGGTGTCCACGGGTCGGAACCAGCGGTCGTCGGTGAGTATGAGCGGTTCGGTGTCCTCGGTCCGGAAGGTGGAGGTGTCTCGGTAGAGACGGCTGGCCTGAACGCGATTGACGAGCGACATCGCCGCGATGAGTTGGTTTTCAAGGGCTGGGATTACGCCGCCTTCGTAGAGAATGATGGATTGGGCAAAGCGCGGTTTGAATCCGTTGTGGGCCATGTGCTCGAACCAGCCGAAAGAGTGCGGGTTCATCAGTGGGCCATGCTTACCCCAGCCCTTGATATACGCGCCGCCCTGCTCGTAGTGGACCCCTCGCGTGTCGCCGTAGTTGGAGCCGGAGAAGAGACGCCCCTGCGCATCGAAGTCCACGCAGTAGGTATTACCGCCGCCTTCCGCAAAGACCTCGAATTCCTTCGTAGCTGGGTGATATCGCCAGATCGCTTGCCCAAGGAATTTCACTCCCTTCACCTCCGCCGTGCAGGTGCTGCCGTGCGCGCCGTAGAGCCAGCCGTCCGGCCCCCACCTCAGGCTATTCGCGCCCGAGTGGGTGTCCTCGAGACCGAATCCGGAGAGGTGCACCTCGGGGTCGCTATCGGGAATGTCGTCGCGATTTTTATCGGGATAGAAGAGCAGGTAAGGCGGCATAAGCACCCATACGCCACCGCGACCGACAAGGGCGCTGCGTGCCATGTTAAGGCCGCTGAGGAAAACCTTACTCTTCTCGAACTTTCCGTCGCCGTCCGAATCTTCTAGGATGGTGATCTGGTCGGCGCCGCGGAAATGGCGCGGCGGCGGCGGCGGCATCTTGTCGTAAATCGCGCGTAGATACTGGTCGTACTTCACAATCTTCACTCCGGCAGGGAAGGGGTATTGCAGGTACTCCGTCACCCAAAGCCGACCTCGTTCGTCGAAGTTGATGTTGAGTGGTTGACGGATAGCCGGCTCATGCGCCACCACTTGAATCTGGAGGCCGGGAGCGAGTTTGAACCGCTGTACTGTTTCGGCTGGCGTGAGCGGTTTGGAGGAGTCGGTGAGTGCGCCGCGGCCCTGGAACTTCTCGATAAATTCCTTGAGCACTGGGTCAAACCGCTCGTCCGCGGCGTGAGTATCGAGGCTCGAGAGGGCGATCAGGAGGAGGATGCAGATAAACTGTCGCACAGCACTGTTCATCTCAGCACCCACTCCGCGTGGGGTCAAACGAAGCTTCGCGTTCCAGTGAAGTTTTCTCAAATCAAAAGGCCGGCGACCGCGGCGTTAAGCAGTGTGGCGATAAAACCGACAAAGAGCGCCTTGAGCCCGAGTCGCGCGAGGTCGTGCCGGCGGTCCGGTGCCATCGCACCGATGCCGCCGAGTTGAATGCCCACCGATGCGAAGTTTGCAAAGCCGGTCAGGGCGAAGGCGGTGAGGACGTAGGAACGGTCGCTCATGTAGCCAGCCGTGGCCTTCCAGCCCTTCATCACCAGGTAGGCGTAGTGCTCGTTGATGGCGAGCTTGGCGCCTAGCAAGCTGCCGACTTTCGAGATATCCGCTACCTCAATGCCCATCAAAAAAGCCGCTGGTGAGAAGATCCAGCCGAGGATTTTTTGCAGAGAGAGTCCTTTGCGCAGCAAATCCAGCAACGCATCGGCCATCGCGACGAAGGCGATGAAGACGATGAGCATGGCGCCCACGTTCAAGGCGAGTCGGAGTCCGTCAGCGGTGCCACCCGCCGCTGCGTCGATACCGTTTACGTAGGGAGATTTCTCCGACTGTGTCTGCACGGCACCTGCAGTTTCCGGCTTGCCCAGTTCGGGCATGAAGAGCTTCGCCAGATACAAACTGCAGGGGCAGGCCATAATGCAGGTGCTGAGCACAGCCACGGGGTCCGCCCCGTAGTTGATGTAAACCACCATCATGCCGCCCGAAATGTGTGCCATGCCACTCGCCATCAAGGCAAAGAGCTCTGAGTTCGTCATGCGTGGCACGTACGGCTTGACGATGAGCGGCGCCTCCGTCTGGCCCATGAAGACGTTCGCTGAGACTGAGAGCGTTTCTGCACCGCTCGTGCCCATCAAGTGCACCATGCCGCGTGCCATCCAACGCACGCAGCGCTGCAAAATCCCGTAGTGATAGAGAACGGTGAAGAAGGCTGAAACGAACAGGATGGGCGGCAATGCTTTGAACGCGAAGATGAACAGGAATTCTTTTCCAGGATTCAGCGCGAGGTCGCCCGGACGCGCCAAGTTGCCGAAGACGAACTCCGCGCCGCGGTCGGAGAAGTCGATGAAGCTCACGATGACGACCTTGGCCGCCGTGAACATCTGATTGACGAACGGCACCTTGAGCACCAGCAGCGCAAGGATTACCTGAATTGCCACGCCCCAGCCAATCGTTCGCCAGTTCACTTGCCGCAGATTGCTCGAAAACATCGCCACCAGGCCGAAGAAGAAGAAGACTCCAACGAAGGCCTGGCCACGCGTCCCTATTGTGTCGCGGAACATCCATGCGAGCCATGCGATTCCCGAAATTCCCAGGCCTATTCCCAAACGCCAACTCAGAGGCGTGGAAGGCATCGGCGCAGGCGTGGAACTATCTCCGGAAAGACTGGTGCTTGGCTCCGTGTTCATCTCGATGCAGGACGCGATGGTTCTTGGCTGAAAGCGATTAATGCACAGAGACGGAGGCGGAGATAGAAAATAATCAGGCTGTTTTGAGTGGATAACAACTCGATGTCTAAGGTTGCGCAGTGAGAGTGTCGGCGGCAATGTGTCGGCGAAAGAATATGCGCGTGAATTTCGTCATTCTCCTTCTCGCCGTCGTGTTCGCGATCATGGGTGCGGAGCCACTCGTGCCGCGTGCCGGATCGCTGTATCTCAGTAATGGTGATATTTTCTCTGGCGAGCTTGCTGGCTTCGATACGAAGGAAGGTCTCCAGTGGAAACATCCAGCTGCCAAAGCGTCGTGGTTGGTCGCGCCCGAAAGCCTTGCGCGACTGGAGTTGCAATCCGCGGTCCTTCCGCATGGGCAACGACGCCACAGCGCGATTGTCCGCCTCGTGAACGGTGACGCGTTACCGGGGGATATCGTTGATTTGGACGCCGAGCACATCCTCTTGGAAACATGGTATGCGGGCCGTTTGAAAGTACCGCGTTTTGCGCTTCGCGACCTTTACTTCACTGCACACGGCCGTGTGATCCTAGAAGGCGCGGCGGCTTTCACCGGTTGGGGTGGGGGCGTCATGGGTGTGCAACTCGGACAGGACGGAGAGGAAATCGCTGGCGTATTGGTGAATAGCATCGTGGCCAACGGTCCTGCCGAAGGTGCGGGCGTGAAACCTGGTGATGTCGTCGTCTCCGTGGATGGTAAAAAGTTTATGAAACGAGACGAGCTCATCGCAAACATCAAAAGTCGTGCGCCGGGCGAAAAAGTTCTCGTGGAGTTTCGGCGTGGCGAAGAGAAGATTGAACACGCAATCATACTGGCGGCGATCGGTTGGCAAGTGAAGAACGAGGCGCTCATCAGCAGCGGTGAAGCTGGTACCATCGGTCGTAATATTAATTTTCCAGATGCGGCGAACATCGAGTTCGAACTCAATGGGTCGGGGCTTTCCTCGTTCGCTATCGCTCTCTGTACGGATAACCCAGCCTCCTTTTCTCTGGGAAACGCTTACACTCTCAACTTCAGCTCCGGATACGCATACCTTAACCGTCATGAGAGAGCTGGCGATCAATACAGTGCGACCACTCTCGATTCGCCGGCACAGTTCAAGGTCGCTGCGAATGATGCGCCCGTGCAGATGTCTATCCGTTTTGACAAGCGCACTCAGACTATCGCTCTGATTCTAGACGGGGCACTTGTGAAACAATGGCGCGACCCGCAAGGTTTCGTTGGCAAAGGGAAGGGGCTTGCGTTTGCCGCAACTATACAAAGCCAGTCGCGCATCAGCAACTTGCGCGTCACGGAATGGGACGGTCAATTACCCGAGCAACTGGACGCGCCTGTCGCCGATACCCGTGAGGATTCCATACGTCTGGCAAACCGAGACATGATTTCCGGCAGCGTCACTGCTATCCACGCTGGTAAGGCGACAATAAAGGCCTCCTTCGGCGAAGTCGCCATCCCGGTGGAACGAATCGGGCGCATTGAATTCGCCGCCGCAAAGACGCTGGCGACAATTCCCGCTGGGCTCGCTACAGGCACCTTATCAGGACGCAATCGACTCACATTCCGGCTGCACTCGTGGCGTGATGGCGAGGCACAGATTGAGAGCCCATTCTTCGGGAAAGCCCGCTTTTCCGGTGCGGCCTTCAGCGCCCTAGAGTTCGGCGGAAAGTAGAGTGGCTTCGCTCGCTTGTCCGCCAGTCACGGGCGACCAACTCAGCCAACTTCTCCAGATAGCGCGCAGGTTCGCGGATCGATTCTTTCGGCGTGGTGATTTGCGTGAGCCCTCGTGCCTCGGCAAAAAGTGGGTGCAATAGCGCGTGGTCATCCACGCGACCGGCCAATCCGATGCAGGTAATTCTCCGCTGTTTACAGAGCAGCGCTAACTCGCCCACACCCTTGCCCATCAACGTGGAACGATCGAGGGCCCCTTCGCCGGTGATCGCGAGATCCGTTCCGCGCAAGTGGCGCCCAAGTTGCGCGTGGCGTGCGAGCAGATCGAAGCCGGAAACGAGTTGGCCGCCCATAAAGGCGTGCAGGCCAAAGCCAAGTCCCCCCGCTGCTCCGCTCCCGAGTTCGCTGGCGCTGGCCCGTCCGAGCTGTTTCTGGACTGCTGTGGAGAGGCTACGCAGACATTTTTCCGCGGCCGAGAAATCTTGCGGACGAAGCCCCTTTTGCGGGCCGTAAATGCGAGAGCAGCCGCGCGCGCCGAGCAGGCGATTTTGAACATCCACTGCTATCAAAACCTTGAAGCCGAATTTCTTTGCGGGTGGCTGGAGTAATGCGAGTCGATGAAGCTCGGTCCAGCGTTCGATGGTCTTGCCTTCATGGTCGAGCAACTGCCAGTTGAGAGCGCGGGCGAGACCGAAACCACCGTCGTTAGTCGCGCTACCACCGATGCCAACGAGGCAGAGCCGGGCGCCTTTACGTGCAGCGGCGGAGAAGGCGGCCGCAAGTCCGCGCGTGTCGAGCTGGAACGGATGGAATTTTCCGGGCGGCAGTAACGCCAAGCCGATGATACGAGCCGATTCGATGATGGCCGTGCGGCTTTTCGATTCCCACCACCATGTGGCGGCGAGCGGTCGACCAGCGGCATCTACGGTCTTCAGACGCTGTGGCTGGGCAGCGAGCAAGCGGGAGAGAATTTCACCAAAACCGTCGCCGCCATCGCTGATTGGTAGCAAATCGAGTCGATCCAAGGGGCGTGCCGCGTGCCAACCGCGGGCGATTGCTTCGGCGGCGGCGTGGGCGGTGAGTGTCCCTTTGAACTTGTCCGGGGCGATTAAGACCTTTAACGGCATGACGCGACGCTACCAGTCGCTGCGCCAAAGGTTAGCCAAAAATGCGCGTGCGTTGACATGGCAGCGAGGCTGAGGAATAGGAAAAGATTGCGGTGAGCCCTACGGATGTGGCACTTTGATGTAGGACACTTTATTTATGGATAAGCCAAAAATCATCGCCTACATGAAGCCAGCCTGCGGCTGGAGTAACGGGGTGCGTGCCGTGCTGCGAAAGTACGAGCTACCATTCGAGGACCGCGACATCATCAACGACCCAATCCAGCGCCAGGAAATGATCGAGAAGAGTGGTCAGATGTTGCAACCTTGCTTGGACATCAATGGGCAAATGCTCGCGGATGTCTCGGGTGAAGATGTGGAGGCGTGGCTGTTGGCTCACAACGTGGTGCAAGCGAATAGCAAGGCACCCGACGCTCCGACGAACCAGCCCTGCGCGAACGAGATGCCCCAGTGGATGCAGTTCAAGCGTTGAGCCGGGCCCCAACGGATTGAAAATCATAAAGAGGCGGGCCGCGAGCAATCGCGGCCTCTCTATTTGCCGATGACAATTTCGTTGAACCGTCAACCAACCGCGGCTAAGTAGAATTCGATGCGCGTTATCACAACCATCGCCGCGATGCACCGTCAGGCGCTGCGCTGGCGGCGTGAAGGGGTACGCATCGGTTTCGTCCCGACGATGGGTTATCTGCATGAAGGTCACATCAGCCTCGTGCGGCGCGCGCGGCAGTTGGTGGGGCGCGGCGGTCGAGTGGTGGCGAGCATCTACGTTAATCCAAAGCAGTTCGCCCCGACAGAGGATCTGGCGAAATATCCTCGGGATTTGGAACGGGATAAAGCCTGCTGTGCGGCCGCCGGTGTGGACGCAATCTTTTTTCCTGATGATAAGCAGATGTACCCTAGCCGTGCCGAAGGGGCCTACTCCAGCTACGTGATTGAGGAGCGGCTCTCGCAGGGGATGGAAGGTGCCTCGCGCCCGACGCATTTTCGTGGAGTGGCGACGGTGGTGGCCAAGCTGTTCAACATCATCCAGCCAGATGTGGCGGTGTTCGGGGCGAAGGACTGGCAGCAAGCGGCGGTAATTCGCCGGATGGCGAGGGACTTGAACTTTCCGTTGCGGGTGGTTGTGGCGGCGACGCTGCGCGAGCGCGATGGATTGGCAATGAGCTCTCGTAATGCTTATCTCTCGAGTGAAGAACGCCGGCAGGCTACGGTCTTGTGGCGGGCGATTGAATTGACGCGCGCTGCCGTGCGCGAGAACGGTACGGCGACTCTTCGGTTGAAGGCGCAAATCGAACGCCTGATTTATCGCGAACCTGCGGCTCGACTGGATTACGTGGAATTTTTCAATCCCGAGACCCTGCAGGCCGTGGCGCCTCAGCGTGGGGCGCAGATGGCTTTGGCGGTGTTCATCGGCAAGATTAGATTGATCGACAACGGAAGATTATGACGTGAGTCCTCCAACCCACCATTTCGATTTCGTCGTTATAGGCAGCGGCATCGCCGGCCTCAGCTTCGCCTTGAAAGTAGCGTCGCGCTTCCGAGTGGCGATTGTGACGAAACGCTGGGCGGCGGAATCGAACACGAACTACGCACAGGGGGGAATTGCCGCGGTGACGGGCGCGGACGATTCGGTGGAGCTGCACGTGCGAGATACCCTCTCGGCGGGGGCGGGGCTCTGCCGAGAAGCGGTAGTCCGGCAGATTCTCAAGGAGGGACCGGCGCGCGTGGCGGAATTAATCGAGTTGGGAATGCGGTTCACGGAGGAAGAGGAGGAATCGCCTGATGGCGAGCGGCATTTCGATTTAGGGCGCGAAGGGGGGCATTCGCGTCGCCGGATTCTGCACGCGAAGGATGCGACGGGACGGGAGATTGAACGCGCATTGTTGGCGACCGTCGCTGCACAGCCGAACATTCGCGTGTTCGAGGAACATTTCGCTATCGATTTCATTACCACGCGAAAGCTAGGTCAAACGGGACCGAATCGATGCGCGGGCGTGTACGTGCTCGACAAGGCGACGGGACGAGTGGAAACGTTCGCCTCGCGTGCGATACTGCTGGCCACAGGTGGCTGCGGTAAGGTTTACCTCTACACCACGAATCCCGATGTCGCCACTGGGGACGGCGTAGCCATGGCCTACCGAGCCGGGGCGCGCGTAGCGAACATGGAGTTTGTCCAGTTCCACCCAACCTGCTTGTACCATCCGAAGGCGAAGTCCTTTCTCGTGACCGAGGCGGTCCGTGGCGAAGGCGGAGTGCTGCGGAGCGTGGAGGGGACAGAATTCATGGAGCAGCATCACCCCTTGAAATCACTCGCACCACGCGATGTGGTGGCACGAGCAATCGACAGTGAGATGAAGCGGACCGGCGCAGCGCACGTGCTCTTGGATATCACGCACAAGCCTGCTCGGTTCATCATCGACCGCTTTCCGAACATCTACCAGACGTGCTTGAAGTTCGGGTTGGATATCACCAAGGAGCCGATTCCGGTCGTACCAGCCGCGCATTATCAATGCGGCGGTGTGATGGCGACGGTGGATGGGGAGACCGACATCGCGGGATTGTTGGCCGTGGGCGAGGTGAGTTGCACGGGTTTGCATGGGGCGAATCGCCTAGCGAGCAACTCCCTTCTGGAAGGGTTGGTCTGCGCCCATCTTGCCGCAGAGAAAATCATAGCCGCGCCGCCGGAGTTTTGTGACCTGGCGATGCCCGACTGGCAACTGGGTAAGGCGCAGAACGCGGACGAGCTCGTGGTCGTTTCGCACAACTGGGATGAAATCCGGCGCACAATGTGGGATTATGTGGGTATTGTGCGCACCACCAAGCGGTTGGAGCGTGCGCAGAAACGGATCGCCAACCTGCAAGAGGAGATTCAGCAATATTATTGGGACTTCGTGGTGACGAGTGACTTGCTCGAATTGCGCAACATCGCCACGGTGGCAGAACTCATCGTTGCCAGTGCACTCCAGCGCCCCGAGAGTCGTGGCTTGCACCACAATTTGGATTTTTCAAAACCCGATCAATCCTGGGCACAACGCGACACGATTTTAACCCGAGTCGCTTGATGGATAGCAGGTTAGATTTTTTATGATTCTCGGTCTGTTTGTGGTTAAAAACCACAAACAAACCAGTTGCAAACCGGCGGCTCGAGGGTAAGTTCGGCTTGCTCTCCAAGAGATTCGTCCGCAAAGAACGGCAAGACAAGAACCAGAAAGCCAATTCCATGACGATGAAAACAACAGGGAAAACTAAGGTGAACTTCGAGTTTTATGCCCCCGAGGCCAAAGATGTCTTGCTGGCCGGCAACTTTACGGAGTGGGAACATACGCCCATCCGCCTGAAACGGCAGAAGAATGGAACGTGGAAGACCGCAGTGCCTTTAGAGCGGGGCACTTACGAGTACCGCTTCCTTGTGGACGGCCATTGGGAGGATGACCCGCGCTGCCAGGGGCACGTAGCCAACCCATTTGGTGAGAAGAACTGCGTCTGCACCGTCTGATAGTGCGGAGCGGGTTCTCTAAATTCCCCTTGAAAAGCCCGTGCTGCGGGTTAGTCTCGTAATGCTGCGCGCTTAGCTCAGTGGTAGAGCACATCCTTCACACGGATGGGGTCGCAGGTTCGAGCCCTGCAGCGCGCACCATTCCTTCGCCCATTTTTCCAGCGTTTCTGAACCCAGCTCGTCCGTTTTTTAGAACAAAGCCGAGAGGGCGACCTCAGTACGGTGTCCAGAAGCCGCTGCCCGACCGCAACCAAGCACGAACGGAACGGGTGCTAATCCAATTGGTATAAGGGGTGCCGTTGATTAACTGGACTCCCACCGCGGGGTCACGCGGTATCCATGCGCCAGCAGGCGGTGCGATTACCCAGCTGACAGTGTCGGTGTCATACCAGAGCCAAGTGGGCTTGTAGATGCTGCCGAGGTAGGTGACGTTGGTAGGGTGATTGGCGTTATCGACCCAAAGCATCGGATCGATGTAATAATTCCCGTACGTACGTCCCACGCCTGCCCCCGCGCGAATGGATGTGCTGCCGCTGGGAGATGGAGGTCTTCCGAATGGGAATGGAGCGGCGGCAGAAGTGGGAAAAGCCGCTTGGGAAGGATTGTTCGTATCCGGATTAGGAACGTAACTGAAAGGGCGAAGGGTGGGCGTCTTCCAAAGGGCATGACCACGCGTGGCTGCCGAGAGCAAACACACGGTATAGACAGTCACACAGCAGACTGTCATCCACACAACGACTCGATTCATAGTTCCTTTACTGTCGCACCCGTAGACTGTTTGTC
The DNA here is from genome assembly GCA_945900775.1 of Akkermansia muciniphila. Taxonomy (GTDB): domain Bacteria; phylum Verrucomicrobiota; class Verrucomicrobiia; order Limisphaerales; family SIAT01; genus SIAT01. Next base: position 18,219 of record CAMDJP010000020.1, on the reverse strand, counting down.
AAATCTGTCGGGACGCCGACTAGTCTAGTGGACGCCATTGCCCATGGGTCCGTTACAAATTTTCTCGAAATGAGGAATCCGTTCTACAATCACTTCTGTCGCTTTTCTAACCGGAGGGCAGGTTTCTCTCGGAAGTTTCACTTGGTCGGCGTGCTGCCAATTCGGGCGGCGCCTCCGAGTAGACGACTGTAATCGCTCAAGATGCGGAGGGTCTCACGAAGCGGAGAGTCAGCGGCGGGGTCTGGCTCGGCTAGTTCCAAGTCATCGCCGTTGGCGGGTTCGCCCGCCTCAGGTTTGACAGTGGCAATGAGAGTGAGGGGTTTGTCAGTTTTGGCGGCATCGAGGGTGAGTTCGTAGATTTTTTCGCCGCTGTTGGGGCGAGCCAAGCGCTCCTTCTTCCGCGCCTCGGTTTGGCTCTTTTGCTGTGCGACTTCTTGGCGCCGCTTGGCTTCGTTGAGCGAGACACTCTTGTCGGCCTGCTGCTTCTTTACACGATCGATATCCTGCCGGACGTACTCATAGTCACGGTCGGCAGCGAGACGCAGAGAGGAGAGGCGTCCCAGTTCGGCAAGATGCGGTTTGACGCGATTGAGGGATTCGTAACGGGCGGGGTTGATGCTATCGGCGGGCAAGGCGCGCGGCAGTTTGGATTCGCCGAGGTCCAAATAATCGAGGATGGACGGGAGCTTGAGGTCGGAGAGCACGCCGCCGTGCTGAGTGGTGCCGCCGGCGACACGATAGAATTTGGAGATGGTGAACTTGAGTTTTCCGGAATCTTGGCCGAGACCGGCGGCGATGGTTTGATTCAGGGGAATGAGCTGCTGCACAGTGCCTTTGCCGTGGGTAGACTCTTCGCCGACGATCAGAGCGCGGCCGTAATCCTGCAGCGCAGCGGCGACGATCTCCGATGCGGAGGCGCTCGGGTGGCCGACGGCGACGACAAGTGGGCCGTCGTACACAATCTTGGAATTCTCATCGCTCAGGGTTTGAGTGCGACGCCGGCTGTCCTTCACTTGGACGATGGGACCTTCTTTGATGAACAGGCCGGCGAGTTCGACGGCCTCGGGCAGGATGCCGCCGCCATTACGCCGGAGGTCGAGCACCAAGCCATCAATGTTCTCTTTTTTCAGGCGCACGATCAGCGTCTCGACGTCCTCGGCACAGTTCTCGTAGAACTGGGGCAAATTGACGACGCCGAGGCGCTCGACACCGCCAGCAGGCCGGGCTCGCTCGATGATGCGGGCCTTGGCGAGTGAGTCGGCAAGCTTGACCTCTTCGCGAATGATGCTGATGACTTTCTTCGTCGAGCCGTCAGGCGAGCTCGCGGGGACGATGGTGAGCCGCACCTCGGTGTTCTTCTTGCCGCGGATCATGTCCACGACCTTGCCGAGCTTCATATCCAGAACATCCACCGGTTCAGCGTCAGCCTGTCCGACGGCCACGATGCGATCGTTCGCCTGAAGTTTCTTGCTGCGGGCGGCGGGGCCGCCGGGCATCAGGCGCTCGATTTTCGTGTAGCCGTCGTCCTGGGTGAGCACGGCGCCGATGCCAGTGAGGGAGAGTTTGATGTTGTTGATATCGAAGTTGGTCGCCTCGGCCGGGCTCATATAATCGGAGTGCGGATCGTACGTGCGGGTCATCGCCGTGAGGTATATCTCAATAATCTCGGCGTTGTCGTACTCCTTCATTGTCTTGAGCAGGCGACTGTAGCGGCGGCTGATGATTTGAAGGGTGTCGCTGTCCTGCGCGGCGGGCTTGCCGCTGGCCTGCTTGGAGAGGCGGTCAGCGAGCAGTTCGAATTTCACGCGTTGGCGCCAGAGCATTTCCGCTTCCGCCGCGTCCTTGGGCCAGGGAATTTTCTGCCGGGCAGGAATGAAGGATTCGTCGGTGTCGAAGGTGTACGTCTCCTTGCAGAGCCGGTCGGCGAGCTGCTGGCGTTCGCCGAGGCGCTTGAGGTAGAGCGCAAAAATCTCGTGGGCCGGCGCGACGGTCCCCGCCAGCGTGAGGTCGTCGAGATTCTTGGCGTACTTCGCGCGAAGCTGATCCACGTCCGGTTGCAGGAAAATGAGGTGATTGAAATCCAGCGCGTCGAGATAGTTCTGGAGGAAGAGCTCGGAGACCGAGTCGTCGAGCGGCGTCTGCCGATAATGCACCTGCTGGAGGATTCGCCCGACGGCCTGGGCAATCTTGCCGCTTTGAATTAGGTCGAGGTCAGCGGCGGAGGTGTGCCAGCCGAGGGCTAGCACCGCGAGAAGGGTCAAAAACTTTCTCATTGGAATCATAGTGATGCCGTTTTTGTGACAGTAAGCAATCCGAAAGACGTCAGTCTTGACTTTGATTTTCTACTACACCAGCCTGCGGAGCAAAGAAAACTCAAAGGCGTCCGAAGTCAATTCACCGTTTCTATGAACCGCTCATTCAGTGATTGGAAGACACTCCTCCTAGCTCTATTCACCGTGCTTCTCACCGCCTGCGCCGTTCTCCCCGAGGGGCGCGAAGCCGGCTTCGTCAGTCTCTTCGACGGCCAGTCTCTCAAGGGTTGGATACTTGTCGAACCGAAGGGCGGCGGGTACGGTGTGACCAATGGCGTTCTCTACTGCGCCAGAGGCGGTGGCGGCAACCTCCTCTCCGAACGCGAGTACGCCGACTTCATTCTGCGTCTGGAATTCAAGCTCGAGGCTGGCGGCAATAACGGCCTTGCCATCCGCTCCCCGATGGAAGGAGGCATTCTTGCCTACAGCGGCATGGAGCTCCAAATCCTCGACGACGATGCCCCGCAGTACGCCAAGCTCCGCTCTTTCCAATATCACGGCTCCCTGTACGGCATCTGGGCCGCCGAGCGCGGCGCTCTCCGCAAGCTAGGCCAATGGAACGAGCAGGAGGTCATCGTTACTGGCCGACGCATCCGTGTCGTCCTCAACGGACGCCAGATTCTCGACGCCAATCTCAACGCCGTGAATGACGTCAACACCCTCCTCAAGCACCCGGGCATGCTCCGCGACAAAGGCCACATCGGTTTCCTCGGCCACAACGATTACGCCGAGTTCCGCAACATCCGCATCAAGGAACTCCCTCGCGCGAAGGTTAACAACGTCGCGCCCGAAGGCTTCGTGGCACTCTTCAACGGCCAGAATCTCGACGGCTGGAAGGGCCTTTTCGCCTCCCCGAACAACCACCCGACCAATCGCGTCCGCCTCACGCCCGCTCAACTCGTCACCGAGCAGACAAAGGCCGACAAGCGCATGCGCGCAAGCTGGAAAGCTCTCAAGGGCGAGCTCGCCTTCGACGGCAAGGGCGACAACCTCGTCACCGTCCGCGACTATGCCGACTACGAGCTCCTCGTGGACTGGAAGATTGAACCCAAGGGCGACAGTGGTCTCTACCTGCGCGGCAACCCGCAGGTCCAGATTTGGGATCCACGCGAAGGCGACACCAACGCCGTCGTCGGCTCTGGTGGCCTCTTCAACAACAAGCTCGCCGCTAGCGTCCCACTCAAGCGCGCCGACCGCATGACCGGCGAGTGGAATTCTTTCCGTATTCTGATGCTGCGCGACCGCGTCCACGTCTTCCTCAACGATCAACTCGTCGTCAACAATACCCCTCTCGAGAATTACTGGGAGCCCGGCCAACCACTCCGTGCCACCGGCAGCATCGAGCTCAAGAACCACGGCAATAACCTCTGGTTTCGTAACATCTACCTGCGCGAAATCCCGCGGGATTGATCAGCTTGCTGCGGTGTGGGCGTTTGAATAGGCTGAGCCGAGTTCGACTCCAACGCACCATGAAAAGTTCGCTGAACCGCCGGCAGTTCCTTCAACAATCCGCCGTTGCTGCCGCTGGGACGGCACTGGCTGCATGCGCCGCTCCGGCTGCACGCAAACTTTCCGCCAACGACAAGCTTAACATTGGCATCATCGCCGTCGCGGGCCGTGCCACCGGCAACATTGCTGGTGTGAAGGAGGAGAACATCGTCGCCATCTGCGACGTGGACGCGAACAACCTCGCCAAGGCGGCTCAGCAGTTCCCCAAGGCGCGCCAGTACAGTGATTTTCGACGCCTGCTGGAGCAGGGGGATCTCGACGCGGTCGTCATCTCGACACCCGACCACACCCACGCCGTTGCCACGGTCGCCGCGTTGCAGCGGGGATTGCACGTTTATTGTGAGAAGCCGCTCACGTACACCGTCTCGGAGGCTCGCATCGTCTCCGCGACCGCTCGTCGAGCCGGGCGGGCGACGCAGATGGGCAACCAAATTCACGCCAGTTCAAACTACCGGCGCGTGGTGGAGTTGGTGAAGAGCGGCGCCATCGGGTCGGTGGCCGAGGCGCACGTCTGGGTCTCGGCAATCTATGGAAACCTCATCCCAGTGGAGCCGACCCCGCCGCCGGTACACGTGGATTATGATTTGTGGCTCGGGCCTCAGAAGTTCCGGTCGCACCGCTCGCAGTACGTGCCGTTCCATTGGCGCAACTTTTGGGCCTTTGGTGGAGGGACGCTCGCTGACTTCTGGTGCCACTTCGCTGATCTTGCCCACTGGGCGCTCGATTTGCGCGCGCCCCTCGCAGTCGAGGCCGAGGGTCGGGAGCGCCACGCCGAGGTGGTGCCGGTGCATATGACGGCGCGCTACGAATACCCAGCGCGGCCCGGCCATCCGCCGGTGAAGCTAACTTGGTATCAAGGCGGAACGAAGCCGGAGCTCCTGTCGAAAATCTTGCCCGCCGAGCAGGCGGCGAAATGGAACAGCGGCGTGCTTTTTGTCGGGACGAAGGGGCAGATTCTCTCCAACTACGGTCAGCACCTGCTCCTGCCGGAAAAGGAATTCGCCGGATTCACCCGCCCGAAACCGTTCCTGCCTGATTCCATTGGCCATCACGCCGAGTGGCTGCTCGGCTGCAAGACTGGTAGCCCGACGACAAGCAACTTTGATTACGCCGGCGCGCTGACCGAGGCCGCGCTGTTGGGCAACGTCGCCTTTCGCGTCGGGAAACGAATCGAGTGGGACACGCAGACGCTCACGGCGCCCAACTGCCCGGAGGCGGAGCAGTTTCTCCAGCACCAGTACCGCCCAGGTTGGAAGATTTGAGCAAAGAAATCCGGACGACGCTTCAGCTAAGGGCCGCGATAGACGCAACGGGCCGTGCAGGTCTCGGCGACGACGATCTCGCTGAGTTGGGGTAGGCGCGGTTTGAGGCGGTCCCAAATCCAGATGGCAATCTGTTCGCTAGTCGGATTTTCGAGCCCAATCACCTCGTTCAGATAATGGTGGTCGAGTTGTTCCCAGAGCGGCCCGAAGGCAGTCTTGATATCCGCGTAATCCATCACCCAGCCGAGCTGCGGATCGCACTCACCGCTGACGACAATTTCGGCTTGGAAACTGTGGCCGTGAAGCCGGTGGCACTTGTGGCCGTCCGGCAGGTGTGGCAGACGGTGCGCTGCCTCGAACTGAAATGTCTTCCGCAGTTCCATTTTCATAATGATTGCTCCCAGTCGGTCCAGGTGAGGAGTTCGCCGAGTGTGGGGCGACCATCGTGCCGCCATGTGAGCGGCGGGTCCTGCATCTGACCAATCGGACAAATGCGGCTAACGCCCCAGTGAGCGAGGTGGCGCGTGATTCCTTTTGCTTCAGCCGTCGTGGCGGCGAGGCCGACGGTTGAAACCTGACCGCGGACGGTTTCAGCGGCTCGCAGGACTTCGTCGAGATCCGAGATTTCCTTCACGAACACGAAGCGGTTCAGGCAGGAGATTTGGAAACGGGCGTCGGCTTCGTACACGACCGTCCAAGCGGTCGATCCCTCGCTGCACCACTGGCGCGTCTCGGGCGAGTGAGCGGCGCGGACCTCATAGAAGGCTCGGCGAGTCGCGATGCTGGCGGCGGCGGCGACATCCAAGGGACCGCGGGGCGAGAGTTGTTCGAGCGAGTCGAGTTCCTTTGCCAGCATCTCCGCGAAGCGTTCGGCGGAGACGGCGCCCTCCTTCTCGACATAGAAAAGATGAGGCGAGAGGCAGCCCTGCTGGTCCCACGCGGCGACGTCACGGGCAGCCTGCTGGGCGAGGAGGCGGGCTTGGGCGTGGCCGAGGGAATCGCGCGTGAGGTAGCCGAAGCTGACTCGGTGGCCGTGGCCGAGGAAACGAGTGTGTGGCGGAACCCGCAGGCGAGTGCTGGCGAGAGTCTCATCCGTGCCCGTTGCCGTCACGCACTCTGCTTCGGCGAAGAGCGCTTCCTCGAGCGGCAACGTGCCGCCGGTCCACTCGGCAATCTCGATGCAGGCGCCGAGTTTCGGTTCCGCATCGTAGAGAGAATGAGCGAAGAGGCGGGGGAGCAGCGCCGTGCCGCGGGCGCACTTGAGGAACTGGGCAGAGTGAACGAGGACTCCGTGGATGAGGCTCATCAGAGCGGGGCACGGGAGATTTCCGGCGGCGATGTGTGCGATGAGGCTGGGGCCGTGCACGAGCGCGGCGCGCTTCTCGAGTCGCTCGCCGGGTGCGGCGGCGAACTCGTCCAGTCGGCGCGCATCGCCGAGATCCTGTTCGAGCAGGAGGTTTAGGTTCTCCTCCGTGATTCGCGCGAAGAAGGTGTCTAGTCCCGCGGCGAGCGTAGCGCGGGAGAAGCCGGTGGTCTCGGGGCCGAGCTCCAGCGCGAGTTTCCGGAAGGGGAATTCTGCGTCGCGCCAGTTGGCGGCCACGCGGGCGATTACGCGGACGAGTTGAGGCGTCGGGCGCTCGAGGAGGTACCGCGCTCGGTTGCGCTTCAGCGCACGGCAGGCCTCGCTGACCATCGTGGGCATGAGGACAGCTTCCGGCGGTAAGTCGGCAAGGAAATAGTTCGGCAGGTTCATCGGTCAGGCGGTCATCAATGAGCAGCCACGCGACTCGGCGAGCACGGAGCGGCCCAAGAGTTCAAAACCATCGCCGTGGCGGAGGATGAGGTCCTCGGTCTGCACAGCGAGTACGGACCAGACGTTGGCGAGGTCGAAGATGCGGAGAAGACCGGGCTCGTTCTCAGCCCCTTCCCCACCAGTCTCTGGTGAAATGAGTCTGGTACGGGTCCACGATGGGAACTGAAAATGGCCGCGGCTTTCCGTTGCGAACGCCGTCCGGTCATAAGCCTGCGAGCTGAGTTCGCTCATCCCGTATTCGCAGACGATTCCTTCGAGCGGCACGCCGAGGTGGTCGCGGATGAGCGCGTGGAGTTGGGCTGGCAGGAGTGTGCGAGTACGGCTCTTGTAGCCGCCGGTTTCCATCACGCGCGAGCCGGCGGGGAGGACGAAGCGGCGTCTCCGCATGTCGAGCGCGTCGAGGAAGTTTACGAAAAGAAAGGCGGTGCCGAGGATGAGCAGTGGGCGGTTCTGCCTCACGGCGGAGTCGAGGGCGGCGAGGGCAACGTCGAGGTTGATTTCCCATGTGCCGGTGGCGTCGAGTTGGCCGGCGAAGTGCGACTGACTTGAGCCAAAGTCGCGCCGCACGGTTTCCATCATGTGTGCGAGGGACGAATGGGGCGCCAGTGAACGTGACGGGGCAAGTAGGAGCAGGTCCATATGCCCGCCCGCCGGCAAGTCGGGAAGCAGATGGGGCAGGAATCGTGCTCGGAGCGATTCCTCATAGAGTTCGAGCGAGCGGGCGTGGTGGAAATGGCGACTGGGGCGCTGTTGCGTGGTGCCGCTTGAATGGAAGACGGCGGTGCGCTCAGCCGGTGTGATGCAGGTGAGATCGAGTTCTTTGAAGGCGACGGTGGGCGCGGCGGGGATGTCGCGCCAGCGCCTAATCAAGGGCGGCGTCAGGTCGCGGGCTTCACAGAGGCGGCGGTAAGCGCTGTTGTGCTGGAACTGGAGGGCGAACAGTTCCAAGGCCAGCGCGTTGAATTGAGGCTCGGACGAAAGCGAGGGAGAGTCGGCGCGAATGAGGTCGCGCAGGCGCTCGGCGTAGTCCGAAAATGAATCGTGCAGGGTCATCGCGGTTTTTCGTGCGCCTCGCGGCGCGGGCTGGTTTACCGCCACAGCCGAGGAGGAGGCTAATCTGTTTTACTGATTTTGCCAAGGCCGACTAATTGCGAATCCCTCCGCGGCCAACAGGTGCCCGCCAGAAACGCGCCTTTCTCCTCGCGGTCGCCGCTCATGGCAGGCGCCCATCTGTGAACGAACCCCCCGTTGATGAGCGGGCCGAGGAGGGTATCGCACGCGGGCGAGTGGCAGAAAAAAAAGCCCCGGCGCATTGCCGGGGCTTAGTGTGAGAAAGGACGAGTTACTTCGCGGTCGGGCCGTAACCAGCCTTAGCCTTGCCGCTATCGTCGAGTTTACCGCAGGCCCAGAGTAGGCCGCGCGCGACGAGGTCGAGGTAGCGTGCGTCTTCCACTGTGGTGTTGTTGTGGCCGATGGTGGTGCTGAAGACGCGAGTGCCCTTGAAGTCGTTCACCCAGACGACGACGGTCTCCACATCCTTTGTACCGCCGTCCTTCTGCTTCACGGTCTGCTTGCCGCTGGCGAGAGGCTTGGCGGTGGGAAGGATTTGGATGTTATTGTAAAGTTCCTCCTTGGTGGTCGTCCAATCCGCGAGGCCTTTGGTGATGCTATGCGCCTTGTCGGTGAAGCGGATGGCTATTGGTTCCTGGGGACCATGGCCGGTGGACTGCATGCCGAGGTACTCGAACCAATGCGCGTTCGCGTCGCCTATCTTGACCGGTTGGCCATAAGCCCCGAAGCGATAGGAGTGCATGGCGCAATGGAGGTTCACGCCGGGAATACCCTTGCGGTGAGGCGCCAACACGGCAGCAATCACGGCGGGATCTTTGATGTCCGCAGAGCACTCGTCGTGAATCACGACGTCATAGCCCTTCGCGTAATCAGCATTGCCGTAGAGTGAGAGCGGCGGCTTGGTGCTCTTGTCGTCGCTGTGGATATGGCTCACCTTGAGATTCGCGCGCGCCTCGAGGCCTTTCTTGAGGATGTCCTTTTGCTTGGCGTAATCATGGCAGCAGCCGCCGGTGATGAGCAGGACCTGCAGCGGCGCTAAGTTCATAATTTTGGGGGCATCGGCGGCGGTCGCGCCAACCGCGAGGATGCCGGCGAAGACGAGGGTGAGGAATGGTTTTAGGGAGGGCATGGTCATGGTTTGTCGTCCGTGTTTTTGGTTTTCTTTGCTGTAACTCGCGTCGCATCACGTAACGGCCAGTCGACCGACTCCGCTCGCGCGGTCTTCAAAAGCGTTTCCATTTTGGCTACGACTTCCGGATGCCGTGCAGCGACATTGCTTTCTTCGCCTAAATCGCGGCTCAGGTCAAACAACTCGAGCGGCGTATCGCGGCGCTTGAGGCGGACGGCCTTCCAGTTACCGAAGCGAATGGCCTGACTCGAGCCGCCCTCGTGGAACTCCCAGTAGAGATGGGCGTGCTGTTGCTGCGCGACACTTCGGCCGAGAAGCGTCGATACGAGGCTAAGGCTATCGAGGTTTTTGGGCGCAGGCGTACCGGTCAGTTCGGCGAGCGTCGCCATCAGGTCTCCGAAATAACCGACGTGCTCCGAAAGCTCCCCGCCCTTGATTTTTCCCGGCCAGCGAACGAGAAGCGGCACACGGATACCGCCGTCGTAAAGGTCGCGTTTCATGCCGCGCAACGGGCCGTTGGCGTCGAAGAAATCAGGCGTATTACCACCTTCCTTGTGGTGGCCGTTGTCGGAGGAGAAGAAGACCAGCGTGTTGTCGTCGAGCCGCAGGCGCTTCAACAGGTCGAACAACCGTCCGATGTCCGCGTCCATCCGCGTGATCATCGCAGCCTGGCCTTTGTTCGGCTCGGTCCACGTTTCACCCTGATAGATGCCGTATGCGGGGATAGTCTTGCCGTCCACCTCCAGCATCGGCACTTCCTGACCATTGCCAATATCACGACCGGCTTCATTGTTCGCGTGCGGTGTCGTGAGCGCCCAATAGAGAAAGAAGGGTTTCTCCTTGTTCGTCTCGACCCATTTCAATGCCTCGCCCGCGATGAGGTCGTGGCTGTATTCCTTTTTCACCGTCGCCCAGCCCTGACCGTATTCGCCCGTGCCCGGCACGATGTTGGCCAGCGGTACGCGCTCCTCGTTGCGCCAGAGGAAGGCAGGGTAATAGTTGTGCGCGTGATACTGGTTCAGATAGCCGTAAAAATAATCGAAGCCCTGTCGCCTCGGCGTGCCAGACGATCCCGCCTCGCCGAGACCCCACTTGCCGATGAGCGCGGTCGAGTAGCCGGCCTGCTTCAGCAACTCGGCGACAGTGAAATCCCCCGCGCGCAACGTCTGGGCCTCAGGATTGTTCTTACCCGCGTTGCCGCGCACGCGGCAGTGACCCGTGTTCAGGCCCGTCATCAGGACGCAGCGCGAGGGGGCGCAGACCGTGGAACCGGCGTAGAACTGCGTGAAGCGCATCCCCTCAGCGGCCATCCGGTCGAGGTGCGGTGTCTTAATCTTCTTCTGCCCGTAAGAGCCGAGGTCGCCGTAGCCGAGGTCGTCGGCGAGGATGAAGATGATGTTCGGACGCGGGGCAGAGGCTTTGGGTTGGGCGACGATTTCATTGCCAACACCCAACAACAGCAGCAAGAACAGGCGCGCATAGTTCATCGGATGCATCATTTGAGAAGGTTGTATTTGCCGATGAGCGGTAGCTCTTTGCATTCGCCACGGGCGGCGTTGACGATGCCGAGGATCATCAGAATCGTGCAACCGAGCCCGAGCGCGTAGCCGATCTTGCCAGCGTACTTACCCACGAACGGCATGAAACCGAGCGTGGATGCCAGAGCGCCGACTAGGAATCCGAGCAGGCAAAGAAGCAGTCCTTGATTGGCGTGATATCGTGCGAAGCGCGACTGCGGCGCGACCACCAACCCCACCACGAAGAGGATGCTGATATAGGCGATGATGGCGTACACCTTGTTCTGCTGCAGGTCCTCCTGCGCATCCTGCGATCCCTGCAACAGCCGGCTCGTGCGGGAGATCGCGCCTCGGAAATCGGTTAGCGAATTCGCCGGCGCCCAGTCGCTCATTCCCTCGCGCCACACGGGCGTCTCGGGCGGGATCGTACCGGTGCGCAGCAATGCCTGCAGCTGCCCCGTATTCACCGGGCCGTAGGTTTGGTCTTTGGCTAGGTAGTTCCAGTCTGGCACAAGGGGATTAAGTCACTAGCGGCATCCGGTGGTCAACCTTTCAACTATTACTTGAGGGACTTCGAGCAGTCTCATTTTACCTTCGCACAGACGAGGTCGCCGCGCGCGTTGCGGCAATAGATGCGTCCGTCGGCCAGCACAGGAACAGTCCAGCAGCGGCCGCCGAGGATTTGATGACGCGCCGCCGGCTTGAAATTCTCGGGCGTGGCTGGCGCCGTAATCAATTCGCCACGCTCACTCAGAATCAGCAACGTCCCATCGGCTGTCCCCATCACAGAACCGCAGCCGAGGCCGACGCTGGCCGGTACGCGCCACTTCTCTTTTCCGGTGCTGAATTCGAGGCAGACAAAATCCGTGGGGCGTCCGCGATGAGCCGTACCGTCGAAACCATAGAGATGCCCACTAATCAGCACGCAGTTGTTCATGTGATTGCTCATCGACTTGTTTTCGTAACGTTTCTTCAGAGTCGAACCTGTAATTTCGAATAGCGCGCAACCGCGGTCGTATCCGCTGGAGATAAATATCTGCGCCCCGTGAACGATCGGCGTGATGGCGGTTGTGTTGAATGAAGTCTTCCATTCTGCGGTAGCGATGACGCTTCCCTTAGCCGCATCGAGCACGGCGAGTCCCTCGGTTTTCATAACCGCCACGAGTTTCCGTGCACCGACCGTGAAGGCTTTCGGTGTGCCATAGGCGGGTGTGAAGTTATCGCTCTTCCATCGGACGGCTCCCGTGGCGGGGTTCAGCGCAAAGGTGGGACCGGCTTCGATCAACAGCGTGTCGTCGGTCAGAAAGTAGGGAGAACAAGCGAAGCCCCATTCCGGAGGTTCGGTGAGGCCTGCCTCGGCCAACATATCTCGCTGCCAGAGAACTTTTCCGCTCGTCGCCTCGTAACAGTGGAGGCGTCCGTGCTTGCTGTAGGTGAAAACCTTACCACCGCGCACAGTCGGCGTTGCTCCCGGGCCGCCCTCGTAAAATCGGTCCAGAAGCGGCGCCGGATAACTGTGTTTCCAGACCTCTGCGCCAGTGGCGGCATTAAAGCACCACACAGTTTCGATACCCGAATCTTTCTGGCCGCTATGACCCATCGTGAAGACCCGGCCTTCCGCGACGGCCATAGAAGAGAAGCCCGTACCTACCTTTTGTCGCCACAACGTTTCGCTGAAATCGGCTCGCGCCGGCAGGCGCTCGCTGGTGATGCCGTTCTCCTCGAGACCCCGCCACTGCGGCCAGTCTGCTCCCGCGCAAGACAGCGAGATGCCACCTGCAAATAAGGCCAGCACGGTTGCGCTTGCCCGAATCTGTTTTAACAATGAATCAATCAACATCATATGCATATACAGTTCAGTTCGTTTGCGGGAAACTAACCGTGGATGAATGTCGTGTCGAGGCGCCACTCTTCAGCGGGCTTGCATCGGCTTCGCCGTATCAAAACTCGCCGGTGACGAGCGGAGGTGGGGCGAAGCAGCGCGGGACCGCAATCCTGAGGCAGACCAAGACGAGGAGTAGACGCCTTATTTCGCGCCATAGTTGAAGTCGTCAAAGAGCGTCACGCTGTCGGCCTTCGTCCACACGCCGACCTTGCCCGCGTCCTTGTGCGTGTCGTCCTCGGCTACAAAGAGCTCCTTGCCGTTGAACAGGACGGTGAAGCGGTTGCGGATGAAGTTAACACGCAGCGTGTGCCATTGGCCGGTCGCCACTGGCAGAGTTGCGCTCTTGAATTGCGTGCGTCTGCTCTTCGCGAAGTGGTAGATGCGCACGTTGCCCTCAATCGCGTTCGCGCGGGCGATATAGTAGTTGTCCGCGTCTTTCAGGCGCCAGATGACGCCGCCGGCTTGGTCTTCGTTGCCGGAAAGGGGCTTGAACTTCACCTCCACGAACCCATCTTTGAGCTGGGTATCGTCCTTGAATGCGATCGGATAATCCGCTTCGCCAGATTGCTTGAGCACGTTTGCTTTCGTGGGGGCGGTGCTGTCTTTTTCCACCGTCCACTTCGGCTCGCCCTTGCCGGTCTTAGTCGCGGTCCAACCGACGGGCGTTTGGCTGGGCTTGGCGTCGTCAAAGTTCACGGTCTGCGCCTGCGCGGTGATGGCGAGGAGGGCCGTCGAGAATGTCAGTGTCAGGAGAGTTTTCATGGTTCATCAAATATTCACTTCTCACTCTTCTGCACAGACCGGCATCGTCAAGCCTATAAGGGCGGCATCTTCGAGCCATCTGCGTTCACACGCAGCTCATTGTGCGGCGCGGTGACCTTGAAGATGACCTCGGCGGCATCGCCTCGAACTTCCCCAAGACAACAATCATCGTCGATGCGCTGGCTGTTTCATGTTGTCGGTGGGGAGAGGGCGTGTTAGCTGTTTGCAAGATGAAATCGCGCGTGATCCGAGATCGCGCTGACCACGAGTTCGGCGGCGCATGGCGTGGAAGTTTTTCAAGGCCTCGACGCTGTGCGGCTCCTCTGCAGCCGCAAGGAGCCAGTCGAAACCCCAACAGCCGACCGCCCGACTGTTCTTATTCATGGATAATCTCTGGCATCGCACACTGCACCGGCTGATCCGGGTGAGCTACTTCGACCGCGTGACCGTGCGGCACGCGGAACGATTGCCCGACCCCGGCCCCATTCTCTATATCGGCCTGCACCGCAACGGCGCAGTGGACGGCTTTACCTACAAGTCCATCTGCACACGAGCGGTGTTCATGGTGGCGAAACAGCTGCGCCGTAGTCCGATTGGATGCTTCTTCTTCAGCGGCATCGAGGTGGCGCGCGACAAGGATGGCGATCCGGCGGCAGCGGCGATTAATGCCGCAGCCATGAAGGAATGCGCAAAACGACTCCACGACGGCGGTGAGCTATTCATCTTCCCCGAAGGCACAAGCGCTTTGGGACCGCGACACCTCCCATTCAAGAGCGGCGCGGCGCGATTGATCGAACAGCATCTGGCCATCGGTGCGCCGCTGACGGTGGTGCCGCTCGGCATTTTCTACGAATCGCCGACAAGCTTCCGCGCGCGGGTGGAACTCGTCGTGGGCGAACCGTTGCGAACTGATTTGCCCGCCAATCTGAGCCAACCCGCCCGCGTGCGCGAACTCAAGCAGCGCATCACTGCCGCACTGGAAAACGTGGGCGTCAACGTGCCGGACGCGGAGACGCTGGCGCAGATCGAACGGCTCGCGTGCATCGCCACGCTCGGCACAGGTCGCTCGTTCGCCGCGACTCAGAAACAACTCGAGCGCGGTGTTCCACCGGCGGTCGAGGCGGCGTGGCGCGAACTGGAGCCCGTGCTGACGCAACATCCGCTGTGGCTGCATCAAGGCGTACCACTGTTCCCCATGAGTTCGCTGATCGTGTATGCGCTGCTGTTAATCCCGACCGGTCTGCTGGCCTTGCTCGGCGTGGTGCTGAACCTTCCGCCACTCGCCGCCGCCGCGTGGGCCGGACGGAAATTTCCCGACGACCGGAATGTCGTCTTGCTTTGGAAGGTGCTGGTCGGCGTCCCTGCGTTCCTCCTGTGGGCCGGAACGCTGCTCGTCGCGGCGGCCGTCAGCGGACACTGGCTCTGGCTCGCGGTGTGGCTGGCAGCGACGGCTGTGAGCACGCAGCTGTGGTATCGCGTGAAGAAGCTAGCGGTGGTCGTCCACAACGGGCTGCGCTTTCCTGGGCTGCGCGCTCGGATGCTGGCGTTCCGGGAACTGGTGCTGAAGGAGGTGCGTGATGAACCGGCTTGAGCAGATGCGGGTGTTGCCCCACGAGTGGGCCTTCGGCGTCGTGTGGGCCGTGTCGCTCGGTGGACTGACGTGGCGGAGCGGAGTCTTCGCGCGCGACTCGGTGGTCTTCCTCGCACTGCTCGTGAGCGGTGCTGGGTTGATCTGGTGGAGTCAGCGCGGCGCGGGCGAATGGCCGTGGCGTTTACGGCTGTGGTTTTACCCACTGGCGATGAACGTGACCTACTTCACGCTGCGCACGACGGCCCCCGTCATCACGCCGGTTCGCAAGGACACACTTCTTCAGCAGCTCGACGCCACGCTCGTGGGCGGTAATCTGAGCCTGCGGCTCGAACCACTCGCGCAACCGTGGCTCACGGACGTGATGAGCTTCGCCTATACGATCTTCTTCCCGTATCTGCTCGTGAGCTGGGTGTATTACCACCGCGCGGGCCTGCCGCTGATGAAGCGGTTCTTCACCGGCTTCTTCACAATCTACGGCGTGGGGTTCCTCGGTTACCTCTTCGTGCCGGCGCAAGGGCCGGTGTTCGATCCCTCGCTCTCGGCGCAATTCACCGGGCCGCTGCTGGGCGGGTGGATGAGCACGCTGAACACGCGCATCGTGACCGAGGGCTGCAATCGCGTGGACTGCTTCCCCAGCCTGCACTGCGCAATCTCGTGCTTCGTGCTGTGCTTTGACTGGCGGCACGCGCGGGGACGTTTCTGGCTCTACCTCGGGCCTTGTCTCGCGCTCTGGGCGGCCACAATCTATCTGCGCTACCACTACCTTGTAGATATCATCGCCGGCCTCACACTCACGGCAATCACGCTGTGGGGCTTGAACCGGCTCGCCAAAGAAAACCATGAACCTCCTCGCGTTTGAACATCCCCTGGCCACGCGCTGCGAGTACACCGGTGGCAAGGGCGCGAACCTCGCCCTACTCACCCAGCGCGGCTTTTCCGTGCCGCCGGGCTTCGTCGTCACGGCGCAGACGTATCGCGAGTTTGCCGCCGTGGCCCGCGAGCAGTTTCGCACGGTGAAGGACTTCGACTTCCAAAACCCGGCGCGGCTCCGCGACCAGTGCGATCAACTCCGTTCGGTTCTGCGCGGCCTGCCGTTGCCGTCCGATGTCGTGGCCGAGGTGCGCGCGCAACTGGCGTTGCATCCGGTGGGTCAGGCATTCTCCGTGCGCTCGTCCTCGACGATGGAAGATCTGGCCAGCGCTGCATTTGCGGGACAGCACGACACGTATCTGAACATCACCGGCGCGGAGGCGATTCTGGAGCGCATCCAGTCGTGCTTCCTCTCGTTGTGGCAGGACCGCGCCGTGGCTTACCGGCACCAGCATGGCTTCGACCACGCGCTCGCCGCGATGGCGGTGGTGGTGCAGCGCATGGTGCAGTGCGATGTCGCAGGCGTGGGCTTCAGCATCAACCCGGTGAGCGGCGATCTGGGTGAACTCGTCGTGGACGCAAACTTCGGCCTCGGCGAATCCGTCGTATCCGGCGAAGGCGAGGTGGATCACTGGCAACTCGACAAAGCCACGCGCACTGTGCGCTGCGCTACGATCGCCACGAAGTCGCGCAAAGTCGTCGCCGTGGCAGGCGGCACGGCAGAAGTTCACATCGCGGCAAACGAGGCGGGCCAGCCGAGCCTTTCGCCCGCGCAGTTGAGCGAACTGGCAGCGCTGCTGGTGCGCGTCGAGGAGAGCTATCGTTTCCCGCAGGACATCGAGTGGGGTTTCGCCGACGGACAGCTGCATCTGTTGCAAGCCCGGCCCATCACGACGATTCCGCCGCGCTGGACGCGCGAAGAGTCGGCGGAGCGTTTCCCCAATCCCATCGCGCCGCTGACGTGGGACTTCGTCGAGAACGGCTTCCACCGATCGCTCGCACATTCGTTCCGGCTGATGGGCCTGCCGCCGTGTCATGGCAAGTGGTTCGCCATGCACGGCCAATACATTTACGGCAACCAGAACGTCGTGGACCTCTACCTCAAGCGCACGCCGTTTTCCGCCGGGTCGCTGCCGGAACTCGTCGCCCTCTTGCCGCAGTTGCGCGAGGAATTCCGCTGGGTGCAGGAACTGCCCGTCGCGTGGATGCGCGATCTGGACACCTACCTAGTGAGGCTGGGCGAGTTCTTGGCCGAGCCGCTAGAGCGCCGCGACCTGCGCGGGTTGTGGGACTTCGTGCTCGCCCTCAACGAGGTCGGCGCGAACTACTTCCAGCCCAACATCGCCATCTCCATCACGCACTCCACGCTGCACCACCTGCTGCACCGACTGCTCAAACTCACGTGCGGCGCGGACGCGGAGCGGCTCTTCGACGGGCTCATGGCCTTCTGCGAAACCAAGACCGGCACCATCAACAAGGAGTTGGTCGAACTGGCGCAAATGGTCCGCGCGACGCCGGAGCTGGCTGAGCTGTTCGCCGCGCACAACTCCCGGCAGTTGGTCGAGCAGCGTGCGCTAGCAGCCTTCCCCACGTTCGAAGCCCGCTTCGCAAAATTTCTCCGCGACCACGGGCATCGCGAGTTGGACTTCGACATGTATCAGCCGCAGTGGGTCGAGGTGCCGTGGATCGTGCTCGACAACGTGCGCGTCATTCTCCAGTCACCCATGGAAATCACGCCCGCGCAGCAGGAGCGCGAGCTGAAGGTGCGCGCGCAGCAGGCGGAGTTCGAGCTGTTCAGCCGGCTGCCGCGCGAGGCGCACTTCTTCTTCCACGAAGTCCTGCGCTTGGCGCGCACCTACACGAGCCTCGATGACCTCGAACATTACCAGACCACGCGCCTAACACTGCCCGTCCGCAAGGTCCTGCGGGAGCTGGGCACACGATTCGTGCAACGCGGCGTGCTCACAGAGCCGATGGACATTTTCTTCGCACGCTGGGCACAGGTGGAAGTGGCCATCAACGCCGACAGCCCGGCGCAATGGGAGGAGTTCACCGCTGCTGTGAGTCGGCAAAAGGCCGACTACCTCGCCGCGTGCGCCCGGACGCCGGAGCGGATCCTCGGCGAAAGTCAGCGCGATGAACCCGCCGCCAACGGCGACGCCCTGTCCGGACTGCCGGGCAGCTCAGGAGTCGTTGAAGGTCCGGTATTCCTCGTGCTCAGCCAGGAAGACTTCGCCAAATTCCCCAAAGGCTCCGTGCTCGTCGCCCGCACGACCAACCCGACGTGGACGCCGCTCTTTTACTCGGCTGTTGGCGTCATCACTGAGAGCGGTGGTCCGCTCTCGCACGGCGCGGTGACGGCGCGCGAGATGCACATTCCGGCGGTGATGTCGGTGCGGGGCTGCCTCTCTCGCCTGAAGAACGGCCAGCGCGTGCGCGTGGACGGCGCGGCCGGCCGCGTCAGCTTGCTGTAAGTTGTCTTCTCAGCAAGTGCGGCT
>CAMDJP010000019.1 GCA_945900775.1 Akkermansia muciniphila | reverse complement strand
CCGTGCCGCACGCGAATACGCCCGCAGCTTCCTCACGAAACTCACGCCTACGGAACAGGCGGACGTGCTCGGCGGCAACGCCACGCGAATTCTCGGATTCAAAGCTTGAAGAGCTTCTTCGAATTTTCGAAAAGCAACTTGCGCTCGATGGCCTTGCTCGGCGGATGGCGGCGATGGTCTGCGCGCCAATCTACAAACTACACCAACAACCGGGCAACTTGATCGTGGAACATCCCGATTGCGAACACGACTTCCCTGATGACATGCGGAAAGCGGCTTATGCAGTGATTGATTCAGTGCTGAAAGGCAACTGATTCAGCTACTTGCTGCCGAGCATGCCCTTCGCTTTGACAAAGGCCTCCTTGAGGCTTTCAATTTCGGAGCGAGGGTATATGCGTGTTTCACGACCTGTATCCACAGCATACTTAGTGCCCTCCTCTGAGCTAAATGTGGATACTTCGAAACCCGCTTTCGATTTGAAATCAACCTGCCAATCCTTGTATTTTGTCTTCCCCGCTTCGTATGCGAGAATGTACTCAATCCCCTTAATCACGGCGTCTACCTCATCAGCATCCAGAAACACATTGTCTTCACCGATTTTTTCAGTACCATTCCGCCCACCCATGATTGGCATAGAAATCTTTATGCCATAAACCTTCTCTCCAGACCCTCCATCAATCAATTCCCACAACTCTACTTCACCTTCGTAAGCTGTCATTTTTTTTCCGTAGAAATAAAACGGAAGCTCAAAGAGTTTCTCAAAGCTTTTGATGACAACCCCACCTTTTCGATTTTGGAAAAGCTCAATCTTGGTCTTGGTTTCTGGGTTGGCTGGTGTGTTGGGTTTATCTTGGGCGAAGAGGAATCCAGAGCAAAGGAATGTGGACAGGAGGATTATTTTCATGCGGCAAAACTAGCACCCCGCGACAGCGCGTCAACATTAGATTAATTAAAGCGGAAAAGTTTCTTCGAGTTTTCGAAGAGCAACTTGCGCTCGATGGCCTTTGTCGGCGCGAGGCGGCGGATGGCGGCGATGGTTTGCGCGCCTTGGCATCCTAGACCTCGACCAATCGTGTCGTTGCAATCGCTGCCGTAAAGCAGCTTTTCCTGATGCCGCCCGAGGAAGGCGCGCGTGTGCTCTTCGTCGCGGATGAGCGCATTGAGGCCAGAGCCAGCGGACATATCCCCGAACATGTTCGGGTAGTCGCGCAGATAACGGTCAGTGATGCCGCCAGCCGTCACTTTGGTTTTCGGGTAGAGCACGTTTTGATCGCCGTGATCCTTGTCGATGTTCGCCCACCACGTCTGTGCGTGGCCGATGAAGTTCACACGCGGAAATTTCTCCAGCACCTTGTGAAACCGCTCGAACCCCAAATTGTAAGTGCCGTGCTGGAAATGGAGTAGCACCGGAACGTTGTGATCCTGCGCCAGTCGCGCAATTTCGTGAATGTGCGGCGAATCGCACTCCACGCTAAACTTCTGCTCGCCGATGATCTTGCCGCCGAGTTTCAGGTACTTCTCGATCTCCGCCCGCGCCTCGGGCAAGTCCGCTACTTCGTTCGCTCCAAAAACAAATTCGCCCGGATGCGCCGCCGCCATCGCGCGCACCGTTTCATTGCCGCCAGTCTTAGCCGCCAGTCCGTTGCTCTTGCCTTCGTGCGTCGAAGGTCGCGTCACCGGCCGACCGGCTGGCAGCAGAATCGTGGTGGTGATGCCCATCGCACGCTGATGAGCGAGAAGCTGCTGGTCCGTACGATCGGAGTAGTTTGTATGCTGATGAATGTCGATAATGGGCTCAGCCTCGACTGCGCTAGCAAGCGGCGCGGCGGCGAGAAATGCGACTGAGCCAAGAAACTCACGACGGGAAAGGGGAGGCTTCGAAATCATATGTGGCGGCGGTTAGGCTTTGGATAAGGGTTACTCTCGGTTCTCGCTGCAAAAGATTCAACGTCAAAGGAGCTCGATGAAGGCAACCGGAAAAGTCTTGCACGCGGACGCGGTCGCCGTTTGTCTTGGTAAGATTATGTCTCGTTTTAGGAATACGCTGGCTGCCCTGGCTTTGCTGCTTGCTATCAACTCGTTCGCTGCCGAGCCGAAAACCGCGCCCGCACCGAAGGCTGCGACCAGCTACAGCGAGGTTTACGGCAAGAAAGGCGAGCAACCCAAGCTCGACGGCACGAAGGACCTCCCCCGTTTCCCCGCGCTCGCGCCGGCCGATGCGGTGAAGTCGTTCAAGATGAAGAAGGGTTTCCGCATAGAGTTAGCTGCGGGCGAACCGCTCGTCAACAGCCCCATCGCGATGGCTTTCGACGAGAGCAACCGCCTCTTCGTTGTCGAGATGCGCGACTACTCGGAGCTGCGCGACGAGAAGCCCCACCTCGGCCGCATCCGCATGTTGGAGAGCACGCGTGGCGATGGCAATTTCGACAAGGCCACCGTCTTCGCCGACAACCTGCCGTGGCCCACGGGCGTCATCTGCTACGGCGGCGGTATCTTCGTCATCGCCACGCCGGACATTGTGTGGCTCAAGGACACGAACGGCGACGGCCGAACTGACGAACGCAAGGTGGTCTTCACCGGCTTTGGTTCTGCAGCGGCACGGCTCAACGTGCAGGCGTTGCCGAACAGCTTGAATTGGGGACTCGACAACCGCATTCACGGCGCGACATCGGGCAACGGCGGCGTCATCAAGCAAGTCGCTGCGAATCCGCCTGCGCCTGACATCACGATCAGCGGTCGCGATTTTTCCTTTGACCCGCGCACGCTCACGATGCGCGCCGAGGGGCCGACCGCGCAGTATGGGATGAGCTTTGACAGCACGGGTCGCAAGTTTGTCTGCTCGAACTCCGACCACTTGCAGACGCTTTTGTATGACGCGCGCTACGCCGGTCGGAACCCGCACTTCGCCATGCCCAACCCGAAGGTGAGCATCGCCACAGACGGCGCTGCGGCGGAGGTCTTTCGTCTCAGCCCGGACGAGCCGTGGCGCATTATCCGCACGCGCTGGCGCATCAGCGGCGTGGTGCCCGGCATGGTCGAGGGCGGCGGGCGCGTCTCCGGCTACTTCACCGGCGCGACGGGCGCGACGATTTATCGCGGCGACGCCTACGGGCCGGACTTCGCGGACAACGCGTTCATTGGCGACGCAGGCGGCAACCTTGTTCACCGCAAGAAAATATATCCTGCGCCCGACGGTGTGAGTCTCGTAGCGAAACGGCCGGACGACGAGCAGAAGTTCGAGTTCCTCGCGAGCACGGACACGTGGTTCCGTCCGGTGCAATTTCAAAACGCGCCCGACGGCTGCCTCTACATCGCCGACATGTATCGCGAAGTCATCGAGCATCCGTGGAGCATTCCCGAGAGCATCAAGCAACATCTCGACCTCAACAGCGGCAGCAATCGCGGCCGCATCTGGCGCATCGTGCCGGAGAACTTTCAGCCGCCGAAGCCCGTGCAACTCGGCAAGGCCACGGTCGCCGAGTTGGTGAAGTTGCTCGAACACCCGAACGGCTGGCACCGGGAGACGGCAGCGCGGCTTCTCACCGAGAAAAATGAACGCGGTGCTGCGCCATTGCTAGAGGCGCTTCTCGTCCACTCGAAGCAACCGCTCGCCCGATTGCACGCGCTGCAGTTGCTGGCGGATTTCAGCGCGCTCAACCCCGTCCGTTTGGACCGCGGTTTGAAGGATAACAATGCGCATGTGCGCGAGCACGCGATCCGATTGGCCGAACCTTTCCTGCAAAACAGTGCTGCGGCCGCCAATCTTGCCAGCCAACTGTTGGCGATGACCGAAGATCCTGCGTTGCGCGTCCGTTTCCAGCTCGCGCTCACGCTGCGCGAAGTCGTCCACGCCGGACGCGCTGATGCTTTGGCGCGAATCGCTCGGGAAGAAAATCGCCTGCTGCAAGCTGCCGTACTCAACGCGGCTGGTGACGATGCCGCAAAGCTTTTCCCACAATTGAAAGGGAAGACACAGCAGGCGTTGGCCGAGTTGATGGGCGCGCGCAATCGGCCCGCCGAAATCGAGCGTGTGATTGCGGTGGTGAAGACAGCCGACGTCGCTGCTGCATTCGCTATGATTCATTCGCTGTCGGAAGGTTTGCAACGCGCGGGCAGTTCGCTTGCGAAGGCCGATGCGAAAGGCGCATTGCGGCCGCTGTTCGCCCAGGCTGCGCGCACGGCCGCAGACATGAAGGCGTTGGAAGTCACACGCATCTCCGCGCTGCAACTGCTTGGGTCCACCAGTTACGCCGAGTCCGGCGCGAAAGTGCTCGCGTTGCTCGGCGACAACGAGTCGCCCGCGCTCCAGTCCACGGCGCTCGCCATGCTTGGACGCTTCACCGACCCCGCGCTCGGCGGCGAACTGACGAAGCGCTGGGGCGATTTCAGTGCGCGACTCAAGAGCGAGGCGCTTACCGCGTTGCTCGCGCGGCCCGAGCGCACCGGTGCATTGCTCTCGGCCCTCGAGGGCGGGGTCATCAAGCCCGCCGAGCTTTCCTCCACGCAAATCAAGCCGCTCCTCGCCCATCGCGACGCCGCCGTCCGCGAGCGCGCGACTAAGCTGCTCGGCACCCCCATCGCCAGTCGCGACAGCGTAGTGAAGACGTTTCTGCCTGCGCTGCAACTGCGCGGCGATGCGGCACGTGGCAAGCTGCTCTACACTGAACGCTGCGCCACGTGTCATCGTGCGGGCAAGGAAGGTTTCGCGCTCGGTCCCGATCTTGTGACCGTTAAGAGCACCGGCGCAGAGAAGCTGCTGGTGAACATCCTCGACCCGAACCGCGAGATCGCACCGCAGTTCCTCGCTTTCAACGTCGAGACGAAGGACGACGAAAGTTACGCGGCACTCATTGCCAACGAGACGACCACGCACGTGACGCTCCGCATGGCGAATGGCATTGAGAAGACACTCTCGCGCACGACCGTTCGCGGGATGAAAAGCTCCGGCCAATCGTTGATGCCCGAGGGGCTTGAGCAGAACCTCACGCCGCAAGGACTGGCGGATTTGCTGGAGTTCATCGCCACACTGCAGCCCTGACTTGCCGGTGTGAGCGGCAGCATTGACCGGCACAGTAAATTTAGAACGGCGCTGTTGGGGCGCTGCCTTCGTTGGACATCGGTGTCATCGAAACTTATGCAATGATTTCCTTCACCACGCGCCCGTGCACGTCGGTCAACCGGAAATCGCGACCGGCGTAGCGGTAGGTGAACCGTTCATGGTCAAACCCAAGCAAGTGCAAGAGGGTCGCGTGCAGGTCGTGGACGCTCACAGGGTTTTCTACCGCCTTAAACCCAAACTCATCCGTTGCGCCGTAAGCCATCCCGCCTTTGACACCGCCGCCCGCCAACCACACGCTGAAGCCGTAGTGATTGTGATCGCGGCCTAGTTTCGACTTCCCGTCGTTCGTGAGCTCCACTGTCGGCGTGCGGCCGAACTCACCACCAAAGATAATGAGCGTGCTGTCCAGCAGCCCGCGCTGTTTGAGGTCGGTCAGCAACGCAGCCACGGGCTGATCCAGATTGTTGGCCAGCTTGCGGTGATTGCCCTCGATATTGTCGTGGTTGTCCCACGGCTGACCCGCGCCGTGCCAAAGCTGAACGAAACGCACGCCGCGTTCGATGAGCCGGCGCGCGATGAGTGTCTGCCGCGCATGCACCCCCTCACCATACAGCGCGCGGATGTGGGCGGGTTCCTTGCCAATGTCGAAAGCATCGGATGCCTCCATCTGCATGCGGTAGGCGAGTTCGAAAGATTGGATGCGCGCTTCCAGTCGGTCATCGGTTGCGCGTGCGCGCCGATGGTCGGCATTCAACTGGCGCAACAGTTCCAACTGCCGCCGCTGACCCGACGCCGTCGTGTGCCGGCTGCGGATATTCTCCACCAACCGCTCCAGATCGGTGTGCTGCGTGTCCACCATCGTGCCTTGATAAGCGCCCGGCAAAAATCCCGCCGTCCAGTTGTCCGCATCGCGGATGGGAAATCCGCCGGGGCAGAGGACGACGAAGCCCGGCAGGTTTTGATTGTCCGATCCCAGCCCGTACGTCACCCATGAACCCACGCTGGGCCGGCTCTGCACCGAGTCGCCGCAGTTCATCAACATCAGCGACGGCTCGTGGTTGGGCACCTCCGCGTACATGGAACGGATGACGGCCAACTCGTCGGCGTGCGCGGAGAGTTTGGGAAAGATGTCACTGATGGGCAGGCCGCTGCACCCGTGCTGCGCGAATTTGAACGGCGTGGGGAACGCCGCGCCTGTCTTGCGTTCGGTGCGCAGATTTTCAAACGGCAGCGGCTTGCCCGCGTGCGTGGCCAGCGCTGGTTTCGGATCAAACGTGTCCACCTGCGATGGGCCGCCGTTGAGGAAAAAGTGGATGACCCGCTTGGCCCGCCCCAGAAAGTGCGGCATCTTGGGTGTCAAAGGATTTCCGCCCTGCGCCGCGCGAGCCGTCGCCACCAGCCCGGATTCACCCAGCAACCCTGCCAATCCGACCCATCCCATCCCCATGCCGCAGCGGGTCAAAAACTCGCGGCGCGGAGCGGGTGTGCCACAGTCGGGTTGGTTCCAGTACGGGTTCATCGCTCAGTCCACAAAAGCAAATTCATTGGCCAGCAGCAGCACGTGCGCGTACGCCTCCAGCGGCTTGAGCAACTGTTGCGGCGCTGCGGGTGGTCCACCGAAATCCGCGCCCGCATCCCAAACGCGCGCGGTCGGCGGCATGAGAGTTTGAATCACCGGCGTCCACGTGAATTCATCGTGGCTGAGTGTACCGCCGATATCCACGACGAAATCCAGCGTGTCGCCTGCGCGCACTTCCACTTTGGCTACGGCAGCGTCGGCTTGCGAATGGTGCAGGCGAAATTGCCCCAGCAGGCCGAGTCGACTGGAGACAATGAACGCTCGGATGCCGTCGCCCAGTTGCGGTTCGTGCTTCACCGTGCCGGTGATGGACACCGTCGCATCCGCCGGTGCCACCCAACGTCGCACGGCGGCGTGCGCCAGATCGTTGCCAGCATGACCGCCGTTACGCGTCAAGCGCACCCAACCCAGTTTTGGATCGGGCCAGCCCGCGCCGCCTTGCCACGCTTCACCAGAGAAATGTGGCAGTGGCGTGAATCCCGTGAGCCGACTTGTTGTGGCGTTTAATTCCCCGAAACCATATCGCCATTCTGTCGGCACTGGTTTGCTGGCGGGCAATGCGATGAGATCGGGTGAGGCCAGAAATTCGATTCCAGCGCCCAGTTGACCGCGCGTGGGTTCGCGCTGATAAACCGCGCGGTAGAGTGCGCGCACTTTGTTTTCCGCTCCAGTGGGCGCATCGCGGTCGGCTTTGGCGGCGACCGCGCGCGCGCGCGCGACAACGAACGGGCTATTGAGCAGAAAGAGCGACTGCTGCGGCACCGTGGTGGCCGAGCGTTGCGGGCAGTGCATGTCCGGATTAGCAAAATCAAACACGCGCAGCACGCCCGGCACGAACTGGCGATCCACAAGCCCGTACACCGAGCGCCGCGTGCCGAAAGGTTCCGTGTGCAACGCCACCGGACGCCCACCTTGGCGCTCGTCCAGCTCGCCCGCGACGAATAGCAGCGAGTCGCGCAGCGCCTCATAGTCCAATCGTTGGCGCGGGAAATAGGTCAGCAAACGATTCTCCGCATCCACCGCGAGCGCGGCGGGTGTCTCCGCACTGTCCTGCTGATACGTCGCGCTGAGCAGGATGAGCCGGTGCAGTTTTTTCTGCGACCAGCCTTCGCTAACAAACTGGCACGTCAGCCAGTCCAGCAATTCCGGATGGCTAGGCGATTGGGCGCGCGTGCCTAGATCGCTGGGCGTGCGCACTAAGCCCGCACCAAAATGGTGCCGCCAGATACGATTCACCGCAACACGCGCGGTGAGCGGATTATCGGCGTTGGCAATCGCTCGGGCCAATTCCAGCCGACCGCTGCCGTGGGTAAATGGTTTGCGATCCGGGCCAGCCAACACGCTTAAAAACTGCCGCGGCACTTCGTCGCCGCGACTGGCAGCTTTGCCGCGCACAAAGATGCGCGGCTGCGGTTCGGTAGGTCCGTCCTGAAGCACCAACGCGTGCGGTGTGGCGCCAGGCGCTTGAATGAGCACGCGGTCCACGGTGCCCCGCAATTTCCACAACGCTTCGATAGTGCCGGTGTCAAAGAACTGTTCGTTGTTGGCGATGCCGGTGCCGGGCACGACGCTGGGAGAATCGGCGTCGTACAAGAAACGGCGGATCTCCTCGGCAGCGGGCGCGGTCAAACCGACGGGGAGTGGCCCGCTTTTCTTACGCGCGGCATCTAGTTCGGCGCGCCATTGCGCATCCGTCTCGGCAAAGACGCGGCCGTACCGTGCGGCAGCATCCGCCAAGTTTTGTGCGGGGGTGCTGAACGCAGTGGCAATCAGCGCATTGACCGACGCCGTGCGATTGGCCTCGGCAAGATATGTGGTGGTCGCGCGTGCGATGTCTCCGAGCGGTGCGCGACGCAGGTAATGCCACAGGCCGAAGATTGGATCGCGGGTCTGCTCGCGCTGCACCAAGTGATCGCGCCAACGCCGCACGAAGGCGGGAATAAGATCTTTGTCGGTGAGAATCTGATCAAAACCTTCCTCGGGAAATCGCGACAGATTTAACTGCGCGGCCAAGTAATCGCCGGCACGAGCGCGGGCGCGGGCGCTGTTTTCTTCGCGGCGTGTGGCCAAGGTGTCGTCGAATGTTTTGGCTTTGGCCAAGTAATCTTTTTCGAAGGCGGCATATACATCGGTGCGCGCGGGTGCGGGATCGAGGCTCACAAGTTTTTCCACCGTGTTGTGGAAAACCCCATAGAGGGAGTAGTAGTCGGCCGTGGGAATAGGATCGTACTTGTGATCGTGACAACGCGCGCAGGTGACGGTCAACCCCAGCATGCCGCGTGTGACGGCGTCGATGCGGTCGTCAATGATGTCGTGCGTGACGCCAAGAAATCGGCGGCCCACCGTCAGGAAACCCATCGCTGCTTGCGCCTTCAAATCGGCAGGCGCGGCTTGATCAGCGGCCAATTGCAGCAGCAGAAACCGGTCGTAAGGCAGATCGTCGTTGAGCGCGCGGATCACCCAGTCGCGATACGTATGGGCGTGGACCCAGAAACGCTCCTCGCGCCCGTACACATAGCCTTTGGTGTCGGAATAGCGCGCGATATCAAGCCAGTAACGACCCCATCGCTCGCCGTACCGCGGCGAGGCGAGCAGACGTTCCACGACCTTCGCATAGGCATCGGGACTGGTGTCGGCCACAAACGCATCGGCTTCCGCCGGCGTAGGCGGCAGACCGGTGAGATCGTACGTCACGCGGCGCAACAACGTGTGCTTGTCCGCCGATGCAGCAGGGCGCAGTCGCTCTTTCTCAAGCCGCGCGAGAACAAACTGGTCCACAGGATTGCGAACCCATTTCGCGTCCTTCACCGGCGGCACCACCGGACGCGCCGGTGGGATGAACGACCAATGCGGCTCGTACTGCGCACCTTCGACGACCCAGCGCTTGAGCAACTCGATCTGCGCCGAGTTAAGCTGCTTCTTCGTCGTGGGTGGCGGCATCACGTCGTCCGGGTCTTTAGTCAACACGCGCGCGAGGAAAAGGCTCTTCTCGGGCTTGCCCGGGGTGATTGCCGCGCCGCCATCGCGCGCCGCCGTAGCGTCCTCAAAGCGGTCGAGACGCAGACCGGCCTTGCGCGCGGCTGAGTCGGGTCCGTGGCAGACGAAGCAGTTCTCGGCGAGGATGGGCCGAATGTCGCGGTTGTAGGCGACAGTCCGTTTGCCGGTGAACTTAAAAGCAGGTGAAGGCGTAGCTGGCGCTGACGATGCCCCGGGGACAAATACGAGTGCCACCGCGCAGAGAAGGACGTTGCAAATAGATCTATTCACGGCCTGTTTGGTCAGCCTATCGGATAACAATTTGGCTATGTTTATTCAAGTCTGGTTTGATAGCAAGCCGATGCGCATTTTCTCGTTTGCAGTGCGCGCCTGCCGGTGTATTTTGGGCGTCTGTTATGACGTTGACGGAGAAAATTCTGGCGCGCGCGGCGGGTAAAGCCCATGTCGAGTCCGGCGATAACATCTGGGTGAAGGCCGATGTGCTTATGACCCACGACGTGTGCGGGCCGGGGACCATCGGCGTCTTCCACCGCGAGTTTGGCAAGACGGCCAAGGTCTGGGACAAGAATCGCGTCGTCATCATTCCCGACCACTACATCTTCACCGCCGACTCAAAGTCGAACCGCAACGTGGACATCTTGCGCGACTTCGTCCGTGAACAGAGCCTGCCCTACTTTTACGACGTCATCGACGATCCGAACGGGCACTGGGCCTTCGATGCCGCGAAGGGCAATCTCAAGCGCCAGTTCGGCTCGCGCTACGCGGGCGTCTGCCACACAGCGTTGCCGGCCAAAGGCCACACGCGCCCGGGCGAAATCCTTTTCGGCACCGACTCGCACACCTGCATGGCCGGCGCGTTCAATCAGTTTGCCACCGGCATCGGCAACACCGACGCGGGCTTCGTGATGGGCACAGGCAAGCTGCTCATCAAGGTGCCGGAGACGATGCGTTTCCGCCTCGAAGGCAAGCTCCAGCCGGGCGTGATGGCGAAGGACATCATCCTTCACGTCATCGGCGAAATCGGCTTCGACGGCGCTACCTACCGTGCGATGCAGTTCGACGGCCCCGGTATCGTCAGCCTCTCGATGGACGACCGCATGACCATCGCGAACATGGCCATCGAGGCCGGTGGCAAGAACGCGATCTTCCCTTTCGACGCCCGCACCCAGGAGTACGTGGACACCCGTACTCGCCTTAACGGCACGCAGACGACCTACGAACCGGTCGAGGCCGACAAGGACCAGAAGTTCGTTTACGACCTCGTCGTGAACCTCGACGAGCTCGAGCCGACCGTCGCCTGCCATCCCGATCCGGGCCAACGCAAGAAGGCCAAGGAGATGGGTCACATGAAGCTCGACCGCGCCTACATCGGTTCCTGCACTGGCGGCAAGACGAGCGACTTCATCGAGTTCGCCCGCGTCGTGAAAGGCCGCCGCGTAGTCATCGATACCTTCGGCGTGCCGGCCACCCCGGAGATTGTGCGCGATCTTCAGGGCACCTACTGGGGCGACAAGACTATCTGGCAGCACATGGTGGATGCCGGCGTGCAGATGACCGAGAACGCCGGCTGCGCCGCCTGTCTCGGCGGTCCGGTGGACACCTTCGGCCGCATGAACAAAGGCGGCCTCAAGTGTATCAGCGCGACGAACCGCAATTTTCCCGGCCGCATGGGCAGCAAGGAGAGTGAAGTTTACCTCGCCAGCCCTGCGACCGTCGCCGCCAGCGCTCTCACCGGCAAAGTCACCGATCCGCGCGAGTACTGGAGCTGAGTTTCAGCCGTGCGACGCATCGTAGTTTTCTCAACTCGAACCCAACTTCGTTTTTACCCGTCACTACTGAATTATGTCTGAACTAGTCGGTAACCTGTTGGTCGCCCAGTCGGGCGGCCCCACCTGCGCCATCAACGCCAGCATCGCCGGTGTCATCACCGAGGCCGGCCGCCACGAGTGCATCGAGGAGATCTACGGCGGCCTCAACGGCATTCTCGGCATCCTCAACGAGGACCTCATCGATATCAACGAGGAGAAGCGCAAGACCATCGAAGGCCTCAAGTACACACCCGCCGCCGCCCTTGGTACCTGCCGTTACAAGATTGATTTCAAGAAGAAGCCCGAGAACGCAGCGCGCGATATGAACCGTCTCTTCGAGGTCTTCGCCGCCCACAATATCCGCTACTTCTTTTACGCCGGCGGCAACGATTCTCAGGACACCGCCCACAAGATTCACGAGGAGGCCCAGAAGCGCGGCTACGAAATGCGGGTGATGGGCGTGCCCAAGACGATTGATAACGATCTGCCTCACACCGACCACTGCCCCGGCTACGGTTCTGTCATCAAATACAATGCGACCACCGTGATGGAGGTCGCCATGGATGTCGGCTCGATGGCGACCGACGGCGGCGCTTGTTGCATCATCGAGGTGATGGGCCGCAGCGCCGGCTGGATCGCCGCCGGCACTATCCTCGCCAAGCGTACCGAAGACGACGCCCCGCACATCATCCTTTTGCCCGAGATACCGTTTGATGAATCGGCATTCCTCGCACGAGTGAAGGAGGTAGTCGGCCGCCTGAAATACTGCGTCGTTGTCGTCGGTGAAGGCCTGAAGAACGCCGCCGGTGAGGAAATTGGCGCGGACAAGACCCGCGTGGACGCGTTCGGTCACCCCGTCCTTTCCGGCGCAGCCGATCGTCTTGCCGAAATCGTGCAGGGCAAACTCAACACCAAGACCCGCACCGTCAAGCTCGGCTACGCCCAGCGCGCCGCCGCCCATTACGCCAGCAAGACCGACATCGAGGAGTCCTTCGCCACTGGCGTCACTGCCGTGCGCGCCGCATCCGGCGGCCAGAGCGGTTTCATGGCCACCATCGTCCGCACCTCGAGCCATCCCTACCAGTGGACCACCGGGCTACGCCCCTTGGGCGATATCGCCAACGTGGAGCACTTCATCCCGCGCGATTGGATCAGCGCTGACGGCTTTCTGCCGAACGAGAAGTTCGTGGAATACGCCCGCCCGCTCGTCGAGGGCGAGCTGAACCCACCCACCGAAGGCGGCCTGCCCAAGTACGTCGGCTTCGAGAAGGTGCGCGTGGAAAAGAAGCTCACCCCTCGCGGCAATGGCACTGGTGCAGCTGTCAAATAGCCGTCCCCAGCAGATCTAAAAAAAAGGACGGCCTAGGTGGCTTCGATCACCGGCTTCTCCAGCCGCGTCCAAAACCAGCGACGCAGAAGACCATCGGTGGGGTTAAAAATCCACGCGCTCTTGAAGAGAACCGTGCCAGCTACGACCATCGCGCCAGCGGGCGAGCAGTCGAGCCAGAGCGCGAGATGCATGCCGAGCACGGCGCTAACCGCGGCGTGCAGGAGGGTCAACCCAAGCATCACCGGCAGCCGATGCGAGAGGAGAGTGGCGGTGGCACCGGGTAGGATGAGCATGGCGATGACGAGGATGGCGCCGACGGATTCAAAGGCACTCACCACCACCACCGAGAGCCAGCTCATGAGGGCGTAGTGGATGAGGGTGGCGTTGATACCGAGGGAGACGGCGAGAGCCGGGTCGAATGAGCTCACGAGAAGTTCCTTGTAGAAGAAGGCGATGAGAAGAGCGGTCGCCGCCGCCACCAGCGCCATCCGCACCACGGGCGTCGGCCCGAAGCTCTGTCCGCCAATCATCACGGGGGGTTCCAGCGGTACGAAGGCGATTTCGCCGTACAGCACACATTCCTGGTCGAGGTCCACGCCGCCCTTGCCGGCGTAGAGATTGATGAGGATGACGCCGAGCGCGAACAGGCTGGTGAAGGCGATACCTATCGCGGCGTCCTGCTTCACACGCGATTTCCGATGAATCAACTCGATTAGTACCGTGGTCACGATGCCCGCGGCTAACGCGCCGAGGAACATCGCCGTCGTGCTCCGGCTCTGCGAGAGGATGAAGGCGACGGCCAAGCCCGGCAGCACGCTGTGGCTGATGGCGTCGCCGACGAGCGACATCCGGCGCAGGATGAGGAAATTGCCGACGAGCCCGCACGCCGCCGTGACGAGAAACCCCATCAGGACAATCCAACCGAAAGTCTCGAACCCGGACGTCCACGGCGCGATGAAGATGCGCTGGAAATCAAAAGAGGGAATGAGGGCGTTCATACGCGCCTCCCGTAGCCGAGACTTCCCTGCTCCGACGTCTCCGGCGCCGCGCCGCGCCGCAGATCAGCAAGACCGGGGATGGGGCGTCCGTGCGGATCGCGCGTGGCGTAGTTCAGCCTCTTCTCGATCAAGCGCACCGTCTCTTCGCCGAGCACGTGCTCGATCTTCTCCGCATCCTCATGCACGTGGTCGGCGGCGATATGCGCGGCATTGGTGAGATAAAGTTCCCAGAGACGGTGGTTGCGCACGATGGCGCAGGCGCGCTGCCAACCTTCCGGCGTGAGATAGATTGCGTTGCCATCCTCCTGCAGCGTGGCGAAATTGTGCCGGCGCAACTCGGCGGACTGCTCGCGCACATCCTCGACCCGCTCGCGCCGGCGCTCCGCGAGTTCGCGGAGCGAGACCCCTTCGCCCTTAAACTCACGCGCCTCAAGCACCTGATAGACGGCCTTGAGCGTGTTCTCACGTTGGACACTCGCCGCCCGCGAACGTTGCCGCCACCAACGCGCCATCACGCCGTGGCGCGGCCCGAATAGGAAGGCGAGGATGAAGACTAGCGTCGCGGCGAGTACCATCAGCGGACCGGTCGGGAGGTTCGGGCGCAAGAACGAGAGGAACGCCCCGAGCGCACCGGCGACCAGGCCGAAGAGTGCCGCTAGCAGCAGCAACCGGTGCATGCGGTCCGTGAGCAGATAAGCCGCCGCTGCCGGGGTGATGAGCATCGCCGAGACGAGCACCACGCCTACCGCCTGCAGCGCGATGACGACCGCGAACGCCAGCAGCAGCATCAGGCCGTAATGAATGAGCTGCACCGGGAAGCCCGACGCGCGCGCGAAGCCGGCGTCGAAGCTCGTCACGAGAAATTCCTTGTAGAACAGGGCAATGACCACCACCGCCAGTCCGGTAACAACCGCCATGAGCTGCACGTCTGCCGCGCCGATGGCGGCGGCCTGGCCGAAGAGGAACTTGTCGATGCCGCTCTTGTTGCCGGTCGGCAGCCGCTGAATCATCGTCACCATGCAGATGCCGACGGCGAAGAACGAGGCGAGCACGAGGCCGAGCGCGGCGTCCTCTTTTAGTCGCGTGGTGTGCTTAATCAGATGTACCGCCGCCGCGCCCAGCAGGCCGGCGAGTACTGCGCCGATGAAGATGGCGACGGGATCCTTGCTCATGTTCCAGAGGAAACCGAGCGCGACACCGGGCAGCACCGCATGCGAAAGCGCATCGCCCACGAGGGCCATCTTGCGCACGACGAGGAACGAGCCGAGCAAGCCGCAGGAAATTCCGAGCAGAATCGAGCCGAGTAATGCGTAACGCACGGACGGGTCCTGGAAGGTGAAGAACCGGAGCGCCTGCTCGGCCACGCTCGTTTCCGAAAGGTCACCGATGCGGGCAGCGTGAGCAGCTAGCACGGGGCCGGCGATTCCGCAAAGGAACAGGGCGCGCTGAAGTCGATGTTTCATCGAGGAAAACTAATCCTTCGCTCTGACCGCTTCGGCGACTTCAGACATGATCGTCAACCGCCCACCATAGGTGCTTTGCAGGAGGTCGTTGGTGAAGACCTCATTCGTCGGGCCGAAGGCGACGACGCGCATGTTGAGCAGCAGAAGCATGTCGAAGTAGCTGCGCGCGGTGGGTAGATCGTGGTGGACGACCATGAGCGTCTTGCCGCGCGACTTCAGCTCGTGCAGCAACTCGACGATGGCGACCTCGGTCGCGGCGTCCACGCCAGAGAACGGCTCGTCCATGAAGTAAAGGTCGCTCTCCTGGGCCAGCGCGCGGGCGAGGAAGACGCGCTGCTGCTGGCCGCCGCTCAGGTTAGAAATCTGGCGGTTCGCATAGGGCAGCATCTTCACCTTGTCGAGGCACTCGCGGGCTTTGTCGTGGTCGGCCTTGGTAGGGCGCTTGAGGAGGCCTAGCTTGCCGTAGCGGCCCATCAGCACGACGTCCATCACGCTCACAGGAAAATCCCAGTCCACTGACTCGCGCTGTGGCACATAGCCGATGCGCGTGAGATTGTCCTTCACCGGTTCGCCGAAGACTTTCACCCAGCCGCTGCTGACGGGCAGGAGCCCCATCGCGGCCTTGATGAGCGTCGATTTGCCGGCGCCGTTCGGGCCGACGATGCCGACGAGTTTGCCGCGCGGCACGACGAGGTCGATGCCCCAGAGCACCGGCTTCTTGTGATAGGCGACGGTGAGGTCGTGGACTTCGAGCGAAATATCAGCGGGCGCGATTGCTGCGGGATGCTTGTTCTCTGGTGCGGACATTTTAGAATGTGATGCTCGTGCGTAGGCCGACCAGCCATGCGTCCGGCGTGCTGTTGTTACCACTGGGGTGATGGATCCACTGCACGTCCGGCTGCACAATCCACCACGGCTTGAGTTGCATCCTGTAACTGGCCTCGATGACCATCTCGTGGTCGGTGTCGAGGTGCTTGCTGTGTTTGGCAAAAACGATTCCGACACCGAACTGGTCATCGTCACGGCCCGGAATCAGGCCTGCATAATTGAAACCGCCGTCGATGACGTACTCGTACTTTGCGCGATCGGCCGGGCTGCCGCCCGAGCGGAAGAAGAGACCGAGGCCCTGATTCTCGCCCTTCTTCTGTCCCGGCTCGCGCCAGACGAGCTGGTTCGCGCCGAAGTAAAGCCCGTAGGTCTGGTTCGGCGTGGCCGTGGCACCCTGGCCAATCTGGTTCTTGTTGTGCTGCCAGATGCCCGCGCGATACGCGCCCGGAAGGCCGGTGGTTTTCGGACCGCGATTAGGATGATAGACCGCCTCGCCGATGACGAAGACGCCCTGATTGCTGTCGAGATGGAAGTGCAGACCGTTGGGATTCACGTGCGGGTCACCCGAGGTGCTGTCGAACGTGTCGCCGTCGTACACCCCAGCAGCGAAATGCCAGTGCTCGT
Source organism: Akkermansia muciniphila (assembly GCA_945900775.1). Lineage (GTDB taxonomy): Bacteria > Verrucomicrobiota > Verrucomicrobiia > Limisphaerales > SIAT01 > SIAT01. The sequence goes on along the minus strand of CAMDJP010000019.1, from coordinate 31,549 downwards.
TCGCCTCGTACCAGACGCGGAAGCCGAGCGCGGGAACGTTGAACGCTGGACCGGTATTGAGCGTGTTCGCCGAGATGAAAGCGGGCCAGCCAAAGCCGGAATTGAGAAACAGGCCGCCATACTCGCTGGTGCCGAACTCGGTGTCGGCGAGCAGATTGCCCGCGCGCAACCAGAGTCGGTCGTTGCAAAACCCCTGCTCGAACCACAACTCGTAAAGCCGAAAGCTGTCGTAGGCATCAATGTTGGAAACGATCAATTCGTCACCCACATTCCTTCCGCTAGGGCTCGATCCATGCGTCCACAAACTGCTGACGCGAAAATAACCACGCTGCCAGCCGACGAGTTTACCAAGATCGAGTTCCAACTGGAACTGACCGAGACCGCCGAAGGCATTGCCGCGCCGAGTACCGCCGGAGATTGTTCCAAGCGATTCAGCGATGTAGCCCGCACCAAAATGGACGCCGCGCTCCGCCCAGCGCGTCCGCTGGCCACCGAAATCACCGAGCAGATGGTGCCCCTCCGAGCCGGTCTCAATGATCGGGTTGCGCGAGAGCGGCGGCTTGTCTTCCTCCACGTACGGCTGAGGCGAGGGCTTACTGGGCGGCGGGGTTTGGGCGAAAAGCGTTACAGCCCCGATGACCAAAGCGAGGGAACAAACACCGCTAGTGGCCATGATCACAGTAGTATTACGAGTGATTAGGGTAATTCCCTTGGTTTGCAAAACTATTTCAGAGCCTCGACGATGGTCGTCAGGTTGTGTTTAATCATACCTTCGTAGGTGCCCAAGTCGTAGCCGTTTTCAATCTGACCAACCGTCCCCATCGCGTCGCTGAACAGCTCACCGCCAATCTTCACGCCGGCGTCCTTGCTGATGCGCTGAATGGTCGCCGGCGACACGCTGCTCTCGACGAAAATCGCCTTCACCTTGTTTTTTTTGATGAAGTCCACCAGCTTCGTCATATCGGCAAGACCGGCCTCGGTGACGGTCGAAACGCCCTGTAGCGCGACGACTTGGAAGCCATACGCGCGGCCGAAGTAGTTGTAGGCGTCGTGACTGGTGACGAGGATGCGCCGGTCCTTTGGCAGTTCGTTGGCCTTCTTGAGCGACCACTCGTGCAACGCGCGGAGCTTCGTAGCAGCCTCCTTGCCGCGCTGTTCGAAGTAGACCTTGTCCTTCGGCGAATACTCGCTGAGCCCCTTCACCACCGTCTGCGAGCAGAATGTCCAGAGCTCAACGTCGAACCAGACATGCGGATCGTAGTGACCCTCGAACTGGGGCGGCTCGAGCAGCCGATTCTCCGAAATCGCCTCGGCCACCGGATAGACGAATTTCTTCGTGCGCGCGAGCTTGGTGAAGATGTCCTGCATCTTCCCCTCGAGCACGAGGCCGTTGTAGAAGATCACGTCGGACTGCTGCAGCTTGGTCACGTCCGACGCCGTGGCCTTGTACAGGTGCGGATCCACGCCCGCGCCCATTAGGCCGACGACCTCCACGCGGTCGCCGCCGACCTGCTTCACCAGATCGGCCACCATCGAGACCGTGGCCACCACACGAACCTTCTTTTCCACCGCCTTTGCCAATTCAACACAGCCAACAACGAGTACAATAATCGGCAGCAGCAGATTTGCTCGGGCACTTTTCATGAAATGGATGTCCACTCGCGCGGCTTGTCCGCGCACGAGGACGAGGCGGACAATACGCACCCATAGATTTGGCGCAAGATAAAAAGTTAGCCTCAGCTATGTTTTATTTGTGAATCGAAATTACATCTGATCGCGGAAGGGTTGGACGTTGCGCCATCGAGAGGTTTATCGTGGCTGAACTTATGCATCCGGTGGACATTCAGCAAATCGGTGAGGAACTGGCGATCAAATGGGACGACGGGGCGGAAAGCTTTGTGCAGCTGGAAAAGCTCCGGAAGCATTGCCCCTGCGCCGGCTGCCAGGGTGAGACCGACGTGATGGGTCAGGTGCATCGCGGCCCCGCGAGGCCGTTCACCCCGCAATCATTCCAGCTCGTGCGCCTCGGCCGCGTCGGCGGCTATGCGCTCCAACCGGCCTGGGCGGACGGCCACAGCACGGGGCTTTTCGCCTTCGATTACCTCCGCCGCGTGGCCGATACAGCGAAGTAAGCGGACCCGCCGAAATCAGGCCTTGCCGCCGTAACTCACGAAGTCGTCGAGGTCCAGCACGTCGAACCAACTCGTGAGATCCTTGCGGTGCGGAGCGAGCTTGGCGTGGTAATCGTAGTAGAACTCTCGCTGCTCGAGATCCGCCGGACCACGCTTATCCTGATAATCGGACCACGCAATGATTTCGTGAGCCGCCAATTTGTGGGTTGAGTTGGCCGTAATCCATTCGAGAATTTCGCCGTCACCCTTGCCCTTCTTCAACTCGGCCAGCAAGGCATTCGGATCCACCCCCGCAAACTTCAACCAGTGCTCGTCGAGCGGGCAGTTGTAATGATACTCGCCGTTCTTAGCAGCGAGGGTAGCGCGACCCTTGTCGAGCATCCGCGGGAGAATGACGTAGCCGCCGAGGCGGACACGCGCGCTGCGGGGTGGGCGCTGGATAAGGTCTGGCGCGACGACTTCGGACATACGCGCGCTCAGTAAACCAATCCGGAGAGGACGTTGAATGCTGGCAGGTAGCCGGCGTCTTTCGCCGCGCGAACGCCAGGCGAGAACTTGGGCGCCTTCTCCGTTTTTTCTGGCCTCGGCAACGGCCGCTTCGCCGTTTCCATCAGACCGCTGGAGAACTCGATTACGTGGCCTTGGTACAACACCCAGTGAAGGTCGGCGAGCAGGGCGGACTGCTCCGGCGTGGGCTGCGGCTTCTCGGCTGGAACACCTTCCACTAGCGTCACCGGCGCGGGACTGGGGGCGAGTGAGTCGATCAGAAGCTTGCGAGTGCATTTGGGCGTCGCGCTGACGAACTCGACGATGCGTTTCACGCCAGCGGAAACCGGCGTGGCCTCCAGATCGAGATGATGCGGTCGGGCAACACAGACGTGAGTGATGGTCTTTTCACGCTTGAAGAACTGGAGCCCATGCGAGGCGAAGAGTTGGCTGAGCAGCGTGGCCAACTGCAGCGGAAACCGCTTCTGATCCTCGAGGCTCACGCGGAGCAGCGTGGCGAGCGGACGGCAAGGCAGCGCACGATTCACGCCGGAAACCAGCGTATGCTTTTCGACCGGCTTGACCACGTTCGCCGCATGGACTTGATGAAAGTGTTTTTCGACTTCCTCGCGGCTGGGCAGTTTCAGCGCCTCGGGCACGTTCAGGCAACTGTACTCGGTCTTGAAACTCTGCTCTTCGAGCCACTTCTTCACGACCGCTTCGTCTTTCACGATCTTCACACGCAGTTTGAACATGTCGAAGGGCATCCGACTAAAGCGCTCAGCGTGCAGGCGGTGAAGGCTGTTCTGATAATCGTGATGGTTCGGCGGGCCAAGAATCACACCGCTGATGCCGCACTGCGCCACGAACGTGTAGGTCCCCTTCGGCGGGTCGCACGGCGTCTTCTCCTCCTGATAGAACGTGGCGAAATGCTTCTCCAACGCGTACGCCGCAACATCCTTCTCGGAGAGCCAGAGCGTGTCATCGAGCGCGCAGAGGAAGAGCGGCTGAACCACCGCGCCTCCCTGCCCCTTCACGACACTGAGCGTAATCGAGTGGCGCTCAGACTTCTCCAGAATCATCTGCGCGATCTGGAAGAGTGGATAGGCACGCGCGGAAACCTTGAGCTGGCGGGCGAGCGACTCGAGGCCACGATCGTCCGGGCGAAACGCGACGTTCAGTTCGGGCAGCGGCGGCAACTCCGGCTGCGGTGTACGTCGGTCGAAACGATCGCCTCCACGCGGGCCGGAGTCTCCACGACCACCGCGATCGTCTCGGCGGAAATCACCACGCGGCCCTCCGCGCTGTGGTCCACCATCACGGCGAGGCGGGCCCCCGGCACCGCCGCGCTGCGGCGGGCGTCCGGCGCCGCGGTTGCCACCGCCGAATCCCCGCGAGTCTCTCGAAGATGGGCGATCCCCCTCGCTGCCACTGTAACGGGCGTACTTCTCAGCAGCCGGGGCCTCCTGCGCCCACGAAGGCAGGAACTGCCAGTCGCCGCTCAGGTCGTTTAAATTGATTTCCGCGTCGTTGCTCATGGAATTGTGCTGCCGGCACAAAAATCAGTGCCAGCAAAATGGTCGTCACTGTGGAGCGGACGCGAGGCGATTGCAAGCGCGTCCTGCGCGTCACGAAAGGCAGAATACATCATCAAAGTCCGCGTTCTTTTGCCGACCAGCCTTGTTTCATCAACGCCAGCAGGTGCGTAAGCGCTTCCTCATAGCTGCGGCCTTTCGCCTCGGCGAGTTGTCGGGCGCGTTTGTCGAGCTGCGCGGCCATCTCGGCCGACTTCTCCGGTGGACAGCCGAGAGCGACGAGGGCTTGCGCCAAAGTTTCGAGCGGCATCGCGGTCACGCCTCCATCAAGCGCCACCGGCGTGCATTGTCACGAAAAAAGCTTTCCACACTCGGTTCGAGACGTTTGACTAGCGACGTTCGTATGAAAATAAACCTCATTCCCACACTAGCCGCCACGATGCTGCTAGTTGCTGTGCATACTATGACCGCTGCTGACAAGCCTCTCGCCGACGGCCTTTACGCCGAAATCGACACTACCAAAGGAAAAATCGTCGTCCGCCTCGAGTTCGAGAAGACCCCGCTCACGGTGGCGAACTTCGCCGGTCTCGCCGAAGGCACGCGTACCTCGAACAAACCCAAAGGCACGAAGTTCTACGACGGGATTACTTTCCACCGCGTCATCCCGGACTTTATGATCCAAGGCGGCGACCCCGAAGGCCGCGGCAGCGGCGGGCCCGGCTACAAGTTCGGCGACGAATTCGATTCCTCGCTCAAACATGATGGCCCTGGCGTGCTCTCGATGGCCAATGCCGGTCCCGGTACCAACGGCAGCCAGTTCTTCATTACACATAAAGAAACACCGTGGCTGGACGGCAAGCACTCCGTCTTCGGCCGAGTCGTCGTGGGGATGGATGTCGTGAACAAAATTGTCGGTGGCGACAAGATGAATTCGGTCAAAATCCTCCGCATCGGTGAGAAGGCCAAGGCCTTCAAGGCCGATGACGAGGCATTCGAGGTTCTCTCCAAAGGTGCCGGCAAGCGAGTCGCTGATGCGGCCGATCGCGGCATTCGCGATGTGCTCGCCGCGCTCGAGAAAGAACACGGCAAAATCACCACCACCGCCAGCGGGATGAAGTATGTCACGCTCGCCGCTGGTAAGGGGGAAAAAGCGGGCAAAGACCGTAAGATTCAGGCGCACTACACCGGCAAGCTGCTCAACGGGGAAATTTTCGACAGCTCCGTCAAGCGGAATGCACCGTTCGAGTTCACTGTCGGCGTCGGTCAGGTCATCAAGGGCTGGGACGAGGCGCTTAGCGATATGAAGAAGGGCGAGAAGCGCGTCATCGTGTTGCCGCCGGACCTCGCCTACGGCGCTCGCGGTGCCGGCGGAGTCATCCCACCGAACGCCACGCTCGTGTTCGAAGTCGAACTGCTCGGCTTCTAAACCGCCGCTTTCACGAACGGCAGCTCTGCGACGACCGCGCGCGAGCTGCCGTTTTTCGTTTCCAACGTCAGCTCCGTCCCCACCGCGAGCCATTCGCGCCGCACATAACCGAGGGCGATGTTCGCCGACAACGCCGGCGAAAACACCGCGCTGGTGACGTGTCCGACCTCCTTGCCGTCCTTGAAGAGCTTATCGCCGCGCGACGGCACGTCAGACAAATCGGCGGCCAAGCGCAGTCCGCGCAACTCGCGGTTCACGTGGCCCATCGTGTGCAGCCGGTTCAACACTTCCTGCCCGATGTAGCAGCCTTTGCGATAGCTCATCGCGCGCGCCTCGATGCCGGCCTCGGGCGGTAGCGTGGTCTCATCCATATCCACCGCGAAACGCGGAATGCCCGATTCAATGCGCGCGACCTCCAGCGCCTGCCAACCGGAGGCGCGCCCGCCAAACGATTTCGCGGCGGCAATCAGCTTGCCTGCCACTACAGCAAGTGAAGCGATGGGCACGAACACATCAAACCCTGTCGTGCCCGCACGCGATTGGTTCATCAAATAAAGCTGGCCGAGTGCTGCGTTGTTCGCGCTGGCGAAGCGAAGTTCTTGCACTGGTAATTCACCACCAAGCCCAAGCTGGGCAACGACCTCGGCAGCCTTCGGACCTTGCACGCTGAGTAGGCCGTAGTGTGGCGAGACATCAATCACCTGCACGTCGTCGGAAACGATGTACTTCTCCAACCGCGCAGTGACGGCGGCGGTGAGACCCGGTTCGAAGTCGAGCAGCAGTTCCTCGGCGAGATTCCAAATCCGCAGGTCGCTCTGCATCCGGCCCTTTGCAGTTACAAGCGCGGCGTAACAGCCGTGGCCGTTCTGGAGGGCGTTCACGTCGTTGGTTACCTGCCCGTGCAAGAACTTGGCGCGGTCGGCACCAAGAAGGCAGAGACGGCTGCGGGACGAAAGATCGAGCACGACGGCCGAAGTGCGCAGCGCGGAATGCTCCGCCCGCCAGTCGCCGTAGTGGAGGATGGCTTCTGCCCCGTTCACCTCGGTGAACATGGCGTTCAAAGCTTGGTGGAATTCATGGAGCGAAAGCGGATTCACGGTGTCATTTCATCATTCCAGCAGAAGTGCACAAGCAAACTTTCAGTGCGGATGGCGTGCGTGCGCTTCGTCGTGATCCTCGATGCACTCGAGATGGGACGTGACATACGCGCGCGGCTGCAGCGAATCCTCAATCGCCTGCTCGACCTTGGTGGCGATGCGATGCGCGTCCTGAATGCGCATGTCGCGCGGGAAGAGCAGATGCACCTCCACCCAATGCGCGTCGCCGACATTGCGATGGCGCAGTCGATGATGACGAATGGTGTGGCGAGCGGATTCGCGGTCAAGAATCCCCAGCAACTGCCGGTGCGTCTCGGGATCCGCTGTGTCCATCAGACCACGGAAGCTCGTACGCATCAACCGCACGCCGGAGACAAGGATGTTCGCGGCGGCGAGCAGAGCAAAAATCGGATCCCACGCAAGCCAGCCGGTCAGCAACGCGAGCGTGAGGCCGATGATCACACCGAGGCTCGTCCAGCAATCGGTGAGTACATGGTGGCCGTTGGCCTCGATGATAATTGAGTGCCGACGGCGCCCGGTGCGGATGAGATACCAGCCGAGCGCGCCGTTGAGGAGCGCTGCGAAGGCCGTCAACGCGGTGCCGAGGCCGAGATGGTTCAGTTCCAGACCGCCGAGCCATTTACTGATGGCGGTGTAGATGATGTAGAGCGCGGCGATGACAATCATCGCCCCTTCGAATCCGGCGGAGAAAAAGCCAATCTTCGCGTGCCCGTAAAGATGGTCCTCGTCGGCGGGCTTCTGGCTCAGGCGAAGGCTGTAGGCCGCGAAACCGACGGCGATGAGATGGACGACAGACTCGGCGGCGTCGCTGAGAATGGCCGAGGAACCGGTGATGTAATAGGCACTACCCTTGAGGAGCAACATCACCACGCCCGCGGCGAGCGAAAGACGCATCGCCCAGCGCAAAGCGGCCTGATCAGTCTCAGTCCGTGCGACCTGTTCCATATGGCAATTCTACCAGCCGCCGGCTAGTGGTGCAGCAGAAAACGGGCATTCAGCGCGCGAAGATCTGGCGAATGATTTCTTCGATGGGCACTTCCTCGATGTCGATGTCGTTCACTGGCAGTTCGTCCAGCAGCGCTTTGCAGACAGGAATCACACGGTCGCGCTTCACCTTCAACTTCACGGTGACGGCGGTCTGCTCCACAACCTCGCCATAGTCGGCGAGCTTTTTGAAATCAGCACGCGCAGCTGCCGACGTGGCCGGTGCAAGGCGGATCGTGATGAGCTTGAAATCAGCGAACCGATCGATTACCTCGCTGAGCCGGCCGTCGAAGAAGATCGTGCCGCGGTCGATGATGATGACGCGCTGGCAGAGTTCTTGAATGTCGGCCATGTAATGGCTGGTGAGGAGAATCGTGGTCTTGCGCGTGGCGTTGTGGCTGCGAAGAAATTCGCGGACGACCTTCTGCGAGACGACATCGAGACCGATGGTCGGCTCGTCGAGGAAAAGTACTTTCGGCTGGTGCAACAGCGCCGCAATCAACTCAAGCTTCATCCGTTCGCCGAGGGAAAGCTCGCGCACCATCACGTCCAGCTTCTCGCGCACGGTGAGCAGTTCGCTGAGTTCGGCCACCGTCCGTTCGAACTGCGGCTGGGCGATGCCGTAGATGCGGGCGTTGAGCTCGAGCGACTCGCGCGCAGGGAGGTCCCACCAAAGCTGGTTCTTCTGGCCGAGCAGCAGAGCGAACTGCCGGCGATAGCCGTCCTTGCGTTCCCATGGCGTGTAGCCGAGCACACCCGCCGTGCCACCCGTGGGATGGAGCAGGCCCGAAAGCATCTTGAGCGTGGTGGTTTTCCCCGCGCCGTTCGGTCCGAGGAACCCAACGAATTCGCCCTCCTCGACGGAAAAGGAAACGTCTCGCACGGCAAGAGTGGTGTCGTACCGACGGCTGACAAGGCCACGCACGGCACCGAGGAAGCCGGGCTGCTTCTTGTAGGTGCGAAAGGCCTTGGTGAGGCCGCTGACTTGAATCACCGGCATCGTAGAAACTCCAACTTGGAGGTCCAAGCCTCCGGCTGCGGCACGTCAGCGCGTGAGTTGCTTCTCGAGATATTGGACCTTCTGGCGGACGTTGGCGTCGACTTCCATCCGGTTCTTCACGAGACGGCAGGCGTGGAGCACGGTGCCGTGGTCACGGCCGCCGAAGGATTCTCCGATGGCGCTGAGCGAGCTCTCCGTAAGCTGGCGGGCAAGATACATCGCGACCTGACGCGGAAAGGCGATGTTCTCAGGACGGCGCTTGCTGCTCATATCGGCCAGACGGATATCGAAGTACTCGGCCACGCGCTTTTGGATGACCTCCATGCTGATGGTGGTGCGGCCTTCTTCCTGCAGCACCTCGCGCAGCAGGCTCTCGACGGTCTCTTGCGTGAGCGTCTTGCCGGTGAGCTGGGCGAAGGAGGCGACGCGGATGAGCGCGCCTTCGAGCCGACGGACGTTGGTGCGGATCCGGCTGGCAAGGAAATTGACAATCTCATCCGAAAGGTTCACCCCCATATCCTTGACCTTCTTCTGGAGAATAGCGGTGCGCGTCTCGACATCGGGCGGCTGAAGATCGGTCGTGAGTCCCCACTCAAAACGATTCACGAGACGCTGCTCGAGTCCCTGGAGTTCGCCTACCGGCCGGTCGCAGGTAAGGACGATCTGCTTGTGCGACTCGTGCAGGGTGTTGAACGTGTGGAAAAACTCCTCCTGAATGCGCTCCTTGCCAGCGAGGAACTGGATGTCGTCGATCAGCAGCACGTCCGTCTGCCGATACTTCTTACGGAACTTGACGAGGCTATTGTCCTGGATGGCCGCGATGTATTCGTTGGTGAATTTCTCGGAGGAGACGTAGGAGACACGCGCGCCCTTGCGGTGACCGACGACTTGCTGGCCGATAGCATGCAGCAAGTGCGTCTTACCGAGCCCAGTGCCGCCGTAGAAGAAGAGCGGGTTGTACGACTTGCCCGGCGACTGCGCCACGGCGAGCGCGGCGGCATGGGCGAAGTTGTTGTTGTTGCCGACGACGAAGGTGTCGAAAGTGTACTTCGGATTGAAATGGAAATCGCCGTTGCCGGTGGTCACGGGCTTCTCTACCGCAGAAGCCGCCGCCGCCGCCGCCACGCGCGCGGTCTTGGTGGTGATGGGCGCAGGAAGCTCTACACGACCGCTGGCGGTCTTGAATTTCACCTGCAGCCGTCGACCACTGGCGTGAGTCACGGCATCCTGCAACAGGGTGAGGTAGTTCTCCTTCAACCAGACCTCGTGAAAGTCATTAGCCACCTCGAGCTGCAGCGTGTTCTGCTCCAGCCCAGTCGCCCGGATAGAGGCGAACCAGAGGTTGTACGTTTCGGCGCTCAGCGCACTCAACTGTTGTTGAGCCTGAACCCAGATTTTTTGCGCATTCTGCATTTGCAATAACGGCGCCCGAAAGCGCTTTTACGGACAGTTTATTCACTAAGGGGTCGTCACGTTTCCGTAACCTCCGACCCGGCGCAGATTGGGCCACCAATCTGCCCACCATCACCGCAGGACAGTCCCTTCTCAGAACCACCTGCCGAAACAGTGCTCACTTCAAAAAACACAACGAACTAAAAATCAAGCCGTTGCAAATATTCAAAGCCGCCGATTTCGCGGCTGGCGACACGCACGTGCGGTACTTTCAATACACCACGGCACTGTCGCGCTGTTTGTTTATTTCCCCGCCGCCCTTGCGACGAGGAGAATATATTAACACTTATTCAGAACTTATTCACAGGCTGACTTCTAGACTTGAAAAGCCACCGTTTTGTTTTCACGCCGCCTTCGGCTGAGAAACTCTCGTCAGAGCGCCCGATCGCCCTTTTCGTCAGTGCGGATACGCAGTGCACTCTCGATGGCCGTAATAAAAATCTTCCCGTCACCGATTTTGCCGGTCTTCGCCGCGCCAACGATTGCTCGGACCGCGCCATCGGCCATCGCGTCGGGCACCACAATCTCCAGCTTCAGCTTCGGCAGAAAGTCCACCGTGTATTCGCTGCCGCGGTAGATTTCCGTGTGACCCTTCTGACGGCCAAATCCCTTCACCTCGCTCACGGTCATCCCCTCGATACCAATGGCGGTTAACGCCTCTTTGACATCTTCGAGTTTGAACGGTTTGATGATGGCTTCGATTTTTTTCACAGCCGGTAATAGGTGGCGATGGCGTATACTAACAACCGACTTTTCTCTGTAAACACGAAAGGCAAAAAAATATTTTCCATTACAGAAAGCAATTTCGTTGACAGCAAACTCACTCGACGCTCGACACCTGTCAGGGACTTTCCGAAAGTGGGACGCGTGAGTTGGCTCTACCACCACATCGTCCGCCCCGTCCTCTTCACCCAGGATTCCGAACGCATCCATAACCACACCCTCGCCGCGCTCGGCTGGGCGAGCCGGCAGAGTGCCTCGCTTCGGGCTGCCAACGATTTCTACGCCGCGCAAGAACTGCCGGTGGAACTTTTTGGCCTTCGCTTTCCCAACCCTATCGGGCTAGCCGCCGGCATGGATAAGCAGGCCGCCGCCGTGCCGATGTGGGCGGCGCTCGGCTTTGGCTTCAGTGAGTTGGGCGGCGTCACTTGGCACGCGCAGTCGGGTAACGAACTGCCGCGCATGTTCCGCGCCGTGGCCGATGGCGCGCTAGTGAACCGGATGGGCTTCAACAACTCCGGTGCCGACGCGATGGCCGCGCGGCTTGCGGAGTGGCAGACCTCCAGTCGCTGGCCGAAGCACCCTGTCGGCGTGAACCTCGGTAAGTCGAAGGTCACCCCGCTCGACAAAGCCGCCGAGGATTACGCCAACAGCTTCCGCGCCCTGCGGCCATACGCCGATTTCTTCGTCGTCAACGTCTCATCACCGAACACGCCGAACCTTCGACAGCTTCAGGACAAGGCCGCGCTCGACGAAATCCTATCCGAAATTCAGCGCATCAATTCGGATGGCACAGGCACACTCAAGCCCATCCTCGTGAAGGTCGCACCCGATCTCACGTTCGAGGCGCTGGACGAAATCCTCGAACTCGCCGGACCGCGGAACCTCGCCGGCATCGTGGCAACGAACACCACTATCGTCCGGCCAGAGACGAAGGATGCCGCCTCCCTTCGCACCTACGCAGAAACGGGCGGGCTCTCTGGCGCTCCGCTTCGCGTCCGTAGCACCGAAATCATTCGCCACCTCCACCGCCAAACGAAAGGCTCGTTGCCCATCATCGGTGTGGGTGGGGTCTTCAATGCCTCCGACGCGTGGGAGAAAATCGCCGCCGGCGCAAGCCTCGTTCAGGTTTACACCGGCCTCGTGTATGAAGGACCGTCCATCGCGAAGAATATCGTCAGTGGCTTGCAACGGAAACTTACCGAACGCGGCTTGAAAAACTTGCGCGATGCCGTCGGCATCGGCGATTGACTCACTTCCGTTCCGCCAACAAACGTCGGATCTCCACCAACATTCGCTCGCTCGTCTGCTGCGGCGTTTCGCCGGCGTTGTTGATGACAATGGCGCCAACTGCCACCGTCAACGGCGCCACGGCGCGAGTGCTGTCCCGCTTGTCGCGCGCGGCCAGATCGTCATTCACTCCTTCCGCTTCGCGCCGCTGGCTGCGTTCCTCCGCGGATGCGTCGAGATAAAACTTGATCGGCGTCTCGGGAAAGATGTGCGTGCCGATGTCGCGCCCTTCCATCACGAGATCGCCGAACTTCACACACGAACGCTGCGCTTCCTTCATCCACGCCCGCACCTCCGTCACGGCGGCGATGGACGAAGCGGCGGCGCTTGTCTCCGCAGTGCGGATTTCCTTCTCTGGAAAATAACCATCCACCAGCAATCGCACCTGGCCGTCCACGCATTCGAGTGTGGCGTTCCAATCGCGCAGCGCAGCGACCACCGCAGCGGGCGAGTGCACATCCACCCCGCGCTTCAAACAGGACCACGCGAAGGCGCGAAACATCGCGCCGGTGTCCACGTAGGTGTAGCCGAGCGTTTTGGCGATGAGTCGAGCGTTGGTGCTTTTACCGCTGGCACTCGGGCCGTCGATGGCGATGACGATTGGCATGTTCAAAGTTCAGATTTCAAGTCAATCGGCGAAAAGCGCCGCACCACAAAGTGGCTGGCGCGTGCACGCGTCGAGAATTGTCGCGCCAAGTCCGCACGGCGCAGCCGCAGCGAGCTTCTGGAAAAAGTTCGGAAACGTCTTCTTCACACAGTTGGGATTCTTGATTTTGATGCCGGGCACTTTCAAACCGAGGACCGCGAAGCACATCGCCATCCGATGGTCATTGTAGGTCTCGATCTCGGCGCCGTGGAGCTGCGAGGGAAAAACCGTCAGCGTGTCGCCCTCCTCGATGACCTTCGCACCGCACTTGGTCAACTCCGTCCGCAACGCAACGACGCGCTCGCACTCCTGCACGCGGAGCCGGCCGAGGTCGGTGAAGCGGATACGTTCACTCCCTAGTGAAGCAGTGACAATCGCGGTCATGATGCTGTCACCTAGGTCGCCAATCCGTGAAATCGATTTAACACCGTTCTGAGCGTAGTGCTGCTCCTGCCATTCGTGCTGCTCCCGCTCCACTCGTTCGCGCCAGCCCTTACCATACAGTTCTGCAGCCTCCTTCACCGCTGCGATCATCTCGTCCGAGGTCTGCGAATGGTGGGCTGCCAATAGTGGGATGTGTTCCGGGAACCGTGCGTCAATCTGCCAAGCTGCATCCGGCCAATCCGCAACTGTGACTGTGGTGCCCGTGCCGAGACCTATGGCGAAGCGCCCATCAAGACAATGTGGCACGAGCGACGACACCAAACCCGCCGCCCAAAAATAACTCCCGCTCGACGCGTCCGGCTCGATCTGAAACTCGCCGCCGTTCGACGGAAACACCTTCACCAACGCGCGCGTCATCTCCACATACGACAGCTCGTCCTCGTTCGCGCCCTCCACTTGCACGGTCCATCCGCCGACGTTCGCCGCCAGCAACAGGGCCGAGGCGAACTGAGAACTTTCCGCCACACTCACACGACAGGAACTGGTGTGCGATCCCGTGCCGTGAATGACGGCTGGCAATTTGTCGTTCAACGAATCAATGCGGTAGCCAAGCTGGCGCAACGCAGCGAAGAGCGCGGCCTGCGGGCGCTCGTGCATTCGCGGCACGCCGTGCAAACGATAAACACCCGAGCCGAGACAGAGGAACGCTGCGAGAAAACGCGCGGCTGTGCCGGCGTTGCCGACAAATAATTCCAGCGGCTGTTTCGCAGTGCCACCACGCGGAATCTTTCCGCCACGGCCGGACACGGTGAGGATTCGATTGCACGGCTCGTGCAAGTCGTCCGCCACGTTCACGAGGAAACCAAGTTCACGCAGGCACTCGGTCATCACTTGCGTGTCTTCGCTCCAGAGCGCGCCACGCAGCACCGTCTCGCCATCGGCTAGTGCGGCAAGAATCAATGCGCGATTGGTGATGCTCTTCGAACCGGGCACGGTAATCTCGGCACGCACCGGTCGCACGAGCGGGACGGTCTCGATGAGGTCGGGTAGCGGCATAGCTCACTCGGCGGACATCGGCGAGTTCGAGGCACGCCAGCCATCGCGACGCTCCTTGGCCTTCACGAAGAATTCCTCCAACCCCTTCGCGTCACCGCTCTCGAGTGCGTGCTGAAACTCCTGCAGGTCCTCGATGAACACGCCGAGTACGCGAGCGAGGTTGCCGCGGTTGGCGAGCGCGATGTCGCGCCACATCTCGGGCGAGCTGGAGGCGATGCGCGTGCTGTCGCGAAAGCCACCGGCGCAGAGTTCCGCCTGCTCCTTCGGGTGGACAGGACTGAGGACGTAGTTCGCCAACTCGGCCGCGACGACATGCGGTAGATGGCTGGAGCGGGCAACGAGATCGTCGTGCGCCTCAGGCGTGAGCCGCATTGGGCGTCCGCCGAGTCCCTTCCAGAATGCTTCCACGCGACGGACGGCTTCGGCTGCGGACTTTGTCGTCGGCGTAACGACGCAAACGGCGTGCTCGAAAAGGTCTGCGCGCGCAGCGTCGGGGCCGACCTTCTCTGCACCGGTCATTGGATGGCTACCGACAAAGTGCGCGCCGACGGAGGCGACGAGCGGCTCTAGTTCGCTGACAACGGAGACCTTCACGCTGCCGACGTCAGTGACGATAGCGCCCTTCTTCAGGGCGGGCAAAAGCTGCTCGGTCAGCCGGCGCATCTGCCCAAGCGGCGTGCAAAGGATGACGAGATCCGCACCCGTGACGGCGGACGCGAGGTCGTCTGTGGCACGGTCTACGAGACCGAGTTTCTCACAGTCAGCGATGCTCGCAGTGCGGCGGGCGTAGCCTTCCACCCGCGTCGCAAGCTTCCGCTCGCGCACCGCTAAGCCGAGCGAGCCGCCGAGCAGGCCGACGCCAACCAATGTAATTTTCTCAAAGTGCACGAGCAGACTGTAAGCAGCCAAAGGGCGAGGAGCAAGAGGCGAGGAAACTCAGGCGCGGGCCGACGCCTCGCGCACACGCTCGAGAATCACGTCGGCGATGTGGGGTTCGTTGCCGATACTAGCGGAATACCAGAGGCGCTTGCCGTGGCGCTCGGTTGGGTTACGCCACGTCGGCTGGCGAGCCGCGAGGCGCTCACGCACGCCGGCTTCCGGTTCGCCGAGCATCATCGGGATGTCCTCGTAGCTGTGCAATCCGTCGCTGATGAAGAAAGGGACCATGACGAGATTCTCCGTCTGCGCGATTCGCCAGCAGTCGGCGACCCGCGGCTCTTCCTCCATGAAGACGGCGTGGACCTCGGCGTATATGTTCTGAGCGCGGATGAGAGCGACCTGCCGCTCGATCGCCTCGCGCGAACGATCGTTGAGGCTGGTACCGTGGCCTGCGATGAAAAGGGCGGTCTCAGCCGACTTCGGCGCGTTCGGGAAAGAATGTTTCTCGATCACCTCGCGCGCGCGGGCAAGCAGCACCTCGGTGATCGAATCATGCGTGCCGACGGGACCGCAGTAGCGGAGCTCCTGCGCACCGCGCTGCTGAATGCGATTGGACACCTTCTCATTCTTCTCACAGAAGCCGAACTCGCGCGGGATAACCTCCTCCGTGAAGTAGCCTTCGCTGATGAAGAGCGGCACTACGAAGACGCGCGGAGCGAAGACGCCGCGCAGCACGCCGGCAAAGTAAGGCTCTTGCTTCCAGAAGGACTCGACCACCTGCGCGAAGAGGCCCCGACGACGAAGCTCGTCCGCGTGCTGGTAGGTAGGCGCCGCGGACTCCGCGTTAAGGGTCGAGCCATGCCCCACGAGGACGAGGGCAGCGTCGGCGAATTCATTCGTGACCACCCCTCTCGGTATCCCAAAGCCGCGCCAACCGCAAGCCTGCTGGTGAATCGGGCATTGCCAAACCGGTGTAACCTTGGTCAAATGGGTGCCGTCTAGTCATTTGTATGTCCAGTTGACATACGATAGACATACGATAAAACAAAAACCAAAAGAAAACCCCTGCAATGAAGAACACCCTGTGGATTGCCGCCGCCGTGTGCGCCGTGGCCGTGACCGTGAACGCCGCCGACGAGAAGAAGGTGGAAAAGAAGAAGGCTGTACTCTCCGAGGATCAGAAGAAGACCCTCAAGGAGATCAACGAGAAGTATGACACCAACAAGGATGGCAAGCTCGACAAGGATGAGCGCGCCAAGATCAGCGACGATGACAAGAAGAAGGCTCTGGACGCGAAGCTCCCCGGCTTTGGACCGGCCAAGAAGAAGGACAAGTAATCCCTCTTCGGATTGAATTCTGCAGACCGCCGTCCGGCAACGGGCGGCGGTTTTCTTTTGCTAGAAAGCGGCCGCGTACAAGGCGCGAAAATCCACTTCGCCAATCGCGCGGGGATTGAAACCGGCCGTCCACTGCTTGGCGGCTTCTTCGGCGAGCAGAGGGATCGCCTCACGTTTCACACCGAGTTCCGAGAGCGAACGCGAGAGATCGGTTATCTTCAAAAGTGTTTCGAGTTGCGCCGCCAACGCTTCCGCTGAATCTGCG
Organism: Akkermansia muciniphila; assembly: GCA_945900775.1. Classification (GTDB taxonomy): domain Bacteria; phylum Verrucomicrobiota; class Verrucomicrobiia; order Limisphaerales; family SIAT01; genus SIAT01. Next base: position 14,839 of record CAMDJP010000019.1, on the reverse strand, counting down.
ATCGCCTCGTAGCCGCGCGCCGCCTCAACATCCTGCGCGTTGAAACGGACGACGTGTGGCAGCATGAGACCAACAGCATGGCCGTGGATGATGTCAAAATGAGCTGTGAGCGGATTCGCTGCCGAGTGCGCTGCGCCGAGCATCGAGTGCTCGATGGCCGTGCCGGCGAAGGCCGCACCGAGCAGCATCTTCGACCGTGCACCGAGGTTCGCCGGTTCGCGGAGGACAATTGGAAAACTTTCGGCAAGGAGCCCGAACGCAGCGTGGGAGAAGGCGAGTGAGTTCGCATTGCGCTTCTTCGTCACCGCCGTCTCGACTGCATGTGCAATAGCGTCGATGCCAGTGCAGGCCGTGACGCGCGGCGGTTGTGAGACCGTCAACTCGGGGTCGAGGAGCGCCACGCGCGCCATCGCCTTCGAATCGCCGCAGGCCATCTTCTGGTGAGTGACGGGATCCGAGATAAGCGCGAACGACTGACATTCGCTGCCAGTACCGGCGGTGGTCGGGATGGCGATGAGCGGCAGCATCGGCTTCGTGGCTTTGTCGACGCCCCAGTAGTCCTGCATCCGTCCCCCGTTGGTGAGGATAAAGTTGCAACCCTTCGCGGTGTCCATCGAGCTGCCGCCACCCAATCCAATAAGTAAATCAGCGTTCGCCGCGCGTGCGGCAGCGACGCATTCGTCCACAACGGTCGTGTCGGGGTTCTCGCGAACGCAATCGAAGCAGGCGGCTTCCAATCCTGCCGCTTCAAGAAGGCCGATGACCTTCCCGGCGTGACCGGCCTTCACGATGCCGGAGTCGGTGACGACGAGCACACGGTGACCGCCCAGTTCGCGCGCGAGCTGTCCAACGCGACCGATGCTACCAGGGCCGAACACAACCCTCAGGTGAAGCTGCGCGTCGAATTCGGAGAGACGAGTGAGTTGATCGAGTGACGGAACCATCGCGTCTGTTTCGGTTTTCAGACGTGCTGGCGGCGGAATGGGTTCAATGGAGTCATCACCAGTTCACGCCCGCTCGAACGAACGGCGCTTGTAGAGGAACTCGAACATGTTGCCTTCATGCGGCTGATCCCACGAAATCTTCATGGTCGAAATCGGTCCGATATTGAGGCGGTCGATGTCGCGGCATTCGAGGAGCTGCGCAATCCACGCCTCGTCCTTCGTGATGGCGGTGGTGACAAGCGAATACCCGATCTTCGAGAGCATCTCGGCCTGCGAACATTGAACGACGCTCGCGTACGGGAAGAGAAACTCGCGGTTAGCGAGCGGATGCGCGAACGACTCGCAGTGGACGATGGTCGGCCGCAGATAAATGGAGCCGTCCACGACCGCCTTGCGCGGGCCGTTGCGGTACTTGGTGGTGGCCTCGGTGGCACCGGCCGTTTTCAGGTCAGCGTCAATCGCGCCGTCGATATAGTCGGCCATCTTCGCGTTGGCGAATCCGGAGAGAACAGCTTTCTCATCGTCGGGCGCGGTCGGCGTATACGGCCCGATTTTCTTCGCGATCGCGTCGGCAATCTCCGCGGCGTACTTAGGGACGACGACAGCTGAAGCACAGAGGCAACTGCGGCCGCCATTCGCTGAAATGGATTCTGCGATGAGATCAATGAACTCCGGCCAGCGCTCGATCTCGTCCTCGCCGATGAGGACCTTGCTGTAGCCGGGACCGTGAACGTTGATGCCGGGATTGTTCGCGTACTGCGCGGTGGTCGTTTTGTCGCCAAAGATCAGCGCGCGGTCGCACGAGCGCAGGATCTCGGCCGCACCCTCGTGGTCAGTCGGATAAAACCCGAACGCCTCGGTCGGGCAACCGGCAGCGATGAAGGCCTGCATGAGGCGATACGGTGTCCACGGCTCCTCGCGGCCGGGCTTGAGGATGACGGGAGTCTTGAGTGCGATGGCCGGAAGCCAGAGCGAGTTGACCGCGGGCGAGTTACTCGGCATCACGAGGCCGAGCGCCTGCGTGGTGGAATAGAAGCTGACCTTTGTGCCGCTCTGTTCGCCAAAGCCGCGGTCGAGAATGGTGAGGTCCAACCCGCGCGTGAGGCCGTTGAGCATGCTCTTCATATTACTCATCGCGGCGTGGATGCGTGTCATGTTGCGGCGCACCATCACGTGGGGCAGGCCGCTTGTGCTCGAGAGCGTCTTGGCGAAGTCCTCGGGCGACTGCATGTGGCCTTTGTCGCCGAGCGGCAGCGTGGCGGTGAGGAAGAGGTCGGCCGCCTTCGAGGTGATTTCGAGAAGTTGCGCGGTGGTGAACTTCTTTAATGCGGCGCGCGCAGCGGGGACCTTCTGTAGGTCCTTACGCAGGATGCCAGCGTTAACGGTGCTGACCTGCGCGACGGCTTCGCCATTCCGGCAGTTGGCGATGGTGACCTTGTCGAGACTCTCATAGCTGCGGCCGAGCCGCAGGATGGGGATGTGCGGGAGCGACATAATAGTTTAGTAGACACCTTCGACGATAGTCTTCTCCATCGCGCCGAACGGGCGCACGTCACCAACGCCGTCCCATTGGTATGGAGCGCGGGCGGCGCGGCGGATGGCCTCGTCGCGCTCGAGGAAGCGCGGCATGAAGAACTCCTTCGTGAGCGTGGTGAGCTCCACGCGGCCGAATTCGTCGTAGTTCACCAGCGTGTCGGTCTGGCTTGGCTTCACGATACGCAGCACAGCGCGCGGTTGCGGCGAGTAGTAAGTGATGGAGAAATTATCCTCCGGCCGAATCGGCACGCTGGCAGCGAGGCCCATGAGCGTGTTGCCATAAGTCGGGTAGAAACCGATTTTGCCCTCGAGCACTTCCTCGACGATGAAGCGCACATACTGCGGGGTCATCGTGGTGCCGCCGCAGAAGACGCCACGAATGCCGGCCTCGAAGATGTTCACCTTCTCGGCGAGTGCCTCGAGTAGTTTCGGCGTGGTGAAGAGGGCGCTGATCTTGCGGTGCTTGAGCAGCGTGATGGCTTGATCGACGACGTGGTCCATGTAGGAGCGGGCGACATCGAACTGCTTGTTCGAGATGACCTTCTTCACGAAACGCGGATCGAGATCGAGGAAGTAGCAGGAGCAACCGCGGACGTTCGCGAGATGCTCGATGGCGAGGCGCAGACGACGCGGACCGGTCGGGCCCATCATCAGCCAGTAATGGTTGCGGGGGAAATGCTCGTCGGAAATCTTCTCGGCGAACTCGCTGTAATCCACTTTGTAATCATTCCAGCCGATGCGCTGCTTCGGCATGCCGGTCGTGCCGCCAGTCTCAAAAATATTGAACGGCTGGCCTTTGAAAGCAGCGGGCGCCCAGACCTCGGGCTGTTCATCACGCAGCCATTCGTCCTGAAAATGCGGGAACTTCTGCATGAGGTCGGCGAAGCATTTCACCTCGGTACGCGGATCGAAGTTCTTCTTCGCCCAATCGAGCCAGAAGGGACAGCCGGTCTCGGGACTGAAGTGCCACTGGATGATTTCGCGCACGTGCGCGTCGAGTTCGGTTTGTGCGACTTGGGGGTTGGCGGGATATTTGATGGCCATAATATGGGTTCGTTAAAATGGATGGGCGAACACGGAAACGCCCGCGTCGCCGGTTGGTTCAGTTGCGGGTTACGGCTTGATGGTCGCGCGCGCGGCGTCATGCAGCGCGAAGAGGTGGGTGTTGCTGGCGATGTAAATGACGCCGTTGGCGACGACGGGCGTGGAGTAAACGGGCGCGCCAAGGTTCGTCTCGCTCAGCACCTTCTTCTCCTTCGTAGCCGCGAGCACCACGAAGTCGCCGTCCTCGTCGCCCACATACACCTTGCCGTCGGCCACGAGCGTCGAGCTCCACATGTGGGCCTTCATGTCGTGCACCCAGTAGAGTTTGCCGGTTTCGGCGTCGAGGCAATGGACAAAGCCAGAAAAGTCGCCCACGAAAAGCAGGCCGGTCGCCGGATCGATTGAGACGGTCGAAATGCTGCGCTTGATACCACGGTATTCCCACTTGAGGCCGGTCTTGGTGATGTCGCCGGTCTTGGTAGCATCGAGGCAAACGAGCCGACCGACGCCCTCGCCGTGTTCCGGATCCTGGCCGGTCGCGATGTAAATGCGGTCCTTGTAGAAGACCGGCGTGCCGTTGACTTCGCTCGGACCTTCAGCGGCGGGATACTTAATCGTCTTGCCCTCCTTGTCCTTCTTGTACTCGGGCGGGTTGCAATCGAACTTCCAGACTGTCTTGAGGAAAGCTGCGTCGCCTTCTTTCTTCGGCTGCGCGTCGAACGCGTAAGTCCAACCGTCGCCACCGCCGAAGAAGACGAGTTGCTTGCCGTTCACCTTGCCGGTTGAGGGCGAGCTCCATTGGCCGTGATAGATGCGCTTGCCGATCTCGGCGTCATCCTCGCCCACGAGCGCGCCGGTCTTCTTGTTCAGCGCAACGAAGCTCGGCGAGTTCGGCGAGGGGATGTTCGAATGCGTCCAGTCCTGGCCGTTTGAGGTACAGACATAGAGAGTATCGCCGACGATGAGCACGGAGCTGTTCGAGGCGTTGTGGGGGAAGACGCCCAACTCATCCATCATGTCGTAGCGCCAGATGATGTCGGCGTCCTTCGGGCTGGGCGTGATTGCCGGAGCCGCTTTACCGTCCTTGCCGACGACGTCGAGCATCATGTATTTGCCCTCGTCCTTGTAGCCGTCGTTGCCGTTAGCGAGACCTTCGGTGTCGAGGCAGAGAACCTCGCAGCGGCTGGTGACGACGTAGACGCGGTTGCCTTCGATCGTCGGCGAGGCGAGCAGGCCGAGCGATTCCCAGTCGTTCACCTTGCCGGACTTGAGCTTCGGCACAACGAGCTGCCAGATGAGCGCACCGGTCTTCTCATCGAGACACATCAGGATGGAGCGATCGCCTTGATGGCTCTTGTCTCGCGGCGAATCGTTGTTCGTGCCGATGTACACGCGGCCGTTGGCGATGGTGACGTTGCCGTAGCTCTGCGAGCCGAGTTTGCCGACCCACTTCACGTTCTTGGTCGTGGCGAGGTCCACGTCCTCAGTGCCGCGCTTGAGCTTCCCCGGCTCAAAGCGGTCGGGCAGGCCCTTGGCAGGCGAATACATATTGCGGCCGGGATCGTTGCCGCCCCACTGCGGCCAGTCTTGAGCGGAGACAGTTGCGGCGAAGGCCAGCGCGAGCGCGGCGGCGAAGGGCGTGTGTTTCGTAGTCATAGGAATTCGGCGTTGGGTTTAATCAATTCGGCGTCACAAGAATGTTGTCGATATACACGCGCATCTCCTGCGGCGCGAAGCCGTAGAGGCCGGGCGAACCGGTGGCGTGCGCGTTCTTTACCGGCACCTCGAGCACCCACTCAGCTGGCTCGGGTTCGTCGCGTTTCCACGCCTTGGCGCGGACCACGCCGGAGCCGTCGGACTTCACGTCCACGCGGCTCTTGAGCCGGTACCAAGTGGCGGCGGCCCACTTGAAGTTGCTCGGCTCGTCGGCCGCCGGTACGCGCAGACGCTCCTGGTTCGAGTTGATCTCGAGCTTCTGCTCGTTGCCCTTGAGGACGACGTAGTAGCGCTGATTAATCACCCCCACGTCGCTCATCTTGCGGCGGTTGCCGTCGGTCATCACGTCCACCGTCACAGTATAGTTCTTCATCGTCGACTCGCCGAGGAAGACAGAGCCGCGCTGGAAGAATTTGTTGTCGATCGTCTTCGCCAACACCTTGCTCCCCTCCTTCTCACGCACCTCGAACTTAAACCTCGCGCCAATCCACGGCAGCGGGGGGTAGGCGAACATGGTGTCCGGCTCGGTCTCATGTTTCTCGGCGATTTCGAACGACTCGAAGTCCTGCTTCAGCGGCAGGCCCGGAAGGACGCGGCCGCGGATGACGCCGCTCATATCGTTGTAGGTTGCCTTGAACGCACCGGCGCTCGGCGTGAGATCATTGGCGGCGACGAGCTGACCGGCATCGTTGAAACCACCCTTCATCGTGGCACGAACCCTCGCCGTCGGCGGGATGTAACTCTCCCACTTCACCGCTTTCGAATCCTTCACGTCGCCGACGGTGAAACCGTTCGCGTCGAGCAGACGCACACGGAAGGAGGCCTTCTCGCCGGGCTTGAGCAGCACTTCACTGGGAATCATCTGTAGTTGCGCCGGCTTGCCAGGTGCGGGCCACTTTTCAGCCGCGACGGCGGCGAGACCAAGGTTGTCGCCCTTCTTGCCGAAACAGTAAACCTTCTTCGCCGTCTGGACGTAGACTTTGCCGTTGTAGGCGACGGGCGTGCCGAAGCAGCGGCCTTCGAGTTCGATGTGAGCGAGAATTTTTCCTTCCTTGTCACTAGGCTGGACGATATAGAAACCGCCCTTCGTACCGGTCTCGCTGCCAGCCTCGCCCTTGTCACCCGCGGGATTGTCGAGAATCGGCACGTAGAGTTTACCGTCCGCGGCGACGAGCCCGGCGTTGCGCTGTTCGATGCCGAGCTTCAGTTTCCAAAGCACTTTGCCGTTGTTCACGTCCACGCAGGCAAGGTCGCCCTTTTCCACCACCAGATAAAGGCGGTCGCCAACGAGAATCGGGTGGCTCGCTGAAGTGGAAAGCTCGTTGCTCCAGAGCTCGACCGTCGAACGCTCGACCACCACCGGCGCGTTCGTCGCGCTGGTCGGGACGACGCTCGGCAGCTTCATCGCCACCATCTGGCCCGGCTCGTACGGAGTGCCGAAGACGGCGATGACCTTGTCGTTGTTGTGCACGACCGTGGTGGCGTTGATGCCGGCGCGAAACAGCGGGATGCGCCAGAGCGGCTCGCCGGTGCGCGCGTTCGCGCCCGTCACGCTGCCGTCGCCGTTAGCGGCGACGAAGATGCGCCGGCCGCCGTGAAACATAAAGTACGGGTGCGAGTACGAATTATCCTTCGGCCGGTCACCGGGCGTCGAAGACCAGACGAGCTCGCCGCTCTTCTTGTCGAACGCGTAGAAGCGGTCCGCCGCAGGTCCTTGCGCGCCCCAATTCGCCATAATGCCACGCACGATGAGCAGGTCGCCGTCGACCGCTGGCGAGGCGGTGCGCCCATTCGGGAAGGTGAGGCGTCCGAGCGATTCCATCAGTGAATGCTGCCAGAGCGGCTTGCCGTCGGCGGTGAAGGCCGAGAGCAACCCCTGCGTCCCCTGAACGTAGACGTTGCCCGTCTCCGGATCGATCACCGGGCTCGAAGTGGCGTAGCGGGTGTAGATGACGTCGCTCAAATAATCGTTGAAGAGCCGCTGCCACAGCTTCTGACCCGTCTCCGCGTCGAAACACGCGACGCCCTCCTGCAATTCCGCGCCCTCACCGAGGTAACCAACGATGTAGAGCTTGCCGTCGGCGATGACCGGCGTGGATTGGCCGGGGAACTCCGCCGTCCAGAGCGGGGCCTTCGGATTCAGCGTCGAAGGCAGGCCCTTCTCGCCCGAGAACCCGTTCTGGTTCGGGCCGCGCCACGAGAGCCAGCCTTTGGCAGGCGCGGCAGGCGCGGCAGGGAGCGGCGCAGCGGCGAACAGTGCGATTGAGAACAGGCCGAGGAGGAAGGTGCGTTTCATCGTGTAGCTTTGAAAGTTGTCCGTTTCGCTTAACAGAACCGTTGCGCGAGGGGAACCCCGAGTTGTTCGCAAACAGGCATTAACTTTTCGCCAGCGAGAAAAGGTTTGCAACCAAATAATACGCACTCGTATGATTTCACTAGTCAGTTGACCTACCGCGATGTCTGTCCATTCAACCAAAACCGAGCCGCCGATCGATGCGCCAGACCGGCGACGCCTCCCCCCCCTGCTCCGCAAGGCGTGGTACGGGTTGAACCAATCCTTCCGCCGCCACATCGCCCATGCCGGCGCCACGCCCGACCAGTTCACAGTACTCCGCACTCTCCACGAAGCAAAGGGCGGCCTCACTCAGAGCGCGCTCACCCAAGCCATGAGCAGCGACCCCAACACCGTCGCCTCCCTGCTCGACCGGATGGAGAAGACCGGCTGGCTCGAACGCCGGCCGCACGCCACCGATCGCCGCGCCCGGAGTATCTCCCTCAAGCCCGCCGGCAAACGGAAGTATACCGAGTTACGTTCCCTCGCCGTATCGCTCCAGTCGAAAATCCTCGCCGTGCTTGCTGAGTCAGCGCGCGAACCCTTCCTCGAACAGCTCTCTCTCGTCGCAGACGCCTGCCGCGACGCCGCCGAGGAATCCTCCCCCGGCACAAAAACGCCCCGCGCGAGGCCACGGGCTGGGAAACGACCGTCATCAACGCGCTGACACGAAAATCTCCTTCACCACTTCACCATAGACATCGGTGAGGCGGAAGTCGCGGCCGAAGGGGAGGTGGTTCATGAGGAGGTTGGAGATTTCAACAAGACTGGATTGTTCAGGCGAGGATTTGCTTGATGACATGCCCGTGCACGTCCGTAGGCCGGCGGTTAATGCCGTTGTGGTAGAAGGTGAGTTTTTCGTGATTGATACCGAGCAGGTGCAGGATCGTGGCGTGGAAGTCGCAGTAATAGGTGGAATGGCGAGTTATTCACGCGTCCGTGAATGGCCCTGCACCGATGGCTTTTAATGTTTCACGAACCATACTGCCGCCAATCTCTTGCGGGTTCTTCTTCGCCGCGACGGCTAGTGCGGCGGCAGTGCCGGCGGCTTCGCCCATGGCCATCGCGGTCACGGTCACCCGGGTCGAGGCGTGGGCGCCGCGGGAAGCGGAGTGGCAGCGGCCGGCGACGAGCAGGTTCTCCAGTTTCTTGGGCAGCAGCGAGCGATACGGAATGTCGTATGGCTCCGGCTGAACTTTCTTCGGGTCGAAGTCGTTGGCGCTGCCAATCACGGTCTTGTTCGGGTGCAGGTCGAGATACCAGCAGCCGGTGGCGATAGCATCATCAAAGCGGCGGGATTTCATCAGGTCGTCCTCGTTGAGAACGTATTGGCCGATGAGCCGTCGCGACTCGCGCACCCCAATCCACGGATACGCCTCGATGAAGTAGCTCTGCTCGAAGCCCGGCACCTCGCGTCGCCACGCTTGAAACATCGCCCACGCATCGGCCCGGCCCTGCATTTCAGCGCGCGAGAGGTCGGCGGCATCGGTGGGGTTTGCGGGTACGCGGATGCCGTGTATGTAAACCTCGCTGTCGTGGTAAAGAAACATCACGCCGGGACCGTAGTAGAAGGGCAGCTCGCCCGCCGCCTGCGCCTTCGCCAGCGCGGCGCGGCAGTTCAAGCTGAGGTTGCCGACGCGCTTCACGTTCCCAATGCGGAAGTGCAGCGTGAGCGGTTGCACCTCGACGTTCTGCTCAAAGGGCGCTCCCGCCCACGCGGCGACATCCGCGTCGCCGGTGCAGTCAATCACCGTGTTTGCCTCGATGGTCACGAGGCCATCCTTGTTCGCGATTTGCACGGAGCGGATGCGGCTGCCCACGGTATTCACCGCGCAGACGACCGAGTTGAACAGCACCGTGAGCCGGTCGCGCTGCTCGCGGATGAGGCGGTCGAGCAGCAGCTTGAACTCGAAGGAATTTCCGATAGTCGGGTTGTGCTTGGCCGTGTGCGTGGCGTCGGGTTTGCAAACGCCCGACTTGGACAATAGCTCGAGCGCGATGCCGCGCACGACGATGCGGTTGTCTTTGATGTTTGCAATGCCATCAAAGTAGGGCAGCCCAACGCAGGTGATGATCCCCCCGGCGAACGGGGCTTTCTCCACGAGCAAGACCTTCGCCCCGCGCCGCGACGCCGCCAGCGCCGCCGCGATGCCCGCGCAACCACCACCGCAGACCAACACATCGGTCTTGAGTGTCTTAATGCCGATCGATTTGCCGGCAGGCTGGGCGAGGAGGGGCGTGGCGAGCGAAGCGAACGCGGTGACCGCAGCCGTGGCTTGGACGAATTGGCGGCGGGTGGAAACACTGTGGGGTGCCCGAGGTTCCGACGAGCTCCGGACTGCGACAATCCTCTGCTGTTTTCGTAGGCCGTTGATCAGCGAAAGTGGCACAGGACTACCACAGCCCAAGACGCTGACGCTTTGTAGTGAAGCGGCGCTCCGTTTCACCGTGGGAGAGGAGGTGGAGTTTTCATGCCAGTATTTCTCGGATGACATGCCCGTGCACGTCCGTGAGCCGGCGGTTAATGCCGTTGTGGTAGAAGGTGAGTTTTTCGTGATCGATACCGAGCAGGTGTAGAATCGTGGCGTGGAAGTCGGGGATGCTGACTTTGTTTTCGGCGACGGAATAGCCGATGTCATCGGAACTGCCGTAGCTGATTCCCTTTTTCAATCCGGCCCCCGCGAGAAAGCACGTGAAGACAGCGGGGTGATGATCGCGACCGGTGGACTTGAGTCCTTGCGTCACCGGGCAGCGGCCGAATTCCGTGGACCAGATGAAGAGCGTGTCTTCGAGCATGCCGCGCTGCTTGAGATCCTGGATGAGTGCGGCGACGGGCTTGTCCATCGTAGCGGCCTGCTTGTCGTGGTTTTCCCTCATGTTTTCGTGCCCGTCCCAGTTGATGCGCGGGCTGCCGAAGGCACCGCCGTTGAGGATTTGCACGAAGCGCACACCGCGCTCAAGAAGACGGCGCGCCATGAGGCAGTTCCTCGCGAAGCCTTTGTTAGCAGGCTCGTCGAGGCCATAGAGTTGTTTGATTGCAGCGGGTTCGTTGTCGAGGCTGGTCGCGTCGGGAATGCTCGACTGCATGCGCGCGGCGAGTTCGTAGGAACGCAGGCGCGCGGCAAAGGCGCCGTCGCCGCGGTTGGCGTCGGCGAATTCGCGGTTCATCGTGGCGAGCAAGGTCATGTCCGCCGCGCGCGCGCTGGCGGAGATGTCGGCGGGCGTTTTCAGATCGGCGATGAGCTCGGCGGATTGCGTGCGAAAGGCGACGCCCTGTTGATTCGCGGGGAGAAAGCCGGATGTCCAGTTGATCGAACCGCCGGCGGGCAGTCCGCGCGGATCGGGCAGCACGACGAACGCGGGTAGATTTTCGTTCACGGTGCCGAGCCCGTAGCTGAGCCACGCGCCCATGCACGGAAAGCCGTTGAGCGTGAAGCCGCTGTTCATTTGAAAGGCCGCGGGCGTGTGGTTGTTGCTCTTCGCGAACATCGACTTGATGAAGACCACGTCGTCCACGCAGCCCGCGAGATGCGGCAGCAGGCTGCTCACCCACGCACCGGATTTCCCATGCTGACGAAAGTCGTAGATGCTTTTCATCAGGTTCCCCGGCTGGCCGAAAAAGCCGAGGTTCTCGCCCCGGTTTTCCATCGACTTGCCATTCAACCGCTCCAGCGCCGGCTTGTAGTCGAACGTCTCCAAATGGCTCACGCCACCCGCGCAGAAGATCTGCACCACGCGCTTCGCCTTTGGCGTAAAATGCGGCTGGCCGAGCGGGAGAGCCGGCGTTCCAGCGGCTCGCACGTTTTCCTGATTGAGCATCCACGCGAGCGCGATGCCGCCGAGTCCGCCGCCGGTGTTCGAAAGGAAATCGCGGCGTGAGAACGATGAGGGAAGCGCGTTATCGGACATAGATGAATTCGGTTGAGTTGAGGAGTGCCCAGCAAACGCTGTTCAGGCCGCGATCTTTCGCGGCGGCAGTCGCACGGTTAGTTTCGTCCGCCGTGGGTGTGCGTCCGACGGCGAGGCGATACGCGGTCTGGATGGCGGCACCGAGGTCGCCACCCGCGGACGCCATCGCGCGTTCGGCGAGTTGCTTCGCCTGCCGCTGCACGAAAGAATTGTTCATCAACTCGAGCGCTTGGAGCGGCGTGGTCGTGACACCGCGGCGCGGTGTTTTCACGGACGGATCGGGGCAGTCGAAGGCTTCGAGCATCGGGTCCTTACCGCTGTTCACGTTCGCGCGATAGACGGTGCGGCGGTTGAACTCGGGCTCGGCGCGATCGACGGGATGGTAAAATGCGGCGTTGAATTCCGTGATGGTGAATGGCCGAAAACTCCGTCCGCCGATGGCCGGATTGAGCTGGCCGCTCACGGCGAGCATCGCATCGCGCACGGCCTCGGCTTCGAGGCGACGCGGGGTGAAGCGCCATAGTAATTGATTGTCGGCGTCAGTCGCGGCGGCCTTTTCGTTGAATGCGGATGACTGGCGGTAGGTCGCTGAGTTCAGGATGAGGCGGTGCAGCGCCTTCACGCTCCAACCGCTCTCGATGAACTTCGCGGCGAGCCAGTCGAGCAACTCGGGATGACTCGGTCGCGCGCCGCTGACGCCCAAATCGTTCGGTGTCGTCACGAGGCCCTGACCGAAATGCAGATGCCAGACGCGATTCGCCATCACGCGGGCCGGCAGCGGATTGCGCGGGTCGGCAAGCCAGTCGGCAAACTTCAGCCGGCGCTGCGCCTCGGGTGCGTCGGCGGCGAGGCCGAAGTCGGGATTCAGGTCCGCAATGGCGGAGAGCGCGCCGGGCGTGACGACTTCAGCCGGCGAGATCACCTCGCCACGCTTTAGCCGGCGCGTGGGAGCGGGTTGCACGCGCGTTCCCACATACGAGACCGTGACCGGCGATGGCTTGATCGCATCGAGCGTCTCGCGCGTGCGCTTAATTTTTGCCAGCACCTCCTCGCGCGCGGCGCGCTGCTCCGGCGTGAGACTGGCGAGAATCTCGGCCAGTGGGATCGAGGATCCCAGCGTGCGAAACGACGCTGCCACTTCCTCCGCGGTTAGCGCCCGATCGTAAAGCGCGGCCTGTTTGATTCCGCCGGTGAGCCACGGACGCCCGCCGCCTTTGTGTCGCATTCCGAGCAGCACGTGCGCTTTTCCAGCGGGAAAAACCTGAAGCGGCGTGGCTGGCGTGTAGGGCGCGCCGTAAGGTTCGCCATTGCGAAAGATTGCGATGCTGTTGTTTGCGCGATAAACGATGACCATATGCACGAGCGTTCCCGGCGCAGCGGTTTCATCCGGCGCATCGAGGTCGCGTGTGCGCACGAGACCGTTGCTCCCCGCTGTCCATTTTCTCGGCTGCCGTTCGCCAAACACAATCGCATCGAACAACTGTCCATCCGGGCTTTCGATGGAGATGGCCGCGCCACCGCCCTGATTTAAATCCGCGAGCGTGACCCACGCTTCCAGCGTCTTCTCGCCGATGTCGCGCGTGAGCGGAGTCGTCTGGAAAAATGCACCTGCCTTCGGCAACAGCAGGGAGCCATCCGCGATCGACGCGCCGCCATTCAGCGAGCCCTGAGCCGCCGTCGCGTTCGCGTCGCCAAAACTCCAGCGCGCAAATGCAACTGGCCCCGGCTTTGCCGGGGTCGCCGGACGCTTCGCCGCAGCCGCTTTCCACCCCTCGGCCTCGATCCGCGACACGTTTTCCTGCGCTGCAGCAATCTCCTTCGTGAGCACCGCGATGCGCTCCCCGCGCGGCTTCGCGTCCGCCGGATAGCCGATCGCTCGCTGGCCGTGTTTCACGCCTTCGAAGACCGATTTGATGCGGTAGTATTCCTCGTGCGGAATCGGATCGAATTTGTGCGAGTGACATCGCGCGCAATTGATTGTGAGTCCGAGGAAGGACTGGCCCACGACCCCAATCAAGTCCTCGAGCTCGTCCTCGCGCGTGATCAACTTCTGCGTCACATTCTGCTGCGCATTTCCTGCCTGATCCCACGGCCCGCACACGAGCAGGCTTGGCGCGACGAAGCTATCGGCTGTCACCGGCTCCATCACATCGCCTGCGACCTGCTCCTTCATGAAACGGTCATACGGCTTGTCGTCGTTGAAACTCTTGATGACGTAGTCCCGGTAGTGCCACGCGTTGTCGCGAATACGGTCGTATTCAAAACCCTGGCTCTCCGTGAAGCGCGCGACATCGAGCCAATGCCGTCCCCACCGCTCGCCATAATGCGGCGACGCGAGCAGTCGATTGAGCAGATCCGCGTATGCCTTCGGCGACTCGTTTTTCACAAACGCGTCAATCTCCTCCGGTGACGGAGGCAGTCCGATCAAATCGAAACTCAGCCGCCGGATCAGCGTCGCTCGATCCGCTTCCGGCGAAAGCGCGCGCCCATCTTTTGCGAGTCGCGCGGTGATGAATCCGTCCACGCCCTGCGCGGTCGCCTTGCGCAATGGCTGCAACGACCAATGTTCACTCCGCGCCAGCTTCGCGTCGTCTGGCCAGCTCGCGCCCTGATCGATCCACGCCCTCAGCAAACCAATCTGCGCCGGCGTGAGACGTTCGCCCTTCGGCGGCATCACCTTGTCCTCGTGCAATCCCGACACGAGCTGAATCAGTAAACTCTCCGTGCTCTTCCCCGCCTCGATCACCTTCCCGTCATCGCCACCCTTCAACGCCGCCACTTTTCCATCGAGACGCAGCCCGCCCTTCTGCTTCTCCGACCCGTGACACTCGATGCAGCGCTTTTGCAGCAGCGGCTGAATGTCGCGTGCGAAATCGACGGTCGCGCTGGCCGCCGGTGGGAGCTTGGAAACATCGAGGCCCGACCGCTTGGTAGGCTGGCTATCAGCAGCGTGCAGCGCCGCCAGCAGCGCGAGCAGCAGGGCGGTGATGCATCGAAGCGTGTGATGATGTGTGTTCAAATGATAGGAAATTGTTTTCTGAACGCTGCGCAGTTCAGGGAGAATTGCTTTTGTGCCGAGTCTATCCGCTGTGATTTTGCGCCTGCACGGACCGTTGGCAAGCATCGTTTTCGTGGCTTTTGCAATCTCGCGTCGGTTTTGCCGAACGACTGCGGTTCGCCGTAAGGAACCCGCGAAAGCAGTTCAAATCGTCCTGTCATAAATCCGCTGAAACACCTTGTCCGCGCCTTCGCTCGCGCGGTTCGGGTCGCAGATGGTGATGCCGTCTTTCCCAAAGCGCGCGGTGACGGTCGCGCCTTTGCCTTCACTCATGTATTTGAAGTTCAGGTCGCGCACCTT
>CAMDJP010000018.1 GCA_945900775.1 Akkermansia muciniphila | reverse complement strand
ATTCGTACGACGCATCTAGGACTTCTTACACTTGCTGATAGGTTAATGGAGTCAATCGAAACTAAAACAGGAAAGCGTTCGCAGTAAAGCCGAGGATTTTTAGTGGCGACCCTACCGGGAATCGAACCCGGGCTCCCACCGTGAAAGGGTGGTGTCCTAACCGCTAGACCATAGGGTCGGCCAAGAACGCGGAATATAGGCTGGAGCCGCCGATTGTCACGCCGAAAAACTCTGGCACGTATGGTATTCGCCATGGGAAATTGATGGCGGTAAATCCCCACTTCAGCTAACAAGCGTCTATGACTTCGCCGCGTCTTGGGTTTCAGATTATCCCGTTATTTCTTCTGCTCTCAATCTTGCGGGGCGTGACCGCTGAGCCTTTGTCGGTGCCCGAGTGGATCTGGGCTGAAGGCGTCGGCTCGACGAATCACGGTATTCATCTGCGAAAATTATTCGATGTTGCGCGCGAGGTGAAGTCGGCGGAGTTGCGCGCTGTAGCCGACGACGCGGCGACGATTTGGCTCAACGGCGAAGCGGTCGGACAGGTCAACGGCTTCCAGCGTAGCGCGCGTTTTGATGTCGCCCAGTTGCTTCGGAAGGGAACGAACCAATTCGCTGTTACGGCCACAAACCGTTCCGGTCCTGCGGGCGTGTTGTTGAAGTTGGAGTTGCTCTTTACAGACGGTTCACGCCAGCGACTGGCCACCGACCGCACGTGGCAAGGCGCGATTAAAGTTCCTTTGGACTGGCCGAGGCCTGCGCTTGGGAATGCGGGCTGGAGCGGCGTCGTTTCGTTGGGGCGTCTTGGTGTCGCGCCGTGGGGCGATCCGACTGGCGAGGTCGACGATTATAATCAATGGAAGCAGGCGCTCGATGCGGGTACGGCTACCCGACCGGAGTCGCTTCAAGCGCCACCGGGTTTCAAGGTTGAGCTGATTCACTCAGCCACGCGTGACGAAGGATCGTGGGTGAGTCTCACCTTCGATCCGAAAGGGCGGTTGTTCATCGGTCGCGAAGGGTTGGGCATTCTACGGCTTACGTTGCCGGTGAAGACCGGCGCGGCGTCCAAGGTTGAGACCATCAACAACACGCTCAATGAATGCCGAGGGCTGCTCTGGGCGCACAACAGCCTTTACGCGAACGCGAATAATTCGAAAGGTTTCTATCGGCTACGTGACACGGATGCCGATGATCAGTTCGATGAAGTAAAACTGCTTCGCGCCACGGGCGGCAACGTGGGGCACGGCCGCAACGCGCTGACGCTCGGGCCGGATGGTTTCATTTATCTGATTCATGGCAACGATGTGCTGTTGCCTGCCGACTTTTCGCTCGGGCAATCTCCATTCCGTAATTATGGCGAAGATCAGCTTCTGCCTTGTGCCTGGAATCGTACGTTGATGAATGCGGGTACGAAGGCGCCTGCCGGTCACGTGATTCGCACTGATGCTGAGGGGCGCCGTTGGGAATTGGTCGCCGGCGGTTTTCGTAATCCGTATGGTATCGCGTTCAATCCGGACGGCGAGATGTTCACCTACGATGCCGACATGGAGTGGGACCTCGGTGCGCCGTGGTATCGACCGACGCGCGTGAACCACATCGTCTCTGGCGGCGACTACGGCTGGCGGCAGGGTACGAGCAAATGGCCCGCGTACTTCGCCGACAGCTTGCCCTCGAACGGCGACATCGGCCTTGGCTCGCCGACGGGCGTGAAGTTCGCTTCGGAGTCCAATTTCCCCTCGAAATATCGGCGCGCGCTTTTCGTTTTCGATTGGGCCTACGGTAAAATCTATGCGGTCCATCTCAGGCCATCCGGCGCGAGCTACACCAGCACGCACGAGACTTTCCTCCAAGGCCGCCCGCTGAACGTGACCGACCTCGCGTTCGGTTCAGACGGCGCGATGTACTTTGTCACGGGCGGTCGTCGCACGCAGTCGGGGCTTTATCGCGTGACATGGAATGGCGGAATTGAACCCGAAACGAAACTGCCCGCGGGTGCGCTGGCCGAGCTCAAAGAAGCCGCCGCTGCACGGGCTTTGCGGCAGAAGATCGAGAGGTTTCATGGTCGCGATGATGCGTTCGAGCAACCCTCCGTCTGGAATAATCTTGGCAACACGGATCACTGGATTCGCCATGCTGCACGTGTGGCAGTCGAGTCTTTGCCCCCCGCGCAATGGCAGGAACGCGCGTTGCAGGAAACGAACCCCACGGCCGCGCTCACGGCCTTGCTGGCCTTGTCGCGAGTGGGTGGGACAAATGCGCAACCCGCACTATTACGCCGCTTACAGGATTTTTCGTTAAGCAAACTTTCGACCGAACAACAGCTCATCGCGCTGCGGGCTTTCGAATTGAATTTTATTCGAATGGGCCGACCGGACAAGGCGATGTGTGAAAGTATTGCTCGCCATCTCGACGCCAGTTTTCCAACTGCGAGCAGACCGCTGAATCAGGAGTTGTGCAAGCTGCTCGTTTATCTCGAGGCGCCACGGGTTGTCGAGAAGTCGCTCGCATTGCTCGCGCGGGCCGGTACGCAGGAGGAACGGCTACATTACCTTTTCACGCTTCGTCACGTTCACAAGAACTGGACGCTGGATCAGCGCCGCGCCTACTTCGCTGCACTCGGCCGTGCTGAATACTTCAGTGGCGAACATTACCTTCCGATTTTCCTGCGCAATATTCGCGCCGATGCCCTTGCTACAATGTCGCCAACTGAGCGCGCTATTATCGAGCCGCTCCTCTCGGCCCAGCAACGTCCCAAGCCCGCCGTGGCCCGGGCGGTCGCGCCGCGTCCGTTCGTGCGCGAGTGGCGGATGGAGGATTTCAAGGCCGACCTCGCGGCGGTGGGGCAGGGGCGGAATTTCGCACGTGGCAAGTCGCTGTTCGGTGACGCCGGATGTGTGCAATGCCATCGATTCCGGGGCGAAGGGCAGTCGTTTGGCCCAGATCTGCTGGGCGTCGGTGCGCGGTTTGACCGGCGTGCCCTTCTTGAATCCATCATCGAGCCGTCGCGGATAATCGATGACAAGTACCGCAGTGTGGTGGTGACGACGAAGCGCGGGGACGTGGAGGTGGGGCGTCTGGCGGGGGATGACGGTCAAGTCTTGCTAATCGCGCCGAATGTCTTCGCGCCAGACGAGGTGGTGCGTATCCCGCATGGGGAGATCGCCAAGCAAAGCTTCTCACAGGTATCGCCGATGCCCGCCGGTCTGCTCGACACGCTCACGCGCGAAGAGATTTTGGACCTGCTGGCCTATCTTATCTCTGAAGGCGATCCGAAGAACGCCGCGTTTGAGAGATGAGCGGAAACAAAAAAGCAGCGCCCAAGTGGGACGCCGCTTTTGTGAAAGGAGAGAGGGTTACTTCGCCCTATTGAGCGCGAGGGTGAGGCGGGACTTTTTGCGGTCCGCGGTGGCGCGCTTGAGTACACCGGTCTTCACCGCTTTGTCGATGGCGGAAAGCGCATCTTTCAAAGCGCTAGCCGCATCGGCCTTCTTGTCCGTGATGGCGCCGCGGAACTTTTTCTCAATCGTCTTGAGGCGGGTCTTGACGTAGTTGTTGGCGATTTGTTTGCGGGCGCTGGAGCGCACGCGCTTTTCGGCTGACTTCGTGTTCGGCATAAAATTCTCTAAAGAGAGGGCGAAAAGTACCCGAACGTCAGCTAATGTCAACGGCTTCTTATATCGGTATGTCCGCCAAGTCTTTCGTTGCGAGTCGCCGTGTCGAAGGCTAGAAGAACGCCGTGACCGATACGCCCACTGTCCGACCAAAGCCCTCGCTTGGCCAACGGCTGAGCACTTTCCTCTTTCCGCCGCTTGGGCTCATCCTGCTCTGGCGCGGGCCTCAGTCTATCGCGCGCAAGGTGCTCGGTTCGATTTTCATCCTGCTCTACGGCCTACTTTACACAGCCGCTGTTCTCGCCCTGCTTGGTTCACTTAATCTGATTGAAATCGAATGGAAAGGAGGAACTGCTCCGCGCGTCGTTCATCGCCGTACCCAGCCGGATTTCAATCGCCTCGACGCCAGCCGTGCACAGCAGAAGCAGACGGTCACCAACGGCGTCACGATAACGAACGGCTCGGCTTACTGGGCCGATTTCCGCGGTGTGAACCGCGATGGTCATTACACGCAGCAGCCGATTCTCACCCACTGGCCGCAGGCCGGCCCGACGCAGTTGTGGAAGCAACCGGTCGGTGGCGGTTACGCCTCCTTCGTCATTGCGCGCGGTCGCGCGTTTACGATTGAGCAACGCCGCGAGAAGGAGAGTGTCGTCGCCTACGACTTCGCCACCGGGCGCGAATTGTGGGCGCACGGCTGGCTGACCCAGTTCAACGATCAATGGAATATGGGCGGCGTCGGTCCCCGCGCCACACCGACCTGGCACGAGGGCCGGGTGTATGCGCTCGGTGCCGAGGGGGAGTTCGCCTGCCTCGATGATACGACCGGTCGGGTGGTCTGGCGGAAGAATGTTCTCATTGAGAACCGCTCGACGAACCTCGATTTCGGTATGTCCGCCGCGCCGCTCGTCGTGGGCGACACGGTCATTGTCACACTGGGCGGCCCCGACGGCGCGAAGGGCGCGACGGTGGTGGCGTATGACAAGGTCTCCGGGGCGCTCGCTTGGAAAACGGCCGCGGGCAAACTCGCCTACAGCTCGCCAATGCTCGTGACGCTCGCCGGCCGCCCGCAAATCCTGCTCGCCGGTGCACGCCGTGCCCTCGCGCTCGCGCCTGAGGATGGCAAGGTCCTCTGGGAATTCCCCTGGCCCGTCACTTACGACAACAACATCGGGCAACCGCTGCTGCTCGGGGGGGACAAGGTTTTCCTCTCCGCCGGTTACGGCACTGGGTGCGTCGCCTTTGAAGTCAAACGCGTCGGCGCCACCTTTGAGGTTGTCGAGCTCTGGCGGAGTAAGCAGATGAAAAACAAGTTCTCCACCTCCGTCTTTTGGGAGGGCCATATTTACGGGTTGGACGAAGATATTCTCGTCTGCCTCGATGTGGCCACTGGCCAGCGACGCTGGAAGGATGGCCGTTATGGCTACGGGCAGTTACTGCTCGCCAGTGGGCATCTGGTGATTCTCTGCGGTGATGGCGATCTCGCTCTCGTGAAGGCGACCCCCGAGCGGCATGAAGAACTCGCGCGTGTGCCCGGTGTGAAGGGCAAGACGTGGAACCATCCCGCGCTCGCCGACGGCCGGTTGCTCATCCGCAACGGTGCCGAGATGGCCTGCTTCGATTTGTCCGCGCCTTCTGGGCCGCCCAAGTCGGTGATTGTTCCCTAAAGTTGCGATGAAGCCGTCCCATCTTGTTGCGCTCGTCGGGCTGAACATCTTTTGGGCCGCCTCCTACTCATCGTTCAGTGCGTTGAAAAAGGACCTCTCTGGTGGCGAAATTGTCACGCTCCGTTACACGCTCGCTGCCCTCGTGATGGCGCTGCTCTGGCCGGTCCTGCCTGGAAAGAGCCCGCGCGGACGCGACCTCGCCGTGGCGCTTGGCATGGGCGTGCTCGTTTTCGTTGGCGCGCCGCGCCTGCAAGTGCTCGGCGTTCATCTTGGCAACGCCGCCGATTCCTCCGTGCTGATGGCGCTCGAACCACTCATCACCACCGTGGCCGCCGCGCTTTTCCTGCGCGAATTCGTCCCCGCACGGCGTTGGGCCGGCTTCGCCCTCGGACTCCTCGGTGCGCTCCTGCTCAACCGCATCTGGCGACCGGAATTCCAGATGACCACGCTGACCGCCAGCGCCGTTTTTATCTCCGCGTTCCTCTTCGAAACGGCTTACTCCGTGCTCGGCAAATCGCTCATCGAACGCGCCGGCCTTCTGAAAGTTCTCACTCTGGCGCTGCTCGGTGGCGCTGCGGTGAACCTCGCGTGGGACGGTCCGGCGACCTTCACTGCCGCGCTTGGACTGCCGGCCGCGGCCTGGTGGCACATCGCCTATCTCGTCATCATCTGTACGCTTGTCGGCTATGCGGTCTGGTACGTAGTCATCCGTGAGACCGATGTGAGTTTGGCAATCCTGACTATTCTCATCCAACCGCTTGCCGGTGTACCCATCGCCGTCCTGCTCATCGGCGAGCCGTTGCATTGGGGGCAGTTCTGGGGTGGCTTGGCGATTGTGACCGGCCTGGGGATAGGACTCTGGCAACCGAAGGTGAAGCTTCTCAACGAACAGGCGAAGTGATTTGCTCGCCATTCATCGACTGTAGATTCCAACGGCCGCGCTCGAAGGTGAGCGTCACGGAATCGGTCTCGCTTACATAAAGCACGGGAATGCCGCGCGTAGCCAATCGTCGGCGCAATGCCGACGAGGCGCGTTCCTTGGCGGGAATCTTGCTATCTGCGATGACGATGAGGTGCGGCCGGATGGCGTCGAGCAAAGCGGCGCTCAACGGCTCGCCTTGCGCAGGAATTCCGGAGACAAGGATGTCGGTCTGCAAGTCGCCTTCACGGGAGAGCAGAGCTGCTTGTCCTCCTGAACCAAGGTCAGACAGCAACAACACCCGCGTGCCGTGAAATTCACCGTGCAGTACGATGGCGTTGTCGTCGCCTCGGGAGAACCGGTCTGTTACCGCCGGATGCAATACGCGCCATGCGCCCAGTCGGTCGCCGCGTTGAACGGTCGTCGTGCGCCCTGGTGTTTGTGAAAGGCGCGCCACTAATTCTTTGTAACTTCGTGAAGCCGAAGGGGCGGGGCTGACCAGCACCGACGTGAGCGCGAATTCCTTCTCCAAGATCGGCGTGCCTCCATAGTGGCTCACGTCGCCGTGCGTGAGGATGAGCGGTGGTAGTCGATTGACCCCTCTGCTTTGCAGGAAGGGCTTGATTACAAAGCCGGTCAAGCTCGCATCGCCAGCATCAATCAAGAGGTCATTCGTCGAGCCTGGTGCATCGAAATGGATACAGTTGCCGCCGCTCAAGATAGTCAGATTGATATGTTCTCGGGTCGCCTGCCATTGCCAAAGCCACGCAAGGCTGAGAGCAGCGAGCGTCGCGCCCAGCCATCGTCGAGCGATGGGCTGAAGGAGTGCGCCGCTCGTTATGCCGATGAGCAGTGCGTAATAAGCAATCAGCTCAATCGCCGTCGGTCCGCGCACATAGAAATAAGCGCTGGGCAGAAGCGTGCACCATTCGCTGATGCGGTCCATACAAAGCATCCAGAGCCAGCCGGCGTGGTTGAAAAGTTCTGTGGCCCACGGTAGCCAGTCGCCACAGATGAGGCTGCCGAGGTTGCACATCAGTTCGAGGCTGCTCAGCGGGACGACGATGAGATTGGCCAGCAGGCTCACCGGCGTGATGAGATGGAAATAGTGCGCGACGAGCGGCAGTGAGCCGATCCACGCGGCCAACGAAACCGATGCACTGAGAGTTAGCCAACGCAGTGGCGCATCGAGCCAAAGTCGCCAGCGCGGCCGCGCGGAGGCGGGCAGAAGTGGATCGTCTTGCAGCAATCGTTGCCGCCACGGTTCAAACAGCGGCATCAACAACGCAAGGCTGAGCACGACGGAAAAGGAGAGCTGGAAGCTGGCTTGGAAAAGTTGTCGCGGGTCCCAGGTGAGGATGATCAGTGCGGCGGCGGCGAGAGAATTGAGGAGGTCGTCCGGTCTCTTTAATGCCCAGCTTCCGATGATGAGGCTCATCATCACCGTCGAGCGGATAGCTGAGGGCTGCCAGCCGGTCGCGCCGGTGTAGAACCAGATTAGCGGAAGTACCACGAGGCCGCAGGCGGCGCGCGGCACTTGCAGCACGCGCAGCAGTGCCACGAGAATGCCTGCGATGAGCGCGATGTGCAGGCCGCTGATGGCGAAGACATGCATCGTGCCGGAGCGCATGAAGGGGGTGGCGACTTCGTCGGTGAGCGCGGTCTTCCAGCCTAAAGCCATCGCCCAAACGAGGCGCAATGGTTCATCTTCCTCCGGCAATCCGCGCGCGAGCGTGTGTTGCGCCCATACACGGAAACGTTCGGTCAAGGGTAAGTGAACGACATCGCCATCACGCAAGCGCCAGTCGCGCGTGTCGTCTGTGATTAATTGGTGATGAATCCCTTGCCAATGCAGGTAAGCGCGGTAATCGAATAACCCCTCCGCCCTTGCGCCCGGTGGCGATTTCAACACGCCGTCAACCTCCACCTCGCGCCCAGCGAAGTAGTTCGTGCCGAGCACTCCCGGCATAGTGATTGCGATACATCCGTAGACCGGCTGCCAGCGCCCATCGAATCGAAGCTCACGAACCTCGACTACGGCGTGTGTTCGCTCGAGCAATTCTCCCTTTCGCTCGTGGATGCGCTCGGCGGGAGTTTCGGTCAAGAGGCCGCGCACGGCTACAATGTCCGTGCGTTCGCCGAACACTTCGCGCAGGTCATGCGGCGAAAGCGTGGCGAGGCGCCCAGTTATATTGCACCAACCCGTAAGCAGAAGCGCGGCGCCAAGGCAGATGCGGCGAAGCTTTGCGATTTTCAACGCGAGGAGGATGAGCAGGAACGTGAATGCGAATAGCCCCGGCAATGCCACCGGCCATGTTGCTCCGAGCAACACGCCCGTCGCGTAGAGCAGTGATAAAGTAAGGAGGGGCCTTTTCATGGAATGGGGGAATGTGCCACGGAACAGCACGTTCGCAAGGCTGGCAAAGGTGATGGGGCTGGCATACGCTGGGCGTGTGTTGAAACTCGGCGTCAATATCGACCACGTGGCTACGGTGCGCGAGGCGCGCTATCGGGGTGATGCCCATGGCGAGCCGGATCCGGTTGCGGCGGCGTTGCTCTGTGAGGCCGCGGGTTGCCACGGCATCACTGTGCATCTGCGCGAGGATCGTCGGCATATCCAAGACCATGACGTTTTCCGGCTGCGAGAATCTATTCGCACGCGACTGAACCTCGAGATGGCGAATGCGCCGGAGATTGTCGGTATTGCACTAAAGTTGAAGCCCGAGATTGTTTGCCTCGTTCCGGAGCGGCGCCAGGAACTCACGACCGAAGGAGGTCTTGACGCGGTACGCCATCTCAAAGCGCTGGCTGTGACGCGCCGAAAGATGAACGACGCGGGTATCGAAGTGAGTCTCTTCATTGCGCCGGATCCGAATCAAGTCGAGGCGTCGGCGGAAATTGGTGCGCAGTTCATTGAATTGCACACAGGGCAGTACGCCGAACATTTTCATCGCAAGCGCGCGCGCAATACCGAATTACGCCGCCTTGTAGATGCCGCCACACTGGCGCATCGTGCCGGCTTGAGCGTCAACGCGGGTCATGGATTAAACTACGAAAACCTCTCCGTTCTCCATCTCGTGCCGCATCTCGTGGAATTGAACATCGGCCACAGTATTGTCAGCCGCGCTATCACGGTGGGCTTGCCGAAAGCGGTGAAGGAGATGTTGGCGTTGATGAAGAATTACCGCGGTTGACGCGGCTTTTCCAATGATTCTCGGCACCGGCATTGACATCATCGAAGTCGAGCGCATCGGTGCCTCGTTCGAGAAGTTCGGGGAGCGTTTTCTCAAGCGCATCCTGCGGCCGGACGAGATTGCCTATTGTCTTACACACAAGTTTCCCGTGCCGCATCTGGCCGCGCGCTTCGCCGCGAAAGAGGCGATTTCAAAAGCCTTCGGCACCGGCATTGGTGCGCAACTTGGCTGGCAGAACATTGAGGTCGCACGACGCGAATCGGGTGAGCCGTTCGTGATTTTATACGGAGACGGACTGAAGTTGCTTGCGGTGCGCGGTGGGAAGCGGGTTCACCTCAGCCTGAGCCACACGAAGCAGTACGCGGCGGCGATGGCCATCCTCGATGGTTAAACGTTCTCAGTGCTTTTCGAGATACTGGATGGCAAGCTGCAGCACGGTCCGAATCACGGCCTGCCGCTCGGGGCTGAGCACTTTTCCGCCGCCATGCTCGGTGACGTAAAAGCTGTCGATCGCCGCGCCCTTCTCGGTGCAAATCTTCGCCAGCGTAATGTCGAGTCCCAGTTCGGCTAGCGTGTGTGAGATGGTGTAGAGCAGACCGACGTGGTCTTCAGTCTCGATGTCGACGACGGTGGCGGTGGCGGAAGAATCGTTGTCGAACACGACGGTGGTCGGAATGCGTTCGCCCTCGACCGATTGGTATGGCGAATTGACGGCCGACATCCGCGCGACAGCTGGCGCGAAGTCCACTTCCTCGTTCAGCGCACGCTGCACCTGCGCCTCGAATTTCTCCCGCTCGGCGCGGTCGGGCAAGCGACCGGTGCGGGCGTCGGTGACGAGGAAACGGTCGAGGATAATCCAGTCTTCGCGTGTGAAGATTTGCGCGCCGAGGATGTTCAGGCCGACGGCGGTGAGGGAGCCGGCAATCCGGCTGAAGAGGCCCGGACGATCCCAAGTACAGACGGTTACCGACGCATAGCCGCGATCCGGCTCGTTGTGCCACAACACAGCTGGTTCCAGTGCGCGGTCCTCGACGATGAGCTGTCGGATAAAGGTGTGGGTCAATTCCAGATCGCGGGAAATCTCCTCGGTGGAGTGAATCTGAAAGTAACGCGCAGGCAGGCCGGTGAAATGTGCGACCAGTTCCTCTTCGCCCACGGCATCGGGTGTCTGCCGGCGGACCTCCGATGCGAGCGCTTCGCGCTGAATCTCCTCGGTGCGATGGAAATCCGCGCTGCCGGTGAGGAGTTGATGTGTCTTGGTGTAGAGCGTCCAGAGAAGGGTATCCTTGAAGCCATTCCAGAGCTTGTCGCTTGTACCGAGTGTGTCGGACACGGAATGCAGTGTGAGCATCGTCAGCGTTTCGGCAGTCTCGGCCACCTTGGCGAACTGCTGGATGGCCGCGGGGTCCTCGAGGTCGCGCCGTTGCGAGACGACCGTCATCAGCAGATGATGTTCGACGAGCAATTGCAGCACGTGACGGACGTTTTCGTCGAGGCGCAGCCGCCGAGCTACGCGGCGAGCGAGCACGGCGCTGGCCTTCTCGTGCGCGCCTTTGGCATCGGATTTGCCCGCATCGTGCAGCAGTAGCGCGAGATAGAGCACGAACGGTCGCTCGACTTGACGGAAGATTTCCTGATAACGGCCGTTGACGCTACCGCTGCCGTTCCAGAGAGAATCGAGCTTCTCGAGGCAGATCAACGTATGCTCGTCGGCGGTGTATTGGTGGTAGAACTCGTGCTGGACGAGGCAGGTGAGCCGGCCGAACTCGGGCATGTACTTGCCTAGAAAACCGGTCTCGTGCATCAGCCGGAGCACCGGTGCAACGTTTCCGCGCTGGTTGAGCAACTCGAGGAAGGTTTGGTGCACGTGCTCATCGCGCAGGAACTCGCCGTCAGCCAGATGCAACTGCTGGCGGATCATCTGCGCGAGGTCGGGGTGCAGTCTCAAGCTTCGCTGCTGCACGTGCAGGAAGACGCGTATGAGCCTTCGCGGCTGGTCGCGGAAGACACGCGGGTTGGCGCCGCTGATCTCGTTGCCCACAATCTTGAAGCCGTCCAACACAATCTCTTTTGGCCTCCGGCGAATGAGGCCGGCGAGCGACGCAAGGGCACTTGGCTTGGTTACGAGGGCAAGCCGCTGCTCGAGCGTGCGTGTGATGAGGTCGATGTTGCGCGCGTGCGTGTAGTAGTCGCGCATGAAACGCTCGAGGCGGCGACTGGGCGAACGGTCCGTGTAGCCCAGTTGGTAGGCGACATGCGGTTGGACGCTCTTGGTAAGCGCGTCGGCCACGCGCTCGGTGTGATAATGCAGCTCGTTGCGGGCACGCAAGAGGAAGTCGTAGGCCGCCTCGAGCTGCCGAGCCTCCGCAGCGCTCGTCAATTCGAGCGCCTGCAACTCGTCGAGCGAGCGTGTCCGGTGTTTGAAATGGGCCATCCAGAGAAGGTTCTGGAAGTCGCGAAGGCCGCCGCAGCCGTTCTTGATATTCGGCTCCTGCATCGTCGCGGAGTTGCCGTATTTGGCCCGCCGCGCGGACTGATCTGCCAAGCGCGCAGCGATATATTCGTCCTCATACCCGGCGACGCACTTGGCGAGGACCACGCGCTGCATTCGGTCGAAGAGCACCGTGTCGCCGGTGATGAGACGAGCCTCGATGAGCGAGGTCTTCGACTGCATGTCGCTGTTGGCGACCTTCACGCAATCCTCCACACTGCGCACGGCGTGACCGACTTTCAGGCCGATGTCCCAGAGCGTGTAGAGCAGGCCGTCCGCCAGCGCGGCGAGGTAAGGCGAGGCCTTATTGCCATGGACCTGCTCACCGCCGTAGAGGAACATGATGTCAATGTCGCTGCACGGATTCAGCTCGGCTCGGCCGTAACCGCCGGTGGCCACCAAGGCGAGCGCGGGCGGCTTCTCAGGTGGCGAAGGCATCGAGGCCCGCACAGCGTCGAGAATATGGCAGAGCAACAAATCGAGTACTGCTGCGCGGGCGCGGCAGATTTCGCGGCCACCGCCGCCGGCCCGGTGCAGAATCTTGAGCCGATGCGTCTCGACCTTGAGATAGGCCTTGTAGCGCGCCAGTTCCTGCGACGGCTGGCGGCCTTGCGGCAGGGGCAGGCGCTCGTCAGCGCTGATTTTGATTTTTTCCAACAGAGTCGGCACGACCGGTAAGAATGGATACAAGCCTCGATAAAGGCAAGAGAGCCAAGTCAATCTGCTACACCAACGAGCTTCAGCGAGCCGCGAACGGGCTGGAACTTTGGGTCGATCCGTCCTAGACTTCCCGCGCGTGCATCCAATCGCATTCAAACTCGGAAGCCTCGAGGTTCATTGGTATGGCGTACTGATCGCTGCGGGATTCCTCGCGGGCGTGTGGACCGCCAACCGTCGCGCTCGGAACGTCGGTCTTGATCCCGAGCAAATCACCAACTTGCTTTTCTGGGTGCTCCTCGCTGGCGTCATCGGCGCACGCGGGCTTTACGTCGTCACTTACTGGTCCGAGGAGTTCGCCGGCCGGCCGTTCTCGAAGATCTTCACGGAACGTGCTGGGCTCGTCTTCCATGGCGGACTAATCGGCGCGACGATTGTCGGCATCTGGTATATGCGGGTGAAGAAGTTGCCGTTTTGGAAAACTGCCGATGTGCTCGCGCCGAGTATTGCACTCGGTCATGCCTTCGGCCGCGTGGGGTGTTTCATGACTGGTTGCTGTTATGGCGCGCCCTGCGATTTGCCGTGGGCTGTGCGTTTTTCGGAGGGGCACGCGCGCGCGGGCGTGCTGTTGCATCCGGTGCAGCTTTACGAGTCGGTCGGCAACCTGCTCGTCGCCGTGGCACTGATGCGGTTGCATCCGCGGAAGAAGTTCGACGGACAAGTTTTCGCCGTTTATCTGATGTGCTACGGTATCCTGCGCGGCGTGATTGAAGTCTTCCGCGCGGACAATCAGATCCGCTTCCTCGGTGGCAAAATCTCGACAGCCCAGATCATTAGCGTCGCGCTGGTCGTCACCGGTATAGTGCTCTGGCGACGCTTGAAGAACCACGGTGTGAAGAGTCGCGCTTGAGACATGATGAGCGCTCGCACGATGACCAGCGAAACCGTAATCATCGAGCACACGCTACCGGGCGGGCGGCTCGACAAATTTTTGCACAAGAAGTTTCCCGCTCACTCGCGGAGCGCCTTCCAGCGTTTAATCGAGGCTGGTGACCTCCTTGTGAACGGCCGACCAACCAAGCCCACGCATCATCCACGCGTAGGCGAAGTGGTCGAGATTCGCTGGCCCGAGGCTCGACCCGCCGAGGCGCTGCCTGAGGCGCGGGCGCTAGACATCCTGTTCGAGGACGCCAACCTTCTCGTCTTGAACAAACCGTCGGGGTTGGTCGTGCATCCCGCCGCGGGACATGCCACGGGCACACTCGTGAACGCTCTTCTGCATCATTGCGCCGGCCAACTCAGCGGCATCGGTGGTGTGGCCCGTCCCGGCATCGTCCATCGTCTCGATAAGGATACCAGCGGCTGCCTGGTCGTGGCCAAGAACGACGCGACGCACCTAGCGCTCTCGGCACAGTTCGCTGCGCGCAAGGTCGAAAAGATTTACCACGCAATCGTCTGCGGCAAATTAGCGAAAAAGGAGGGGAGCATTCAGGGTGCCATCGCGCGGCATGCCGTTCAGCGCAAGAAAATGTCGGTCGTGTCAAAGGGCGGTCGCGAGGCGCTCACAACTTACCGCGTGCTCGAACTCCTGACCGGTGCGATGCTGGTCGAGGCGCGCATTCATACGGGCCGTACGCACCAGATCCGCGTCCACTTTCAGCACCTCGGGCATCCACTCGTTGGCGATGTGACTTACGGCGAGCGGCCGAATCATCGCCTCGCTGAGAGTGTCGGCTACGAAGCGCCGCGCCAGATGCTACACGCACGCCGACTCGTGTTCATGGACCCGCATATGAGCAAGCCGATTGCTGTCGAGGCGCCGTGGCCCGAGGATTTCGAGGAAGCGCTGGGGCGACTGCGGCATTGACGGCTGCGTGTTTGCCCCAGTTTTCGCTTTGACGACCCTTCGCGGATGGCTATGGTTGGCACCCTTGTTTTTATGGCGAAGCTGACGATCAAAGACTTGGATGTCCACGGCAAGCGCGCCTTCGTGCGCGTGGATTACAACGTCCCGATGGAGGAGAAGGATGGTCAGATGATCATCAACGACTCCACCCGCATTAAAGAAACGTTGCCGACGCTCCGCTTCCTCATCGAGAAAGGCGCCCGTGTTATCCTTGCTGCTCACCTCGGCCGACCGAAGGGGCAGCGCGAGCCGTCGATGAGCCTGGGTCCAGTTGCCGTGATGCTGGCCGAAATGCTCGCTCGCCCGGTCGCCTTCGTGGACGACTGCATAGGCGAGAAGGTCGAGAAGGGCGCCGCCGCGCTGAAGGCCGGCGACATCCTGCTCCTGGAAAACGTCCGCTATTACAATGAGGAGGAGGCCAACGACCCAGCCTTCGCCGAGAAGTTGGCCAAGATTGCTGACGTGTACGTGAACGATGCGTTTGGCGCCGCCCACCGAGCTCACGCCTCGACAGAGGGAGTGGCTCGCATCGTCGCCAGTCGTGGCGGCAAATGTGCGGCCGGCCTACTGATGGAGCGCGAGCTGAAGTTCCTTGGCGATGAACTGCAGAACCCGGCGCGGCCGTTTGTCGTCATCCTCGGCGGCGCGAAGGTCTCGGACAAGATCAAGGTCATCGACACATTGCTGGAGAAGGCCGACACGCTCGTCATCGGTGGTGCGATGGCCTATACGTTCCGCCTCGCGGACGGCAAGAAAGTCGGCAAGTCGCTCGTGGAGCCCGACAAAACGGATGTCGCCAAATCCGCCATGGCGAAAGCCAAGGCGCGCGGCGTGGAGCTTCTTTTGCCGACCGATAACATCACCGCCACGCCCGTCGACAGCGGCAAGCTGAATAAGAAGGGCCGGCCAATCTTTGATTTGCAGAACCCCCGCGTGAACACCTCGCAGGACATTCCGGACGCTGAGGAAGGCCTCGACATCGGCCCCGAGAGCGCGAAGCGTTTCGCCGAGGTTATCAAGAGCGCGAAGACGATTCTCTGGAACGGTCCGATGGGCATGTTCGAGGACAAGCGCTTCGCCGAGGGGACGAATATCGTGGCGCGCGCCGTGGTGGAAGCCACACAGAAGAACGCCGCCAAGAGCATCATCGGCGGCGGCGACAGCGTAAAGGCGCTGAACAAAGCTGGCCTCGGCAATCAAGTCACCTTCATGAGCACCGGCGGCGGCGCGAGCCTCGAGTTCCTCGAGGGCAAAGCGCTCCCCGGCGTCGCTGCGTTGAGCGAAAAGTGATTCTCACCCCTTTTAACCCATGAACAAAGATCGCAAGCTAATCATCGCCGGCAACTGGAAGATGAACAAGACCGTGGCCGAGGCGCTTGACCTCGTCAACGGCCTGAAGATGGAACTGGCGGCCGTGAAAGAAGTGGACATCGTCGTCTGCCCGCCCTTCACCGCGCTCGACTCCGTCTCCAAAGCTGTCATCGGCACGAACATCAAGCTCGGCGCCCAGACAATGAGCGAGTACGGCTACGGCGCCTACACGGGCGAAATCGCGGCGGGCATGCTCAAGGAATTCTCCGTGCGCTATATCGTTCTCGGCCATTCTGAGCGGCGCCAATTCTTCGGTGAGACCGACGTGCTTGTTGCCAAGAAGGCGCTGGCCAGCCACGCCGCGTCGCTGAAGCCCATCGTCTGCGTCGGCGAGATGCTCGCCGAACGTGAGGCGGGGCAGACCGAGGCGGTTGTTGGCACGCAAGTGAAAGGCAGCCTCACGGGGTTGACTCCCCAGCAGATGGAGGAGACCATCATCGCTTACGAGCCCGTCTGGGCGATTGGCACCGGCAAGACGGCGACCAGCCAGCAGGCGCAGGAGGTGCACGCGTTCATCCGGGGGCAGATTGCGATGCAGTTTGGCGAAACGGTTGCCAAACGGGTCCGCATTCAATACGGTGGGAGCGTGAAGCCGGCCAATGCCCGCGAGTTGATGGGGCAACCGGATGTCGATGGTGCGTTGGTGGGCGGTGCCTCGCTGGAGGTGCGCAACTTCGCTGACATTGTGAAGAACTCGATTTGAACTAACTTATGAATTTCGTGATTGGCTTGATGACGGCGGTTCTGGTGTTGGACTCGCTGTTCCTGATTTTACTCGTGCTCATCCAGTTGCCGAAGAAGGAGGCCGGCGTCGGCTCGGCCTTCGGCGGCGGCGCGACCGACGCGCTTTTCGGTCCCGGTAGCGGCAGCGTGCTGACCAAGGCTACCAAGTGGGCCACGATCGTTTTCCTCGGCCTCGCGCTGACGCTCTCATTCCTCGGCGCACAAGCTAAGCGTGCCAAGAGCAGTCGGAGCGACGAGCTGCAGAAGAAGTCCGCGCCGACCAAGATGGTGCCTGGATTGCCCGGCATCTTGCCAGTGCCGACCAACGCGCCTGCGGCGAGCACCAACAAGCCGGTTGCTGCGCCGGTTACCAACACACTTTCTCCGGCGACGAACGCCCCGGTTGTGCCGAAGAAATAGTCCCACGCAATGATTCCCGCGCGCGACGCCTACGACGTGCTGGCCGGGATGAATCATCCTCGAAGGTCAGGCGGCTTTCTCCCTGCGTGTTTTTCTTTTATCGTCCTGCTGTTGGCGGGATTTTTGTTCGTCGGTTGTGTCAAGAACGAGCCGCGCGCCGACCTCACCATCATCAACGGCGCCGAGCCGCAGTCGATTGATCCGGCCACGATCAGCGGCCAGCCGGATGGCCGCGTGGCTGGCGCCCTTTTTGAAGGCCTGACCCGGCTGAATCCAAAGACCGCTATTCCCGAACCGGGTCTCGCCGAGCGTTGGGAGATTTCTCCCGATGGCCGGACCTACACCTTTCACCTGCGCTCCAACCTCGTCTGGTCCACTGGCGATCCTATCACCGCCGACGATGTGGTCTGGTCCTGGCGGCGGGTGGTCGATCCCTTCACCGCATCCGAATATGCAGGACAAATGTTCTTCCTACGCAACGCCGAGGACATCGCTACCGGAAAAATCAAGGACCTCACCCAGCTCGGGGTTCACGCGCTCGACGCCCGAACCCTGCGCGTCGATCTGATCGCGCCCGCCGCCTTCTTTCTCGACCTCTGCGCCTTTCGCACTCTGGCCATCCTGCCTCGCAAGACCATTGAAAAATATGGTGATCAATGGCTCATGGCCCGGCCCATGCCGACCAGCGGCGCTTACACCCTCGACTTCTGGCGCATCCGCGACAAAATCCGTGTCCGCAAAAATCCGCTCTACTGGGATGCCGCCAACACTATGAGCGAGATCGTGGATTTTCTGCCCATCGACTCGCAGGCCGCCGCGTTCAATCTCTACGAAACCGGCCAGGCCGACATCATCTGGGACAAGGGCCTCGTCCCGAACGAACTCCTCGACGTGCTGCGGAAGCGGCGCGACGTGCATTTCTTCGATTACCTCGGCACCGAGTTTTACCGCTATAACGTCACCAACCCGCCGTTCGCCGATGTGCGCGTGCGCAAGGCCCTCGCCCTGGCCGTGGACAAAAAACGGCTTGTGGAAAAAATCACCAAGGGTGGCGAAAAGACCGCCTCCAGCTTCACGCCTCCGGCCACGGCCAATTACCAGCCCCCGGAAGGCCTCGGTTACGATCCCGCCCTTGCGCGCAAGCTGCTTGCCGAGGCCGGCTATCCGGGCGGCAAGGGCTTTCGCGTCATCCGCTACCTGACCACTAATGCGAAGACCTCGGTGCAAATCGCGGTCGAGCTTCAGGAAATGTGGAAACGTGAACTGGGCATTATCGTGGAGATCGAACAGAAGGAGTGGAAGGTCTACCTTGCGGAGCAGAGTGCGCTAAACTACGACCTGAGCCGCAGCGGTTGGATCGGCGACTACAACGATGCGAACACTTTTCTAGACATGTTCATGGCGAACAACGGCAACAATCGCACCGGCTGGGCAAACCCCCGCTATGACGCCCTGCTCAACCAGGCCAACCAGCTTTCCGACGTGAAACGCCGCGCCGAGATTTTGCGCGAAGCCGAGACACTGCTCATCCGCGATGAACTGCCCATCGTCCCGCTTTATTTCCGGACGGGCGTCAACTTTTTCGATCCCGAAAGAATCGAGGGAATTTATTTCAACCTGCTGGATGAGCATCCCATCGCTCCAATCCGCCGAAAGAAATGACGACATGTATTTCCTGAAACGACTTCTCTTTTTAATTCCATTGATCCTGGTCATCACCTTCCTGGCCTTCCTGCTGGTCAAGATCGCACCAGGCAATCCGTTCGATACCGAGCGGGCCAAGGCTTCGCCGGAGATCGAGCGCGCTCTCAAGGCCCGCTACCACCTGGACGAACCGTTTCTAAAACAGTACCTCCGCTACCTCGGGCTGTGCTGGGAGAAGGACGCCGAAGGCCAATGGCATTGGGCCAAAGGCGGCCTGATTAAGGGAGACCTTGGGCTCTCCACCAAATATCGCAACCACACGGTCAACGACATCGTCCGCCAGGGCCTGCCTGTCTCGCTCACCCTCGGCCTGCTGGCCTTTCTTTTCGCACAGGGAATCGGTATTCCACTTGGCTTCTTTACAGCGATGCGGCGCGGTCAGTGGTCGGACTACGCGGGAAGTTTCTTCGCCGTGCTCGCGGTGTGCATCCCTGGCTTCGTGGTGGCACCAATGCTTATCATGTTCGTGGCCATCAAATGGCGCATCTTCCCGGCGGCGCTCTGGGAAACCCCGTGGCACGCAATCCTGCCGTCCATCGCCCTAGGGCTATACTTCGCGGGGCGCATCTCCCGGTTGATGCGCGAGGGAATGTCCAACGTCCTCCACGAAGGCTTCATCACCACCGCCCGGGCGAAAGGCTGCAGCGAGATGGGTGTTGTCTTCAAGCACGCCCTGCGCATCGCCATCCTGCCGGTGGTCTCCTACTCCGGTCCGCTGCTGGCCGACCTGCTCACCGGCTCGTTCGTGGTGGAAAGCATTTTCAACATCCCCGGCATCGGCGTCTTCATGGTCAACAGTTCGCTGAACAAGGATCATCTCATGACCATGGGCCTGGTGTTGCTTTACGCCGTGCTGCTCCTCGTGATGAACCTGATTGTGGACTTCAGTTACACACTCCTAGATCGGAGGGTGAAATATGAGTGAGCATCTGAGCCCCAACCAGAAGGCCTGGCTACGTTTCCGAGCGAACAAACCGGCCATGATCAGCCTCTGGTTCATCATCGCCGTCGCGCTCCTCGTTCTTCTCTGGCCGCTCTTCTCCATGACCCGCACCAGCGAAACCGCCAAACCGGCTTCACCCCAAAAAGTGTTCCAGGGGATATTGCCGGCGGCGATGCTTCACAATCCAAACGACGTTTCCGAGGCGCAATTCCAACAGCCAGGCCGCTTGCACTGGTTCGGCACCGATATCCACGGCCACGATCTGCTGGCTAGAATCTGCTCCGGCGCCCGGATTTCGCTGCTCGTTGGTCTAGTCGGCGCGGGGGTGGCGTTGGTCATCGGCGTAGTATGGGGGGCGGTGGCCGGCTATGTCGGCGGCCTTTGGGACAGCCTCATGATGCGCTTCGTCGATATTCTCTACACGCTGCCGTCGATCGTCTTTGTGATCGTGCTCATCACCACCCTGGACGAGCTAGTCAAGAAACGTCTGGTGGGTTCCTTCGGTGCCGAGTCCGCGCGCTGGGCTCCGCTACTCTTCCTCTTCGTCGGCCTCGGTGCTGTTTCCTGGCTAACCATGGCCCGGATCGTGCGCGGCCAGGTGCTGTCATTGCGCACTCGGCAGTTCGTCGATGCCAGCCGCTCACTGGGGGCAAACCACCTCAGGATTTTGCGCTACCACATTTTGCCGAACATCCTCGGCATCGTGATTGTGTATGTGACGCTCATCCTGCCCGCGATCATTCTCTACGAATCGTTCCTCAGCTATCTGGGCCTTGGCATCCAACCGCCGATGGCGAGCTGGGGATCGCTCATTGCGGAAGGCGCGCAATCCCTGAATCCCGTCCGAGTTTATTGGTGGCTGCTGGTATTCCCCGCCAGTGCGCTCGTCAGCACGCTGCTGGCTCTGAGCTTCCTCGGCGACGGCCTGCGGGACGCACTCGAACCACGCCTGACTCGTTGACCTGCGGGCGATTGGGCTTTGGTGGTAGGATTAGATTTTTCCGCGGCGAATAACTCATCCCTAGCGAGTCGATCCTCGGGGGGCCTAGTTTTTTCAGCTTCAACCGCAAACGCCGGGTGTGCCCTCCGCCCAGCCATCCGACCGCTGACGCAGGTGGAGATTTACCAACTCCGGCGGAATCATACATTGCCGCCGAACATTCATTCGTTCCAGCAGTCGGTTGGCGTTTTCCTGTGGAGCTGATTTCTCCTCAGACGCAAGGGGCGGAATCCTGATGCACTGACTTGTTAGGCCTGTTTGCTATCATTCCCCAGAAGCGGTGCGACGTGCGCCCAGATGTTGGCGGCGATGGTTTCGATTTCTCGACAGGCGTCGATGACACGGATGCGCTCCGGTTCCACAGCGGCGATACTTTGAAACCCACGCTCCACGCGCTCGAAGAAGGCACGGTCGTTTCTCTCGAAGCGATCAGTGGACGCGGGTTGATCCTTCTGCCGCGACAGCCGTCGTGTCTCGCTCACGGAAAGCGGCACGTGCAGCAGCAGCGTCAGGTCGGGGCGCGTCTCGCCGACAGCGAAGGCGATAACTGACTCGACAAGTTTCAGATCGAGCCCGCGGCCGTAGCCTTGATATGCGACGGTGGAGTCGGAGAAACGATCGCACAGGACAATCTCGCCCGCGGCGAGTGCGGGGCGGATCACCTCGCGTACGAGTTGGGCACGGCTGCCATTCATGAGCAGCAGTTCGGCCTCGGGCATCATCCCGTGGCCAGTGGGGTGATGCTTGAGCAGGTGCCGAATTTCTTCGCCGAGCGGCGTTCCGCCCGGCTCGCGCAGAGCGCGAACCGTGTGCCCGAGAGATGAAAGACGCTCGGCCAGCAGCTTGATCTGTGTGCTCTTGCCGCCGCCCTCGGTGCCCTCGAACGTGATGAAGAGTGCGCGTTTCAAAGCTTCTTTAACTTTGCGCCCTTCGGCGTGTCCTCGATGGTCCAGCCCTTGGCCTTCAGCTCGTCGCGGATGGCGTCGGAGCGTTTGAAATCCTTCGCCTTCCGGACGGCGTCTCGCTCCTGGAGTAGCGCGAGCAACTCCGACGGAACCTCCGACTCCGGCTTCGCGCCAATCGCCACCATGCTATCCATCCGCTGCCATGCGAGGAGCGCGGCGGCGGCTTGCGCGGGCGAAAGCGCATTCGCCGCTAGCGCGCGGTTAAGGTCGCGCACCCAGTCGAAGACGACCGCCCACGCAGCGGAGACGTTCAGATCGTCATCGAGCGCGGTGGCGAACTTCTCGAGTACGACGGCGTCTGGCTGCGCGCTGGAAACGCCCGAGACTTCGCGCAGCTTGGCGAGGCATTCGTCGATGCGCGCGAGTGCCGTGCGTGCGCCGGCGAGGCCGTCGAGCGTGAAGTTGAACGAGTCGCGATAATGAGCGGTGAGCAGCAGGTAGCGAATCTCGCGGCCGGTGAAGCCCTTCGCCAGGAGGTCGCGCAGGGTGAAGAAGTTCCCGAGGCTCTTGCTCATCTTCTTCCCCTCGACGAGCAGGTGCGCGCCATGCATCCAGTGCCGGACGAATGGCTGACCCGTCGCGCCCTCGCTCTGGGCAATCTCGTCCTCGTGGTGTGGGAAGGCGAGATCCTCGCCGCCGAGGTGCAGGTCGAAGCTCGGCCCGAGCAGCTTCATGCTCATCGCACTGCACTCAATGTGCCAGCCGGGTCGGCCTTCACCCCAGGGACTCGGCCAGAAAACTTCACCATCCTCGGGCGCACGCGCTTTCCAGAGCGCGAAGTCGGCTAGCGATTCCTTCTCGTACTCGTCGCACGCCACGCGCTCGCCCACGCGCATCTCGTCGAAGTTGAGATTTACGAGTTGGCCGTACTTGCAGCCGCAGCCGCGGTACTTCTCGATACTGAAGTAGACCGAGCCATCCGCCGCCTGATAGGCGATGCCACGAGCGATGAGTTGGGCTATGAGATCCACCATCTCGGCGATGTACTCGGTGGCACGCGGCGTGTGGTGCGCGGGTTGGCAGCCGAGCATGCGCAGGTCATCGAGGAAGGCTGCCTCGTACTTCCCAGTGAACTCGCGTAGCGTTGTTCCCGCTTCGCGGACGCGCCGGATGATTTTGTCTTCAACGTCCGTGATGTTCATCACGTGCCGCACCGCGAAGCCGCGGAACTCGAGGAAACGACGCACCAGGTCGGCGAAGACGAAGGTGCGGAAGTTGCCGATGTGTGCGAAGTCGTGGACGGTCGGCCCGCAGCAGTACATTCCGACCGATTGGCGGTCAGCCGGCGCGAACTCCTCTACCGAGCGGGAGAGAGTATTAAAAAATCTCACAGCCATAAGGCGATTCACGCGGAGCGTAAAACGGCCTCAACCAAATCAAAAGGGGAAATTCGGCTGCGCCAGTTCGTTTCAGGCAACAAACTCGAGTTCCTGCCGGTGGGGAATTAGGCCGCGTTCGTGGGCCTGGCTGAGGAAGCGGCGAATCGACTCGCGACCTTTCTCCCCGTAGTCGAGTGTCCAGTGGTTTACGTACATGCCGACGAATTTGTCGGCGAGATCGCGACCCATGTCGCGCGCGTATTGGAGCGCGTGCTGCACGGCCTCCGGCCGGTGGTCGAGGCTGTACTGGATACTGGCGGTGAGGATGTTCGAGAGAGTCTTGCGCACCGCCGGCTCGAATCGCTTGTGGATGACGTTCCCGCCGAGCGGCAGCGGCAGGCCGTCGTTCTCCTGGCCCCACCAGACGCCGAGGTCTGCGGAGCAGACGAGCTGCTCGTTCTGGAACGTGAGCTGGCCTTCGTGGATGATGAGGCCGACGTCAGCGACGCCTTCGCGCACAGCCTTGAAGATTTGGTCGAATGGCACGACGACGTAATTAAACTCCTTCGCCGGTTTTCCAAGCCAGAGTTGGAGGGCGAGGAAGGCGCTCGTCATCGTGCCTGGCACGGCAATTGTTTTGCCGGCGATTTCTTCGCGGGAGAACTTCTGTTTCGCCACGAGCATCGGTCCGTAGCCGTCGCCCATGCTGGCACCGCTCGGGAGCAGGGCGTACTGGTCGCTCACGTAGGCGTAGGCGTGGATGCTGATGGCCGAGATGTCGAGCTCGCCGCGCGTGGCGCGCTCGTTGAGCGTCTGGATGTCCTGCAGGATGTGCTCGAACCGGAAGCCATGCGTCGGAATTCGTTCCTTGGCCAGCCCGTAGAACATGAAGGCGTCGTCCGGGTCGGGCGAATGACCGAGCGTGAGCGTTTGTTGCGCCATACACCGTGATGTTGGGATGTGAGCAGTGAAAGTCGAACCAAAACAAACTGGCCAAGAGCCGCTGTTTTTTGACACGCTGCTACCCACGCAGCTATGTGGTCATTTGTCTTGAAGCGTTTCACGCATCTCATCCCGATTTTGCTCGGCGTCTCGCTGCTCACCTTCCTGCTGATGTCCATGACGCCGGGAGATTACTACACGGCGTTGGAAAACAACCCGCAAGTCACCCCGCAGAAGCTCGTCGAGTTACGCGCGAAGTGGCATCTCGACCAGCCGTGGCACGTGCAGTATTTCTACTGGCTCAAGAACGCGTTGCAGGGCGACCTCGGCTACTCGATGGCCTACAAGGTCCCCGCCACGGAACTGATTGGCTCTCGGCTCTGGAATACCTTTCTGCTCTCGCTGGCTGCCACAATCATCACATGGGCCGTGGCCCTGCCGCTCGGCATCTGGGCGGCGGTGAAGAAAGATTCGTGGGTGGACCGTTTCTGCGCCGGCATCGCTTTCCTCGGTCTTTCGATTCCAGAAGTGTTGCTGGCGCTACTCGCGCTACTCTTCGCTTACGCCACCGGCTGGTTTCCTGTTGGTGGGGCGCAAAGTTCGCTGCACGACACGTTGAGCGGTTGGGAGCAGTTCCGCGACCGCTGTCATCACCTAATCCTGCCGGCGGTGGTGCTAGCAGCTAGTTCGCTTGCGGGCATCATGCGGCAGATGCGATCCAACCTACTCGACACGCTTCGCGCCGATTACGTGACCGCCGCACGCGCGAAAGGACTGAGCGAAGGCTGGGTGGTCTACAAGCACGCCTTGCGCAACGCGATCAATCCGTTGCTCACCATCTTCGGCTACTCGTTGGCAGGATTGCTGAGCGGCGCGTTCATCGTAGAAAATATCATGGCTTGGCCCGGTCTCGGCCGGCTCACGCTCGAGGCGCTTAACGCGAAAGATTACCCGCTCGTTGTTGCCACGGTGGTGATGGCTACGGGCCTGCTGGTCGCAGGCAATTTCATTGCGGATATCCTGCTTGCATGGAGCGACCCTCGTATCCGTTTGAAGGAATGAGCTCGCCGATCGACACCACGAATAATCCCGCGGCACGTCGGCCGCGTACACCGTGGCAACTCTTCTGGGAGCGTTTGCGCCGTCGCCGGTTCGCGATGGCGGGCGCGTGGATTCTCGTTGGTCTTTACGCGTTCGCGTTGTTCGCCGGTTTCGTTGCGCCCAGTGACCATGAACGCCAAGACCGCGAACGTTTCTTTCATCCACCAACAATCCCGCGCATTCAAGGCTGGTGGCTTGTCGTGCCCCGATACGAACAGGTGAAAGCGGGGCCGTTCGTGTACAAGGCCCGTCGCGACGACGTAAAGCCGGTCCAGTTTTTCGTGCGCGGTGATCCGTACAAGCTCTTTTGGCTCATCCCGACCAGGGTGCATTTCTTCGGCACTGGCGAGTCGACCCATCCAATCTTCCTTTTCGGCACCGACCAGTTCGGGCGGGACATCTTTTCGCGCATCCTTTACGGGTCTCAGGTTTCACTCTCAATCGGTCTCGTCGGTATCGCGCTTTCGTTCAGCGCTGGGATGTTCATCGGCGGCATCTCGGGCTACTTCGGCGGGCGGACGGACACGCTCATCATGCGCCTGTGTGAGTTGATCATGTCCATCCCCGGCCTGTATCTAATCCTGTCGCTGCGCGCAACGTTCCCGCCCAATCTCAGCTCGACGCATGTGTACCTGCTCATCGTGGTGATTCTGAGTTTCATCGGCTGGGCGAGCATGGCGCGGGTGATCCGCGGGATGACGCTCTCGCTGCGCGAACGTCAGTTCGTGCTTGCGGCGCGCGCTCTCGGGCTACCGACGTGGCGAATTATCGTGCGGCACATCCTGCCGAATACGCTTTCGTACGTCATCGTCGCCGCAACGCTGAGTGTGCCCTACTACATCCTCGGCGAAGTGGTGCTGAGCTATCTGAGCGTCGGCATCCAGGAACCGGACGCGAGTTGGGGCAACATGCTCACCGCCGCGCAGAACACCGAACACCTCCAGAGCTATCCGTGGCTGTTGGCGCCCGGCGCGGCCATCTTCGTGACCGTTCTCGCTTTCAACTTTCTCGGTGATGGGTTAAGAGACGCGGCCGATACGAAATCAAATTGAAGTCGTAATGACATCATTCCGCCCAAGCTGATCGATATGCCGCTGCTCGCGATTAAAAATCTCAAGATCGAATTCGGTGTTGGCCGCGACGCCGTGCGCGCGGTGGACGGCGTCTCTATTGATATCGAGGCGGGCGAGACTCTCTGCCTTGTGGGCGAGAGCGGCTGTGGCAAGAGCCTCACGGCACTTTCGATCGCACGCCTCGTCCCGACGCCGCCGGCGCATTATGTCGATGGCGAGATCCTGCTGAACGGCCGCGATGTGCTGCGGATGGGGAATGGTCCACTTCGCGAAATCCGTGGCGGGGTGGTGAGCTATATTTTTCAGGAACCGGGCGCGTCGCTGAATCCGGTCTTCCGCGTTGGTAATCAGATTAAGGAATCGCTCCAGCTGCACCGGCCGGAGGTGGCGACGGATGACGAGGTGATTCGTTTACTCAAGCTCGTTGGCATCCCCGCGCCCGAGTCGCGCATCCGCGATTATCCGCACCAGATGTCCGGCGGCATGCAACAGCGCGTGATGATTGCCATGGCGCTGGCTTCGCATCCAAAACTGCTCATCGCCGACGAGCCGACGACGGCGCTGGATGTGACCATCCAGGCCCAGATTCTTGACCTACTGCGCGATCTAAAGCAGCGGATCGGCATGAGCATCTTGCTCATCACTCACAACTTCGGCATCGTGGGCGAGTTGGCCGATCGCGTGGCGGTGATGTACGCGGGGCAGGTGGTGGAGGTGGCGCCGGCGCGCGCGCTGCTCCAGCGACCGCTGCATCCTTACACGCGGGCGTTGATGGATTCGGTGCCGGCCATCGGCGGTGAGCCGGACCGGTTGCGCGCGATTTCCGGCACGGTACCGGCACCGGGCGCGTTCCCGAGCGGATGCCGATTCCATCCGCGCTGTCCGAAGGCGCAGGCTGAGTGCAAGGTGCAGATGCCTGAGCTGGTCGAGGTCGAGCCGGGTCATTGGGTGCGCTGTCCGCTTTGGAACAAATGAACTTTCTTTTGCTGTCGCGATGAGCCTCCTCCAAGTTCAAAATCTTAAAGTCTATTTCCCAGTGAACCACGGGCTGTTGAGCCGCGTGCGTGCGTATGTGAAGGCGGTGGATGGGGTGAGCCTTGAAGTGGCGCCGGGCGAGACGCTCGGTTTGGTGGGCGAGAGTGGCTGCGGCAAGACGACGCTTGGCCGTGCAATCATCCGGCTCATCGAGCCGACGGCGGGCACGGTTTCATTCGAGGGCGAGGAAATCACAAAGCTCGGCGGCGCGGAACTGCGTCGCCGCCGCCGGAAGTTCCAGATGATTTTCCAGGATCCGTATGGATCTCTAAACCCGCGGATGACTGTCGGTGAAATTATTGGCGAAGCGATCGACATCCACAAGTTGGCGGTGGACGACGATACTCGCGAGGCGCGTGTGAAGGAGTTGCTGCAGGCGGTCGGGCTCGACCCAATCCACGTGCAGCGTTACCCACACGAGTTTAGCGGTGGTCAGCGCCAGCGCATCGGCATCGCTCGCGCACTGGCGGTGGAGCCGCAGTTGATTGTTTGTGACGAACCGGTAAGCGCACTCGATGTTTCCGTGCAGGCTCAGATTATCAATCTGCTGAAAGACCTGCAGGTGCAGAAGGGCTTGGCGTATCTCTTTATCGCACACGACCTGGCGGTGGTGGAGCACATCAGCCGGCGCGTGGCGGTGATGTACCTCGGTAGGGTGGTGGAGATTTCGGAGTCGAAGAAGGTGTGCCGCGACCCGAAGCACCCCTACACGCAGGCACTAATCTCGGCGGTGCCGGTGGTGGATCCAGACTTGAAGCGCCAGCGCATCGTGCTGCCGGGCGACGTCCCTTCGCCAATCAATCCTCCTAGCGGCTGCCCCTTCCACCCGCGCTGCCCTATCGCCGAGGCGCGTTGCAAGGTGGAGTTGCCGCTGCTGCGCGAGGTCGCGTCGGGTCACTGGGCGGCGTGCCACCTTGCAAAGTAACCTTTCACCGCTGCGTTCCGTCCGAAAATGAGATTGGACAGGAAACGGAGTTTATGTCGTAATGTTAGTGAGGAATTATGAAGATTCAGTTTTCAAAACAGAGCGGATTCACACTGGTCGAGATCATGATTGTGGTCATGATTATTGGCCTGCTCGCGGCGGTCGCGGTGCCGAACGTAATCAAGTCGCGCGAAATAGCTCAGCGCAACGCTTGTATCGCGAACCTTCAAAATATCGACGGCGCCATGCAGCTTTGGGCGATCGAGAATCGTAAACCATCGAGCGCATCCGTGACGCTCGAGGAGGCGGCCGAGTATCTCAAGGGCAAGATTATTCCTGTCTGCCCGGCTGGCGGCATCTACGAGGTGAAGTCCCTCAAGGAACCGCCCATCTGCTCCGTCGAAGGGCATTCGTCTAGCACTGAGCAGGCGCCGAAGTAGTCTTCAATCCCAGTCGCGCCGCAGTTCTTCCGGCGTCGCGCCCTCTTCCCGCAATTTTCGCAGACTGAGTGCGTCGTGGCGTTTGGCGAGGCGATCGCCTTTTTCATCCTTCATCAGAGGGCAGTGATAAAAGGCGGGTGGCGTAAGGCCGAGCGCATGGTAGAGCAGGAGTTGGCGGGCAGTGGAAGGGAGCAGGTCCTCGCCTCGCACCACGTCGGTAATTCGCATCGCGGCGTCATCCACCACCACCGCGAGTTGATAGCTCGGGAGGTCGTCGTGACGCCAGACGGGGAAGTCGCCAAAATCGTGACCCGCGATGAACCGTTGCGGGCCGGAGCGACCGTCCACGAATTCCACCGCCTCGCCGTCAGTCACGCGGAATCGCCAGTTCGCCTGAGTCTTGGTCGGCAGGTCTTTGGTGAGCGTGGAGCTTTCCTTCGGTCGGCACGTGCCAGGGTAGATCGGTTCGCCATCTTCGGCATGCGGCGCGGTGGCGGCTTGCTGGATATCCTTTCGCGAGCAGATGCAGGGGTAGATGAAACCACTGGCCCAAAGTTGTTCGAAGGCGGCGCGATAATGGGGGATACGTTCGCTTTGGTTGTAGGAAGCAAACGGGCCACCCCAATCCGGCCCTTCGCTCCAGTTGAACCCGAACCACTTCAAATCCTCGAGCGCGGCACGGGCGAACTCTGGTTTGCAGCGCGGTCCGTCGAGGTCTTCATTTCGAAGAATCAGGGAACCGCCGCGCTGGCGCGCTCTCTCTTGTGCAATCCAGAAGGTGCGCGCGTGGCCGAGATGAAGATGGCCTGTCGGCGAAGGCGCGAGGCGTCCGCGGTAGGGCAGGGGAATCGCGGGCGGAGCCATCAATCCAGCAGGCGCTGAGTGATGCCGCCGTAGGCGTCGATGCGGCGGTCGCGGAGGAACGGCCAGTGCGTGCGGGTCACATCCACCTTGGCGAGGTCCACGTCGACGAGGAGGTTTTCCTCCTTGTTCACGCTGGCCTTTGAGAGGATTTGTCCGCTCGTACCGGCGACGAAGCTTTGCCCCCAGAACTCGAGACCATCGCCGCCGATGGGGCACTCGAGGCCAATCCGGTTTACCGCGGCGACGTAGCAACCGTTAGCTATGGCGTGGCTGCGCTGGATAGTTTCCC
This sequence comes from Akkermansia muciniphila, assembly GCA_945900775.1. GTDB lineage: Bacteria > Verrucomicrobiota > Verrucomicrobiia > Limisphaerales > SIAT01 > SIAT01. The sequence goes on along the minus strand of CAMDJP010000018.1, from coordinate 18,764 downwards.
ACGCGCCGTGCTGATTCACGCCGTATTCTTTCTTCTCGCTCGGATGCCAGCCGATGGCCGTCGGATAGAAGAGAATCTCGGCACCCTGTAGCGCGGTGAGACGTGCGCCCTCGGGATACCACTGATCCCAGCAGATGAGCACGCCGATCTTGCCGTGTTTCGTGTTCCAAGTGCGAAAGCCGGTGTCGCCGGGCGTGAAGTAGAACTTCTCGTAGAAGAGCGGGTCGTCAGGGATGTGCATCTTGCGGTAGATGCCGAGGATCGAACCGTCGGCGTCAATGATGACGGCGGTGTTGTGATAGAGACCCGAGGCGCGCTTCTCGAAGAGCGAGGCGATGATGACGGCCTTGTACTTCTTCGCCAGTTTCTGAAAGGCCTGCGTACTGGGGCCGGGAATCGGTTCGGCGAGGTCGAAGTATTTGTGGTCTTCGCTCTGGCAGAAGTACTGCGAGCGGAAGAGTTCCTGAGTGCAAATAATCTGGGCGCCGTCCTTCGCCGCGCGCTCAGCCGCCGCGAGGGTCTTCTTCAGATTAGCCGCGGGCTTTTCCGAACAGGCGTGCTGAAGCAGGCCGAGGGTGACGGTGGAGTTTCGGCGTTTCATTTTTTCTTTTTGACGAGCACACGCGTCTGCGTCAGGTGGCTAGCGGTCTTCCGACGGCTCATGATAACCGGCTTGTTGTGGTAAAGGTCTCGCACGTATTTGCCGAGCGTCTCGTTCGTCGGGCCGTAACCGGCGTGGTAGATGTAATGTTCGAGGTCGTAGAGCATCTCGCTCGCGGACTGGTAGCGTTGGTTCACGTCGCGTTGCAGGGCGCGTTGTAGAATGTGGTCCAGCCGGTCGTCAATCTGTTTGCTGAGTTTGCGGAAGTCGGGGATGGGGAGTTTACGGATGTTTTCGATGCACGCATCAGTGCTCGCGGCGCGGAAGATGTTGTAGCCGACGAGGAGTTGGGCGAGCACCACGCCGGTGGAGAAGAGGTCCGAGCGCGGATCGGTGGGCTGGTAGTCGGCTTGCTCGGGGCTCATGTAGTCGACCTTGCCGGCACGCACCTCGCCGTCGTCGTTCTTCAGGAAGCCGCGAGCCTTGGCGACGCCGAAGTCGCTGAGCTTCACGTCGCCTTCGAAGGCGACCATGATATTCTTGGGGCAGACGTCGCGGTGGACGATGTGCAGCGGCACGCCGTCCGGATCGCTTTTGGCGTGAGCGTAAGAAAGGCCGCGGCAGACGCGGCTGGTGATGAGCACAGCCAGTTCACGAGGGATAATCGCTCGGTAGTCAGCGGCCTGCTGGCGGAGTTGCTGGAGGTTCACACCGTTCACCAGTTCCATCACGATGAACAGGCCCCCGTCCGCCTGGCCGAGGTGATAGGTCTGAACGATGTTGGTGTGGATCAAGTCGGCGACGAGCCGCGCTTCACCGATGAAATCTTCGACGAACGGATGTTCGCGCGCGTGCTTTTCGCCGATGAGTTTGATGGCCACGCGCTTGACGAACTCGCGCACACCGAACTGCTTGGCCTCGTACACCACACCCATTCCGCCGGCGTGGATGAGCCGGACAATCTCGTAGCGAAGCCCGCAATCGATGACTTTTTTCTCCACGGTCGGATACTTTGCGGCGAGCGCGTTGCAAGTCAAGTTCGGTCCGCTCGAGGCCCGTTTTTAAAAACGGAAAAAATCTCAGCAAAAACGTTTTTTTCACTTGCACCCTCTAAGCGAAGCGCCTTACATACGCACAAGTCGCAAGACGAAACCAAGGAACTACAGCAACCTAATCAACCAATCAATATGGCAAAAGCCCTGACCAAGTCCCAGACCGCCTCCGCCCTCGCCGAGAAGGTCGGCATCACCAAGAAGCAAGCCGTCCACGCTCTCGAAGAGATCGCTGGTCTCGCTTACAAGAACGCCAAGAACACCTTCACCCTGCCGGGCCTCGGCAAGCTGGTGCTCGTGAACCGCAAGGCCCGCATGGGTCGCAACCCTGCCACCGGCGAGGCGATTCATATCAAGGCCAAGCGCGTCGTGAAGTTCCGCGTCGCCAAGGCTGCCAAGGACGCGATCCTCGGCACCAAGTAATTCTCGCCTTTTCAAAACAGGCGCCTTGGAAACAGGGCGCCTGTTTCTTTTTATGGATGCGCTCGAGATTGCCGGCTCGACACGTCCCCTCCGCCTCGTGACATTTTCCTTATGAAGATTGGTGTGGTTGGTTGCGGCGCACTGGGCAGCTACTACGGCGCTCAGTTCTGCCGCGCCGGGCACGAGGTGCATTTCCTTCTCCGATCGGATTACGACGCGGTGCGACGTCATGGCGTGCACGTGCGCAGTGCCGATGGCGATTTCCATGTGCAGCCGAAGTGCGCCCGCGCGCCCGAGGAAATCGGGCCGTGCGACCTCGTTCTCATAGGGCTCAAGACCACCGCCAACAATCAATTCGCAAAACTTCTGCCGCCGCTCGTCGGGTCGCAGACCGCCGTGCTCACATTGCAGAACGGCCTCGGCAACGAGGAGCGGCTTACCGAATTATTTTCGGCCGAACAAATTCTCGGCGGCCTCTGCTTCGTCTGTCTGAACCGCCTCGAGCCGGGCCTCATTCATCACCTCGCGCACGGTAAGATTATACTGGGCGAGTTCCGCCGTTTGCCCGAGCCGCGCACGCACGACATCGCCACGCTGTTCCGGTACGCGGGCATCCCGTGCACGGTGACGGACAATCTCGCGCGCGCTCATTGGGAGAAGTTGGTCTGGAATATCCCATTCAATGGTCTCGGCGTCGCTGCTGCGGCCGGCTACGAGAACGTGTTGCGCGGCGAGTTGTCCGCGGACACAAAGCTAGGTCCCTGCTGGACCACGGACCGACTGCTGGCCGACGTGCGCTGGGAGAGGCTCGTGCGTGAGTTGATGCTCGAGGTGATCGCTGCCGCCAACGCGCTCGACCTGAAGATTGATCCCGCGCTAGCCGAGAATCAGATTGAGCGCACCCGCGTGATGGACGCCTACCGCGCGTCGACGCTGGTGGATTTCGAGCGCGGCCTGCCATTGGAATTGGAGAGCCTCTTCCTCGAACCGCTCCGCCAAGCGCAATTTGCCGGCGTGGCCGTGCCGCGGCTAGTGGCGCAGTGCGGAGTTTTGAGCCGACTCAATCCAATCGTCTCTTAGGACGGAGGGGTTTTTCATCCTCAGGAACCCCAGTTCGCTGCTAAAAAGGACTTTTTCCCTTTCAACAACTTTGCCGAATAAGATGGCGTTCGCGGGTGGGTGATAGGCGGTTTTTGTGTCAAAAAAGGGACAAAGCGTCTCACTTCCGCACCCTTTTTTAGGAGGGGCGGGCGATGGGGAAGGGATTTGCGTTGACTCTGCGCTGGAACGTGTTACAAAAGTGTTGCCGCTCCAGTTGCGGCAAAATAAGAAGGAGGAGAATGAGTTTTGCGTTTCTGGCGGCAAGCCAGCAGATGGAATTGGTCTTTGTGTGGAACAAGGCCACGATGGAGGGCAAGGCCATCATCGTGCTTTTGGGCCTCTTCTCGGTTTTCGCTTGGTCAATCATGGTCTCCAAGGCGCTTCAGATGCGTAAGGCCAAGCAGTTCAATAGCTACTTCGACGCGGAGTTTCGCAATCAGTCGACGGTTCTCGGCATCTTCGACCGCCGTGTGACAGTGGAGGGTTGTCCGCTCTTTGCCGTCTATCACGAGGGCTGCTTGGAATTGGATAAGCGCCTGAAGACGGTTGGCGGCGAACGGAAGCCGTCGCTCTCATTGAAATCGGTTGAACACGTGAAACGAACTCTCGAAGGCGCGGTGGCGCGTGAATCACTCAAGCTCGAGTCGGGACTCATCCTGCTCGCGATTGCGGTGAGCGGTGCGCCGTTTCTCGGTTTGCTCGGCACGGTGTGGGGCGTGATGAGTACCTTTAGCGCGGTGGCGATGAAGGGATCGGCGGACCTCGCGACGATGGCGCCGGGTGTGGCGGCGGCGCTGGTCACCACGGTAGCCGGCCTGCTGGTGGCAATCCCCTCGATGTTCGGCTACAACTGGCTTGTGCACAATTTACGCGTGGAGACAGTGACGCTGGATAACTTCGCGCAGGAGCTCGTCTCGAAGATTGAGACGGAATACCTGAAGGAGGACGGGCTGTAGCCTCTCGCCATGCGCCGCTTCTCCCAACGCAATTCGCTGGTGACGTTGAACGACATCAACATCACCCCACTGCTCGACCTGGCGTTCGTGCTGCTGATCATCTTCATCATCACTACGCCGCTTCTGGAGCAGGGGATCGAGCTGAAGCTGCCCGCCGGCGGCAAGATCGACCGACCGATCGAGAAGAACGACATTCGCACCGTGGAGATTAGCCCCAAGGGGGTCTATCTGCTCGACCGCAGGCCGCTCTCGCTCGAGCAGGTCGAGGCCGAGTTGGTGCAGGCTTTCCGAGCCAACCCAAACACGATAGTGTATATTCGGGCCGATGAGAACGGACTGAACAAGCACCTTTACGCGGTAATCGAGCGCTGTCAGAAGAACGGCATCACGCGCTTCTCCTTTCGCACGGCAGTGGTGAAATAGATGAGCCAGCTCCAGAAAAAATGTTTCGTGCTCTCGGCAGGCGCCCACCTGCTGCTGCTGGCGGTGCTTTTCCTCGGCACGGCGTTCTTCAACGCCCGCCACAAGGAGCAGTCAGCCGTGCCGCTCGACTTGCTCAACGCGAAAATTGTCGAGGACGCGCTCGCGCGCGGTGGCTCGCCCGGCCCAGAATCCACGGCGAGCGTCGCTGCGCCGACTCCGACACCTCCCGCTCCGACCCCTCCGGTTGAAGTCGTCACACCGCCTACGCCGCCGAAGGAGACAGTCGTCGAACCGCCCGCCAAGGTAGAGGTACCTAAGAAGGTCGAGACGATTCCGATCGAGAAGAGCGTGCCGAAGAAGACCGACACTAAGGTCGAGCCGCCGAAGACCGTGGAGAAGACTGCGCCCAGTAAAATCAAAGTCAATACCAGCAAGGTCGTGACGCGCGCCGCGGACGATCAGGCCAAGGCCAAAGCCGCCGCCGACACGGCCGCCCGCGACCGAGAGATCGCTCGACTCGCCGCCGCTGGCTCTAAGATCAACAACTCCCTCACGGCCCTCAGGAGCAGCCTCTCGCAGGGCGTCAGCATCGGCACGCCGGGCGCGGGCGGCGAGGGTTTCGTTAACTACGGTCAGTACGTGATCGCGGTCTACCATAACGCGTGGATCACGCCGAACGACATTGCCGACGATAATCTCATCGTGCAGGTCACCGTGACTATCGCGCGCGACGGCACCGTGCTCAAGGCCTCCGTCTCGCGCAAGGCGGGCGTCGGCGCTCTCGACAAATCCGTGCAGCGCGCCCTCGACAAGGTGCAGAGCATCGGTCGCCCGTTCCCCGAGAGCATTCGCGACGGCCAGCGCACCTTCCAACTCGATTTCAATCTCAAAGCCAAACGCCAACTCGGATGAAATCTCTTTCCCTTTTCTCGATGTGGTCCGCTGCGCTCTGTGTGGCGTTCGTTTCAATCTCCCCCGCGCAGGAGTCAACGGATCCCAACCGCCTCACCGTCATCAAGGAGTATGATCCCACCAAGCTAATTCCCTTCTACATCTCCGGCTACACAGGCGAGGTGGACCGCGTGCTACGGTTCGATCTGGAGGTGGCTGGTTTCAAGATGGTCGAGGCGGAGCGTGCTGCTTACAAGCTCGCCGGCAGCAACACCGATGCCGTGCGCGGTATGCTGAGCGATCGCAACAACGCCGGGCTTTTCGATAAGACCTTCAGCGGCGGAACGCCACGTCAGCAGGCGCACGCACTATCGGACGCCGTGGTTCTCTCGCTCACCGGCAAGAAAGGCATCGCGCAGACGCGGGTCGCTTTCAAGATGGACACCGGCCGCGCCAGCGAAATTTTCGTCGCCGACTATGACGGTCACAGTCCCACGGCCGTGACCGCCGATGGCGTGATTGTCGCCGCGCCGACGTGGGCACCGGGCAACCGTTCCCTTTATTACACGGCGTACCTCACGATGTCGGGCGTCGAGAACACGACCATCCTCGCGCACAACCTCGGTACTGGCGGGCGCGAGATTGTGGCGCGTCACTCGGGCTTGAACACTGCGCCAGCCATAGCGAACGACGGCCGCGTGGCGATGATCCTGAGCAAGGCCAACAGCCCCGACGTGTGGGTTGCTTCTTCCAACGGCAAGAACCTCCATCGCCTCACCGAGACGCGCGACGAGGACGAATCCTCGCCTTGTTGGTCGCCGGACGGTCGCTGGGTCGCCTTTGTGACGAAGATGGGCGGACGCCGCGTGCTCGCCAAGGCGCTTTCCACCGGAGGCCCCATCATGCGAATCGCCACCTCGGGTGTATTGAATCCTTCGGAGCCGAGTTGGTCGCCCGATGGCACGACCATCGCGTTCACGGCGCAGATGGGCGGCTTCTCCATATGCGTGGTCCCAGCCGAGGGCGGCGAGGCGAAAGTGCTGGCCGACGGCGAAGATCCCTCGTGGGCGGCGAACAGTCGCACGCTCATTCTGACCAAGCGCAGCGGTGGAAAACGCACTCTCTCTCTGCTTGACGTGCCGACCAAACAGGTGAAAGATGTGCCAGCGTTCTCAGGGAGCAGCTCGCAGCCTTCGTGGGCGAGGTAAATCGATTTCTCTGATTAAATTTTAATACAATGAAAAAAATCCACAACCAAACTCTGACCTTCCTTGCAGCGGTCATTCTTCTCGCCGCGGTTGCCTGCACCGGACAGCGGTCGGTCAGGCTCACGAACATCCCCGGCACCGGCGCGACCGTTGGTGGTCCCGACACGACGCCACCAGTTGGTCCTGGTCCTGGCACCACCATTCCGCCTGTTGGTCCCGGTACCACCATCCCAACTGGACCGCAGGGACCGTTCGAGAATGCGAATACCAATACCGCGGGCTTGGATCGCTTCGCTGACGCGGTGCCGAACCGCGCGTTCTTCCAGTCGCAGATGGTGACCTTTGATTTCGATAGCGCAACGGTGAAGGCGAATCAGCAGAAGAAGGTGGATGACGTGGCCAAGCATCTGAAGAGCAAGCCGGGCGATTTACTGCTGATCGAAGGGCATTGCGATGAGCGTGGCACTGAGGAGTACAACCGCTCGTTGGGCGAACGACGTGCGCTCGCGTTGCGTGGGGAACTCGGCAAGCTCGGGGTGAGCGGCGATCGTATTCGCACTTTGAGTTTCGGCGAGGACAAGCCAGCGGATGCGGGTCAGACGGAGGTTGCGTGGGCCAAGAACCGCCGCGGAGAGTTCATCCTGCTCGAGCCGAAGAAGAAATAATTGAAAGCCGTTCCACTGGCCGACGTCTGACTCCACAGATTGTCGGCCTTTTAGTTGTTGCTAAAGCGCCGTTTTTACCCGTAAGGTTTTCTACCATGAATATGTTGATGTTTGGTCTCGGTTGGGGCGAGATTGTCCTGATCATCGCTGTCCTGCTCCTCTTCTTCGGCGCGAAGAAACTCCCCGAGCTAGCCAAGGGCCTCGGTCAGGGCATCAAGGAATTCAAAAAGGCCTCCACCGACATGCAGCAGGAATTCCAGCGCTCAGTCGAGGATACTCACACCCATCAGGTTCAACAGGTCGCCCCGACTCCCGCCCCCGCTGCGGCTGCTGAGCAGTCGAAGTCGGGTGCTGGCAGCCAGTCGGACGCCAAGTCCGCCTAATCCTTCCCCGCAATGGCCCGCGAGCCAGAGGGTGAGCCCATTCAGGGATTGGGTGATGCGCGTTCCGCGTCTCCAAATGAGAACCTGCCTACTCAGGCTGACCTACCTCTGATCGAGACCGAAAATTCCTCCGCGTCGCTTCCTGAGAAATCTGCGTCTCCCGCGCCGTCGCCGACCGATGCGCCTGCGCCGTCGCTTTCCGCCGATGCTGAGACTCAAGCCAGCGCCACGTCTGGGGAAGATTCCACGGTCTCCGCTTCTAAGCCTGCTTCCACTGATCCTGTAATTGCTCCGAACTCAGAGGAGAAGGATGCGGATTACTATCATCGTCAACATGAGCAGCGGGACGAGCACCACGATTATTCCGGCCAGCACGATACTCATCACGACACCGGTTACGATTCGCACCACAGCGATTACGGAGATCATCACAGTGGCAACGATGGTGGTGCAGGCGGTGCCGGCTCCACTGGTTACGTGCCACCTCCGCCGAGCGAGCCGGAGCCGGAACCAGCCGAGGAGGGTGGCGGCCCAATCAAGGCGTTCCTCGATCACCTTGAAGATTTTCGTTGGGTCCTCATCAAGGTCATGTCGGCCGTGCTGGTCGCGATGATGATTTCCCTGGTGGGCGGTAACTGGCTCGTGGAGGTGCTGGCGCGTCCGCTTGTTACCGGACAGAAGCTCTATGTTTCGGGCAGACTTTACGACGTCAATCTTTACGCCGCCACGCCCAAGCAACAAACCGCAGTGCCTCTTTTCCTGGGCACGAACCAACTCGCAAAGATTCGTGTGGAAGACCTCAAGCGTTACCACGCTGGTACGAATAGGATTGATTCGCTCAAGTTTGCGCCTGTGACTATCGGTACGAACACCGTTCTCGCAATCCAGCCGGGACCGGCGCGTGACGACTTCCCGAGCAAACGCTTGGTCGGCCTGATTAATTTGAGCCCGCTTAGCGCCATCATGGTCGCGCTCAAGCTCGCCTTTTACGGCGGCATCGTGATTGCCTCGCCGTTCATCATTTTCTTCATCGGCCAGTTCGTGCTGCCTGCCCTACGCGTGCGCGAGAAGAGCGTCCTCTATCAGGTGGCGGGCTTCGGCACGGTGCTCTTCCTGCTCGGCGTGATCTTCTGCTACTTCGTCATTCTGCCGATCACGGTCACGGCCTCGGTCGAATTCTCGGACTGGCTCGGATTCAACGCCGACGAATGGCAGGCGGAGGAATACATCGGGTTTGCCTGCAAATTCATGATCGCGATGGGCCTTGGCTTCCAGCTGCCCGTCATTATTCTCACGCTGGTGAAGGTTGGTCTCCTCGACCACAAGAAGCTCAACGCCTTCCGCCGCTACTGGGTCGTCATTAACCTCATACTCTCGGCTGTCATCACGCCTTCGGGCGATCCGCTCACGATGCTGTTCTTCGCCGCGCCGCTCCACATCCTCTACGAGTTTTGCATCGTGGTGGCTTGGTTCTGGAACTGGCGGGATCGCCGGCGCAAGAAGGCGGAATCGGCCGCCTAACGGGCGCCAGCGAACGGAATGACGCTCACCCGTCCATCCGGTTGCAAAGTCAACCTGCTGCTGAATATTCTCGGCAAGCGCACTGACGGCTTCCACGAACTAGAGACCGTGATGCAGCCGGTGGCGCTGCACGATGAGCTCACGTTCAAGCGCGGTGGCGCGGGAATCCAACTCACCTGCAGCAACCCCACGTTGCCCGTGGACTCGACCAATCTCGTTCATCGCGCCGCGACGGCGTTCCTCGAAGCCGCTCGCATTGCCGACGGCGTCTCCATCCATCTCACGAAGAACATCCCGATGGCCGCGGGTCTCGGCGGTGGCAGCGGAAACGCCGCCACGACGCTAGTGGGATTAAACGAGCTTTTCGGGCAGCCGCTCTCGCCGAAAGAGCTCTTTCCAATCGCCGCACGCCTCGGCTCCGACGTTCCGTTCTTCCTGCAACACCAGCCCGCACTGGCCCTCGGCCGAGGTGAACAGGTCGAGTCACTTGCGTTCTTCGCCGCCTTGCGTGGCGCGTGGCTCCTGCTTGTACATCCGGGTTTCGGCATTTCCACGCCGTGGGCGTATCAGTCGCTGGCGAAATTCCCCGCTGCATTGAATGGTAGGTCTGGTCGTGCGCGCGAGTTGATTGCATTTCTAGAAGGCAGCAATCTCGCGGCAGCGGGCCCGGCCTTCTACAACTCTCTCGAAGCGCCCGCGTTGCACAAATATCCCGTCCTCGCCCTCTATCAAGAATTTTTGCGCGCGAATGGCGCTCAAGCCGCGCTGATGAGCGGCAGCGGTTCGACAACGTTTGCGCTCGTGGGGGGGCATTCCGCCGCCGAGGCACTGCGCGAGAAGTTTCTCGCCAAGTTCGGCGCGACAAATTGGACCGCTATCGCGCCGCTCTGAGCGGAACGATTCGTTTCCGTGCGTAAAATAAAGCGTGTTCAATTCGCGCTCTTCGTGCTTAACCTTTCTCCATGGACGCGCTCCTGAAACTTCTCCACGAGAATGCTGCGCTCAAGCCAGCGCAGCTCGCCGCGATGCTCAACCTTCCCGAGGCTGAGGTCGCTGCCAAGATCAAGCACTACGAGGCGGGCGGTGTCATTCTTGGCTACCGCGCCATCCTGCACGAGGAACTTGCGGGAGTGGACACGGTGCGAGCGGTGATTGAGGTGAAAATTACACCTGAGCGCGAAGGTGGTTTCAACCGGCTCGCCAATCGAATCGCCAAATATGACGAGGTACACTCCTGCTATCTCATGAGCGGCGGCTATGACCTGCTCGTGATTGTCGAGGGTCGTAACCTGCGCGAAGTCGCCACGTTCGTCTCCGAGAAACTCGCCACTATCTCGGGTGTACTCTCGACGGCCACGCATTTCATGCTCAAGCCTTACAAAGAACAGGGCGTACTCATGTCTGGCGAACGCGCCGAAGAACGCTTAGCGGTGGCGCCGTAGTCTAGCCCTGCGCTGAGCGGAGTGCGCTAGGCGGTTTTCTTTTCTCTTCGTAAGGCGAGGAGCGAAGGTGATTGCAAGGCCCCAAGAAGGGTGCGTCTTTCCCGACGACGGACGGAACCCCTTTTCCCAGCCGCTCTCGCTTTACTCCGCAAAGGGAAAGTGAGTGAAGGAAGAATTCTGGGGTTGTGGATGACTTGAGCATCGTTGGCGCAATTTCTTCTTCCATACTGTCCACCTGCTCGATACCCGCGCCTCTCGACATGGTCGGTGGGCGATGCCACTATTCCTGTGTGAGTGCGGTGAAGCTGCAAGATTTGCGGGCGCGGTTGCGCGGGTACGGATCGTGTCTCGTCGCCTATTCGGGCGGGGTGGACTCGGTCTTTCTCGCGCGGGTGGCGCATGAAGAGCTTGGGGGGCGGGCGCTGGCGGTGATTGCCGATTCGCCTAGCCTGCCGCGGCGCGAGCTGGAGGAGGCGTTGGCGTTGGCGAAGGAGTTCGCTTTTCCCGTGAAGGTGGTGCGGACGCGGGAGTTCGACAACGCGGAGTACCTCGCGAATCCGTCCAACCGCTGTTATTTCTGCAAGCACGAGCTGTTCACGGAGCTGGCGCCCTTAGCGAAGGCGGAGGGTTTCTGCGTGATTGCCTACGGCGAGAATGCGAGCGACGTCGGCGACCACAGGCCGGGCGCGCAGGCGGCGGCGGAGTTCCAAGTGCGCGCGCCATTGAAGGAGGCGGGGTTGACGAAGGCCGAGATTCGCGAGCTTTCGGCGCAGCTGGGTCTGCCGACGGCCGACAAGCCGCAGATGGCCTGCCTCTCCAGTCGCATCCCGTACGGCGAGGTGGTGACGCCGGAGAAGTTGCTGATGATCGAACGCGCGGAGTATGTGCTGCGCGACCTCGGGTTCCACGACGTGCGGGTGCGCCATCACGAGCTGAAGCTGGGGCATCTGGCGCGGATTGAATTGGGCCAGACGGAGCTGCCGCGATTGTTGGCGGAGGAGAAGTTCGCGCCGGTGGCGGAGGCGCTGAAGAAGATCGGCTACGCGCACGTGACGCTCGATCTACAGGGCTACCGCCGGGGTAGCCTGAACGAACCGGCGCCGATCGCATTCAAGGCTCTGTCGACTTGAAGCGGTTGGTGAATCTAGGTTTCCCCCTCCTACTTGGTGCCAAGCAGTTGTTGCTTAAGCAGAGTCTGCACTTCGCTGGCGTTTTCGATTTCTTTTACCGAGGTGACGTACTCCTTCTGCGCCGCGGCATCCTCGAAGGTGAACTTGTCGGCGTCTTTGTCGAACTTCCAACGGTCCCACTGCTGCTCGACAAGGGTAAGCGCGGTGAGCATGGATTTGCCGATACGCTCGTCGCTGTCGCGGATCTTTAGGACGAGAGTGTTGCGGGCGGCACCTTTGCGGAAGCTGGTCAGCGCCTGGTCTATGTCCCCGGGCACGACGCTACGGGTCTTCAGCTCAGCTTCGAAATGCTGCTCGGAATCGCGCACGAACTCACGGAGGCGCTGGTTGGCGTCGAGGAAGGTCTGGACGATTTTTCGGCGCGGCGCGATTTGATCCTTGGCCTTGAGAGTTTCGCCGTTGAGCACCTCGGCGTTCTGCATGGCGGCGGCGGACTGGGTGTAGGCGTCGTTCTCCACCTTCAACTTGGCGAAGAAGGAGAGACCTGCCTGCATCGTCACGGCATCGGGGCCTTTGAGGTTCTTGGCCGCCTCCGTACTGGTGGCGATGAACTTGTCGAGTGCGGCGGTGCTATTTGGCGCGCCATTGGAGGGGTTGATGGAGTCGCGGATCGATTGCTTGAGGGTGTTTGCGGCGTTATCGAACTGCTTGAGGGACTTGGCTTCCTGAAGCCCCGGCCAGAGCAGGGTGAGCGAGATGGTCGTGGCTAGCATGCTGCCACCGTTCAGCAAGAGTCCGGCGATGCCTCGGCCGAGCAGTCCGGCTCGGCCGTGGTGCGGGATGCCGCAGAGGGCCATGATGCTGAAGACGAGCCCGGCGAGATAACAGGCCATACCGAGTCCGGAGAAGATAATGACAGTCTCACGCGACAGCGGTAGGTCGGCCTCTTTGGCGGCGTTCTTGAAGTAGCCAAGCACGAAGACGACCGAACCGCCCAGCAACAGGGCGAGGCCGACGTTGGCGGCGGTGAAGGCGAACGGCTTCTTTTCGGCGACGTGTTTGGGAGGCTGGTCGTTCATGCGAGGAGGCTGGTTAAAAGAAATTGAAACCGTGCGAGGTTAGCAAGCGTCCGAAGTGTGTCGAGTGCGAAGGTGCTCGAAGGCGATTTTTCGCGGCGCGAAGATGGTTTCCTCTCGCCAGTGGTGAAGCGGGACGGTATCAACGAAGCGGTTCGTATGCCCAAGTTTTCTTACAAGGCGCGGCGTCGTTCCGGCGAGGTCGAGGAGGGAATGCTGGAACTGGCTGACCGTGCAACGGTGCTAGCGCAACTCGACCGCCGCGGACTCTTCCCGATGGTGGTGGAGGCGAGTGGCGGCGCGTCGGTGGCGGCAAAGAAAACGGGAAAGACTGATCGCGTCACCCTCTCATCTGCATCCGCGTCCACCGCAGCTTCGCCCTTGGGCCAGTCGTTTTTCAATCGCAAACGCAAGCCGTCGCTTCAGGAGTTGGCCACGTTCACCACTCAGCTGGCGAACCTGCTGCAAGCGGGGATGCCGCTGGTCGACTCGTTGCGCAGCATGGCCTCGATGGAATCCAAAGGCATCGGGCCGGAGGTGGGCGCGCAACTGCGGAAGGAAGTGTCGGAGGGTAAGAATCTCTCGGCGGCGATGGGCGCGCAGCCACTAATCTTCCCGGAGATGTACGTAAGCATGGTGCGCGCGGGCGAGCAGAGCGGCGCGTTGGTGGAGGTGCTGCGGCGATTGGCAGACCACTACGTGCGTTTCGCGGAAGTACGCCACAAAGTGACTTCGGCGATGGTCTATCCGGCCTTCGTCATCGGCGTCGGCGTGGTGATGATTATCTTTTTCATGACGTGGATGCTCCCTCGGTTCATGGATATCTTCAAAGGGATGAAGGTGACGCTGCCGCTCTCGACGCGAATGCTGATGGCCGTGGGCGATTTGGCGACGAACTGGGTGATCTGGGCTGGGACTATCGCGTTCGTAGTCGCGGTCGGCTGGCTTTTCGTTCGTTACCGCGCGACGCCCCAGGGGCACCGGGAGATTGACGCCTACAAGCTGCGGATGCCGATTGTCGGCAAGATTATAAGCTTAAGCCTCTTCAGCCAGTTCGCGCGCACCTTGGCGACGCTGCTGCAAAACGGCGTGCCCGTGCTGACCGCCCTGCGCATCACCGAGCAGGTGCTGCCGAACGTGGTGCTCAAGGAGGCCATCGCCCGCACGCGTGATGCGGTGACCGACGGCAAATCGCTCGCTGAACCACTCGAGCGCAGTAAGGTCTTTCCACGGCTGATGGTGGATCTGGTGAAAATCGGGGAGCAGACGGGCGACGTGCCAGGCGCGCTCCGCAATGTGGCCGAGACATACGAGAATGAGCTCGCAGTCGCGCTGCGGGTCGTCACGACGCTCATCGAGCCTGTTTTAATCGTTGTCATCGCCGTGTTCGTCGGATTCCTGCTGTTCGGCGTGCTTTCGGCGATGTTCGCCATCACTGGCAGTGTGGCGCGTTGAGCAATGCAAACGACAAATGATAGAGCAACGACGGGCGCGCGGCGGGCGAGGGCTTTTACCCTCGTCGAGATCATGATTGTGGTGCTCATCATCGGGATCACGCTCGGAGTGGGCGTGCCAGCCTTCGTACGCGCATTCGACAAGAACGAGCTGCAACAGGCTGAGGCGGGGATTATCTCGCTCTGCTCTACGGCCCGACTGATGGCCATCACGCAGAGACGTCCGGTGGACCTCGTCGTGCGTTTGGTGGAGCGGTCGTTCATGCTGGTACCGGTCGAGGAAGTGGAGGTTCAGCCAACGGAGGAAGGTGTAGTGGAACCGGGCAAAGAGGTGCCGGCGGCTGAGCCGGTCTTCCTTCCGAAAGAGGTGCAGTTTTCCATCAGTGCCAACTCGCAGTCGTTCGAAGATGACCGCGAGGTGCGCGTACGGTTTTTCCCGGATGCGACGTGCGAGGAACTGACCCTGACGCTGGAATCGAGCGACGGACGGCGGCGACTCTCGCTGGAGGTGACGACGGCACTGGTGGACATTCAGAACCCGGACTGATGAAATCGATGCGGCAGCAACGAACGAACCGGCGGGCCTTCACCCTTTTGGAGGTGATGGTGGCGGTGGCGGTGTTCTTTGCCGCCGTAGTGGCGGTGCTGGAGTTGGTCTCACAGAACCTCCGGTTGGCGCAGGCATTCCAGCAGGCGCGACCGAGCACCGCTGATCTCGCTGCGGAAATCGCGCTCAGCACGACACTCCAGGAAGGAACGGAGATGGGCGATTTTGGCGAATTTTACCTCGGTAGCACATGGACGCAGGATACGATACTGTTTGGAACAAACGGCCTGTACCAAGTCGATTTGACGGTACAGGAACCAATCGGCGAAAAGACCATCGAGAGCAAGATGTCAGTCCTTCTCTATCGGCCGGATAGCACCGCGCGATGAACACGCCCTCCAAAAACAGGCAGCGCGCCTTTACGCTCGTGGAGGTGATGGTCGCCGTCGGCATCTTCGCGCTGGTGATTACGGCGGTTTACGCAGCGTGGACCCAGGTGCTCCGCTCCACGGAGGCGGGCAAGCGCGCGGCGGCGGATGCCCAGCGCGAACGGACGACGCTCCGCACGATTGAGGAGGCGCTGAGCGGCGCGGTGCTCTTCACCGAGAACGCGGTGCTGTATAGTTTCGCCGCGGATACGCCGGGGGCCTTTTCGGAATTGAGCTTCGTGGCGCGGCTTCCGGAAACTTTCTGGGGCAACCGCTTTTTCGCCGGCCAATCCACGCGGCGCGTGAGTTTTGCTGTCGAGCCGAGCACCGACGGTGCGGCTAACCAACTGGTGCTGCGCCAATCCTCGTTGCTCGCTACGGCGGGAGATGCGGGGGTGCACTCGACGGTGCTGGTGGGCAACGTGGATCAGTTTTACATCGAATTCTGGAGTGCCGCGGTGAGCCAGTGGATTACCGAGTGGGACTCGACGAATCAGATTCCGAAATTGATGCGCGTGCAATTGGCGATGGGCCGCACGGATGGGGCGCCGGTGCCCGCAGAGGGACTTAAGGTGCGCGTGGTTTCCCTCGCTGCCGACACGGTGACGAAGGAGATGCATGCGCCCAATCCTCCGGTGATGTCCCGAACTCCGAGCAAAAGTGGCTCGGGATCGAAGGGCGGCGAGAACTCGGATGGAGGGAGCAAGAGTGGGTTCGGGAAGGGCGTTTTCGGCATTGGTGCCCCGAAGCAGCCGTGAGTTGAGCTTTTTTGTGAACGTTGTCTCGCACAAACAGAACCAGAAACCAGGAATCGCGCTCATCATCGTGATGCTGGTGATTGTTTCGCTCGCGGCGTTGGCAGGCACGTTCGCGGCGTCGATGAAAGTCGAGACGGTGCTCGTGCGGCAGGCGGACGGGGATCGCGAGCTAGAATGGCTCTGCCGTTCAGGCGTGGAGTTCGCGCGGTTTCTTGTCGGGCAACAGGCGACAATCGCTCTGGAACCCTATGATTCGCTCAACCAGCGCTGGGCCGGTGGTCCAGGGGTGACGAATAGCCCGATGCAATCTTTCTCGCTCACGAACCAGCTAGGCAACGGCAGTTTCACAGTGCGCATCGTGGATTGGGAGCGGTTCTTCAACATCAATTCGGCAGCGGACCGGAAGCATCCTACCGGCCGTCAGGCTTTGGAAATTGCGCTCACGCAGATGGAGGTCGAGAATCCGGATAAGAACATCATTGTCGACTCAATCCTCGATTGGCGCGACGCCGACAGTGATTCGAGTCTGAACGGCGCGGAGATGGATTACTACGCGAACCTGTCTAAGCCGTATCTCCCCAAGAATGGGCCGATTGACGATTTGAGCGAGTTGCTGCTCATTCGCGGCGTGACGCCGGAAATGTATTGGGGCACGAATGCGCCTGTGACTTTGGGCGGCTCTACAGGCGAGGAACCGAAGGGGTATCCTATGTCACTTCGCGATTTCTTCGCGCCGATGTCGACCGGCTACATCAACATCAACACCGCTTCTGACAAGGTGCTACAGTTGATTCCCGGCATTGATGCCGCGCTGGCCATTTCGATTCTCCGCGTACGTGCGGGGCCAGATGGCGTGGACGGGACTGGGGACGATACGCCGTTTCGAAACGTGGCAGAACTAGCGACGATTGGTTTTGGCCGCGAAACCATCGAGCGGGTGAGGCGGCTTTTGTCGGTGAAAAGCGCGACGTTCGCGGTGGAAGTCGAAGCGGAACTCGAAGGTCGCAAGCGACGGATGCACGCTGTTCTCCATCGATCCAGCGCGACGGATGTAAAGATTCTGGTGAACCACCGTCAGTGAGTTTCCCATCGTGGCGGCTTGCTGAATTCATGGATGCAACAGGGAATTTTTTTCATGTCAAAAATCCGGCCGCCTAGAAAATTTTCAGGCATTATCTTTATCACGGGGACCGATACCGGCGTCGGAAAAACGACTTTTACTGCGCTGCTTTTGGCGCATTTGCGCCAACAGGGCGTGCGCGCGTTGGCGATGAAGCCATTCTGTTCGGGCAGTCGAGATGATGTGCGTTTATTGCAATCGCTGCAGCGCGGAGAAATGAGCGACGATGAGGCGAATCCATTTTATTACGACCTTCCATTGGCACCTTTGATCGCCGCTCGAAAAGGACGCGGACCGAAGGTGCAACTGCGCGAGGTAATACGAAAAGTTCGCGCAACAAAAAAGAAGTGCGATGTGCTTTTGGTGGAAGGCTCGGGTGGCATTTTTGTGCCTTTGGGCGAGGCCTTCACGGTTCTTGATCTGATCCAGAAATTGGGCTGTCCTACGGTGATTGTAGGGCGGAACAGGCTTGGCACTATTAATCACACAATGATGTCTATTTATTTATCAGAAGTATTTGGAATAAAGACTTTTGCGTCTATTTTAATGGGCGAATCAAAAATGGATATATCGGCCCAGTTCAACGCTCCATTTTTGCAGGAGAAGATTGGCTGGAGCCGAGTGTTTTCTTTGCCGTTTTTGAAGGGGAATCTGCGCCGCGTTCCCGGTGTGAAAAAAAGCGCAAAAAAAATTAAAAAAGTTCTTGTGCGGTTCTGGGATGCTGCTACTGTCTCCCTGTCTTCGATACCGAAGATGGGGCTGATCGACAATAAACCTGTTGACGGCTGACGGGGTGGGCGATAGGTTCACCGCGGACTGAAACTCTGAGATGCCGAGTTGAAGTGAAAGATTCGGCGCTCAGTCTTTTTGTCCCCTAAATGGGGCGATTTTGGGTGGTAACACCCGCTGCTCTTTGAAAATTGAATTGTGCGATAAGTTTTGAAGCCCTCAAAGCAATTCCCGAGTTAGTCGGGTTTTGATTTGAGTATTTAATCGAGCATCAAGTGCCGGTTTCACAACCGGCAACTAGGTCAAACTAACGTTTTATACGGAGAGTTTGATTCTGGCTCAGAACGAACGCTGGCGGCGTGGATAAGACATGCAAGTCGAGCGAAAAATTGTGGATAGCAATATTTGCGATTTTTAGCGGCAAACGGGTGAGTAACACGTGGGAATTTTCCTGGAAGACGGGGACAACCTTGGGAAACCTTGGCTAATACCCGATGTGATCGTAAGATTAAAGTAGGGGATCGTAAGACCTGAAGCTTCTAGATGAGCCCGCGGCCCATCAGCTAGTTGGCGGGGTAAAAGCCCACCAAGGCTATGACGGGTAGCTGGTCTGAGAGGATGGTCAGCCACACTGGAACTGAGACACGGTCCAGACACCTACGGGTGGCAGCAGTCGAGAATCATTGACAATGGGCGAAAGCCTGATCGTGCGACGCCGCGTGAGGGATGAAGGCCTTCGGGTCGTAAACCTCTGTCACCGGGGAAGAAACGCTTCAAGTTAATAGCTTGAAGCCTGACTTAACCCGGAGAGGAAGCAGTGGCTAACTCTGTGCCAGCAGCCGCGGTAATACAGAGA
>CAMDJP010000017.1:0-50342 GCA_945900775.1 Akkermansia muciniphila | reverse complement strand
CTGTCCGACACTTCGTGCAATATAGCCACGGCGTTGTGATAGAGGTTTTGCCAAGCGCGGGGCGAAAGCTCGAAGAATACCTCTTGCGCGCCCTGATTCCAAGTCCACCAGAGGTTTCGGGCTACCCGGTTCAGGCCAGCGGCTAGTTGGGTCACTTCAGCGGAGGAAAGCGGTTGGTTATTCATAAACGAGTGCTGCCTGCGGGTATTACTTTGGAAGTGAATCCTGCTGGCGGGGCTGGTGAGGCTTGGCGTCAAGCCTGCGGACGAGCGCAACATACTGGATTACCTTCTCAAGTCAACCCGCCTATTATGCCGGGCGGATTGCCTTTCCCATTGGCAATATTGCCTTCTTCACCTAACGTGGACTTGATTGATGAACTCTCTCTGGAAGATACTTGTGGCCGTTGTCTGGCTCCTCTCGGCCTTTACTCTCGTTGCGCAAGATAACCCGCCGAAGCTCCCTGAGCCGCCACAAGTGAAAGAGATTTCTCCTGGCATCTTTCAAGTCGGCACTGTGCGCCTCGACAAAAACAAGGAGGCTCTCTCTTTCCGCGCACATTTCCACATCACAGAGGGACTCATCGAGTATCTCATCGTCACCACCGCGGGCAAGTTGCACGAATCGATGCTCCGTACCGAAGCCCAACCGCAGCATATTCAGGTCGCTATGCTCCTACTCGGCGCCAAAGGCGCATCCGCCAAGGAGCTCCAACGCTTGTTCGACGACCCGAAACTGCCCATCCCCGGTCAGCCAGTTGAAATCGAGCTGCGCTGGAAGAGTGCTGAAAAAGAAAAATCCCTGCACATCGCGGAGCTCGTTCTGGACAAGAAGTCCAAAGGGCCAATGACGAAAGGCGCTTTTGTTTTCAACGGCTCACGCGTTTTCGAAGGCACTTTCATCGCGCAGAGAGACGGATCCATCGTCTCGCTAATCACCGATGTCGACGCCCAGTTCAACAACCCTCGCCCTGGGCGCGAAGACGATGAGAACTTCACCATCGCCATCGACAATGCCCCGCCAAAAGACACTGTTGTGGAAGTAATCATCCGACTCGTGAAGCCCTCCGTAAAGCCTGCCGAAAAAAAGCCGGAGGCGAAGTGATGTTACATTTTAGAGACGAGCCCTCGTCATACTTGTCACTAGACTGAATTTCGCTAAGTTCCATTGCATCGAACGAGATAGATTATGAAACTACCGCTTGTTTTCTCAGTCGCCGCCACATTCGCCATGTTGGCTCTGCTCCCAGCACACGCACAGGGCCAGCCGCTCAATGACGCCGAATCATTTCGTCACGAAATCCAGCGCTCCATCGACAAGGGGCTGGCGTGGCTGGAGAAGAATCAGGATTCCCAGGGTTTCTGGGCCACGGCTGACCATCCTGCCGTCACCGCCCTCGTTCTCTCCGCGTTCATGGGCGAACCGACCGGCCGCTGGAAGAAGTCCGAGCCGCTAGGTGTGCGCAAAGGTTACGCATTCCTGCTCGACTCCGCCAAGCCCGACGGCTCCATCCACCGCGGCCAACTCATCAATTACAACACCGGCATATCGATGATGGCGTTGCTCAGTGCGAACAAAAAGGAGCACGAACCGTTGCTGCGAAAGGCTCGCGCCTACTTGATTTCGAGCCAGAGCGATTTCGGGCAGAAGGGGAAGATCGACGATGTCATGGATGGCGGTATCGGTTACGGCAGCCGATATCCGAATTCGGACATGAACAACACGCTGACCGCGCTCGAGGCGCTGCATTACAGCAAGCACCTCGTCAAAGACAGCCCCGCCACTGCCGATTTGAACTGGGCTGCAGCCATTGAGTTCCTCAAGAACTGCCAGCAGGTTCCCGCCAACAAGCAACCATGGGTCTCCGCTGATCCGAAGGACAAAGGCGGCTTCGTCTATTTTCCAGGCAACAGCATGGCCGGCGGCGTCACCAACTCCGCCACCGGCAAGGTCGCCCTTCGTTCCTACGCGAGCGTCAGCTACGCAGGCATGCTCAGCTTCACCTACGCCGATATGAAGAAGGACGATCCACGCCTCACTGCCGTCTTCGACTGGCTCCAGAAAAATTACAGCCTCGACGAAAACCCCGGCATGGGCCCGCAGGGTTACTACTATTACCTACATCTCATGACGAAAGCCCTCACGCTCTATGGCGTGAACGAGTTGGAGCTCAAGGACGGCAAAAAAATCAACTGGCGCCGCGAAGTCGCGATGAAATTCATCAACCTGCAGAAGTCCGACGGCTCTTGGCTCAATGATCAACACGCGCGTTGGTGGGAAAAGGAAACCGCGCTCGTCACGGCTTACTCCGTAATCTCCCTCGAACTAATTCATCGCGGCCTATGAACACTGAAGTCGCCGTCCACGACCGTTACAGCGCCGCCTCCGAGACCGCCGATCCAGCGCTCTGCTGCCCTGTCAGCTACGATCCGAAATATCTCAAGGCCATCCCGATCGAGGTTATCGAGAAGGACTACGGCTGTGGCGATCCGAGCAGCCATCTTCGCGTCGGCGAGACCGTCCTAGACCTCGGCAGCGGCACTGGAAAAATCTGTTTCATCGCCGCGCAGGTCGTCGGGTCGCAGGGGCGCGTCATTGGCGTCGACATGACCGAGGCGATGCTCGATGTCGCCCGCCGCAATGCGCCACTCGTCGCCGCGAACATCGGCTACGCGAATGTCGAATTCCGTAAAGGCCGCATTCAGGACCTCGCGCTCGACCTGAATCTACTCGACCATGAATTGCGAGCGAAGCCGATTGCGGGTCTCGACGCCTTCCTTGCCGCCGAACGGCTTGCCGAAGAACTGCGCCAGCGCGCCCCGCTTATCGCCAGCAATTCTGTGGATGTTGTCGTTTCGAACTGCGTACTGAATCTTGTCGCGCCGGCGGCTAAGCGTGAGCTTTTCGGCGAGATATTCCGCGTCCTCAAGCCCGGCGGTCGCGCCGTCATTTCCGACATTGTGAGCGACGCCGATGTACCCGAAGCGATGCAGCGCAATCCCGAACTCTGGAGCGGTTGCATCTCCGGCGCGTTGCGGGAGGATCTTTTCCCCCGCGCTTTTACGGACGTCGGCTTCCATAGCGTGCGCATCCTGAAGCGCGACGAGAAGCCATGGAGAACGGTGGATGGAATTGAATTCCGCGCGCTGACAGTAGAAGCGTATAAGACAAGCCCGCAGGCGAAACCTTCGTCCAATTTCTTCGCTCCGCCAGCAAAGGCGAATGGTCTTTCCTTCAGACCGTCAGGCGCCGATAACGCCGCGACTTGCGGCCCTGGTTGCTGCTAACGTCCGCGCCAAGAAAACACCCGCAGCGCACAAGGCATCAGTTCTTCTCTGCATTCTCATCAACGGCGACATCTTCCTTGTCTTCGCCGATGACGGGCGCAATGGCTAATAGCTTGTCCTTCGCATCGAGGGCGACAAGTTTGACGCCCATCGTGTTCCGGCCCGCTTCGCGAATGTAGGCTACAGGCGTTCGCACCATCTGACCTTCGGCGGTGATGAGCATGATTTCGTCGCCGTCACGGACGGTGAGAGCGCCGACTACGTTCCCGGTTTTCTCGCCGGTCTTCATAGTAATGATGCCTTTGCCGCCACGAGATTGGCTGCGGTATTCGTCGAAATCCGTTCGCTTACCGATGCCATTCTCGCCTGCAACAAGGAGAGTGGAGTCAGCAGAGACGACGGCCAGCGCAACCACGGCGTCGGTTTTCTCCAGCGTGATACCGCGCACACCTCCAGCAGGTCGACCCATGGAACGAACATCCTCTTCCTTGAAACGGATGCTCATGCCTTCGCGGGTGATAAGCACGACTTCATCGTTGCCGGTAGTGAGTTTGACATCGATGAGCATGTCCCCCTGCTCGATGCCGATGGCGATGATACCACCCTTGCGAACGTTGCCGAAGTCTGCGAGCGCGGTCTTCTTCACTGTGCCTTGGCGCGTGGAGAAAAAGATGTGGCCTTCCTGTTCCCAGGTAACGTCCTCTTTGTTCGCGTTGCTCTTGGAGAGGATGCGGATGAGCGCTGCGATAGTTTCGCCAGTCTTCAACTCGAGCAGATTCGCGATGGAGCGTCCCTTGGCGGTTCGCCCCATATCAGGGATTTCATGAACGCGCTCGACGTATACGCGGCCGGTGTTCGTGAAGAACATCAGATAGTCGTGCGTGCTCGCGGTGAATAGATGCTCGATAAAATCACCCGCCTCGTTATCGGCCTGCGCTTCGCGGGTGGTCATTCCGATGACGCCTTTGCCACCACGACGCTGGGCACGATAGCTGGAGATGTTGGTACGCTTGATGAGTCCGTTGTGGGTGAGCGTGATGATGACACCTTCGTTGGCGATGAGATCCTCAATGGCAATCTCGCCCTCGTCAGGCACGAGGTCGGTGAGGCGCGGCGTGGCGTGCTTGTCCTTGATGACCTTCAATTCAGCCTTGATGATGGACATCACACGCGATTCCTTCGCAAGGATGTCGAGGAGATCTTCAATAACCTTGAGCAACGCCTTGTACTCGCCCTCGACCTTATCAATTTCTAGGCCGGTGAGTTGGTAGAGGCGCAACTCGAGGACGGAATCGACTTGGCGTTCGGTCAGTGCGTAACGGCCGCCAGAGAAGCGCGCTTCGCTGCGAATGAGAATGCCCCAGCGCTGCACCTGAGCCGTAGTCCATTCGAAGGCCAGCAGCTTGATCTTGGCCTCGTCGCGGTTCTTGGAGGAGCGAATGATGTGGATGAACTCATCTAGGTTGGCGAGTGCGATGAGATAGCCCTCGAGCACCTCGGCGCGTTCCTCGGCCTTGCGCAACTCAAACCGCGTACGGCGCAGCACCACCTCACGGCGATGCTCGATGTAGCAGTTCATCAACTCTTTGAGATTGAGCGTCTTCGGCCGACCATGATCGATGGAGAGCGCGTTGACGGAGAAAGAACTCTCAAGCTGCGTGTGCTTGTAGAGGTTGTTTATGACCACCTTCGCGACCGCGTCGCGCTTGAGCTCGATGACGACGCGCGTATTCTCGTCCGACTCGTCGCGAATGGCGGTGATGTCGGTGATGATCTTGTTGTTGACCAAGTCGGCGGTGCGCTCGACGAGCGTGGCGCGATTGACGTTGTAGGGAATCTCCGTGATGACAATCTGCTCCTTGCCACCCTTGAGTTGCTCGATGCCGACCTTGCCACGCACCTTCACACTGCCGCGGCCAGTGGTGAAATACTGTTTGATAGGATCGAGACCGCAAACCATCGCGCCGGTGGGAAAATCAGGCCCTTTCACGTACTTCATCAGCTTGGCGATTGTGATGTCTGGATCGTCAATCTGAGCGCAGATTCCGTCGATGATCTCGCCGAGGTTGTGCGGCGCCATATTAGTCGCCATGCCGACGGCGATGCCGGTACCGCCGTTGACGAGGAGGTTCGGGAACGCCGCTGGAAAAACCGTCGGCTCCGTGAGACGTTCGTCGTAGTTTGGGACGAAGTCGACCGTGTCCTTCTCCATGTCCTCCATTAGGCTGCCGCCGAGGTGCGTAAGGCGCGCCTCGGTGTAACGCATTGCAGCCGGAGGGTCGCCCTCGATGGAGCCGAAGTTACCCTGCGGATGAACGAGCCGCTCGCGCATCGCCCACGTCTGCCCCATGTGGACGAGGGTCGGGTAAATGACCGCCTCGCCGTGCGGGTGATAGTTTCCCGAAGTGTCGCCGCAAATCTTTGCGCACTTCATGTGCTTCTTCGGCGGGTAGAGCGAGAGCTCGTGCATCGCGAAGAGGATGCGGCGCTGGGATGGCTTGAGCCCATCGCGCACGTCCGGCAGGGCGCGCGAGATAATCACCGACATCGAGTAATCGAGGAAGGAGTTCTTGATCTCGTCGGCAACGTTGATCTTGGCGATCTTCTCGTTGGCGGCAAAGAGCGGCGTGGTGGAAATCGGCAGGTTAGGTTCGTTCGGGTCAGCCATAGCTCAAGCGGTCAGAAAATTAAACATCCAGATTGCGCACGTTCAGGGCGTTATCCTCGATGAACTGGCGGCGCGGTTCCACCTCGTCACCCATCAACCGCGTGAACATATCCTCGGCCTCGACGGCGTCGGTGAGGTCGATGCGCAGCAGCTTGCGTCGGTTTGGATCCATCGTAGTCTCGAAGAGTTCCTTCGGGTTCATTTCACCCAAGCCCTTGAATCGCTTAATCTGCAGGCCACGCTTGCCGACCTCTTTCACGCCGGAAAGAATCTCCGGGATACTGAAGAGCGGTTTGACTTTGGCCTGCTCGCCCTCGCCTTCGACCAACTCGAAGAGTGGCTTGTCCTGTGCGGCGTAATGCTCGATGGCCAGACCCTTCTTAGCGAGCTTACCGAGAAGATCCACGATGCTCTTGCTCTCGTGCAGTTCGACATGCTTGGCGCGGCGAATCGTCTTGGCCTTGTCGGCGCCATTGCCGTTTTCGACCACCTCTTCGACACCGAAGAGCTTGAGATCCGTGTTCGCGGCGCTGAACTTCGCTAAATCCGCCTCGGCCTTGAAGTAATGGACAACCTCGGTGTTGCCATCGCGGACCTTCACGAGGTGGCTTGGCAGTTCGCCGGTCTTGGCGTCACGCTGTTCGATGAATTCGGCAAAGTCACCACCATGCCGGCGGAGTGCGTTGGCATATTTATCGAGCTGCTCGAGCAACTCTAGCACCTCGGAAAGCTGCTTCTGCGTCAGTATCTTGTCGTCGGCGAGGTTGTGCAGACGCACATCCTCGGTACCGAGCTGGATGAGGATACGGTCGAGCGCTGGATCGTCGTCGATGTACTCGATGCGCTTTTTGCGGGCGACCTGATAGAGCGGCGGTTGGGCGATGTACACAAAGCCCTGTTTGATGAGCTGCGGCATCTGCCGATAAAAGAAGGTGAGCAGGAGCGTGCGGATGTGCGAACCGTCCACGTCGGCGTCGGTCATGATGATGACCTTATGATAACGGAGCTTCTCGAGGTTGAAGGTGCCTTCGCCTTCGCCGTTGCCGATGCCGGTGCCAATCGCGGTGATCATCGTCCGGATTTCGTTATTCTGGAGCACCTTGTCCAGTCGCGCCTTCTCGACGTTGATGAGCTTGCCGCGCAGCGGAAGGATCGCTTGGAACTTTCGATCGCGTCCCTGCTTGGCGGATCCGCCTGCCGAATCGCCCTCGACGATGTAGAGCTCGGTGTTCACCGGATCGCGGTCAGAACAGTCGGCTAGCTTTCCGGGCAGACCGCCACCAGTGAGCGCACTCTTGCGCACCGCTTCGCGGGCCTTGCGCGCAGCTTCGCGAGCGCGCGCAGCGGTGAGACCTTTGTCAACGATTCGCTTGGCGACGCTCGGATTGGCGTCGAAATGCATCATCAAGCCTTCATAGGCGATGGAACCGACGATGCTCTCCACCTCGTTCGAGATGAGCTTCACCTTGGTCTGCGACTCGAATTTCGGGTCGCTGTGTTTCACGGAGATAACGGCGGTGAGGCCTTCACGCACGTCGTCGCCGGTGATGCTCGGGTCCTTTTCCTTCAGCAGCTCGTTCTTCTTGGCGTACTGGTTGATGGCGCGGGTGACGGCATTACGGAAACCGGAGAGGTGCGAACCGCCATCAGGGTTGTGGACGGTGTTGGTGTAGCAGAGCACCTGCTCGTTGTAGCTGTCGTTGTATTGCGCCACGATTTCGACGTGCACCTCCACATCTTTGTCCGGCGTCTTCTCGTGCTTCTCTGCGCGGAAGCAAATCGGCTTTGGGTGCAACGGCTCCTTATTCTTGTTGAGCTGCTTGACGAACTCTTCGATGCCATCCTTGTAAAAATACTTCTCCAACTTGGCACCGGCTTGGCGTTCGTCGAGGAAGATGATTTCCAATCCCGAATTGAGAAACGCCAACTCCCGCAGGCGCTGACCGATGCGCTCGACCTTGAACTCGGTCGTCTCCCTGAAGATTTCCGTGTCGGGTTTGAAGGTAATGAGCGTGCCAGTGCCCTTGGCCTTACCAATTACCTCGAGCTTTTTCACCGTCTTACCGCGCGAGAACTCCATGTGATGCACCTCACCATCGCGCGAGACCTCCACCTTAAACCATTCACTCACCGCGTTCACGCATTTGGCTCCGACGCCGTGCGTGCCGCCCGAGAACTTGTAACCGCCCTGCCCGTACTTTCCGCCGGAATGCAGCGTCGTGAGCACCATCTCCACGCCGGGAATCTTGTACTGCGGATGGATATCCACGGGGATACCGCGACCGTCGTCACGAATCGAGATGGAACCATCCACATGAATCGTCACATCGATGCGGTGACAATGGCCGGCTAGATGTTCGTCCACGGAGTTGTCGAGCACCTCGGAGACGCAGTGGTGCAGCGCCCGCTCATCCGTACCGCCGATGTACATGCCGGGCTTCTTCCGGACGGCCTCCAATCCCTCCAACTTACCCAACTTCGAGGCGTCGTACGTGCTGCTCGCCTTAGCGCTTTTCTCGGGGTCGGACTCTGCGTTCTTTGCCATAAAAACTGAGATAAAAACGGCTTTCCTAGGTGTCCATTTAAAGGACAAGAGAGAGTAAGAAAACCAGCTGCAGGTCACAACATTTATTTGCCGAAAAATGACACAAACCACCGCTAATTGCGTTCCCAATCCAGCCTTGACAATACCTATTGTTGTAAGCCCCTACACAATGGGATTGCGGAATCCTCTTTTCACCTGCAAAAAACCTTTTTTGCTGAACTCGAAAAGGAGTATGTCGCTTCGGAAAACTGCCAAAGAACTATCGGCCTGCGCAGCAAAAAGCCCCGCCAGTCCAGTGGACCGACGGGGCGTCTGACAAACCAACTAAATCTAGTTCTTCGGCTCCTTGGTTTCGATCTTCGCGGCCTTCTCGGGCACGAGACGAATCATCACGAACTTCGCTGAGTTGCTCTTGTCCACGCTGCCGAGGGTGAGCCAATTCTGCGGCGGGAGCGTGTTCACAGTCTTGCCAATCTCCTTGGCTCCGCTGAAATACTTAACCTCAATCCTAGACTTGCCGAGGTTTTTTAACTCGATGGAACAATCTTGGTCCAATATCACCTTCTGGCTCTGCTGCGCGGGCGCCTGCACCTTTTGCGGCTTGCCCTCGTAATATTCGCTCCAGCGGAATGACCGGCTCAGGGTCTTCGCCAAGGCCGGGTCCATCTTCTTGAAATCGGCTGGGGCGGACTTAAGGGTGTCCGTGCCTAGCACGAGGCGCACCTCGACGTTCAATGGCGGCTCAGGCGAGGCCGCGAATAGCGGCGAGGCCGCCGCGAGCAACCCAGCGGCCGCCCAAGTCGAAACAAATTTACAAACAGATGCGTTCACTCTGGCTTCTCCACGTTGTCAATCGAATCAGGGTTCTGAATCGGGTTCCCAGCCTGATCGTAGAACCAGATGACGGTTATCCCGCTGGATGGATCCTTGAAATGAATTACGCCGACATCCTCCGAGGGCGTCTCCGTCTCGCTATACTCGGGCTCGGAAGAAACCGGGGCGATCACGAACAGCACGGCGACCATCGCAGCGAGGCCTGCAACGGGCGCGAGCCAGTTGCGGGCCCAGACGAAGATGGGCAAAAAGGAAGAGGGTTCGGATTGGGGTTCGGCTTTCTCAGCCTGCGCGATGGACCGCTCAATCTTCGACCAATAAAACTCGCGCGACTCTGGCACGGTAAGCAACGACTCATTGCCGTGGACCATCGCCTTGAGCGACCTCAATTCCGTGGCCAGCGACTGGGCCTCGGGATTCGTGGAGACGAGCGCGGCAAGCTCGGCGGCCTCTTTCGGGGACAGCTCATTATCCAGCCAAGCCTGAATCTTTAGTTGTAATTCCATATTCATTCTGAATCTCTCTCTTTCTTCAAACTCATCAGCAGTGCGGCCAATCGACGGCGGGCGTAGAAGAGGCGGGACATCACCGTCCCAATCGAACAGTCCATCATTTTCGCGATTTCTTTGTAATCCATCTCTTCAAACTCATACAAGACCAAAACCTTTCGGTGCGACTCGGAGAGATGGGTCAGCGCTTGGTCAATCCGCTTCCGCAACTCGTGCCGTTCCAACCCTTCGGTCGGGTTGACGGTCAGATACGGCATCCGCCGCTCCGCTCCGCCCCATTCCTCGTCCAGTTCCTCGAGGGACTCGACCTGCTGGCGCTTCTTCTTGCGCAGGTGGTCAAGGCAGAGATTGATGACAATCCGGGTCATCCATGTGGCGAACTCTGACTGACCCTGAAACTGCTTCAATCGCTGCCAACCCTTCACCCAAGCTTCCTGGGAAACATCGAGGGCTTCGTCCTCGTTCCGGAGCATGCTGAATGCTCGCGCGTACAGCTTGTCCCGATGGCGAGCAACAAGCTCTTCAAAGGCGGGCATAGTGCCCCTCTGGGCCACGCGAACGAGCGCGCTATCTTCCGCCGTCTTCAGATCCAATCCTCTCGCCATGTTTTTGGACGTAAGCGCCGCGGCGTTATTCAGTCACAGCTTCCCTTTACTGCTAGGGATGATGCCGGATATTCGTGCATCGGGTTGGCAGGCGAAATCAACCGCCTTGCCGAAAGCCTTGAAGAGACTCTCCACCACATGGTGCGGTTCGCCGCCGTACACCAACTCCAAATGCAGGTTGCAGCGCGCCTCGTTGGCGAAACCCTGAAAGAACTCCCGCGCCAGGCCGAACCGGAACGCGCTCGACATGTCCTGCGTCCGCTCCGCACGCGTGACCTTCTTCTGGCTCAAGTTATCCATTCCGCGCCACACAAGATAGGGCCGCCCGCTGAAATCAATCACACAACGCGCGAGGCATTCGTCCATCGGCACGTAGGCCTCGCCGGTAAAAGGGTTTTGCGGATGAAAGCCCGAACCGTAACGGCGGATACCGCGCTTGTCTCCCAGTGCCTGCGCGAAGGCCTGCCCCAACACGATACCGCAATCCTCCACCGTGTGGTGAGCGTCCACCTCAAGGTCGCCTTTGCAATGCAGTTTGAGATCCAGCACTCCGTGCCGCGCCACCAACGTCATCATGTGATCGAGGAACGGCACGCCCGTCTTCACCGATGCCTTGCCGGTGCCATCCACGTTCAGCACCAATTCGATGCGCGTCTCCTTCGTGAACCGTTTGATTTTCCCTTGGCGTTTCATCATTGTAACAAATTCGCTCCTGCGCCACAGACGTCACACAGACGCCCGCGCTCGCGACTCATTCAACCAAACTTTCGCTCAACTGGGACTAATAACGCAGCATCCGCGGCTCAACCGTCAGCGCCCATCCGTCAATCCCGCCCGTCAGATTTCGCAATCGCGTGTAACCGAGCTGCTGCAGATAGCCGATCGCGTGCAGGCTACGGATGCCGTGGTGACAATAAACCACCACTTCATCGTTGCGCCACGCCTCTAGCTCCCCTGCCCTCGCTGGCAACTGGCCCACCGGAATAAGCTTTGCGCCCAGCAGCGCCACCAACTCGTTTTCCTCCGACTCGCGCACATCCAGCAATCGCGGCGGGTTCGCGGACTGCAATTCCGCGGCCAGTTCTTGCGGCAGTATCGCCTGCGCGCTCACTGATGTAAATTGCCCAAGTAACGCTCGGCATCGATTGCCGAAGCGCAGCCCATCCCCGCCGCCGTGATCGCCTGGCGATAGACGCGGTCGGAACAATCACCCGCCACGAAGACGCCCGGCACGTTCGTTTCCGTGCCGTGTTTCGGCCGGATGTAACCGGCCTCGTCCATATCAATCACGCCCTTGAAAAGCTGCGTGTTCGGCACATGGCCGATGGCCACGAAAACACCCGCGCACGGGAGCACGCGCTCCGCGTTCGTCTTCAGGCTTTTCAACTTCACGCCCGTCACTTTGCCTTCCTGCAATCCCAACACCTCGGTCACAGTCGAATCCCACACCGGCTTGATCTTCGGATTCGAGAGCGCCCGCTCAGCCATCACCTTCGAGGCACGAAGCGTATCGCGGCGATGGATCAAATAAACCTCTGAGGCGAACCGCGTCAGATAGGTGGCTTCTTCGCAGGCCGAATCGCCGCCGCCAATCACGACCAGCGGCTGATTACGAAACATCGGCAGCGCTCCGTCGCACGTCGCACAATAGGTCACACCCTTCTTCTCCAGTTCGTGTTCACCGGGCACATCGAGGTGCTTGTGACCCGCGCCGGTCGCGATAATCACCGTCTGTGCCAAAACTTTCTCGCCGTCCACCGTCAGCGTGAAAGGCTGCTTCGACAGGTCCACCGCCTCGACCACGCTGCCGAAGCGCGTCTTCGCACCGAACCGCTCGGCTTGCTGCTGCATCCGGATCATCAACTCCGTACCGTCCACGCCCTCGGGAAAACCGGGGTAGTTTTCCACGATGCTTGTGGTGGTCAGTAGTCCGCCCGGCGACGCGCCGGTGATGAGCAATGGGTTGAGTTGAGCGCGCGCAGTGTAAAGGGCGGCTGTCCAGCCAGCGCAGCCGGAACCGATGATGATTACTTTTTCCATAAATCGAACGAAGGCTAAAGAGCGACCATCCCGATGGCAAGCCGCCGATTTGTTTTGCGCCGGAACACCGAATCCATTTAATTCGCTTCCTAACTGCCTGAATTATGAGACGCGCCTTCCGGATGACCTACCTCTTCTCCTCCTGCCTGACGTTTTTGTTCGTCGCCAATCTCGCTGCACAATCACCGATTCGTTTTAAGGATGTTACACAGGCAGCCGGCCTTGTCGATCCACTGGCTGGGTTGATGGGACATGGCGGAGCGTGGGGCGACTTCGATGGCGACGGCTACATCGATCTTTTCGTCGGCGGCTTCTGCGACCGACCCAACTCAGAGTACGCCCCAGCCAAGGCTCCTGTGCCATATCGCTTGCTCCGCAACCTTGGCAATGGCCGATTCGGGTGGCTGAAAGGCGCTCCCGCCGAAACCTTCTCACGGACCAGTGGCGCCGTCTTCGCCGATCTCGATAATGACGGCGCGCTCGATCTCTATGTCGCTAACAACGCCAAGGCCCCCAGCAAAGCGAAGGCCAAAAGCGAAGTAGAGCCCCAGACTTCGGCGAAGTTCCGCCACAGCCAACTCTTTCAGAATGTCGGCGGAAAATTCACTGATATCAGCGCTGCCAGCGGCGCTTGCCCCGAATCACTCCTCACCGCGCGTAACATCGGTGTGTTCGACTACGACAATGACGGCCTCCTCGACCTGCTCGTCATCGAAGACAAATTCACGCGCCAGCCGCGCTCAGCGCTCTTCAAGAATCTCGGCGGAATGAAATTCAAGGACGTGACGGTGGAGGTCGGTTTGCCCGAGGACATCTTCGGCCTTGGCCACGCAGTGGCCGACCTGAACGGCGACGGCCGCCCTGATTTCTTCATCGGCCACAGCAATCGGCTCTTCCTTAGCCAGCCCGGGAATCGTTACCGCGAAGCGATCGAACTGCGCGATTTGTTCACGTGGAAACCGCTCCACGGCGAGGACTGGCCATGCGGTGCGGCTTTCGGAGATCTCAACCGCGATGGCCGACTCGACCTCGTGCTGAGCATCCATTGTGAGACCGCGCGCAACAAAGTCTTCCTGAACGACGGCTTGAAGAATGGCGTGCCGCAGTTTCGCGATGTGACGAAGGATGTCGGCCTCGGCGATTCCGTACCGGTCAAGTGTCCACATGTGGAGATTCAGGACTTCGACAACGACGGTTGGCCCGACATTTATTTCTCTGCCGCGTGGCGAGACGGCGATGTCATCACACCACTCGTCTTCCGCAACACCGGCGTCAAAGATGGCCTGCCCCGTTTTGTGCCACCACGCCCGGTTCAAGCGCCGATGGTTTATTTCCCGTGCGGCCCGACAGGTGACTTCGACGCCGACGGTCGCCTCGACCTTTTCCTCATCAACTGGTTCGCGGGAAATCACTCGCGCCTATTGCGCAACGAGAGCGACGCCCGCCACTGGCTGCAAGTGCGTGTCATCGGCAAGCAGATGAATCGGATGGGCATCGGCGCGCAGGTAAGAATTTTTAAGGCCGGTCAATCCGGCAAAACCGAAGCGCTGCTCGGTTTTCAGGAAATCAACATCGGCTACGGCTACGCCAGCGGACAAGCAGCGCTCGTTCATTTCGGCCTCGGCGAGTCGACAAAGGTGGACGTTGAAGTCCGTTTTCCGAACGGGAAAACCATCACCCGCCCCGCCCTTCATGCCGACTGCCTGACCATCTCAGAATAATAAAACGCACCCGATCCTTTCCCTGCCCCTCGTTTCTTCACTTCCCGACGCCGACGTGCCGCTCCCGAAGAGAGGTCGCGCACGCGGGATTCGTGCGCGCACCGTCTTGCACATTTCCGAGTCCGAGCGGCGCCTGTGATTAATCTTTCGGCAAGAGCTTGCGCAGTTCCTCCGGCAGCCACCAGCGCAACAGCGGTGTGCACATCACGGTGGTAAGCAACGCCATGATGACAAACATTGTGAATAGCTCGCGCGTGAGGAGATTCAGTTCCAGACCAATATTAATGGCTACCAAGCCCATCAGGGCACGCGTGTTCATAAGCGCCCCGATGCACGCCGCTTCGCGATTCGATTCTCCCGTGAGGCGCGCGCCCAGCCAGCAGCCACCGAGTTTACCAACCACCGCCACAACCATCACAGCCGCGCAGCCAAGCCATGCCAGACTGCCTTGCAGCGAACCGATCTCTGTGCGCAGTCCTGTATTCGTGAAAAAGATTGGGACCAAAGCTACCAGCACAAAGTCCGCGAACTTTTCCCGCCACGCCCGTACCAATCCAGTTTCCTGATGCAAGGCCACGCCAAGTAAAAACGCGCCGAAGATAGAGAAGACGCCGAGCTTCGCCGCAACGAGACAGCTGCTGAAAAGAACCAACAGCAACAACGCAAGAAATTCGGGCGGGAGTGGTCGGTCCGTAGTCGCCGAATCACGCCACAGCCGGCGTATCCACGGCCCGATTAGCTTCTGGAGAAAAAGGAAGAGTGTCACCACCCCCGCCACTTGGACTATCAGTTTTGTTGCATCTAACCCCGACGTCACCAAAGCCGTCGCCACGGCGAGCAAAATCCAGCCAATCACGTCGTCAATCGCCGCAGCACCGATTGCCATCGCACCTAGCGCCGTCCGCTCCAGTTTTAGTTCCATCAGGATCCGTCCCATAATCGGCAGTGCCGAGATGGAAAGTGCGATACAGACGAAAAGCTGAAAACCGAGCCTCGGCGTCTGCGCCGCAAAAGTCTTGTGCAGCCACGGGCCGATTAACAAGCCGCCCACCATCGGCACGGCAATGCCCGCAATGGAGACCGCTGTAACCGTGCGCGATCGCGACGCAAGTTGACCAAAGTCAAATTCCATCCCAACCTGAAAGAGTAGAAGGATCAACCCCAGCTTTGCGAGCAGTTGGAGCGATTGCTGCGTTTCAACAGGAAAGAGCCACTGCATTCCTTCCGGCCACAGTGCGCCAAAAACAGACGGGCCGAGCAGCAGGCCAGCAAGAATTTCACCGACAGCCAGCGGTTGACCGACCTTCCGCGCCAACCGCCCCATCATCCACGCCACGGCGATAATCGTCGCCCACTGGAGCAGTACCAACTTAAGATGGTCTTCGATAGCAGTCGGATTCACAGATAGTACGCCTACGTATTAAATGCTAAAGACGCTTTAAGCAAGTGATATTTGCCTCCCAAGATTCCGGACGTCTCCTCTCAGATTCGCCTTAGAGCATCTCCAATCTCAGAGTTTTTCTTGAAAATCTTCCAGGAGAGAAGAGGGAGAAACGATGCAATTCCGTCGAAGAGGAGCCTCGTGCGCCGATAAAGGAAATAATCCCTCTGGGCGTGGACTCATCCATCGTCGACAGACAGCAGAGCCTTCAGAAACTGGTCCCCGCTGACACATAGAACAAGGCAATGTCCCGGCTCACTTCGCCATGAAGACTTCCTCTTCCTTCTTCGCAGTCTCCGGCTCCGGCACCAGCGGCGTACCGCCACGTTGCGGCTCTGGCACGTCGGCCTTGTGCAGTTTGACACTCACGATTTTGCTCACGCCGCGTTCCTGCATCGTGACGCCGTAGAGGATGTCGGCGGCGGAGATGGTCCGCTTGTTGTGCGTGATGACTACGAACTGCGAGTGGCCGAGGAAACTTTGCAGTTTGCGAACGAAGCGGCTGATGTTTGAGTCATCCAGCGG
This sequence comes from Akkermansia muciniphila, assembly GCA_945900775.1. GTDB lineage: Bacteria > Verrucomicrobiota > Verrucomicrobiia > Limisphaerales > SIAT01 > SIAT01. The sequence continues at coordinate 34,167 of CAMDJP010000017.1, read as the reverse complement.
CGCGTCCAATTCGTCGAGCACGCAGAACGGGCTTGGCTTAACCTGATAGATGGCGAAGAGCAGTGCGACGGCTGTCATCGTCTGCTCGCCGCCGGAAAGGAGCGAGATGCTCTGGAGTTGCTTGCCCGGTGGCCGCGCTACGATGTCGATTCCCGCCTCGAGCACGTCGCCTTCCTGATGGAGCACGAGATCAGCCTTACCGCCGCCAAACATCTCGGTAAAGGAGAGGCGGAAATAGTCACGAATCTTCTCGAACGTCTCGACAAACATCTGCCGCGTTTGCGTGTTGATGCGGTTGATGACCTCGACGAGTTGCTGCTTGGCGCTGACGAGGTCGGCGTGCTGCTGGGTGAGAAACGTGTGCCGCTGCTCGATCTCTTCGTACTCCTCGATGGCGACGAGGTTCACCGGTCCTATCTCCTCGAGGCGCTTCTGGAGCGCGGTCACCTGCTCGCCAACGGCCTTCCAGTCGGTCGCCGCACCACTCGAAGCCATCTGCTCTGGCGACAGCGTCTCGACCTTCGGCTGACCCTCGTCGGCGAATGTGATGGTGATGCATTCACTACGGACATCATCGAGGTTCAAGCCATACCTCTGCTGGATACGATCGCGAAGGTTCTGGACCGACATCTGCTTCTGGGCCAACTCGACCTCGAATGCTCCGCGCCTCTGCTGCACTTCGGCAAGTACCAACCGCCGCTCGCGCAAATCTTCTTCGCGCCCGCTAACCTGCGCCACCTGCGCGCCCTTTTCATCGAGCAACACGGCTGCCTTCTCGTTCACTTGATCGCGCTGGTGCTGCAAGGTCGCGATGCACGATTGCGATTCGGCGATCTCAGCCTCGAACTGACCTTTGCGCCGGATGAATCCGCCGATCTCGCCGCGGCGGCGTTCAGCCAGCGCCTTCAGCTCAGCGATGCGCTGCTCGAGCGGTTGCTGCTGCTTGGCGTAGGAAGCGCAAAGCTGCTCCTCAGTTGCGACAGCGACCTTCACCTCAGCGAGATCGCCGTGAGCCGCGTCGCGGTTCTGGCGCAGCGTCTCAATCGCGGCGGTCAATTCGCTGACCTGCGTCTGCGCAGTGCGTTCGCGTTCCTCCAATTCGACGAACTGCGTCGAGAGCGCGGCCCACTTTTGTTTCCCCTCCGTGTCCTGCGCGGCGAGGCTCTGGACCTCGAAAACCACGGTGTCGATTTTCTGGTGAAGGACGCGGTTGGAATTCTGAAGCGCGTTAAACTCGCCCTGTGCCGTGGCGATAGCGACCTCCTGTGCGCGCAACTCGGTCTGCGCCGTCTGGAGTCCCGCCTGCAACTCAGTCTGCTCAGCTTGTAGCGCGCCCTTCCGCCGACTCGCGCTATCTGCCTGCTTCTGCAAGCGGCTCAGTCCGGTCTGCAACTCATCAATCTGATTCTTGCGGCCGAGAATCGATCCGGGCGCCTTGCCGGAGCCGCCCGCCGCGCCGCCAGTGAAGACGCCATGGCGGCTGAGCAACTCGCCTGAGAGTGTGACGTAATCGCGTTGACCGTTCTCTTGTTTCCACGCGGCTGTCGCCGCGGCAAGAGTGTCCACTATGATTGTGTTCGCAAGGAGACGCTGAACCAACGGCTGGACAGTTGGATCCGCGGTAATCACGGTCGGTGCCGCCGTGCCAAACGACTCGGAAGTCGTCGCCACCGCAATGCTGCGGTAGAGCGAAAGCGCCGCGATGCTTGCACGGCCCTTCTTATGCGCGGCGAGGTCAGCGAGAATCTGCTGAGCCGCTTCCGGTTGCTCGGTCAAGACGAGTTGGAGGTGATGTCCGAGCGCAGCCTCGATAGCGACGACGTACTGGTCGGCCACGCGGATCTTGTCCGCGAGCGTCCCGAGCACTGCCTGCGACTGACGCAATGCCGCCTGCGTGCCGGTGCCGAAGCCCTCGTGGCTCTGCTCAAGCTGCTCGAGCACGTTCAGTCGCGCGCGCAGCTCGGCCTGCTGGCGGACGAACGCGTCCAGCTCCTGCGTAGCGATGGAAATCTCCTGCTGCAACACGCGTAGGCGCTCCTGCCGCTCCTCGACGGTGCCGCGCCGTGATTGCACGCTGAGCTTCTCGGCCTCGAAATTCGTCGAAAACTCGCCTAGGCGGGACTCTAGCCGAGTGCGCTCTTCCTCGAGCTGAATCTTCTCGGAGGAAAGTTTCTCGAGCCGGACCACGTTGCCCTGCTTCGAGATCTCCAGTGCAGTCATCTCATTACGCACGCGGGTGAGCTGCTGCGCCGCCGCGAACGCCGCGGTCTGCATCTGGCGCAGAGCATCGCTGCGCTGAGCCAACTCAGTCTCCACGCGTTGAAGCCCGCCGCGCTTCTCGTCGAGCGCCGCGCGACTGAACGCGAGCGCCTTTTGTGAATCAGCGAGCCGCTCGCGCAGGGCGGACTGCTCCTGCTCGGCAATAGTGCTGCGCTCCTCGGATTCGTGGATTTCGTGGAGCGCCTGCGAATTCTGCGCCTCCAATTCGCGGAGTCGTTCCTGATTGAAGTGAACGCGGCTCTCGTGGCGATCCGCCTGCCCTTTCAATTCGAGCCCTTGCTGCTGCGCGGCATTGATCTGCTGCTCGATCGCACTGAGCTGCTCGCGCAGCGCAGCAATCTCGTCCTCTTGCCGCAGCAGGCTTTCGTTGCCGATCTCAATCTCTGTGCGGAGTTGCTCGATGGTCCCTTCGCGCTCGTGGATTTCGCTGACGGCGACGTCGAACTGGTGCCGCGTGAGCTGCGTATCGAGATGTTGTAGCTCCTGCTGGAGCGCCTTGTAGCGTCGAGCCTTGCCTGCCTGCCGCTGAAGTGAACCAATCTGTCGCTTCACCTCGCGGATCGTATCCTCGAGCCGCAAAAGATTTTGGTCCGTCAGCTCGAGCTTGCGGAGCGACTCGCGCTTCTGCGCCTTGAACTTCGTGATGCCCGCCGCCTCCTCGAACACCATCCGCCGGTCCTCCGGCTTGCTAGAGATAATCTGCGTGATGTTCCCCTGCGCCATGATTGAGTAGCTGGCGCGGCCCATGCCGGTGCCCATGAAAAGCTGCTGGATGTCCTTCAAACGGCAACCGACTTTATTGATGAAATACTCGCTGCCGCCGTCGCGGAAAACCCGGCGCGTCACCGTCACCTCGTTGTAATCCAGCTCCACACCCGCAGCCTTCAGATGCTCCGCATCCACGTCGCCGATCGTGAGCGAGACTTCGGCCATGCCATGGGCCTTGCGGCTATCGGTGCCGTTGAAAATCACATCCGCCATCTCGCCGCCGCGCAGTGCCTTGACCGACTGCTCGCCGAGCACCCAACGGATGGCATCCGAGACGTTCGACTTGCCGCAGCCGTTCGGGCCGACAATGGCCGTGATGCCGGGCTGAAATTGGATTGTGGTCTTGTCCGCAAAGGACTTGAAACCGAGCGCCGTAAGGCTCTTCAAATACATGGGAGAGACCTTACCAACGAAGGAACGCCTGTAAAGGGCAAAAACACCATCTATTGTGGGTAGTTATTCACAAAGCCACTATGGATATGCTCCAGCTTAGGTTTTGTATCCACTCATACAACCGCCTCCACCGGTTCGGTCCACGCTTCGTACGGAAGGCGCAAAACATTCTCCCCTCCATCCCGAACGCGATCGGGGGATTTAATCTACATGCCACCTAAGCAGCTCGAGAGGTCTCTCCTGCGTTCTAGGAAGGGGCGAGGATTTTCTGGGCAGCGGCGCGGACGGCAGCGGCTAGCTCCTTGGGCGCGACCACGTGGCAGTCGCCTCCCCATGAGAGGACCCATCGCGTGACCTCGATGAGACTGGAGAGGTGGACGCGCAGTTCCACGCCGCCATCGGGCCGCTCCGCGAGTTCCTGCGAGGGGTGCCAACGTTTCTCGCGCATGTAATCGGCCACACGCTCATGAAAGCGAAGCACGACCTTGAAATCCCCTTCCCCAGAATAGACGCCGAAGCTGTCGCGCAGACGGTCGCTCAGGGAGAATTTCTTGGGCGGGGCGAAGGTCTTGCCTGTCGGCTCGGCGGCGAGGACACGCGCGGGGACGAACGTGCGCAGGTCATCGCGGAGATGATCGTGTGCGAAGAGGAACCAATCGCCGTTGATGTTGCCCAGATGGTAGGGATTCACGATGCGCTCCTCTGGCTGGGTTTGGCCGGGCTTACGGTAGCGGAGGCGAAGTTGCTGGCGCGCGCCGACGGCCTTGGCGAGCACGTCGAAGATCTCGAGGTTCACCACCGGCTCGGTACTGGTGTGGAAGGAGACGGTCTTCTCCCACTCAGCAAGATGGAGCGAAACGGAGTCGGGCAAGCCGGCGCTGATTTTCTTGAAGGCGCTGGAGAGCGGCGCCTCGAAGACGGTGCCGCGGTAGGCGCCAAGCGCCTTCTCGGCCACGAGCAGTGCGAAAAGTTCACCCTCGCTGATCTGCATGGCGGGGAAGCTCTCGACCGGCTCGGTGTAATGATAGCCGTTGTAGGCGGCGACGAATTCCAACGGCAGCCCGAGGCGGTCGCGCATGAACTGGAGATCACGATGGACGGTCTTGGTGACGACCTCCAGCTCGCGGGCGAGGGTGGTCGCATTCGGATGCTGACCTGCAGCGAGGGCCTGATGGATACGCAGCATCCGTTCCAATGGCGGACGACTGCGCGCGGCGCGGTCGGACGGAGCAGCGGGGCCCTTCGGTGCTTTTCGGCTCGGCTTCACGCCGGCAGATTAGGGACAACCGCAGCGGGAGGCCAGCCTCACGCGAGTTTGGCGAGCAACTCTTCGTTCGTCTTGTGCTTCTTGCACGCGGACTGGAGCGTTTCCATCGCCTCGATGGGGTTGAGATCCACCATCATGCGGCGCAGCTTGCGGATAGGCTCGAGGTGCTTGGGGAGGAAAAGTTTCTCTTCCTTGCGCGTGCCGGACTTCGGGATGTCGATGGCGGGAAAGATGCGGCGGTCCGAGAGCTTGCGGTCGAGCACGAGTTCCATGTTACCGGTGCCCTTGAATTCCTGGAAGATGAGCTCATCCATGCGGCTCCCGGTATCGACGAGCGCTGTGGAGAGAATGGTGAGGGAACCGCCGTTCTCGATCTTGCGCGCGGCGGCGAACATCTTGCGCGGAATCTCGAGGGCGCGGGCGTCCACACCGCCGCTCATCGTACGACCGGAGCCACCGTGATTGCTGTTGTAGGCGCGGGCCACGCGGGTGATGGAGTCGAGGAGGATCATGACGTCCTTGCCGCATTCGACGAGACGGCGGCAACGCTCGATCATGAAGCGGGAGAGCCGCACGTGTGTCTCGATGTCCATGTCGTTCGAGCTGGCAACAACCTCGGCCTTCACACTGCGCTGGAAATCGGTGACCTCCTCGGGGCGCTCATCGATGAGCAGCACCATCACGTACACGTCGGGGTGGTTGATGGTGACGGCGTTGGCGATTTGTTTGAGGATGGTGGTCTTACCGGTGCGGGGCGGGGCGACAATGATGCCGCGTGTGCCCTTACCGATGGGCGTGACGAGGTCGATGATGCGGGTCTCGAGGACGTCAGGCGTGGTCTCGAGCGTGAACTTCTCGATAGGGTCAATCGTGGTGAGATTCTCGAAGCGGACGGCCTGCACGAACTGCTCGAACGGCATGTCGTTCACCGCCTGCACCTCTTTCATCTGCGGGCTGTTTCCACGGTGCGGCGGCTGCAACTTGCCAGCTACCTTGCACCCCTCCCGCAGGAAGCAGCGCTTGATAGTGTCCGGCGTCACGAAAATATCGGTCGGCTTGGGCTGGAAACGATTCTCCGGCGAACGGAGGAAGCCGAAGCCTTTCTCTGAAACTTCAAGGAAACCAACGCCGGTCTCCGGCACGGTCATCAGGGGTTTGCTCATAATCTGACTTCTACGGGATGTTGGGAGGCCAATCTCACGACACGCCAATGCGGACGCGCAAGCCATCTCTCCTGGAAACGCTGACCTGAACTTCGGAATCTTAAGAACTTTGAGAACCTAGGAAACGGTCAAACGACCTCGGACAGCCGCGTGTTTAATCAAAACCCGCGCCGGGCGCAACACTTATTTTGGGCTTTTTTGCGCCCCAACTCCTAGCCGCCCACCTCAGCCTTCGCCTCGGCGGCGAGCGCGGTGGAGAGATAGCGTTCGCCGGTCGAGCAGGCGATGGTCACGATGATCTTGCCCTTGTTCTCAGGACGCTTCGCGACCTCGATGGCAGCGATGACGTTCGCGCCAGTGGAGATGCCGGCGAGGATTCCCTCCTCCTTGGCGAGGCGGCGGGCCATCGCGAAGGCATCGTCGTTGCTGACTTGGACGCACTCGACAATCTGCGGGTTGCCAGCACTGTCTTTCAGATGAAGGTTCTTCGGGACGAAACCGGCGCCGGTGCCTTGGATCTTGTGCGGGCCGGGCTTGACCGGTTGGCCGGCGAGCGTCTGCGAGATGACCGGAGAATCCTTAGGCTCTACGGCAATCGCTTGGAACGAAGGCCTCTTGGGCTTAATCAGCTCGGCGCAGCCGGTAATGGTGCCGCCGGTACCGACGCCGGCGACGAAGATGTCCACCTTGCCTGCCGTGTCCTCCCAGATTTCTTCGGCGGTGGTCTTCATATGGATGGCGGGGTTGGCCGGATTCTCGAACTGCTGGGGAATCCACGAGTTCGGCGTCTCCGCCGCGAGCGCGGTGGCTTTGGCGATGGCGCCTTTCATCCCTTCGGTTCCAGGGGTGAGAACGAGTTTGGCACCGAGCATCGCTAGGAGCGTGCGGCGCTCGAGTGACATTGTCTCGGGCATCGTGAGGATCAGCTTGTAGCCCTTGGCTGCTGCGACGAAGGCGAGGGCGATGCCGGTGTTGCCACTGGTCGGCTCGATGATGATGGTATCCTTCTTCAGAATGCCGCGCTTCTCGGCATCCTCAATCATCGCCACGCCGATGCGGTCCTTCACGCTGCCGAGCGGGTTGAAGAACTCGCACTTGAGGAGGATGGTGGCGCCGATGCCGTCGGTGACCTTGTTCAGGCGAACGAGCGGCGTGCGACCGACTGTTTCGATGATGTTGTTGTAGATGCGACCCATAAAACGTGCTGGTTGGTTGTGCGTTACTGCGAGTTAAGCGGGAGGATTCTGTCCGAACAGCGGGACTGGGCAAGTCTTTTCTGCCGCGCTCATGAAGGATACCGCATAAAACAGATGTCCCCGCCCAGCCTTGCGGCCAAGCGGGGACAAAGTGGGTGTGGGAGCACGCCACGCTCTCTTTCCCTTGCTGACATTAGGCGCCCAAGGGCTGCCAGCTTCCCGACGCCATTCTCCACGGCAAGCGGAGTCATCGGCCTCATAGCAGGGCCGTCCAGCACCTCACGGCGACCGGATTTCGGGTGGGGCCTCTCAGCTCGCTTGGGCTGGCGGTTGCGCCGCCGGCTCGCGAACCCGGTGGAGACACGCCTGTGACTTGCGGTCCGCGTCTCCACCCCTTGGCACCAGGACGGCCCCCGCTTGTGGCGGGGCGTTGGCCCAGTGCGACGGGTCTGGCCTCTTATCCCTCAGATTGCATTTGGCTCACAAACCAGCGGTACCCTTGCGGGGCATCGCCGACGTTCTGGAAAGTTTCACGGAGCTTGCCTCGCCCTCGTGCCTTCCCCACTGCGGGTGCTGGCTTTGTCCACCTTTCGGTGTCTTTCGCCGAACCGCCTCCGACCGGAGACGGTGGAACACTCCGCCGCGTGCTGATTCGCAGTAGCAATCGTTCACCCTCAGGGTGACTGCGATTCGCCCAAGCCCGAAACCAGCTTGGGTTACTTGACTCGGATCAGGACAGCTTCTCATTGTCCCTAGCCGCACAGTTCCGATTCGCGTTCTGGCAGCGCGCGAACGCCACCAGCGGAACCTGTGAATTCTGCCTCCCGACTTGCACCGCGAACCTTGCGACCCGCAGCACTGTCCAAGAGGGGGAGGGTCAATCAGCCTGACCCACCCTTTTCCCAGTTACCTGGGATTATCTTAGGAGTTTCCGACCTCGGCTTTTGGCTCTGGCCATCCACTCCAGTTCTTTCAAAGAACATAATCACTATAGTCGTTTTTTTGTATCCGCCTACAAAATCTTATACACACACTTATTGACAAAAATCGGCGAACTATTTTTTATTAAACACAGAAAACACTTGCCGTCATTGGCTGAAACACACCTCTCAAAAAACCAATGGTCTCGGGAAAACCATGTGCTCAATTCGCCGGTGAATAACTGGACGAGCATCGAGTTCAGAAAAATGCACCTCTGAAGTGGTTTTTGGATGCAAGCTGAAAACAAAATAGCCCGCCGTAAGGCGGGCTTTGAAAGCGCGAGGTGCGTCAGGACTTTTTCTTCTTCTTGGTGACGATGGTCGCCTTCTTGCGCTTGAGATAGCTGAGACGGCGTTTGCGTTTCTCGGTTTTGTTGTGTTGCTTGCCCATAATGTTCTTTACAAGGTTGGAACAAATCGTCCTTCTGGCCGTAGACTATGAAGGGTCCCTCCGCGCTGTTCAACACCAATCTACTTCTCGGGGTTCTTCTGCTGATTTCGATTGGCTGCAGTTCGCTTTCACTCGGCAACAAGAACGCCAGCACACTCAAGTTCCATCTCGAGGCAAATCCTGACGCATCTCGACGGACTGGGACCGCCGCCGTCGGCCGCGCGCGTCCCATGTACATCACCATCGACCTTGAGCCATGCATCTTCGAAAGCCACATCGACCGCGCTGCAGTGGTGGATACCGCGGACGGCGGATTCGCCATCTGGATCAAGTTCACTGACTTTGGCGCCGCCCTTTTCGAAAGCATCACCACCGCCAACCGCAGCAAGCGCCTCGTCATCGGCAGTCGCTACACCGAGGCCCGCTGGTTAGCCGCGCCGCTCATTGTCAGCACCGAAAAGAGCGGCGTCATCATCTTCACGCCGGATGCCACCCGCCCTGAAGCCGAGCGAATCGTGAGCGGCTTGAATAATCTGCTTAATGCCGGCCGGAAAAAATGAAATTCTCACTCCTGCTCGCCACTGCCCTGCCCTTTCTCGCCGCCGCGCAGCCTTTTCAATTCCCGACGGCAAATCGCCACCTGCTCGAGGCGGGTCAGCAGGAGAAATTCTTCGTCGGCACGATTGGCAAACCGTGGACAAGTGGTGACTTCGGCTGTGTGCGTACCGGTGGCACGCAGATGCACGAGGGCATCGACATCCGTTGCCTGCGCCGGGACAAGCGCAGCGAGCCCATCGACACCGTCCACGCCGCCGCTGCTGGTTTCGTCACTTATATCAACGCGAAGCCGTCGCTTTCGAACTACGGTAACTATCTCATCCTGCGCCATCAGATCGAAGGCCTCGAGATTTACACGCTCTATGCCCATCTCGGCTCAATCACCAGCGGAATAAAGATCGGCGCCAGTGTGAAGTCCGGCGAGGTCATTGGAGTGATGGGGCGCACCACGAACACGCGCGAGCCGATTTCCAAAGAACGCGCCCACCTTCACTTCGAGATTGATTTCTTCGTCAGTGACCGCTTCTCCACTTGGTACAAGGCTCAGAATCCCGGTCAGCGCAACGTCCACGGCGAGTGGAACGGCCAGAATCTGCTCGGCCTCTCACCGACCAAACTATTCCTCGCCCAGCAGCGTCTCGGTACGAAGTTCAGCCTGCTCGAACACGTCCGCAGCGAACCCGAGCTCTGCCGCGTCTTTCTCCGCGACACCGATTTCTCGTGGCTCCGGCGCCATCCATCCCTCATTCGCGATAATCCACGCGCCAAGACTGAGGGCATCGTAGGCTACGAACTCGTGCTCAACTGCAACGGCGTCCCATTCCAGGCGACCCCGCGCGCCGCAAGTGAGGTTCGAAGCGAAGGTAAGTGGCAGCTCCTTTCGGTAAACCAAACAGAGTTCGAACGAGCCGGTTGCCGTCGTCTTGTGTTCAAGAAGGGAAGTAAATGGATTCTCACCGCCGGCGGCGAGAACCTCCTTTCCCTCCTGACCCATTGACTCTCACCGCAGGCGCGCACCCTCTGTCGGCATTGAAATTAACAAGGAAATCCTACAGAATGAGAATTAGGAAATCTGTTTTAAAATAAAACAAACTTCATCTTGAGCCGCCCGTTACGTTGATGTAAGAAAAAGTATCCAGATACGTTAATCCTAAGAAGAACTAGGCGAACAAAACACTATGCGGGTTGACGGTTACTCAAACTTAATCCGGTTGAACAGCAGCCAAATCAGTGGCCTGCGTTCCCAAAGCTCCAAGCAGCTATCCTCGTCACAGCAGCTTGATTCCCGCGCTCAGGCCCAAGCCATCAGCGAGCAGCGCTCAGCCCCGTCAATGGCGGCGCTTCATAAGATGGCCGAGCAGGCAAGCGCCTCCGCCGCCGGCCTTGCGGACAGCGATCCGCTCAAATCGGTTGCCGCCCGCCTCTCGACCGATCTCTCGACGAACACTAACGCACTGACCGCCGTTTCCGATTTCAGCCAGTTCCAATCCGCCGCTGGGGCCGCCCATCAGCAGTTGACCAAGATTCTGCAGAAGGCCGATACCCGCCTCGCCGCACTCGCTTAACTTACATTTCGGCTGGCTCGCTTCCCGCTCGGGTCTCCCTCCCAGCAGTTTTTTCTGACATTTGTACCGGCCTGTCTATCCGGCATAGGTTGCCGCACCCACTCGGAACCAGTCTCAACCTCGAACGATTACAAAATGCTTTCCTGTCTTCCTCGCGAGCACCTCTTTTAATTTGAAATCAGCCGGGGAACAATCCATCGACTGCGGATCCGTACCTTTGACGACGAAGTGCTTTCGCGTCCTCATCCACGAGAGAATTAGGAACCACCTCTGACCTGGCTCACAGCCGCACCAATGTCTTCACCGCGCGGTTGCCATTGGCCATCGCCTTGAACAACGCGGGTAAATGTGCCAGCAGCACCTCGCCGTCCACAAAATCGTTCGCACGAATCACACCGACCTCGATTAACTCCAGCGCTCGACGAATGGCGCGTGGCGTGTGGTGGAAACTCGCCAATAGTGTGAGATTCGAATAGTGAATCAAATCGGTATCCAGCGTGATACTTGTACCCGCCGGACAACCGCCGAAAAAGTTCACTGTACCACCTTTGCGGACCAACTTCACCGCCGCTTCCCAAGTCTCAGGCTTTCCTACCGCCTCTACCACCACGTCAAACGGTTTGGGCGCGACTGCCTTCACCGCGCTCACCACGTCGTCGTCATTGGTCACGTCAATGACATGGTTCGCGCCGAGCTTGCGCGCAGCGGCTAGCCGCTTTTCACCCCGTCCCACCATCTTGACTATGCAACCCGCCTCCTTGGCGAGCGCGGCGAACATCAATCCAATCGGTCCTGCGCCGATGATTAGCACGTGCTGACCGGCACGCAGCTTGCAATCCTCCACGCCCTGCACCACGCAAGCGAGCGGCTCAGTCAACGCCGCGTCACAGAAATTCGTCGAAGACTTCAACCGTAGAAGGTTCTTCTCGACCAGACGCGCCGGTACCACGATGGATTCGGCGTACGCGCCATTCAGGAAAAGTAAATCATCGCAGAGATTCTCCTGCCCTTGCCGACAGTAGAGACATTCCTCGCACGGCGCAGAGTTCGCCACCACCACACGCTCGCCCACGCACCAACCATCCGCCTGTGAAGTCACCTCACAGATGACCCCTGCCAGTTCGTGGCCGAAAACCGCCGGCGGCACAATCATTCGTGCGTGATAGCCACGCTTGAAAACCTTCAAGTCGGTGCCGCAGGTGAGCGCTACTTCGATGGCGATGCGCGCCTCACCCGCCCGCAGGCCCGGCACTGGGACCTCCTCAACGCGCACGTCTTCTTTGCCATGAAGCACGGCGGCTCTCATCGCAGATACTTAATCGTCACGAAGCCGGCGACGCCCAGCGCCAGCAGCGCCCAGACGAACCAGTCGAAATACTTTTCGATCAGCCGCTTGACCGCCGGACCGAACGCGAAGATCACGCCGGCCACCATGAAGAAGCGCGCCGAACGGCCGATGATCGACGCGTTGACGAGCGTCCAGAAGTTGACCTCGAACACGCCGGCGGCGACGGTGAACACCTTGTAAGGGATGGGCGTGAATGCTGCCGTGAGGATCGCGAGGAACGCGTTGCCCTGGTAGACTTGCTGCACCTTGTCGAACAGTTCCTGCGAAAAGACGTACGGGATGAACAGGCCCTGGACCGCGTGCCACGCGCCCCAGCCGATGGCGTAGCCCGCCATGCCGCCCAGCACCGAGCCGACCGAGCAGATCAGCGCGAAGCGAAAGGACTTCCGGGGGGCGCCCACGCATAGCGCCAGCAACAGTACATCGGGCGGGATTGGGAAGAACGACGACTCGACGAACGCGATGGCGAACAGCACCCACGCGCCGCCCGGCCGGTCCGCCCATCCTACCGTCCAGTTGTAGAGCCGCCGCAACAGATGCGGGGGTCCCGGCGCTGGCACTGGTGCCGGGGCGGAGGATTCGTTCATGGCCGCAGAGTGGACGTGAAAAACCGCGAAGCGTCAAGCCGCGTGACCGCCGAGATACACACGCGGCACCCGGTACGTGATGGCCGTGAGCACTTCCCACGGAATCGTCCCCGACCATTCGGCGACCTGCGTCGCGCTGATTCCTCTGCGCCCCTGTCGGCCGACGAGCACGACTTCGTCCCCTGCCCTCACACGCTTGACTGTGGAGACGTCCACCAGCATTTGGTCCATTGTGATGCGCCCGACAACGGGACAAATCTTGCCACCGATAAGCACCTGAGCCCGTCCGCTTGCGGCACGCAGATAACCGTCACCATACCCAGCCGTAAGTGTCGCCACGCGCATCGATTGTGGCGCGACAAATGTGCGCCCGTAACTCAGCGATGTGCCCGCAGGCACTTCCTTTACGAAGCTCACGCGGCATTTCCACGCGAGTGCGGGACACAAGTGGCGCTTCAACACGGAGACGATTCGTCGCTTGGCCGACGGAACGACACCATACACCGCCAACCCCGGTCGAACGGTGTTGAAAATCGTCGCCTTCTCCAATAGCAGTGCTCCGCTGCTGTTCGCGTGCAGATACTCAAATGCGTGCCCCGCTTTGAGCAGTGGCCTTAGCAGACGATTAAATCGCAGCCTTTGCTCACGGGAGAAAGCTGCGTCGTCCTCCACCGCCGCGAAGTGCGTGTAAAGACCGACCAACCGTAACCCTGATAAACGCCCCACCGCTTCAATTAACTCGCACGCCTGCGCAGCCGCCACACCCAGACGACCCATCCCCGTGTCCACCTTGATATGCACACTTACGACGCGCTTCAACCGTGCGGCGGCAGCAGAAAACATTTTTGCCTCGGCAAAGGTCGAAATCGTCGGCATCACGTCGTCGCGCACGGCGCGCTCGACTTCGTCAGGCAAACACGCGCCAAGCATCAGCACCGGCCAACCGCGGCCAACCGCACGAATCGCCTGCGCTTCCGAAAGGTTGGCTACGCCAAAAACATCCGTGCCGCTCTGCATCAAGAGCCCAGCGATTTGCTTCAGGCCGTGTCCGTAGGCGTCGGCTTTTACTACGGTCATGATCTTCACATCAGGACCGACGCGATGCCGAATCCACGCGAGATTCTCGCGCAACGCCATCAAATCCACTTCAGCCCAACAACGGTAGGAATGGTTCATTTCACACAGGCAACACGCGCGGCGGCGGTGCTTTCACGAAATTTGTCTCACGCAAATAAATCGGCTCCAAGCTTTCACCAACGACAAAGTTCTTCTGACCATCCGCCAACAGGCCAAGCTGGGCCGCATCGGGAAACATTCGCGTTCCCCCTAGTTCATCTGCCTCGGGACCAACAATCGTTCCCCCAGATGTCCGAAGCAACTCGTCGCGACCGACAATAGCCAGCGGTTCGGTTAGCCTAGCGGCAGCAACGTCCAAATCGTAATCAGCGCGGTAGAAGTCGCCGCGCTGCGCGTCGATTACAAAGCGGATCGCCCCGCGCAGTCCCTCTGCGCGCGCGGTGGCAGCGAGCACTTCAACACTGCTAATCCCAAGCAATCTCACATCGCGCGCCAAAGCCCAACCTTGCGCTAGTGCGATGGCTGAGCGGATTCCCGTGTAACTGCCCGGCCCAAGCCCAACCGCAATACACTCGATAGCCTCGTGATCCCACGCGGCTTGGCGAAGGATTTCCTCAATCATCGCCATTGCACTGGGTTCGTGACCCATGGCCGCGGCAGTACCGCAGAGTGAAGCTCCATCAAGGAGAGCCACGGCACGCCGCTCGCTCGAAAACTCAAGCGCCAGAATCTTCATACACAATTCGTCGTGACCCGTCTTGCAAAGCTTCAATCCGTATGCGGCGAAACACCCCCACGGCATTCGGCGACGTCAGCAGGCTTTCCCATCGCTCGACCCATTCGATAACGGTCACCCCCGCCGGTCGCAGATATTCTTCCAAACCTGCGCGGATGATTTGCTGCTGCGTTTCCAAGCGATAGAGATCGATGTGGAGCAAAGGCAAACGCCCGCCCCCGTATTCCTTCACGAGCGCGAAGGTCGGCGAAGAGACGCGCGTCGTCACACCTAACCCGCGCGCCAACCCGCGCACGAACTGCGTTTTCCCCGTGCCGAGATCGCCCGAGAGCCCGAGCACCCAGCCCGCGTGCGCCGAGCGCCCCCAGGCTTCGCCGAGCGCTTCGGTCTCAACCGCACTATGCGAAATGCGTGTATCCTTGGACATTTAGTGGTCGGACACCCTGATAATCGCGCAATGTGATGCCGGTGCCAGTAGTGATTTTGCCGATGCAGCTCAGTCTTAGTGCTGGAAACTTCTGCTTCCACGCATCAAGCAACGACACGGCATCCGCACTCGCAATCGTGAACACTAACTCGAAATCCTCCCCATCAGCCAACGCCGCCAGTAGCCGCGGCTTAGTCGCACTCCCTTCGGGCCCTCGCAATTTTGCTGCACGACTAACGGGAATGGCCTTGGCGAGGAGTTCCGCGCCAACATCACTAACCTTCAGGATGTGCCGCAAATCACCGGCGAGCCCATCGCTCAGATCGATCATCGAGTGGATTGAAAAACTCTTTGCCAGCCAGCGAGCCTCAGACAATCGAGGCTCAAATTCAAGGTGCCTTCCTGCGAGCGATCCTCCCAGTTCGCCAGTCACAAAAATGGCGTCGCCGACTTTTGCACCACTGCGGCGCACGCATTTATCTTTCGCGGCCCAGCCGAGCAGGGCGATTGATATGAGCATCCGTTCTGGATTCGTTGTCGTTTCGCCGCCGACGATGGCAACCTTGTGGCGTGCGGCCAGCGCATTCATCCCGCGATAGATTCCTTCGACAAAAGACACGTCAAACGTCCCCGCCAACGCGAGCGTCACCAGTGCGTGTGTAGGTGTGCCGGCCATCGCTGCGATGTCGCTCAGGGCGCGCGCGAGGGCTTTATGGCCGATTTGTTCCGGGGTCGCACTGGGCGTGAAGTGGATACCTTCGACTACCGCATCGGTCTTAAAGAGCAGCCAGCGATCTGCGAGGCCCACGTCGAGAACAGCACAGTCATCGCCAACGCCGACCACCACCGAGGCGTCCGCAGGCAGCGTGCCGGCAAGCCGAGCTATCAGGTCGAATTCGTTCATGCGCTAGCGCCGAACCAGCGGCGCACCAGTTCCGGATTTGTCAGCCAGAGGAAGTTCACTAGGTTGAAGACGATGTGGGTGGCAATCGGCGCAAGCAAGTTGCCGGTGCGCTCGTAGAGATGGGTGAGTAGCGCGCCGAGCAGAAAAAGTGGGGCGAAAATCGCCGGCGTGGCGTGAATGGCTGCAAAAAAGAACGCCGTCCCCCAGACGGCAAGGCGCGGGTAGCCGACCTGCTTTACCGTCGGGTAAATGATGCCGCGGAAAAGAACCTCTTCGACGACAGGTGCAAGTCCGACAGCCATCAGCGCAGTCAGAGCGCGTTCGCCTGTCGACGCCGCGCCTTGCACCAGTTGAACCGCCTGCTGGGGCTTCAGAGCGAAGCCGATTTTTTCAAGCCCCAATGCGCTTAACTGCCCCAGCGCCCAAGCTGGGGGCAATACCAGCATGCCGATCATCGCCCCGATACCTAAAGTAAGCCACAACCGCGGGGCACCCAAGCCAAAGGCAGCGGACCAACTGATCCCGCGCCGAAACAAGAGAACGCCGACAATGATAAGCGTCATCACGTGGAAACTGAGAATCTGCACGACGAGCGCCGCTACCCTATCTTCATTGGTCAGAAAGACGCCTCCGGGCGCGAATTGCCCGGCAATCAACTGACCGGCACATAGCGCGAGGAGCCACGCCATCAGCAATCGCAGCACATCCACGGGCGTCCATGGCTTTTCCGAAACCATGCAAAATGTTATTACGAGCCAGCGCGATGTGACGATGCAAAAGTGTCCGCTCTTTCTGCGTTGCCGCAAGATGGTGCGCCTCCTAATATCTCGATGCGTTATGTCTGACACCGCCTCCACACCCACCCGAGTAGATGGCCGTCGCGCCGATCAAATTCGACCGGTCCGATTCCAGAATCACATCGCCCCGCACGCCACCGGCTCCACGCTGATTGAGTGGGGGCAGACGCGAGTGATCTGCGGTGTGACCATCGATGAATCTGTGCCGCGCTGGATGAAAGAACAAGGGGCGACCGGCGGTTGGGTGACCGCCGAATACTCAATGCTCCCCTATTCGACCCTGCAGCGAAAGGCGCGCGACATCACGAAAGGCAAGATTGACGGACGCTCGCAGGAAATCCAACGCCTCATCGGACGCTCGATGCGCTCAGCAATCGACCTTCAGAAGCTCGGTACCCGAACGGTTTGGATTGACTGCGACGTTTTGCAAGCAGACGGCGGCACTCGCACGGCGGCTATCACCGGCACCTACGTTGCTCTCAGCCTCGCCCTTCACAAACTGATCGCCGATGGGAAGCTGATGGAAAATCCGCTCGCCAATGCCGTCGCCGGCGTGAGCGTCGGTATCGTAAATGGTGAAGCGCTCTGCGACCTTTGCTACACGGAAGACGTCGCGGCCCAAGTGGACATGAACTTGGTGATGACCGCCAAAGGCGACTTCATCGAGCTACAGGGAACCGGCGAAGAATCCACCTTCAGCGATGCGCAATTGGCTAGCATGCTCAGCCTCGGCCGGGGCGGTATCCGGCAGCTACTAGCCGCGCAGGAGGCTGCTCTCGCCCAAGCATAAGCCACACCTCCGCATCTTCCGCCCGTTCTTAGGATGAACCCCACCCGGCTTTACCTTTTGCGCCACGGCGAGGTCGAGGCGAGTTACCAGCGCGTCTTCGGCGGCCGCATCGATATGGAACTTTCGCCCCATGGCCACTCACAGGCGGTCGCGCTCGCGAAGTTTTTGGAACGCGTCGCTTTCGATGCGATTTACGCCAGCCCGATGAAGCGCGCGCAGCAAACGCTTGCGCCGATTGCCCGCCAGTATTTGTGGAAGCCCACCACGCTGCCAGACTTGCGTGAGATGGATTTCGGGGTATGGACCGGCCTGAAATGGAGCGAAGTAGAGGAGCGTCATGGCGTAAGCGCTTACCAATGGCTTGAGCAATTGGAGAAAGGCGCTGTGCCAGAAGCGGAAAAAACCCCACAGGTGCGTGCGCGTGTTGAGGCGTGCCTGCAGAGCATTCTCAGCGAATGTTCTGGGAAGACTGTAGCAATCGTCTGTCACGGCGGCATCGTGCGAATGCTCCTCGCACTGCTGCTCGACCTGCCATTCACAAAGACGGCAGCGTTTGAAATCGATTATGCGAGCCTCACCGTAGTGGACCACCACCCTGGCAAGGTGGATTTGCAATTGCTGAATTTCACCCCATGGCGCGATCATCTGTGAAACTCCAAAAGCTCCGGCGGATTTCCATCATGACGACCGCTGAAGCTGAAGAAGCTATCGTCGAACTCTTCGGCCGACTTTTCTCTCAGCCTGCCGCTGTCTGGACGAACGCGGAGACCAAGGCAACTATCGTGACGGTTTATTGCACGCGCACCGGGGAATGGAATGGAGGCAAATGCGAGGCGGTTCGACAGGGTCTGGAAGAGATTCGCAGGTGTGGGCTCAGCGTCGGTGCGGGCCGCATCGAAGCTAGGAATATCCGGCGCGAGGATTGGGCCGAGTCGTGGAAGCGCCATTTCAAGCCCATCACCATAGGTGCGCACCTCCTCATCAAACCCAGCTGGAGCCGGCGCAAGGCTGCGAAGGGTCAAGCGGTGGTCGTGCTCGATCCCGGCCTGAGCTTCGGCACAGGCCAGCACGCAACAACGTCTTTCTGCCTCCGCGAACTGACGCGCAATCGTCGCAGCCCTCTACCGCAAGGGTTCCTTGATATCGGCACGGGCTCTGGAATTCTGGCCATCGCCGCTGCCAAACTCGGTTACGCGCCGACCGAGGCGTTTGACTTCGATCCAGATTCGATCGTATCGGCGAAGGCAAACGCACGCCGCAACGGGGCTGATTCACACATCCAGTTAAGACGACAAGACCTCAAAAAAATGCCGCTTAAAAGCCGTCGCCAGTTCGACGTCATCTGTGCAAACCTCATCTATGATTTATTGCTCGCTGAACAGCCGCGCATCCTGACTCGGCTAAAATCCAACGGCGTATTAGTGCTCGCGGGCATCCTGCAAACGCAGTTCGCCCAAGTCCAATCCGCGTACGAGAAGGCTGGGATGAGGTTGATCCGGACGCGTGTAGAAAAGGAGTGGCAGTCGGGCGCGTTCACTCGCCAGCACGCCCGTTGATTCCTGACTCAGACCTTCTGGCAGTCAGGACAGACGCCGAAGAACTCAAGCTTGTGGGTCACAGTCTTGAAGCCGTTTTGGTCGGCAATCTTCTTCTCCAGCGCTTCGGTAAAGCATTCCTCAATCTCGATGACGGATGAGCACCCGGTGCAGATGAGGTGATGGTGGTGACCATCGTCGCCTTCGGCCAGTAACTCGAATCGTGCCACGCCGTCACCAAAGTCAAAGCGCTTCACCAGCCTCATCTCCTCTAGCAGATGCAGCGCGCGATAAACCGTAGCAAGGTCGCACCCACTCTTTGTCTCGGCATGAACGTCCTTGATGGTCATCGGGTGGGGATGCGCAGCGAGCACCTCGAGGACGGCTTTGCGCGGGCCCGTGAATCTCTTCGCGTCGCCACGCAGCCGCGCGGCCAGCTCAGAAAGCAGGCGGGGCTTGTGATGGTGATGGTCGTGGCGGGGCATGCAGCTTCAGTGAAGCGTCGCGCCAATCAATGCCACTGCGAGCCCCGCAAGAATCGCGACGGCTTTGTAGAGATTGAATCGATGCCCTTCGTCGGTCTCGAAGAGAATCGTCGTCGAGACATGCAGGAAGATCCCGATGACCATGCCCGTGAGTTGGGCGTGATAATGCGCCAGCGGTTCAACGATGGACGCAGTGAGCGCGCCGAGTGGCGACATCAGCGCGAAGACAAGCAGCAACCCGAAGGCCTTGGCGCGCTGTTCAAGGCCTTGAAGTAACAAGGTGAGGAGGACGATGGAAATAGGAATGTTGTGGACGACGATGCCCCAGAGCAGCGCTGTTTGTGCATGGCTGTGATCATCCCCTGCGGACGCAGTGTGGTCGTGCCCAGCGTGCTCTCCCAAGGGCATTCCCTCGATGAAAGCGTGCACGCACAGGCCAATCATCATCCCCCAGGGAACGGACTTATGTGTGCAGGCTCCTTGGCTATGGTCATGTTCCGCCCCATGCGAATTATCATGATTCGCATGTGCCGGCAAATGAACGTGCCCGTGCTCGATGCCCTGCGAGAAGTAATCGAGCAGAATCTGGAGGAAAAAGCCTCCAAGAATGAAGAAGCCAATTGAAGATTTCGGCTCTCGAAACGCCTCCGGTAAGAGGTGGAGCACAGTGACGGCAAGGAGATAGGCGCCACTGAAAGCAGTGAGGAGTTTGATGCTGCGGCGTTCGCGGGGTTGAAATAGCAATACGACCACAGCACCCACTGCCACAGAAAGGAACAGAATCAGATAGGTCATAGCCAGGAACTCAAATGCGAATCATTTGCGTTGTTTAGCAAATAAAAACTCCGCGACCGTAAACGGTAGCGGAGGATGAAAGTTATTTCATCAGGAGCATCTGCCGTGCGCGCTTGATGGCCGTGTTCAGTTGGCGCTGGTAATGCGCCGGCAGGCCGGTGTACCTCCGCGGTAGAATACGCCCTTGATCAGTGACAAACTGCTTGAGCAGATTCACGTTTTTGTAGTCGAGCGCATCGACAGTGAAGTCGATTTTGGGCTTCGGACGCGGTGTGCGGCGTTCACTGGATGCGCGGCCCTTGCCGCCCTTTTTGTCGGTATTGGTCTTGCGGGGCATAAAGCTTATTTGATTTCGCGGTGCACGGTGTGGCGGCGGAGGAACGGATTGTATTTCTTAATCTCAATCTTCTCCGTCTTGAGCTTCTTATTGCGCGAGGTCATGTAGCGGGAGGGCGACTTGCCCTCCTTGCGCGCCTCAGTACATTCGATGGTCACGTTTTCGCGGGGCATGTTTATTCCTTTTCCTTAGTCGGTTTCTCATCCGGCTCGTCATCTTCCTCGGATTCATTTCCGCCGGGACTGTCCACGCTGCCGAGGGCGCCAAGCTTCTTGTTGCGCAAGACGCCGTCACGTTCAAGCTGGGCTTGAGCCTCGACGGTGTATCGCGTCCACGGAATCGCCTCGAGGCGGGCTTTCGGGATGGATTTTCCGGTCAGTTCACAGACGCCGTAGGCATTGCGTTCGATACGACGAAGCGCCGCTTCGATCTCGTAGACGGCGTCCTGGTCGGAGGAAAGGAGACTGAGGGCAAAATCACGATCAAAATTGTCGGTACCGGAGTCCGCCATGTGGAGACTATAGTTGGACATCTCCTCGGCTGACTCTTTCGCCAAGCCGCTCATCTGATCGTGCAACCGTTGGTGCAGATCGAGCAGGGCCTCATAATACTTCCGCCACTCGGATTTAATCTTTGTCAGGCCGGCTGGGGTGAACTTGGCGGATTTGTGATTGCTGGCAGCCACGCCAAGAATGGATGCAGCCGTGGCAGACTTCACCATGTTCCCACCCTTTTTCGGGGCAGGCTTGGCCTTCACAACGTTCACAGTCTTAACAACCTTTACGGCCTTCACAGTCTTAACAACCTTTACGGCCGGTTTAGCTTTCGAGACGGCCTTGGGGCGTGATTGCTTTTTGGTTTTCACAGCGAGTTCTCGCAGTCTTTCTCATCCACCGAGCAAATGGCCCATACAAGGCCACTCCTGCCCGATAGAAGGGGGGTGAATGTAGCAAATGAAATCAAAAACGCCACAAAAAAGTTTCACTCCTTTCGCCCCGGCCACGAAGGCCTATCTGGGTCCACCCCGACCCTCCGCTGGAGAGCTGGATACGGGCAACGCGCACCCCTGTCCTCAACCTTTTTCGAGGCAGGCGTAGGCGTTGTGATTGTGGATGCTCTCGTAGTTCTCCGCCTCGACCTTGTACCAGGTCACGTCAGGGTGGGCGTTGAGGCGAACCGCCACGTTGCGAACGAGGTCTTCGACAAAAACTGGGTTCTCATACGCCCGCTCCGTCACAGCTTTTTCATCCTGCCGTTTAAGCAACGCGTACAGTTCGCAGCTGGCCGATTTCTCGACGAGCGCAATGAGGTCCTCAATCCATACAACCTCGCTCGACCGGATCTGAACGGTCACCAATCCTCGCTGGTTGTGCGCACCATGCTTGCTGATAGCCTTCGAGCAGGGACAGAGCGTGGTGACACCCACGCGCACCTCGAGGACAAAGTCGATCTCCTTGCCGATGGCTGTGGCATCGAAGCGCGCTGTGTAGTCCATCAGGCTCGGAATGCCTGAAACCGGCGCCTTCTTCGCGAGGAAAAATGGAAACTCCATTTCAAAATGGGCGCTCTCCGCATGAAGCTTTTGCCGCATCGATTGGAGAATGTCTGGAATGTTCTCCACATGCACCATGCTGCCGTGGGCGTTGAGCACCTCGATGAAGCGGCTCATGTGCGTGCCCTTGAACTCTTTCGGCAGGTCCACGAACATCGCGACCGTGGCGACTGTGTTCTGGAACGCGTGCGCTTTGTCACGGATCTGGATGGGGAAACGCAACCCGCGCACGCCCACCTTATCGATCCGCAACTCGCGGTGGTCACGCTCGCTCTGCTTGTCGGTCAACGGCGTTTTTTCTTGAGATAACATAAGTTTCGCCTCCAAAACAATTTTCACTGTAGCACGCCACTGGCATTTAGCAAAAACTACTTCACGTTCTTTGACATCAGCGTGAGCAGGCTTATCTTCCCATCATGCCATCCCTCGCCCTGGTGTTTGTTCTGATTCTTAGTACTCCGCCGCTCATTTTCGGCGGACCCGAGCGCTTCACTATTGCCACTTGGAATCTCGAGAACTACCTCGACCAACCTACCGCCAGGCGGTTAGCCAAGCCCGCCAACGCGAAAGCAAATGTACACGCCACGCTCCTCGAGTTGCGCGCCGACGTGGTCGCACTGCAGGAAATGGGCGGTACGAACGCATTGCACGAATTACGAGGGTCCCTTCAACGCAACGGCCTCGATTATCCATATTGGGAACATGTTCACGCCCGAAACGACGAAATTCATCTTGCGGTGCTCAGCCGCTTTCCAATTGTCGCGCGCCGTCCACATACCAACGACTCGTTCCTTCTTGATGGGCGCCGATTCTTCGTGAAGCGCGGCTTTGTCGAGGTGGACATCTGTGTCAGCACGAACTATCAGTTCACGCTTCTTGCGGCACATCTGAAATCCAAACACCATGCTCCCGGCGCTGATGAATCGCTGCTTCGGTTGAATGAATCCCGATTCCTACGCCGCAGAGTGGATTCACTGCTCAAGGCCAAGGACGATAGCAATCTCATTGTGCTCGGTGATTTCAATGACATCGTCGATTCAGCCCCTCTCAAAGTGATTCTCGGGCACCGCGCCAGCGACCCGTTGTTTGACACCTGCCCGCGTGAAATTGCATCCCTCTCCCCTTCCCCAAAAGCCAACGGCACTGCGTGGACATACCATTTCAGCCGTGAGAAGAGTTTCTGGAGGTTCGACTACATCCTGCTCAGCTCAGGCATGAAACGCGAATGGTTGAAGGATGGCACTCATATTTTCACGCGGAACAACTGGCACGAAGCGTCGGATCACCGGCCAATTCTTGCCACATTCGTTGCAGAGAATCGTTGAGCGCTAGCGCCGTGGACTGCGCGGAAACGCTTTCATCGAGTAGGTGAAGGAAAACTGGATCTCGTCCTGACGACTGCTTCGGTGGTTGATGGCGCGGATGTCGAATGCGCCGGTCCAACTCCGAAAGTCGTGATAGATCGTGTAGCGCTGCTCGGCAAGACTCCCCTCTTTTGCATCAAAATAGTGCGTAGCGCGCGCGGACCAGTCTTCATTCAATCGATAATCCACCGCGGTGTAGGCCAGATTATCCGCCGCGCTGGAGTCGTTGCTCGGTTGGCTCAAGTAATAGAAATGCCCGCCAGAAAAGGCCCAGCGCGAAATCGGCGTCAAGGAGACTCGATGGTGGGCGAGACGGAGCAGCGAATTATCGACGTCGTAGCGCAACTCAGATCCAGCGGTGATCCATGTGCGCGGCTTGAACTCGAAATCAGAGAAGATGTCGGCAAAAGTCGCCTGATCCGCCCGCGGTTTGAGCCGCCAGTCCGTGTAAATAGCCCAGTCGGCAAAATCCTCAACCACCCCTTTGCGCTTGGTCTGAAGTCGGTTGCGCAACATGAGGCGCAATACGTTCTGGCTGTCGACCGCGTCAATGGCGTTGTGCTCTGGAAACTCGATCGGCTGCAGGCGCGGACTGGCGAGTTCGTAATCAAACTGCGGCAACTCCGCTGGGGTACGGTTCGGCGACGGAATAAAGACGTAATTCACCGACGGTTCGACGAAATGGCGTACCCCATCCACTTCGAGCCATGAACTTTTCGCATCGGCGAAGAGGCGCGAGGCCTTGGCCGAAATCTCCGCACCAGTATTAAACACGAAGCGATCGTGCGATGCCGTAGTGGCATCACGTCCGTTCGCCTCGCCATAGTGAGTCAAACGCCCGCCGACGCGCGGCGTCACATTGAGCCAACCGAAATAGGTCTGCGGGAGAAGAACCTGATGATGCGTGTCAGCGCGGAACGCGGAGTAGCGGTGAGAAACCCCATCGGCAAACTGGCGCTGATAATACCCAACCGAACTCGTATTCTCGTAAAAGAGGGAGGTATCGCCGAGTTGATGACGCAAGCCCGTGAGGCGGATATCAGGCAAACGCTCGATTGTTTCGGAATAATCATTCAACTGCGGGCGAGCGAAGAAATTCAGGCTGTAGTCCGACCAGAGCTTGCTAATCTCAAGGAAGGTCTGCGGCTGGACATTGCGCTGGTATTGCGACTCGAAGAAGTCACGCTCCACAAACGCGTCGCTCTGCCAGTTCAGCACCGCGAGCGCCGTCAGGTTCGTCTGCAACTGCATACGATGCACCCAGTCCAGCCGGACCCGACCACCCGAATTCGCGCGCCCAAGATGGTTCGTGCCGGGCGCATCATCGGAGAGAAAGTAGGACTTGAATTCGCCTTTGCCCCACGGACCGGCCAAGTATTCCATTTCCGGCCCGAAGGCGAAACCACGCTGCGTGCGGTAATCCAGATGAACGCCACCCGAAGTCCCCTGCTCTGTCGTCCAATTGTAAGTGCCGAGCAGGTAGGCGCCGTGTGCGCTGCGGTAGCCGGGCTCCAGTTCGATGTTGTTCGGATGCCGCTTCAGCGAGCGGCGGTACTTCGGCCAATAAAAGACTGGAACGGAACCGATGTAGAGCGTCGCGTCGTCCATCTCGACGTAGTCACCCGGCACGACCCGTATCGAGCGACACCGGATCCGCCCCATCGGCTCGGAAAGGTCGTCGGTTGTCAGAAAAGTGTTTTGCGCCGAGTAGAATTTATTGGTCTGCGTGCCGTGCAACTCCCGGCCGGAAATGTAATTACCCATGCGCCCACCTCGGAACTCCGCCGAATGGATAACCTTCGTCATGAAGTTGTACTCCAGTCGCTGGCATCGCCATGTAAACCCCTCACGTCGCAGAGTAACATCTTCCTCGGCCAGCACGTCACCGGTCTTCTGGTTGAGCGTCACCTTCTGCGCGACCAACTCAGCCAGTTCATTCGTTGCGGGACGATAGCGGACCAACACACCCTTCGTGCCCGTCATCAACCCTTTGGAGATGTCGTAATCGAGCCGACCATCAGCCGTAAGCGACTCCATCTGCCACGGCGATTGAGCAGCGAAGACGATGCTTGCCAAAAGCAAGCAGCAGAAAATTGTCGCGACGCGGGTTGTTCCTTTCATTCGGCGGTCGGAGTCAATCAGAAGCCATCTGCCAAGCCAAGCGGCATTCGTCGGCTGCTCACTTCCATGCCTCGCGCAGGAATCGGATGAAGTTGCCATGCATGATGCCGGCGATGTCCTCTTCCTTGTAGCCGCGCTCGCGAAACAACCCGGTGAACTTCTGGAGGTCGGCAATCGTGTCCAAATCGCCCGGGCTCTGCTCGCGGCCGAACGCGCCGTCGAGGTCCGTGCCGAGACCAACGTGGCGCGCGTTGCCGGCGAGTTGGCAGATGTGGTCCAAGTGGTCCACTAGATGGCGCAACTTCACCCCCGAAGATTCAGGCGTCGTCTTTCCGCGAATCCAATCAGGCACCATCATCCACGCATCGAGTGCGCCGCCAATCACCGCGCCGCGCCGGATTAACTCGTTAATCTGCTCGTCGCTAAATTGGCGGTTGTGCGGCACCAGCGCTCGGCAGTTGTTGTGGCTCGCCCAGATGCGGCCGTGAAAATGATCGAGTGCTTCCCAGAAGCTGTCGTCGCAGAGATGCGTCGCGTCGAGGATAACGCCGAGCCGCTCCATCTCCGAAAGCAGCTCGCGCCCGCGCGGTCCAAGCTGGCCAGTCGCATTCGTGCCCTGCGCGTAGGTACCGGGACCGTAGTGAGCCGGACCGACGGCGCGCAACCCCTGAGCATAAGCCCGCTCCACATAGGCCGGCGTGACCATCGAGTCCGCACCTTCAAGGCTGAGGATGTAGCCGACCGGTGCGTCCGGCGGCGGGTTGTTCAGCCAGAGATTAAGATGCTTATCCAAACCAGCGCGATCTCTCACCTGCACCATTTCACCGCGTTCCTCCATCGCACGGTACCACGCGAGCTGGCCCTGCGTCTGCGCCCATGCCTGCTCCGGCGAATGCCAGCCGCTAATCGGGTTCGAGCGCTTCACGTAGCGCGCGATTTGCGTCGCCACGCAGAGACCAATCCGGCCACGGCGCATCTCGGGCAGACAGACGGTCCCCTTCGCGCGGTCAGCCTTGTCGGTGAGGCCGGCTTCCCGCTCGCGGATTTCATCGATGGACCGTGTCAGGTCGCGATTCCACTCGAGTGCGTTCATCGAGAGGTCCAGATGTGCATCGAGAATGAACATAATCAGAAGCAATAGCGGATGATCGCATCAAACACCAGCACGAGCAGAAGCCCAGCCACGGCGATAATCGTCTCGAGCACGGTCCACGTCTTGAGCGTCTCGGCGACGGAAAGATTCAAATACTCCTTCACGAACCAGAAGCCACCGTCGTTCAGATGCGATAAAATCAGGGAGCCCGCACCCATCGCAACGATAAGCAATTCGAGGTTCACCCCCGGTGTTGCCGCGACTAGCGGCGCCATGATCCCCGCCGCGAGCGTGATGGCCACCGTCGCCGAACCAACCGCCACGCGCAGCACCCCGGTGATGAGCCAACCGAGAAGGAGAGGCGACAACGAAGTGCCGGCGACCCGAAGGATGATGGCCTGATCGACTTCGGCGACATCGAGCACCTTGCCGAAGCCGCCGCCGGCGCCGACCACCAACATGATAGCCGCGGCAGGCCCCACGCAGTCCTCGGTGAACTTGAGAATCTGGGCGCGGGCAAAGCCGCAGTGCGTCCCGAACGTCACAAAAGAAACTAGTACCGCAGCGAGCATCGCCATCGCCGGCGAACCGAGAAAATCAGCCCAAGCGCGCAGCCTATCCCCCTTCGGCAGTACGAAATCCGCGAGCGTAGCTAAGAGCATCAGCAGCACCGGCAGTAAGATCGTGAAAAGCGCCGTCGCGAAGCTTGGCGGATTTGCCACAGGCTTCGGGTTCATTAATTGCTCGCCGATGCCGCCGATGCGGCCCGGGATTTTCGGCACGATGAGTTTGGCGAACAACGGTCCCGCCAGTACCGCCACCGGCAAGCCGACAAGTATGCCGTAGAGGATCGTTTTACCCACATCCACACGCCCCGGCTCAAACACCGCGATGGCCGCCATCACGCCTGGGTGTGGAGGCACAAGTCCGTGTGCGGCCGAAAGCCCCGCGACCATCGGGATGCCGAGCTGCAGCAGCGGCGTCTGTGTCGTGCGCGCGAGGGTGAAGACAATCGGCACGAGCAAGACCACCCCGACACCAAAGAAGACCGGGAGGCCGATCAGGAAGGCGACGAACATCACCGCCCACGGAAGCCGCCGTTCGCCGCAGGCGCGGATCAGCGTGCGCGCAATCACTTCGGCACCGCCCGATTCGGCCAGCATTTTTCCCAGCATGGTGCCAAGGCCCACCACCACGGCGATGAACCCAAGCGTACCTCCCACTCCATCTTGAAAGGCCTTGGCAACCGCGGTCATCTCCATCCCTGAGGCGAGGCCAAGGCCCAGCGAGGCAAGCGTGAGAGCGACGAAGGCATTCAGCTTGAATCCGACAATCAGCACCACAAGGCCGGCAACCGCTAAGCCAGTCCACAGCAAAAGGGCGGTATTATGAGCGAGACCAAGATCCATAATCGTGTGCGTCGGGCAGACGACTGTTTTCTAACTCAACGCGACTCTAGTGGCAACGCCCTTCCATTGTAACCTTCTGCGTAGCAGATTTTTGTTTGACAACTCCTCGGGAAAAACGAAGATTTCGCCCGCAAGGATAAAATCCTTAAACATAACAAAAACTACTAGACCATGAAGAAACTAATCGCGCTGTTCACCATCACGGCCTTCGCTAGCATGCTCATCGGCTGCGGCAGTGAAGCCCCGGCTCCGAAGAAGGAAGCTCCGAAGAAGGAAGAGCCGAAGAAGGAAGAAGAGAAAAAGTAGCCTTCCGATAACTCGAAAGCCGTTCGCCCTCGGGCGGACGGCTTTTTCATTTCCACCGAGGAAGAGAAATCACGCCCCGACCAGCTCGCGGATGGGCGTCCCGCCGTTGGTCAGCGGACGTGGCCGACCGAATGGATCAAGAAAATCGCCATTCGGGTCAATGCCCATCAGGTGGAAGATGCTTGCGGCCAAGTCCTGCGGGCGCAGCGGGCGGCTTAACGGATAGCCCCCGTTCTTGTCGCTCGAGCCAATCACCTGTCCGCCTTCGATTCCCGCCCCCGCGACAGCGAGCGAGAAACAGTGCCCCCAGTGATCGCGACCGCCCGCTCCATTGATTTTCGGCGTGCGACCGAACTCTCCCATTGCGATTACGAGCGTTTCGTTCAGTAATCCGCGCTCGCTCAAGTCGGTGATTAACGCTGAAAAGGACGCGTCAAACTGCGGACAAAGCACATCGCGCAAGCGCGCGCTGTTATTCTTGTGCGTGTCCCAGACCGGGAAACCAGTCGCCATATCGTTCGCTTCGCGCGGCCAGTTCACCTGCACCAATCGCACGCCAGCTTCGACGAGCCGTCGCGCCAGCAGCACGCTCTGCCCCCACTTCGTTCGACCGTAACTGTCCCGCGAAACGACCGATTCTCGATCCAATTCGAAAGCCGCACGCGTCGTCGCATTGCCCACGACATCGAACGCCTGCTGCTGTATCCGGTCGAAGGCTGCTGGGGAGCCATTCGAGGAGACGTCCGCAAATCGACGGTCAAACTGCCGCAACAAATCCGCGCGCCCGTCAAAACGCAGCGGGGGAACCTCCGCCGGCAATTTCAATCCACTAATCTCGAATCGCGGTGCGGCAGGATTGCAGTCAAAGAGATGAGGATTCCACGTGTGCCCCATGAATCCGCCGAACTGGCCGGGCGACGGCGGCGCGTTATCGTTGTGCAGAATCTCCGGAAGAATCACCGACGAGAACGCCGAACGTTGGCTCGGCTTCAGAGCGCCGACCACCGAGGCGAGACACGGCCAGTCGCTCGGCGCGGCGGGTATCTCCACCTTTGCCGGATGCTCATAGCCAGTAAGCATCCAGTAACCGCTGGCGGTGTGGCTATTGTTGTCCGTGCTCATCGAGCGAATCACCGCCATCTTGTCCGCGATACGCGCCGTCCGCGGCAGCAACTCGGAGAAGTGGACGCCCGGAACGCTAGTAGGAATCGGCTTGAAATCGCCGCGAATCTCCATCGGCGCGGCGGGCTTCGGGTCGAAGGTTTCGTGCTGTGGCGGACCTCCCGCGAGATAGAGGAGGATGCACGACTTCGCCCGTCCGAACGACGGGCCTTTGTTCGCTGCGCCCGTCGATGCCTGTGCCCTCAGCAATCCACCAAGCGAGAGCCCAAGACAACCGAGTCCGCCGAACTGCAACCACCCGCGGCGACTACGCGCTCCAAACATTTTAAGCATCTCTGGTTCGAACGCAGACATGGTGTGCAATCTCTGGGCCGAATTGGACGCTGTCAAGCGTATGGCCCATTCAAGGGCGGACGGCAACCCGTCGCAACTTCGACCAATCGCACATATTCTTCTTCGCCAACAATGCGCGGCAATGCGCGGCATGACTTCTCAAATCCGGAGAAGTTCCAGAAGTTCGGAAAATCTTGGCATTCGTCGGCTTCACCTGCCCTCGCCAGCGACAGCAGGCCGTGCAACGCTGGCACTCGTGGAAGACGGGCATCCCACGGGCCCTTCAAACTGTGAGCGTCCGATCACGTGCTGTGACGACCCAGCGCCCGGTCGCACGCCCCTTCTCGACCACGACCGCCTCCGCGTGCAACGCGCAGGTGGGACAGATGTGCCGAGGCACAGCATAGATGCAGTCGCCCACGGCGAACTCCGCTGCGGACGGCGTCTCGACCACGAGATGTTCCTCGCTGTGCATGACCGCCACGGCTTCAGGCAGATTCAGAAACTTCACACGCGGGTGGGGATTCTCGGCTGCAACAGCCTTGTGGCCGAGATCGAGACAAAGCCGGCCAGCACCCGGCTTGCTCACCACGCGCGTCAGCAGCACTGCGGCCAGTTGAAAATCCAAGTCCGGCAGTTTCTCTCCATATCCGAAGTCCCACAACACGCACGTGCCGGGACTGCATTCAACACCAGGCCGGCCCACGTGCAGCGGGAATGTCGGCGTGCCACCGGCAACAACGTTCGGCACAAAGAGACCGAGCTTGTCGAGTTGCTGGCGCAATTCGGCAACGGGGAAAAAGTCAGCCTCACAACGAACGGCGCGGGCGGCCACGTCAGATTCGTGATTGTGACCGTCGTAAACGTGAAGACCTGCGGCACGAAGACCGAGAGTATTTGAAATCTGCGCGTAAAGCTCTATGGCCTTGGGACCAGGCGCAACCCCAGTACGGCGCATCCCACAATCCAGATCGAGATAGACTCCGAGCCGGATACCTGCCGCGACAGATGTCCGCCCCAGAAACGTGATGGCCTCGGCATCATCCACAATTGCGGAGAAGGATGCCTGAGGGAACTTCTTCGCCAGCTTCGCCAATCTCGCTGCATTCGGGCCGGTAGGCTGATAGGCGAGCAGAACATCGAGGGCGCCAGCCTCGGCGGTCATCTCCGCCTCGGCAATGGTAGAGCACTTGAACTTGGTAATGCCCAAGGCTAACTGACGGCGGATTAACTCGGACATCTTGTGCGTCTTCACGTGCGGCCGAAGGCGATCTGAACCACCCGCGATGGCGATCATCCGTCGAAGATTTTCATCAATGCGCGCAGGATAGACGAGCAGTGCCGGCGAAGGAACCTCCTCAGCGTTCGCCACGCCCCACCATGCGCCGTTTTCGTTCGCCCTACTCACGTCAACTCGAAGGTCGCCTCGATTTCCACCGCGATGTTGCCCGGCAACGAACCCATTCCGACCGCGCTGCGAGAGCCGATCCCGTGCTCGGAACCCCAGACTTCGGCAAACAACTCGCTGCAGCCATTGATAACAGCGGGATGCTCGCGAAAGTCAGGTGTGCTGTTCACCATGCCGAGGATTTTGATGACGCGCTTTACGCGGTCGAGACTGCCCAGTTCTGAACGGAGTGTAGCGAGGATGGTAAGACCGACCTGACGCGCGGCTGCCTTACCAGCGGCGATATCCAGATCGGCGCCGACGCGACCTGTAACGAGCGTCTTATCCACGCGGAGTGGACCATGCCCGGAGACGAAGGCAAGATTGCCGGTGATGACCAGCGGCTTGTACACCGCCACAGGTTTGGGAGCGGGGGGCAACTCAAGTTTTAGTTCAACGATTCGTTTTTCAGCACTCATAATTGATGACGTCGGTGGCAGGAAATGACGCGCTGTTTCAATGCGCTATCAAGACGAGCCGTGTCGGTTCTGCAATGAATGGAATCTAGCTATGCTTTCAAAAATCCGGAAGAGAATTCAATGACGGCCAGAACCTCGAAATCCAAAATCATCCGCTTCCATTATGCCTTGTTGAGGAAGACAGGGTGTCCCATCACGAAAACATACGAACCGACCGGTGGAGACGTAAACAACGGCAGCGGAGTAAAACCTTCGCCGCCGCAGGACCTCCATCAGCGCAAGCCTAATGAGTACCTAGTAAACCGGAGAAAGAGGACTCCGGTGCATTAAAAAAGCGGGGCTCGGCTTGTGGCCGGGCCCCGCTTGGTTTCTTCAGTGATTACTGGATTTTCGAGACGGTCAGCACCTGCTTGCCGGCTTCGGTCTTGACCGTGCCGGTGGCGGTAACCTTCTCCACGGGGCCTTTGCAGACCTTGCTGTGGAAAGCCTTGCTGACGGCGTTGTCAGCGAGGTAATAAGTCGTGGTCTTGTCGCCAGCCGTCACCTGAATGGCGTTCTGGCACTTGGCGGTTTCCTTTAGCTCGCACTTGGCGCACATGCCCTTGCCGGTGATTGTCTGTTCTTTCTCCTCCGCGAACGCGCTGCCGACCATTAGGGAGACAGCTGCCGCAAGAACTAGGCTCAGTTGCTTTTTCATCGATTATCCTTTGTCTTATTTTTTGTTGTTTTTACTGACGCGAAATTACTCCATGCACTCTATGCAGTTTGTTTCCACAATCAAATAAAAAATTAGTTTCTTTATGGAGCGCCTTAAGGAACATAGTGCGCCTATCTTGAACGACGTTCTTAAGCCAGAAACTATTCGTATTTTCAACAACTCGGGTTTTAGCTCTTGTCCTATACAAAACTTACGCAGATTCATCTCAAAAATGAGTTTCAGCATATGAAAATTGCTTTCTGGAAGCTTCGCGGTTTAGGGGGAATACCTCTTTTCGACGGTCACCTCAGCGGCGAAAACTCTGTCGCCTTCAGGTAAAGTCGTTCCGGCGGCCGCCACCTGTCCGCAGGTACCAACCGCTCGCGGAATCCTAGGCTGCCGGTGGACATTTCCAGCCCCAGCGGAAACACGACCAGCAACAGGAGCGTCAGTGTAATCGACCAGTGGTTGCGGACGCGACCGATGTCATCCGTTACTGTCGTAACAGAGTGAGTCAAAGCCGAAGAAAATCGCGCAGTAGAGAAGTACTTGCGGCATTGACAAGAGGCCAATCGAAGTGTCGGGCCCGAAGGCGTTCATGAGGTGGCCCATGAACCATTGCGGGATTATGGTGAGCGGGATTAGTCAGAGATAACACACGAGTGATCGCGTTAACCACGAGACTGGCATGCCCACTTGAATTTGTCCGCGGTCCAGACGGCCAGTGCGAAACCTGCCATGAGCCAGCAGAGAATCCAGAGGAACCACAAATGATGAAACACCGGAATAATCATGAGCATTGTGTTGTGATCACCCGGCCCGCCGCGTTGGAGCGAAATGCCTGCCCGGTTGCGGTCATAGAGTCGAGCTCGACAGCATGTTTGCGGAACAGCTTCACAGTCTCGAAGAAATCGCTGTCTTCGATCGTGCGCTCACGGCCCACGAGGTCTCCAAACTGGCTGGGAAGTGACTCTATTTTTCTCACGCTCCCCCATCGGGGCAGTGAGAATTGCTCGTTGAGACAGGGCTCGCGTTTGGCCTCACAAATAAACACAGTCCCTCTCCTCTGGCTTTAGGCTTCAGCACTTGTTACTCTCCGAGCCATGAACACCAAACCGTCTTCTCGTCGTGCTTTCATTGGGGCCACAGGCGCTGCATTGGCTTTCCCGGCTATCCTCAGCAGCGTGGGGCCGAACAGCAAAGTTGGCGCCTAGTAACCAAATCGAAAGTATTCCAAAAAAGACCTGCCGGGACAAATCGGCTACTGCTTCTGATATGGTCGTATTGATATTGCCAATCAGGATTTGATGAAGATTGGGGCGCTTAGTTCAGGATATGGGTAGAAACAACTCGCCGGTGAAGCATGCCGTCAGACAGATGCCCGCGGGCACCAGACAAAAGCCACGATAACGATGCTTGCCAACGGTCCGTGCAGGCGCAAAATCAGAGCCAGTGGATCCGGCACAAAAGCAATTCTTCCTAAACCGCAGCGCGTCCAGAAAGCAAATTCCTATCAGTTCGCTTCTGCTCTTGTTCCTCTCGCTGTTCGGGATTGCATCGTGCCTTTCCGCGCCAGCCATCGCCCCGCCCAAGCCTCCCAACATCGTGGTTATCATGGCGGATGACCTGGGCTGGATGGACTTGCATTGTCAGGGCAACCCGCTGCTCGACACGCCGCACCTCGATCGCCTGGCGAAACAGGGCATGAGATTTACCGACGCTTACGCTGCCACTCCGGTTTGCACACCCACGCGCGCCGCTATGATGACTGGCAAATCTCCCGCGCGACTGGGCATCACCAATCACGCCCCGGGGCATCGGCCGGGATTCGTGGCGAAAGGACGAGACCTGCCTGAGGCGGAGAATCTGACTTATCTGCCGCTGAGCGAAGTCACCATCGCGGAGCGACTCCGGAAGGCGGGTTA